>CAYWXM010000034.1:0-119536 GCA_964462595.1 uncultured Actinomycetota bacterium
GTTCTGCAGCAGCACCCAGGTATCGAAGGAATCCCCGGTATAGCCCTCGGCGAAGAACCAGTTGTTGGAGGTCGCGGTGGCGCCGATGGAATCGTGCCCGCCGCTCCTGCCCCCGTAGTTGAAATACATGGCCCGCTCGGCAAGTACCGGTATGTCGCTCTTTACGTCGGTGGAGAAGGAGCCGTTGCCTACCGTCTCCCGCATTGGAACGGTGAAGCGGCTGCTGGCTCCCACCGCGTAGGTGAAAGTCCTGTTCGTCCCGTCCTCTCCCTGGAACGTCACCTCCACGCGGGCATCCTCGCCGTTGGGGTTCATGATCAGAAGATAGGAATCAAAGCTGTCGGGACTGGCGACCGTCGCCGGGGCCGGGTTAGAAGAGAAGCCCTGGTCCGCGGAAGCCGGGATGGGAGCGAACCGCATGAATTCCTGGGTTATATAGAGGCAGTTCTCTCCCTGAACCACGCCGATGCCTATGCAATTGAACTCGCTCCTCAGGATATTCTCCTTGTGGGACGGGCTGTTCATCAGGGCCTCGAACGCCACCTCGACGCTGGGCGCCTTGGCGATATTCTCGCCTGCAAGACTCCACCCCGATATGCCCTGCGCAGATATACGCTGCTGCAGGGTTCCCGATACCGGTGACACGTGCGAAAAGAAATCATACTCCAACATCTCGTTGGAATAACTGCGAGCCATGTCCGTAAGCTGCTGCTCTGCGTAGATCGGGGGAAGACCCGCTCCGGCACGAGCCTGGTTGACGAGCTGGAGCATGCTCGCCTCTCCGGACGATGTGTTGACCGCCGCCAGCACCGCTCCGTTTCCGAACACAAGCGGCTGCAAGATGGTCAATGCGAGGAATGCGATGCACAGTAAAGGCGCCACGTTCTTCTGCCACCGAGTGAGCCCTCTCATCTTGTCTCTCTCCTTGAGTCCCTGAGGCTTGGTGGCAAATCCCCTTTTGTCTGCCCATTTTGTCTCTTTAACGAAACCGCCCTTTCCACCAGGGCGGAAAGGGCTTCGCTTGCTAGGCGGCAGCCTGGCGATCCTAACCGCTATCGCGGCCTTAGACCCATGGCTTTGCGCCCTCTCCTTTCGGAAGAGTTTGCCTTTATCACCTTAGGGATATTCGGTTTTCAACTTTCGCTCTAATTATCGACCACTGGCGCGGAATCCTTGAGTCTAAATAATATATATTGCGTCTCCGGTTCGCCCCTGAAGGACAAATAACTCTAAAGTCTCCGGTATCCCGAGCCGATAATCTAAATGTCAAAATATCTACGCCGAGTGAGTTTTGGCCATGACCGGGAAGCCTGCCCACTTTCCGGTCTTTCTTTTACCGTAAAATACCTGCTCGAGAGGCCTTACCCCCGCCCGTGGAACGATAGCCTCGTTTTCGTCATCGGCACGCCGCCAATGGCCCGTTAACGCATACTTGACCCCTTACGCGCCAGCGTCCGGCGCCGGCTGCAGGCCAGGGCAAGTGGATCTGCCCGATTCGAGGTTCCCTAGAGATCCTCGGCCTCTACGAGCCTGGCGATGACCACTATGCGCTGGGCCGCGCTATACCAGGGGTGGCAGGCGGTAAGCGTGAGCTTGGGATCCCCTTCCTGTTCCAGCACCGTGAGGTCGGTGGGAAGCACGATACGCTGCTCGTACACCTCGTAGGTATAGCGGTTTTCTGCGGTGATGAGGATGATCTCGTCCCCGCCCACGAGCTGTTCGATATGGCGGAAGGGCGCCCCGTAGGTGGTACGATGGCCGGAAATAACGCAGTTGCCCGGCTGCCCGGGGTAAGCGGTGTCGGGGATGTGCCCTGGGCCGCGTTTCAGGTTCTCGGCGTCATCCAGCCCCCACAACTCGACCACGATGGCGTCGAGGTTTATGCGGGTCGCCATTATCCTGGCGATACCGTCCCCCACCGTGACCTCTCCGTCCTCTGATTCGACGGGTTCTTCTTCCCACTGCCGCATCAGCTCCTCCTGCGACGATGCGGCCTTGCGGTCCGTGTAATAGATATAGGCGTAGATCCCCCCCAGGGCTAGAAGGCCCGCGAGGATGAGCGACAAACCGACGATGATCAGTATCCTGCCCTTGCGCCGTTTTTTAACGCCCGGAGGGTGCCCCCTGCTTTCACCCGCACTCGTCGCCCCGGTCGCGCCGTCATCCATGCGTCCGCCCACGCTCAAGGTTCCCGTAACACTATGCCCCGCCCGTGGCAAACGGGGCAGGTTTCGCCGAAAGCCTCGATGAGGCCCTCGGAAACGTTCTTGCGCGTCATCTCCACCAACCCCAGCTTGGTGAGTTCTACCACGTAGGTCTTGGTGCGGTCATTTTCCAGTTCCTGGTTCAAGGCCTTGAGCACGGCCCTGCGGTTCTTGGCCTCGTTCATGTCGATGAAGTCGATGATGATTATGCCCCCGATGTCGCGCAGTTTCAGCTGGCGCACCACTTCCTTCACCGCCTCGATGTTGGTGCGCAGGACTGTCTCTTCCAGGGATTTGTTTCCCACGTACTTTCCGGTGTTGACGTCGATGGCGGTAAGCGCTTCCGTGGGATCGATGACGATGGACCCGCCCGAGGGCAGGGAAACGCTCCGGCTCAGGGCGTCCCTTATCTGGCGGTTGATGTCCAGCGCCTCGAACACGGGAGTCTCGTTGGAGTAACGCACCACGCGCTCGGCGATAGCCGGGGCCACCAGCTTGAGATAATGCTTTATGCGGCGGAAAGAACGGTGGGAATCCACCAGGATACGGTCGTAGCTGGCGTCCATGATGTCCCGCACGACCTTGAGCTCCAGCTCAGGTTCCTGGTAGAGAATGGCCGGGGCATGCTTCTTCTCCGCGGCGCGATGCACCTGCCGCCATACCTTGTTCAGATAAGACAGGCTCTTCCTCAACTCCGCCGCCTCGGCATCCCTGGCCACGGTGCGTACGATGATGCCCACGTCCTTGGGGCGTACCTCCTCGATCACCTTGCGCAGGCGCGCCCTTTCCTCCTCGCTCAGCTTGTGGGAAATGCCAACCGTGGTCACCTGGGGCAGCAAGACAAGATACCTCCCGGCGAGAGATATGTATGTGGTGAGGCGGGCGCCCTTGCTGCCCATGGGATCCTTGGTAACCTGGACCACGACCTCCTGGCCCTGCTTGAGGATCTTGGTGATATCCTGGCGTTCGCGATGCCTGTTGCCATCGACGAAGATGTCCCCGACGTAGAGCAGGGCATTGCGGTTATGACCGATATCCACGAAGGCCGCCTCCATGCCCGGAAGGACGTTCTGCACCCTGCCCTTGTAGATATCCCCCACTATGGACCGCCGGTCCTCGTGGCTTACGAAGATCTCCTGCAGGCCGCCGCCTTCGAGTACCGCCACGCGGGTCTCCTTCTGATAGCTTGCCACCACGATCTCTCTCTTGGGGTCGGGCGGTTTGGCCGTCCTGCGTTTTGGCTTTTTCTTGCCGTCCAATCTAGGTCACCTCAAACCTTTCTCCGCTATGTTCCTTCCAATAATCAGCCATAATATCCTCTATATTCCAGATCGTGCCTCAGGGGCAAAAGCCACCCTCCTCGATCTCTCGCAGCTCTCCGCTGGCGCCGTCGTAGAACATCACCTTGCCCTCAGCATCCTCGAACACCTCTTCCGGGGAGGCGTAAAGGCCTACCCTGGTAACCGAGCACCTCGCCTCGTCCAGGTCTCCATCATCGGCCATGGCATGCATGGCGTCCTTCAGGCGCCCCTGTCCCTTCCCGCCCAGGATCAGCAGCAGGTAAGACCTTTTCTCCCCGTCCTGCAGACGGAAAAGCCCGTAACGGGCCCAGCGCGAGAGCTTGGGCATGGTGGGAGAAAGCGCCTGGATCTCGCTCACCCCAAGTCCCGTGGGCAAGGCCAGGCTCAGCCTCTCCACCGCCTCCTTCATGTCCACGTCACCCTCCACCGCAAGCTCCACGTATTCGGCTTCCGCCGCCACTCCCAGGGGCAAGGCGGGGGAAAAACTCATGCGCGGGCGGGGGCTGAAGCCCTCGCTGAAAGCCAGAGGGATGCCGCTTCGCCTCAGCGCCCTTTCCATCGCGCGCATCGCCTCCCGGTGCGAAAGGAAAGCTGCGTCGCCTTCCTTGCGATACTTCAGCAGCAATCGCTTCATCACGGCCCTTTCCCCGCAAGACGTATCCGCGTACCTTCCTCGTCACAAGCCCCGCAATCGCTACACGGGCCGAAACGGCAATCCGGCGTCTCCTCCCCGCTCATGGCTTTCTCGTATTCATCCCACAGGAAGTCCTTTCTGACTCCCGCGTAGAGGTGATCCCAGGGCAGATTCTCCGAACGCGAACGCTCCCTCTCCACGTACCACACCGGGTCCAGCCCCGCTCCCTCCAAGGCGCGCTGCCAGCGCTCCCAGGAGAAAAACTCGCTCCAGCTGTCGAGGCATCCTTCCCGGGACGCCGCTATCACCGCGGGCAGCAGCCTGCGGTCCCCGCGCGAGAGCACTCCCTCGAGATAGCTCATCTCCCGCGTGTGCCACCTCATGGTGACCCCCTTGATGCGCAACCCCTCCTTGAGGATGAAGTGACGTCTTGCTACCTCGGGAAGCGACATCTGCCTCATCCACTGCAAGGGGGTATGGGGTTTGGGGACGAGGGTGGAGACGCTGATGGAAAGGCGGAGGCCTCTGGCCGGATCCCCGCCCGCCCCCTCGCGCATTATCCGCCTCACCAGGCCGCAGATCTCCTCGACCTCATCCTCGCTTTCACCCGGAAGGCCTACCATGAAATAGAGCTTTATCTTCCGCCATCCCTCGCGGTAGGCACAAGAAACCGCCTCCAGAAGGTCCTGGTCGGAAACCCCCTTGTTCACCACCGCGCGCATGTGGGCCGAGGCGGCCTCGGGGGCGAAAGTAAGCCCGGTGCGTTTCACCCTGCGCAGGCGGGCCGCCAGTTCCACCGAGAAGGTATCGGTCCGCAGCGAAGGCAGCGATACCGCTACATGCTGCTTTTCCATATCGCTCGAGAGGCTGCCCGCCAGGGACATGATCCGGCTGTAGTCGGCGCTGTTAAGCGAGGAAAGCGATATCTCGTCGCAGCCCGTGTTGCTGACGAGTTCCCGTGCCCACTCGCGCAGCTTATCCTCCGACCTCTCTCGCACGGGCCGGTAGATCATCCCCGCCTGGCAGAAGCGGCAGCCGCGCGTGCACCCCCTGAATATCTCGAGATTGCAGCGATCGTGAACCGGCTCCACCAGAGGTATCACGGGGCGCAGCGGAGGCCTCCGGCTGTCCATGTCCTGGAGTAACCTCTTGCGAACGGGAAACGGCGCTCCCCGCTCGGGCTCTATCGCCTCTATCTCGCCGTCGGGGCGGTACGAAACGTGGTAGAGGGATGGGGCATATACTCCGGGTATGGCGGCACATTCCCGCACCAGTTCACCGCGGCCGCTTCTTTCCTTATTCTTCCAATCCTTCAGCAAGTCGATAAGCTCGTGGACTACCTCCTCTCCCTCTCCGAGAACCAGGACGTCGAAGAGCTCCGCCACGGGTTCGGGGTTGAAGGCGCCCGGTCCACCCCCCATCACCAGCGGGGTTCCCTCGCCTCTTTCCCTCGCGAACAGGGGTATCCCGGCCAGCCCGAGAACCCGCACCACGTTCGCATAGGTCAGCTCGTGCTGCAGGGTTATGCCCACCATGTCGAACTCCCTTACGGGGAAGCGGCTCTCCAGCCCGAAAAGGAGTACGCCTCGCCTCAGCATACTTTCCTGCATATCCACCCAGGGGAGATAGGCGCGGTCGGCCATGGCGTCCTCTCTCCCGTTTATCTCCTCGTAGAGGATGCAGAGGCCGAGGTGCGACATGCCGACCTCGTAGGCATCCGGATAGATGAGCGCACAGGTAACATCGGCTTCATTGAAGGGCTTGCGGCAGGCGTTCACCTCTATGCCCAGGTAGCGTCCCGGGCGGGTAACCCCCGCGAGTTCCTCCTTCAGGAACAGCTCGGTCTTCCTTTCCAAATCTTTCCTCCATATAAGCAAAGGCGGCCTACAGCCGCCTCATAACAACACTACTCCGGCCAGGCACCGGCAAGGGGGGCCAGGTATCCTGCCGCCGCGCAGGGCAATTACTTGTTGCGGAGGAAGACGGGTATGTCCAGTTCCTCTGACTCGAAGACCATCGTCTTCTCCGGCGTAGTCTCCGTTTTCGCCGCCCGGCGGCCCGGCTTCTGCGGGATCGTCCCGAACTCGAAGCCGGTAGCGATTACCGTAACCTTTAACTCATCACCCAGGGAGTCGTCTATCACCGCGCCGAATATTATGTTCGCGTCCGGATCCGCCACGCTGGCGATGATCTCCGCCGCCTCGTTCACCTCGAAGAGCCCCAGGTCCGTCCCGCCCGAGATATTGAGCAGGATGCCCTTGGCGCCCTCGATCGATGCCTCGAGCAGTGGGCTCGAGATGGCCGCGCGTGCGGCCTCCGAGGAGCGGTTCTCACCGGAACCCACGCCGATACCCATGAGGGCCGAGCCCGCATTGGACATGATGGTCCTCACGTCGGCGAAGTCCAGGTTGATCAGGCCCGGCACGGTGATGAGGTCGGTGATGCCCTGCACGCCCTGGCGCAGGATGTCATCAGCCATGCGGAAGGCGTTCAGGATGGAGGTCTTCTGCTCCGCCACTTCCAGGAGACGGTCGTTGGGAATGATGATCAGCGTATCCACTTTCTCCCGTAGTTTCTCTATGCCCTCCTCCGCCTGCTGCGCCCTCTTGCGACCCTCGAAGGAGAACGGGCGTGTGACCACTCCTATGGTCAGGGCTCCCTGTTCCTTGGCTATCTCCGCCACGATGGGAGATGCCCCGGTCCCGGTTCCGCCTCCCTTGCCCGCGGTGATGAAGACCATGTCCGCACCCTTGATGGACTCCCCCACCGCATCCTTGTTCTCCAGCGCCGCCTGCTCGCCGACCTCCGGGTTGGAGCCTGCCCCCAACCCGCGGGTGATGTTTCCGCCGATGTAGACCTTCACATCGGCGTCGGACATGAGGAGGGCTTGAGCGTCGGTGTTGATGGCCACGAACTCAACTCCTTTGAGCCCGGCATCGATCATACGGTTGATGGCGTTGGTCCCGCCTCCGCCTACGCCGACGACCTTGATAACCGCCAGATAATTTGTCGCTGTCTCTGGCATTTCCAGTCCCTCCTTTATCCTTTGCCCCTTAAAAACCCATGAGGCGCTTTTTCAAACTCTAAACCAATACTTTATATTTCTGTCGTGTCACGTTTTATTCTATGACTGCCTCTTTCCTCCACATTATTCTTAATCTACGACAAGGGTATCCCTATCTCCTTCCCATCGCTTTCTTTTCTTCATAGTTTTTCCAATTTGCCCTATGGGGACGGCACGGCTTCTTTCCGCTCCTCCCCCGGACCGCTCCCATTAAACCCCCTCCCAACAGCGCTTGAGGCGCATCGCCAGGGTTTAGCCGTTCCTGCCACTGATACTGTCTCCTCCCTGCCTGCCACCAAGATACAGCGCTTTAGTCTGGATTATTATACCTTAACGGTAACATTATACTTACAAAATAGCCTAAATGTTAAGTCTCGATGTATATCGGCACTTGATCCCGGTTTCCCAAGCTCTGGCCTAACTGTCGCCGGAAGGCTTTATTACGGGGTGATCGGGAAAGGATACGTCTATGTAATCTACGGCCCCGTAATCCTGCACGAGGTCTCTCAGGGCCATCAGTGCGATGTCGTTCTTGCGCGAGAGATTGTTTGCTTCTCCGTAGATAACGGTCGTGCCGGCTCCCTCCAGATACAGCCCCTCGCCTTCCCTGACCCCCACTGCCTCGGCTATCTCCCGCAGCTGCGGGGGCAGGCTGCCCACGAGGGAGGTCACCGCCGCGAAATCAACGCCGCCCAACTCCAGGCCGGGCATCAGCAATGGAAGCTCCAGATCCTTTATCTCCACCATTCCTTCGGGTACCGCGTCCACGCTTTCGAGTATCATGCCCTCCTGGTCGACGAGGTAGTATTTGCCGTTCTGAAAGATAGCCCCGCTGGGCTGGCGCTCGTTTATCTCCAGCACCACGGTATTGGGGTAATGCCTCGATATATCGACCCCCGCGATATAGGGCTCCGATAGAAGGGCCCTCTCCGCCGCCTTGACATCCATCTTGAGCAGATGCGTGTCGCCGGTTATGCCGGACAGCGAGCGCAGGCAATCCTCGTCCAGCACTTCGTTTCCCCTGACCTCCACATGC
Source organism: uncultured Actinomycetota bacterium (assembly GCA_964462595.1). Lineage (GTDB taxonomy): Bacteria > Actinomycetota > Geothermincolia > Geothermincolales > RBG-13-55-18 > SURF-21. The sequence goes on from CAYWXM010000034.1 coordinate 8,240, forward strand.
TTTACGTTGAGAACCCCGGTGCTGGTGTAGACCCACAGCAACGCTCCCAGCGAGATCACGAGCAACGTCCCCAGAAAAAGGGTCCTCGCTGGGTTTGACGTAAACTTACCGCTGCCCGCGCGCTTCCCGCGCCGGCCGACCTCCTGGCCTGCCTGCTCCTGCGGCGCGAGCGCAACCGGCTCCGCGATCTCCAGCCCGGTGGCGGCAGCGCGGGTTCCTTTTGAGGCTTTTCCTTTTTCTGCCTTTTTCTCCTTACGGCCCGTAGCGGGGGTAATCCACGCCGGCTTTCCACCGTACCGCTTCTTTCTCTCTTCCTCTTTTTTTCTCTTCCCACCCTGCAGGCCGTCCTTACCGGCTGGTTTCGGCCCGCCGAGCTTCAACCCGCTTACACCCGGGCCGTCCTCGCGCCGCTTCTTGCCCTCAGCCGCACCAGCCATCTTCTTTACCGCAACGGTCGCGCCCGCATTCTGCGGAGCCTTTTTTCGGCTGCGGCCGGGCGTGCTTGTGGCAGTTGGGCGGGAGATGCTTTCAACGGTCATGCCTTTCGCCTTGGACTTTTTTGCCTTCACCCGCGACCTGGCGCGAGACGCCCTCACCTCCGCGCTGTGGGTCTTTTCAACCCCGTTGCTCGCAGCATCTCTTCTTCCGCTCAATCCTGCCTGCCTTTTCCGATCTTCAGGCCCGCCGTAGCGAGTATCATCTTCACCACCTCTGCGAAGGAAAGCCCCGCAGCTGCCGCGGCCTTGGGTATCAGGCTCAGCTCGGTCATGCCCGGTATGGTGTTTACCTCCAGGCAATACAGCCTTTCCTCTTTGTCCACCATGAAATCGACCCGCGAAAAGCCCTCACACCCCAGGGCGAGGTGCGCACGCAGCGACAGGTAATGAAGCTCCTTCGACAGCTCTTCCGAGATAGGGGCGGGGACGATGTACTCGGTCATCCCCTTGGTGTACTTGCACTCGTAATCGTAGAATCCCTTGCTGGCCACCACTTCGAGAACGGGGAGGATCAGAGGCTCTTCCCCCAACAACCCCACGGTCATTTCCCTGCCCTCGATATATCTCTCCACGAGAAGGAGGTCGTCATATTCCAGCGCTTCCTCCAGGGCTCTCTCGAGTTCCCCTCTATTGCTCGCCTTGCTCGCGCCCACGGTCGAGCCCTCGCAGTTCGGTTTGACGATGCAGGGAAAACCGAGGTCCAGCGCCACGCTTCCAGCCACCTTCCTCAGGCCCGAAAGGTCCAGCTCCCTCGCGGTCACCATCACGTCGTCGGCCACGGGGATCGCGCTGCATCTGAAGATCTGCTTGGTCATGTACTTGTTGATGGCCACTGCGCTGGCCATCACCCCGGAACCGGTATAAGGGATCCCGAGCAGCTCGAGCAGGCCCTGCACCGTTCCGTCTTCTCCCAGGCGCCCATGGAGCACGATGAAGGCGGTATCTATCCGTCCCTGCAGGGCAGCCAGCTGCGCGACCACGTCCGGTCCCACATCCACGTCCATAACCTCGTGACCCAACTCCACCAGGGCTTGCGACACCGCCGCACCCGAGCGTAACGAGATCTCCCTCTCCGTTGAGATACCCCCCATGAGTACAGCTATCCTGCTCATCTCATACCTTCCCCCATCTCACCGACCAGCTTGATCTCTTCCTCGAGCTCCACACCCTTTTTGCTTTTGACCTCGTTCTTAACGCGTCTTATGAGTTCTCGGACGTCGTCCGCGCTCGCCCCGCCCAGGTTCACGATGAAATTGGCATGCTTCTCGGATACCATGGCCTCCCCTATGCGTACCCCCTTCAAGCCGCAGCGCTCGATCAGCTCTCCCGCATACATGCCCGGGGGATTGCGGAATACGCTCCCTGCGGAAGGCTGGTTCAGGGGTTGGCTCCGCCGCCGCCATGCCAGGACCTCCCCTCGCCGGGATTCCAGTGTCCGCCGGTCCGCGGCGCCGAGCTTCAGTCTCGCCCCGACAACGATGTCGTTTTCACCGAGGCCGCTGTGGCGATAGGCGAAACCCATGCCCCCTCTCCCTATCTGCCTGGCCTTCACCTCTTTCCCGGCCAGGCTCAACACCTTTACCCTCATCACCCTGTCGCCCATGCTCGAGCCCATGGCACCGGCGTTCATGCGTATTGCTCCACCCACGCTTCCCGGGATGCCGGAGAGTTCCTCGAGCCCCCCCAGGCCCAGTTCTATGGTCCATTTGACCAGCACATTCAGGTCGCAACCACTCTCTACGTAAACTTCATGTTTACCCTTTTTGGTTATCCTTCTCAACCCTCCGCTCAACACGGCCACCACTCCATCGAAACCCCTGTCCGAGACGAGAACGTTGGATCCCCTCCCCAGGACAAGCAGCTTCGCCCCCGATACCGCTACGGCTTCCAACAGTGCTGAAAGGTCGTCGATGCCCTCGGGAACAGCGAGCAGTGCTGCCGGCCCTCCGATGTGGAAGGTGGTGAACCCCGCCAGAAGGGCTCCCTCTATCATGGTCCCACCGAAGCTGCTCCGCAGCCTCTCGCGAACCTCCGCCACCTCAGTCATGCCTCAGCTCTCCCCGGGCCTGCTGTTCCTGTCGCTATCCTCGCCCAGTATTCCCGCGATCTCGGATGCGCATTGGGTTATATCGCCAGCCCCCATGGTCAATACCAGGTCGCCCGCACGCAGAAAACGCGCCGCCGCGCTGCCCAGCATGGAGCGCTTTGGTATGTACACCACCTGCTTCGCCGGCTCTGCATCCAGCATCGCGTTCACTATCAGCTTCCCGTTGACTCCCGGGAGAGGGCTCTCGCCCGCCGCGTACACGTCGGTGACGATCACCAGGTCCGCCAGGAGCAGCGCGCTCCCGAAACCCTTCCACAAGGCGGCGGTGCGGGTGTAGCGGTGAGGTTGGAAGATACACACCAGGCGTTCCGCCTCCTCCATGGACGCGGCCTTGAGCGTGGCCATTACCTCGGAAGGATGGTGCGCATAATCGTCTACCAGCCTTATCCCCGCGACCTCGTCTATCAACTGGTAGCGCCGCTGCACGCCACGAAAGGACCTCAGAGCGCGTGCCGCGGTACCGAAATCCACACCCGCGGAGAGCGCGAACGCCAGCGCCGCCATGGCGTTGTGCACGTTGTGCTGCCCCGGAATGCCCATCCTCACCTTTCCCAGGAGTTTCCCGCCCCCATACAGCTGGAACGAGCTCCCGCCCGGAAAAAACTCCACTCCCGCGTAGCGGAAATCGTTTCCCTCTCCCTCCCCGAAAGAGACCACCCGGGGCCCGCTGCGAGGACGGAGGGCCGCGGCTCCGGGGTCGTCACCCGCTAGGACCAGCAGGCCCTCCGGCGGGAGAAGGGAGACGAAGCGTTCGAAATATTCGCGTACCTCATCGCCGTCCTTGAAGAAGTCCAGGTGATCCTCCTCTACGTTGGTGATCACCTCGGCCCATGGATGCAGCAACAGGAAGGAGCCGTCGCTCTCGTCCGCCTCGGCAACGACATATTCGCCGCTGCCGGCATGCGCGTTGCTCCCGACATCGTTGAGTTCACCCCCGATAACGTAGGTGGGATCGAGCCCTTCCTCGCGCATGATCATGGCTATCATGGAGGTGGTGGTGGTCTTGCCGTGGGTGCCGGCGATTGCGACGCCCCTGCCTTCCTTCATGATCAAGTCGAGCATGGCCGCGCGGGGCAGCACCCGCAGCCCCAGCTCGCGCGCACGCGCCACCTCGCGGTTCCTCTCCGATATCGCCGACGAAACCACCAGGATGTCCGCATCCTCCACGTTGCCTGCGTCATGCCCGATGAAGATGCGCGCCCCCATCTGGCGCAGGCGCCGCGTGTTGCGGGATTCCTTGAGATCGGAGCCGCTTACATGAAGGCCTTTCGCCAGGATCACCACGGCTATGGCGCTCATGCCCGCGCCTCCTATGCCCACTAAATGTATCCTCTCGTTTCCCTCCACCTTTTCCTCCTAGGCCAGCGACAGGACAAGCTCGGCCAGCGCGGCTGCGGCGTCCGGCTTCGCCACCCGCCGTGCCGCTTCACGCATTACCTCCAGCCTGCCCGCGTCCTCCAGCAGCAGGTCCACCTCCCTCTTCAGGCTGTGCCCGTTCAACTGCCCGTCTTCCATGATCACCGCCGCTCCCTCGCGGGCGAGCACGCCCGCGTTGGCATCCTGATGCGCAGCCGTGGCGTAGGGGTAAGGCACCAGCACCGACGCGCATCCCGCGGCGGCCAGCTCGGTTACCGTCGCGGCGCCGGCGCGGCACACCACCAGGTCAGCCAGGCGGTAAAGCAAATCCATGCGCTCTATGAACTCCATTGGCTTGTAGATAAAATCGCCGCTATCCACCTTCGCCGCGCGCGTCATGAATTCCTGGTATTTATCCCTGCCCACGGCATGGACTATTTGCATGTCCGAGCGTTCCCGCCAGCCAGGAAGAGCCTCGAGAACCGCCCGGTTGAGGGATTCTGCTCCCTGGCTTCCGCCCACCACGGCCAGGGTCTTTCTACCCGGCTGCAGCCCGAAAAGCTCCAGCGCTTCCGCCGCTGATCCCTGCTGCGGCCGCCTGAGCAGGGGGTTGCCCGTGACCACCGCTTTTTTGGCCCACCCCGGGCGCACCTCGAGAGTCTGTGCGAAAGCGACCGCCAGCGCCCGCGCCGCCGGAGCGAGAACCCGGTTGGCGAGGCCCGGTATTACGTTCTGCTCGTGAACGACGAGCGGAATGCGCAGGCTTAAGGCTGCCGCAGCTCCGGGCACGCTCGCGTAACCGCCAAAGGCGACCGCAACCGCGGGCAGATCGGTTTTCATCTCCCGGCGGCAGATCACGAAGGCCTTCGCGAGTTCCGCAATGGCGCGGAAGTTCGCCGCATCGAAGCGGCGTGCGAAGCCGCTCACTTGTAGGGGCACGATCTTTTTGCCCTCCAGCAACGAGCTAGACGGCGATTTGCGGTTCAGGTAGAGCGTGACCTCCACGCCGTCATGCGATGCGAGTTCCTCTGCCAAGGCGAGCAGAGGATGGAGATGGCCTCCGGTTCCTCCCCCGCAAATCGCCACGTTCACGCTCGTTCCTCCTATCGTTAGATGCAGCCGCCCCACCTTCCTGGCGGGAGACGTTTATGAGTATACCCGCAAGACACATGCAAATCACCAGGGACGAGCCCCCGTAACTGAAGAAAGGCAGGGTGATACCGGTAATGGGCAGCACGCCGGAGGCAGCTCCCATATTGATCAAGGCCTGCACCCCGAGCATGCAGGTAATGCCCATGGCCAGCAGGCGTCCGACCCGGTCGGGCGCGCCCCTGGCGGTCCTGAACCCCAGGTATATGAAGATCGCGAAGAGCAACAGCACGGAAAGCGTGCCGATCAACCCCGCTTCCTCCCCGATGATGGAAAAGATGAAATCAGTATGGGCGTTGGGCAGGTAGAAGAACTTCTGACGGCTCATGCCCAGGCCCAGGCCGCTTACGTTTCCTGAGCCCAGCGCGATCATGGACTGGATGATATGAAATCCGCCTCCACGGGGAGCGCTCCAGGGGTCCAGGAAAGCGAGGAAACGCGCCTTGCGATATCCCGAGGTGAATATGAAGACGAGCGTGGCCGATCCCCCCAGCAGGGCCAGCATGGCCATCTTGCGTAGCGGCGCCCCGGCCAGCCACAGGACCGCGTACACGGATATGGCGACGACCAGCATGCTTCCCAGGTCCGGCTCGAGGATGATCAGCAGGCAGGCCAGCGCGGTAACCAGGAGCACCGGCATGATCACCTCCCGCCAGCTGTCCAGCTTGTCCTCCCGCCTGCTGTATATATATACGGCGTAGACGAGAAGCGCCATCTTGGCTATCTCCGAGGGCTGAACGACAATGGGACCGGCCACGATCGACCTCTTGCTTCCATAAGCCTCGGTCCCGAACAGGAGGACCGCCGCCAGGGCGGCCAGGGACAGGGCCATGAAAGCGGGCGAGAGCTCCACCACGCGGTGATAGTCCATATAGGCCAGGGCGGCCAGGGCGGCCAGACCCACCACGAACCATATCGACTGGCGCAGCAGGAAATAGTAACTCGAACCGTGGGTATGGAGGGCGAGCCCGGAGCTGGCCGAGAAGATCATGACCATGCCGTAAAGGAACATGATGAGGGAGATACCCAGGATGCAGTAACCGTTGCGCGTTAACCCGTACGCTACGCGGCGCGCCCGTGTGCTCTCCGCGGGAACGGCCCGCAATGCCTTCTTCCCGCCTTTGCCGCGTGCCGGCCGGCGTCCCGCAGCCACCGTCTCTTCATGCCTGCTGCGCGCCTCCACGAGAGCTCGGGGGGCAGCATCGTTTGCCCTGCCTCTCTGCCTCCTCGCCGCAGCCTGCTCACCCACTATGAGCGCCTTTCTCGCGATAGCTGTCGACCATGGCCTGAAAATGCCTGCCCCGCTCCTTAAAATCGTTGTAGCGGTCGAAGGATGTGCAGGCCGGGCTGAACAGGACCACGTCCCCCGCAACGACATCGCCGCGCAAACTCTCGAATACCTCCTCCAGGCCCGGCATCACCCGGAACCCCAACCGTCCCCCCGACTTCTCGATCGCCTCCGCTATCTCGCCGGCCGCCTCCCCTATGAGATATACGGCTCGCAGGTCCCCGCGAGAACCTCGCCGTCCCAGCTCTCCCGCCAAAGCCTCAAAGCTCAAGCCCTTGTTCCTGCCCCCGAGGATGAGCGCGAGAGGTACGGGGAATGATTCCAGAGCGCGCAGGGTAGCGTGCGGATTAGTGGCTTTGGAATCGTTATAGAACCGCACCCCGCCTGTCTCTCCCGCGAATTGTAGACGGTGGGGCAGGCCTCGGAAAGACGCCAGGGCCTCGCCCGTCACCTCTGGTTCTATGCCCATGGTTATGGCGGCCCCGGCGGCGGCCATGGCATTCTCCAGGTTGTGCACCCCGGGAAGCAGCATCTTCTCGGCGAGCATGATCTCCCGCGGTTCCGGGACGGCCTCGCCTCCGCCGCCGATGCGGCTAAGCATCGCTTCCCCCCTCATGAACACCGCCGCTTTGTCCTCCTGCAGGCGCGAGTAATAAAGCACGCGCGAGGGCGCCGACAGAGACGCCCGCACGCAGAGGGTGTCGTCCAGGTTGCATATCACCGCGTCTTCCCGCTCTTGGTTCGCCCATATGCGGCTCTTCGCCGCCGTGTATTCGCGCATATCGGAGTGCCAGTCGAAATGGTCCTCGGCGATGTTCAAAAGTACCGCCACCTGCGGACGGAACTCGTATGTGTAATAAAGCTGGAAACTGGAGACCTCTGCCACCAGAAGCGTCCCCTCTTCCGCTTCCTCAGCCGCAGTTATCAACGGATAACCGATGTTCCCCGCCGCCACGGCAGGCCTCCCGGCGCGCCTGCATATCCGCTCGATCATGCGCACGGTGGTGGTCTTGCCGTTGGTGCCCGTCACCGCCACCATCGGACCCCGCAGCAGCCTCGAGGCCAGCTCGACCTCGCTCCATACTGGGATGCCCTGCTCCTGCGCCGCCTTCAGCAGGGGCAGCCGCGGCGTTACTCCCGGGCTTACCACCACCAGGTCCATACCTTCCAGGAGCGAAAGATCGTGACGCCCCAGGACGGCCTCCGCGCCCCGGGCGCTCAGCTCATCCGCCGCTTCCTTGATCGCTCCGGTTTCGCCGATATCGCTGACGGTTACCTTCTTGCCTTCGCGCAGGAGACTGTCCGCCGCGGCACGTCCCGAAACCCCCAGGCCGACCACGAGCACCGACCCTACGCCCCGCAGACCCTGTACGTCCCTCTCCGCCACCATTTCCACTACTTGCCCCCCACGTAATTGATATAAAAGATGATGAAACCTATGCCGACGAAGAAACCCGCCACTATCCACAACCTGATAAGCGTGGTCACCTCCGACCACCCCTTGAGCTCGAAGTGATGGTGCAGCGGCGCCATGCGGAAAACGCGCTTGTGGGTGGCCTTGAACACCAGTACCTGGATGATCACGGACAGGGCCTCCATGACGAAGAGCCCTCCCAGCACCACCAGGAGAAGCTCCGTCTTGGAGAGCATGGCCACCGTAGCCAGGCTGCATCCCAGGGCCAGGGAACCCGTGTCCCCCATGAAGATATATGCCGGCGGCGAGTTCCACCACAGGAACCCGATGCAGCTGCCCATGAGCGCCCCGGAGAATATCGCGATGTCCAGCGACCCCTGAATGTGGGTGTACAGGAACTCGTGATTGCGGAACTGCGTGAAGGCGATGAGTATATACGCGGTCATCACCAGTACGGTGGCCCCCGAGGCCAGGCCGTCCAGCCCGTCTGTGAGGTTCACCGCGTTCGACGTCCCGATGATCATGATAAAGACGAGCAGGTAATAGAAGGGGCCCAGGTCGCAGATCACGGCGTCGGAGCGGAACCAGTAGAGCTTGGTGTCCACGCCGAAATGCTGCGTGGCCAGATAGGCCAGCGCTACGGACAGCGCAAGTTGCCAGAAGAGCTTGCTGCGGCCTCTCAGCCCCAGCGAACGCGCGTAATGCAGCTTCGTATAATCGTCCGCGAATCCCAGCAGTCCGCCCCCCACCAAGGCCAGCCCCAGTGCGAACCCCGTTCCGGCCTGCAGTTTCTGCGCCCAGAGCAGGAACGCCACCAGCACCGAGATGACGATCAGCGCGCCACCCATGGTGGGGGTCCCTTCTTTGGCCAGATGTGCCTGCGGCCCGTCCTCCCGTATGAACTGCCCTATGCCACGCCTTCTCAGCCAGCCTACCAGAAAAGGCATGCCGAATATACATATGATCAAACCGGTCAACAGAGCAGCCAGCACCCTGAGCAAGGGTATCTTCCTCCTCGTCAGTCACTATCCAGGTCGCCTCGCCCGGCCCATCAAGTGGCTATTCTATGTCATCCAGTCTTATGCCACCAAGTTCACGAGCTTCTCGAGGCCGAGGAAACGCGAACCCTTGATCAGGATCACGTCTCCCGGTTCGATGATAGCCCGCAGGATCTCCGCCGCCTTGTCAGCCCCGTCCGTAGTGAAAACGCTGCCCCGCGGCAGGCCCTTGTCGCGTGCAGCCTGGGCCGTCTTGCGCGACTTCCTCCCCACCGTGATGAGGATATCAGTGCCGTAATCCACGACAAGCTTCCCCAGTTCCTGGTGGGCTTCCTCCGAGACGGGCCCCAGCTCTCCCATGTCCCCGAGCACTGCGATAGCCCTCTTTTCGCGAGAGATATCGCCCAGGGCCATCAGGGCAGACCGCATGGAGACCGGGTTTGCATTGTAGGCGTCGTTGATGATGGTGATCTCATCCGGTTTATCGATCATCTCCATCCTCCATCCGCTGGTTTCTGCAACTTCTATTCCCTCGGCTATGGTTTCCATATCAACCCCCATGATCTTTCCCACTGCCGCAGCCGCCAGGACGTTGTCGACGTTATGGCGGCCCGGCAACGGCACGGCGATTCTCCTCACACAACCTCCTTTCGACTTCAAGGTGAAGACCACCTTCCCATTTTTATCCACACGCTCGTCCTCCGCCCACACGTCCGCCGCGCGGGAACGACCGAAAGTTATCACCGGGCAGGGGCTCGACGCGCGCAGCATCTCCGCATAATCGTCATCGCCGTTGATCACCGCCCACCCGCTGCGGGGCAATGACACGAGCAGCTCCGCCTTTGCCCTGGCCAGGTTGTCGCGGGTGCGGAAGAACTGCATGTGCGTCCACCCTATATTGGTGACCACGCCTACCTCCGGCCGGGCGTATGCGCACAGCTCCTCCAGATGGCCTTTACCGCGCGAGCCCATCTCCAGGACCATGAACTCCGTGTCTTTCCTTACCTCCAGCACGGTCAAGGGAACCCCTATCTCGTTGTTGAAGCTCCCTTTCGAGGCTATGGTATGGCCCGCGAGCCCCAACACCGCAGCAGTGAAATCCTTGGTCAGGGTCTTGCCGGTCGAACCGGTTATGCCCACGACACGGGCTCCGCACATCTCGCGCTGCCGTGAGGCCAGCCTGGCCAGGGCGCTCATGGTGCTGCGAGCGCGCATTACCGCCGCCCCGCTCTCGCGCGCCAGTCGCATGATCCCCGGGGACGTGCGCGCAACCAGCAGGGCCGCCGCCCCGGCCTCCAGCGCCTGCTGGAGGAAATCATGCGCGTCGTAACGCTCTCCCTTCAGGGCCACGAAGAGAGCGCCCCGTCCCGGACGGCGCGTGTCGGTTGAGACCTTCGAGATGCGCCGGGAAGGATTGACCCCGGCCAACAACACGGTGGCCCCGGTCGCCTTCGCTATCTCCTCCTCTCTCATGGGGATCATTTCCCCTCCATCCTCCCCTTCAATGCCGCCCTCGCTTCCTCCACGTCGTCGAAGGGAAGCACGCGGTCCGCGAATATCTGGCCCTTCTCGTGCCCCTTGCCCGCGATGACCACCACATCACCGGCGGCAGCCTCGTCAATCGCCGCCTGGATGGCGGAGCGTCGGTCGGCTATGACCGTATATGGAGCCCCGCCGGTAACGGCCTGCGCCCCCGCTTCGATCTCCGCGATGATAGCCGTGGGTTCCTCGCCGCGCGGGTTGTCGGAGGTGATGAAGACTACGTCGGCCGCTCTCACCGCTATCTCCCCCATCAGGGGCCGTTTCCCACGGTCGCGGTTCCCGCCGCATCCGAACAGGGCGATAACCCGCCGTCCCGTCGTCTCCCGCGCTGCCTCCAGCACGCGGCGCAGTGAATCCGGCGTGTGGGCATAATCCACCAGGACCGCGAAGTCCTGCCCTTCCTCCACAGCCTGGAAACGACCGGGCACACCGGCTTGGGATAATATGCCAAACAAGGATTTCTCCGCATCCAGCCCCAACATGATGCATGCCCCCAGCGAGGCCAGTATGTTGTAGAGGTTGAAACGCCCGGTGAGAGCCGTCTTGCCCTTCCAGGTCTCTCCGCCGTACCTCACCTCCACGAGGCTTTCCTTCAACCCCGCCTGCAGCAGCTCTCCCCTCAATTCCGCCTCCGCGGACACGCCGAAGGTGAGCACCCTGCCCGCGGCGATTTCGGTAAGGCGGCGTCCATAAGGGTCCTCGATATTGACCACAGCCGCACGTGCGTCCAGGCCCCCCTGCGATGCAGAGGTGAAGAGGCGCTCCTTGGCGAGGTAGTAATCCTCCATATCCGAGTGGAAATCGAGGTGGTCCTGGCTGAGATTTGTGAATACGGCGACCTCGAAATCGCAGCCATCCACGCGGCGCAGGGCCAGGGCATGCGAGGACACCTCCATGCTCGCCACCTCGCAACCCTCGTCCGCCATGGCGGCCAGGATCTCCTGCAGGTCCGCGGATTCCGGCGTGGTGCGGCCGACGGGAAGCTCGCGTCCGGCCACACGATACACCACCGTCCCTATGAGTCCGGAGGTCATGCCCGACAGGGATGCGGCCGCCTCCACCAGGTGGGCGGTAGTCGTCTTGCCGTTGGTGCCGGTCACCCCGATCAGCTTCAGCCTGCCGCTGGGATGCCCGTGGAAACGGTCGCTCAGCATGGCCATGGCCAGGCGCGTATCCCGGGCCCTGATCACCGCGGTGCCGGCGGGGATCGCGACACCGCCCTTCCACCCCTCCGCGACCACCAGGGCGGCGGCTCCTCTCCGCAGAGCCTCATCTATATATAGATGGCCGTCGGTCACGTGCCCGCGCACGGCCACGAAAAGCTCCCCCGGCTTTACCTGCTGCGAATGGTAAGCTATGCCGGTGATCTCGGCGTCGCCACCCGCATCCTGGCCCAGTATGTCGATGCCGGCCACGAGCTCGCGTAACCTCATTGTTCCACCACCATGTCCTTGGTATTGACCTTCTCCAGGCTCGGCACTTCCTGCAGGTGCTGCAGGGAGAATTCCATCACCTGCGAGAAACAGGGCGCGGCGGCAAGGCCGCCGTAAACGGTCCCCGGCTCGTCGAGTGTTATCACCGCCACCAGGCTCGGGTCTTCGCTGGGCGCCATGCCCGCGAAGGTCGCGATATAGGCATCGCGGTAGCCGCCCGCGGGGTCCGGCTTCATGGCGGTGCCGGTCTTTCCGGCGCAGTTGTAAAGGGTCATGGCGGCGCGCGAGCCGGTGCCTATCCTCACCACTTCCTGCAGGATATAGCGCAGTGACGCGGCCCCGTTCTCGGAGATTATCCTGTCCCCCTGCGCGGGCTCGTAATCCTCTATGCCGTTGTCCGTATACAACTTGCGCATCAGGAAATTCGGCGTCACCCTGGTCCCCCCGTTCGCAACCGCCGCGGTGATCACGGCGATCTGCAGCGGGGTAACCGATATACCCTGCCCGATGGCGATGGTGGGAAGAGAGGTGAGCGACCAGCTCTCCAGGTCCAGCACCATCCCCGGGTTCTCCCCCGGGAAGTCGACCCCCGTCACTTCCCCCAGCCCGCTCTTCGCGATATAGGCGCTGAGCGCCTCTTTCCCGAGAGCCTGGGCGGTCTTTATGGTCCCGACGTTCGACGAGTAGGCGATCACTTCCGTGAAGGTGAGGTCGCTTTTAGGCATGGGGTGGTCGTCGGTGAACTCGTAATCGGCGATCTGCAAGGCGCCGGGGACGTTGATCACCGATGCCGGCGCAACCGTCTGCTCCTGCAGGACAGCCATGGCGGTGAGTATCTTGAGCACTGATCCCGGCTCGAAAGCGTCTGTGACCGGCTGGGTCCTGGTTATCTCCGGATCCACCTGCGAGAACTGGTTGATGTCGAACTCTGGCACCACGGCCATGGCCAGTATCTCCCCAGTGTAGCAGTCCATTACCAGGCCCGTGCCGCTCCTGGCGCCGCTCTCCTGCACCGAGGCGGCAAGCTGCTCCTGCAGCTTGAACTGTATCTCGGAATCTATGGTCAACTGGATGTCGCAGCCGTCCACCGGCTCCTTGATCAATTCCGTGACTCCGGGTATGGGCTCGCCGCGCGGATCGTACTCCACGCCCGCCTCGCCCGCCTCGCCCGCGAGTGCTGAATCGTATTGCAGCTCCAGCCCGGAGAGTCCGACGTTATCCGTGCCCACGTAACCGATGACCTGCGCGGCCAGCGATCCTTGCGGATAGTATCTCTTGCTCTCCTTCTCCAGGCCTATGCCCGCGAGACCCAATGCCTCTACCTCTTCCGCGACCTCCGGGCTCACCTTGCGCTCGATATAGACAAAGCCTCCCGGCGAGCGCAGCGTCTCCTCCAATTCCTGGCGTGGTTTCTGCAACACCAGGGAGAGCTCGGCGGCGGCCATCTGCGCGTCCTCTATCAGGTAGGGTGTGGCATATATGGAATATGCTTCCTTGCTGATAGCCAGGACTTCACCGTCCCGGTCCAGGATGCAGCCGCGGCGCGGGCTGAGATCCGTCAGCTGGTATCTCTGCTCTTCCGCTATGTCCCGGAAGCGATCCGCCTTGACGACCTGGAGGTCGACAAGGCGGTAGGCGATCAATCCGAGACCCAATAAGAGCGCCAGAGCTGCCAGGTTTATCCTGGCATCCCCTTTTCTTCTTCTTGACACCTCGTCCTCCTCGGATGCCTCTTCTATGTCAGGAAGCCTTGCAGGCTCGGGAGCGGGGTTCGCCGCCGCGGCGTCTGAATCCTTTCAGCTTGTACTGCTTAGCCGGGATCAGCGCCCCCCCTGTGTCACGTCGCTGACCATCCCCTCCTCGTAAGAGAGATCCTCCTGCTCCTGCAGCCTTGCGGTCTGGTATGACGATGTCTCCAGGTATTCCGCCTGTGCCACCTGGACCATCTTCAGCTGTTCGACCGCCATCTTTTCTATGCGTGACGGCGATTCCAGAGACGCGATCTCCACCCTCATCGCTTCGTGCTGACGCCTCTCCAGTTCGATCTGCTTCTCGACCTCACGCGCCTTCATCTCGTTCTGCACCACCATCACGTGCAGGCAGATGGTGAGAATGAACAATCCGCTTATGAACACGGCTACGGCGATGAAGCAGAAGAAGGTAAGGCGCATCCTGCGGCTTTCTCGGGCGCCCTTACGTTCACGCGACTCCTCCGCCGCGCGGGCATGGCTCTCCTCCCGTCTGCCGGCGGGATATGCCTGATCTTTCCATTCCAGCGCCAGCGACATACGCTTCTACCTCTTCCTCGCGGCCCGCAGTTTCGCGGAACGCGCCCTGGGGTTCTCCTGCACTTCGTGCGCCGAGGGTTGCACCGGCCTGGGCGTGAGGATACGCAGTTCCTCCGCCGCTCCGCACACGCAATCCTCCACTTCGGGGCCGCAGGCGCAGCGCGACCCTCTCTCCGCGAAGAACCTCTTTACCATCCTGTCCTCCAGGGAGTGATAGGAGATGGCTACCATGGTGCCGCCGCTTGCCAGCGCTCCCAGCGCCTGCGGCAATGCCTGCTCCAGTTCGCGCAACTCCCCGTTCACCTCCATCCTCAAGGCTTGATAAGTCCGCCTCGCCGGATGCCCGCCCGTACGGCGGGCCGCGGCGGGTATGGACTCCTTTACAATCTCAGCAAGTCTATCCGTGGTGTCGATGGGTGAGCGCTTTCGCGCGAGAGCGATACCCCGAGCGATGCGGGAAGCCCAACGCTCTTCGCCGTACCCGCGGATAATACGCGCCAACTCTCTCTCCTCATACTCGTTCACCACCTTCCAGGCATCGAGTTCCTGGTCCTGGTCCATGCGCATGTCCAGACGTGCCTCCTGGCGGAAGGAGAACCCTCTCTCCGCCTCTTGCAGTTGCAGCGAGGAGACCCCGAGGTCGAAGAGCACGCCGTCCACGGCGCCAATCCCCAGTTCCTCCAGGACTTCCCCCAGACGCGAGAAGCGCGTGTGGTATATCGCCAACCGCGCCTTTCCCTGCAGGCGCTCCAGGGCCCTCTGCAGGGCTCGCGCGTCCCGGTCCAGTCCGATCAGGCAACCTTCTCCCCCCATTTTTTCGAGCAGAGCCCGGGCATGCCCCCCCTCGCCGAGGGTGGCATCAACCAGGACGCTTCCGGGCCGGGGGCGCAGGAAGCCCACGACCTCCTCGAACATGACCGGTACATGCCTTGCATCATCTTCGTCCATTGACCTCCACCAGATGGCGCAGGGTGCGATACGTGTTGCTCTCGCGCGGCGGCCAGTGGCGTCGTCCCTGTGCGATCATCTCTATCACGGTTACGTCCTCCTCTATCCCCTGAAGCTAGAAACCCAGCTCCGACAGCTTCTCGGCCGTCTGCTCGAAACGGTCCAGGCCGCCCTGCGTGGATTCGGCCCAGCGTCCGCGGTCCCAGATCTCCACGCGGTCCATCATGCCCACCACCTCGACCTCGCGGTCGAGCCCGGCTATCTCGCGCAGCTTGGGTGGGATGGTAAGGCGCCCCTGGCGATCGGGGGCGGCCTCGAAGGAATGTCCGAAGAACACGCGGCTGAACTCCCGCTTCTCCGCGCTTCCCTCCGGCAGGGCCTGTATGCGCTCGGCCATCTTCTCGAATTCGCTGCGGGGAAACACGGCCACGCACTGCTCGAGCCAGCGTGCCATCACCACCCCTTCCTCCAGTTTCGCCCGGAACCTGGAGGGCATGATGATGCGGCCCTTATCGTCCAGCGCGTGCTCGAAAGACCCGAAAAACATCTTCGCTTCCCTTTACGTTCCCCTTGTTCCTACCTTTTGGCCGGCGGGTCCGTTTGCCGTTCCACCGGCGCTCCACCTTAGCCCGATGTTTTCTCCATTGTACTCCACTATAAACCATTCTTCACCACTATGCTTATATATTCGACCCTAAAAAGAGAAAAATCAACCACTTTAGGGGACTTTTTCGCGAATCCCAACATGGTGTGCCCTTGCGCATGATGAGAACACAAATTATGGAAGTTAAGGCTGTCCAGCCTTAACGGGGCTGGCCAGCGTAGCTTACGGTGCTGCCCGAAGAGCTTTCCCTGTTAATCCAGGGACCACATACAGGTGGTCAAGGAGCAGCCATGCGCGTGGGTTTCTCCCGTGGGAAATCTCAAAGTCCGTACTTGACCGGATCGGTCGGAGCGGAGAGCAAAATGCGGAGCGAGGCCATTGCCCTGAGGCCCGGGCCGAACCCCAGGTCAGAACGAGACCGGGAGGAGCTTCTCGGGCTCGCTGGCTGCATGCGCCTTGGCCTTGAGCCATTTCTCAATCAGGTAGGGCTTTAGCCATTCGAATTCCTCAGCCTGGCGCTGCACCAGATGCTCCGCCTCCATGCAGGTCATATTCCGCGTCCTTATAGCGGTATCCGCGGTGCGCGCGCAGTACAGGGGCACCATGGATCTCACCAGTTCCTTCTGCGGGATATCGCAGGAGAAGTTATAGGCCACCGCGTAATCGTAGACGATCTTCGCCCACAGCTTCTCGGGGAAGGAAAAAACCTCTTCCCGCATCGCCTGCGACGCATAGGAGACCTCGAGCATGTTGGCGGGTTCCAGGATCTCCTCCCACAGCTCGCGGTAGTCTTTATGACCTACCTCGAAATGGTCCAGGAGGTTCTCCAGGTTTATCTCCATGGCCGCCGGCTCTATGTTTCTTACATCCCCGAACACGCGCGTCGCGTTGGAACCCTTCACCCGCATCCACTTCACGTCGTGCATCCCCATGAGGTAGAAGATAGTGGACGCGACCTGGGTGAACATGGAGGCGAGGTCGCTCCCGGGGTCCTTGACGTTGTGTATCTTCACCCCCATGGCCGACTGGCAGACGCGGAACCCCTCGGTGATAGCCGTGGTGGTCATCCAGATGTCGATGCCGAACTTGGCGATATCCGACTGCCATACGTCCATGTGCGAGTAGAGCAGGGCCAGGGAGCCGGTGAAGCCGAAGTCGCCCCCGATGGGCTGGCGTATGCGCCTCCCGTAAAGCGCCTGGGTCAGGGGGTAAGCGAGGTTGTTGGTGATGGTGCCGTCGTACTTGTGGCGGATATAGTAAGGGGCCACGAAGCCGTAGCTGTTTTCCCACACCGGCTCCCCCAGCAGGCGTATCCATTCCGGGGTTATGCTGCGCAGGTCGGAATCGACCACCACGCAGATGCGCGTCTTCAGGCGGCTGGCGATCTCGAAGATGGCGTTGAAGGCCGACCCCTTTCCCGGCAAGCCCTTGTAGGGGGTGACTATTTTCTTCACCTCGGGCGGCACCGGCGTCTGCAGCACCACGTCAACCGTATCGTCGGTGGAGCCACCGTCGGAGTTGACGATAACCGGCCTGAGCCCGGGGAAATACTTTACCATGCCCGCGGCCGCGGCCTGCACCACGTGAGCGATGGTGTCCGCGTTGCGGAAGCTGGGTATGCCGACCACTATATCGGCGCATCCGATGTCCTCGCACCGCTTGATGACCTCGGGGTCGAGGACGCTGCGCGATTTGCTCATCACCCTATCACCGCCGTCATAGGAATCTCTCCATCACGTAACCGCGCAGCCCTTCATCCCCGGAGATGAAGGCCATGAATTCCTCCCAGCGCCCGCGCCAGTCGAGGTAACGCCGGTAAGGGTCGCCGGGTGGGTTGACGCCCGAGCGGGCGCGCAGGACGTTGGACATGGCCTCCGAAAAACCCTTGCCGTCCTGCCTGGAGAGGCAGTCCATGCCCATGAGCACGCAGGTGCGGAAGATCATCTCTTCCAGGTCGTCTCGCAGGAAACGCCCCGGGTAGGGGTCCAGCTCCTCCACGGAGACCAGGCGCCTTCCATCCCCTTCCCTCTGGCAGCGCAGCTTCTCCCGGCTGTAGACGAAACGGTCGAGATCCTCGCGGAACCTCCTCCACGGGGGAGAGGTCTTGGGCGGAGGCAGGTGGCGTATCCACAGCGTGTTGTCCAGGAGAAAATCGTAGCCGAAGAACTTGGCGTTCACCAGGTAGTCTATATCCTCGCCCCGCGTCACGTGGGGGTCGAAAGCTATGCGCATGAAGAGCTCTCGATGCACTACCATGTTGCCGCCGAAAACCCAGGGGGTGACCTGGAGCCTCTCCCCGCCCTCGATGATGTCGAAGGCGCGGTTCATGTATTCCGCAGCCGGCCATTCCGCCAGCACCGGGTCGCGGTTCGCGGGCACGCGGTAATCCCCGTTCGGGTTCACGTAGTATCCGGCAAGCCCGCCGGCAAAGCGCCCACGGGGTTCGCCTCCGATGTTCTCGGCCACCTTATCGAGGTAATACGGGTCCTCGTAGACCTGGTCGTCGTCAAAGAGCACCGCCGCCTCCGCTCCCGCGAGGCACGCGGCGACCAGGCAGAAATTCCTGATATTGGAATAACCTCGCAGGGAGAGCATCTCCTCGCTTCCCTCCGGGCCGCGTTGAGAGATCATCTTCTTCATCTCGCGCTCGTTTGAATGGGTGAGCAGCGCGACCGGATAGTAGCGTTTGAAGGGTGAGACGATCTCCTCGAGGCGTTTCTCTATACCGGCCTCGAGCTCGGCGTGTGTCGCCGCCCCCAGGACCACGACACGAAAGCCATCCCCGGCGAGCAGGCGGATGCTCTCCAGGGCACGCGTCAACGTACCCTCGGCGTCCAGGGGTGTGGGATGGTCATAGACCGCGTCCTCCTCGCAAGGGGGCTCGCCCGAACTTCTCCCCCAGTAAGAGGGGATGACTATGGTAAACTTTGCCTGTTTTTCCTCCCGCGGAATCCCTCTCACCTCTCTGCTCGTATCATAATATGCGTTTATCGGCTTTCCAGGCCTCTCATATCCCTATTACTCGGGATTTCCATCTCGCCGCTTGAACGTTGCCAACCACTTGGAGGGAGCGTAGCCACGCTCAGTTCCTTTCCGCCGGCTGTAACACCTCATGGCTCGCTATCATACACGATTGCCGCTCGAAATGCCTTGTCGTCATCCCTGTTTGACCCGAGCTCTGTGCGACCGGCCCTCTTTTCCTGCGCGCCTGGGACGACCGCTTGGACGCCTCCCCTATGTTTTCTTAACCGGGTTTTTCGAATTATGCGTGGCCACGTTCAAGAGCATATAGACGGTGTTATGGGACGCCTGCATAAACATAGACGGCAACCGCTTCGCCGTCCCCGACCACCTTGCAAGGAAAAGAGTGAGGTGCGCGTGAGCCTGGGCGGCATTATCCGTGTCTTCTGCGGCTGCAAGCTCGAGGCCGTGCACACCCGACGGGACCTCGCCGCGGGCTGGGCTACCTGCCCCGAATACCACGAGAGATTGTGGGCGGAGGCCTCGCCCGTGGAGGCCCTGCCCATGGGAATGTCTATGTCTTGGATTCGTCCTCAAACTCCCGCCGCAACTCCCGTTTGAGAACCTTCCCGCTAGCCGTTATGGGTAGTGCCGGTCGGACAATGACCTTCTTAGGGGCTTTGTATCCGGCCATGTTCTCTTTGCAGAAGGCAATGATCTCTTCCGGGGTTACCTCCACGTCCGGTTTGGGGACGACGATCGCCGTCACAAGCTCCATCCAGTAAGGATCGGGAACCCCGATGACCGCCGCCATGGCCAGTTTCGGGTGCTGGAGGAGCGTTCCTTCTACCTCTTGGGAAGAGACATTTTCCCCGCCGGTCTTTATCATGTCCTTTTTTCGGTCGACAAAATAGAACCAGCCGTCTTCGTCCATATAACCCAGATCCCCGGTATGGAGCCAGCCGTTGGCCAATGTCATCGCCGTAAGATCGTCCTTCTTCCAGTAACCCTTCATCACTGCCGCAGCCCGGATCACCAACTCTCCGACCTGTCCGACCGGTACCTCCTGATCGTTGTCATCGAAGACCTTTACGGCCACACCCGTATCGGGGATGCCGATAGCGTTCCGTTTCTGGTCGAATGCTTCCGGGCTGGAAGTCGTTCCTACAGGGCTGCTCTCCGTCTGGCCCCAGTAATTCCGCCACTGGATGTCCGGGTTGATCTCCTTCCACCGCTCTATGACCACATTCGGGATGACGGCCCCAAAGGAAACGAACTTCTTCAATGAAGACAGATCGTACTCGTCGAACCCCGGGATCGAGGGAATAGCGGCATAGAGGGTAGGCGGATACACCCAGTAGGTGATCTTTTCATCCTGCGTGACCTCCAGGGTCTGTAATGGATTCGGGGCATAGGTGATCACCGCCCGCGCTCCAGTGGCCAGCGCTCCCAAGAGGACGGTGTTGCCCGCCACGTGGAACATCGGGATGTCGATGATAAAGGCGTCGTCGCGTGTGAAGTTGGCATCCGGAATGAGGTGAAGTAGCGACATGTAGTAATTGAGATGAGTGGTCATGACGCCCTTGGGAAAACTCTCCGTTCCGGTCGTATAGATGAGGGTCGCCACGTCGTCGGAATCGATGACGACCTCCGGCTCCGTTGCCGGATATGTGCCGTTGAAAAAATCGCCGACATCTATCCAGCCATCCGGCTTGGGCTTCTTGCCGAAATCGAGCCAGCCGAAATGCTCAATGCCCTTTAATTCATCTTTCACCGACAGGACGTTTTCCGTGAGCATATCCTCCACGAAAAAGGCCTTGGGCTCGGCATCGCCGATGATGTAACTGATCTCCTCGCCCTTGAGCATGAAATTCAGCGGAACCGTGATCGCCCCGAGCTTGGCCAGGCCGAAACAGCAGTACAGATAATCCATGCAGTTGTGGGTCATAAAGGCTACCCGGTCTCCCCGCTTGATCCCAAGTTTGGAAAAGGCGTTGGCGGCCATACAGCTCTTTTCATTGAGCACCCTGTAGCTGATGCGCTCTTCTCCATAGATGAATACGATTCTTTCGCGGAAACGCTCCGCCGACCGGCTGACCAGATCGCCAATGACCGCTCGTCTCAACAGATTCTCATGCAACGCATCCAAGACCATGGCTTCCTCCTTCTAAATAGGGTTTGTTCCAGAGCCTCTCGAAGCCGCATGCACCCCCTTTTTGATCTTTCCTCTCTTTATTCCCAAGGCGACCTGACGCTCGGCTTTCCCGCTGGCCGCCCTTCGGGAAGACGTGGCGACTAACCGGTAATTCCACACAACCGTTTGGCCGACTCGATGGCCGCCTGCCGATACGGGACGTGCTTAGAGAACTCGAAAAGCTCCATCTTGCAGGCCTGCCCGGATCCCCCGCCGTGCGTGGCGGAGTGCAGTATGGAGCCGAGTCCCCATGAGATGTTCTCGATGAGCCTGACCATGCGAATCCTGTGCTCCGCGGGGACATCGTCCACGCCCTTGAGAAAACGCTCCAGGAAAGGCGCGATCTCGGGATTGTTCATCTCCTTCTCGCTCGGGCAGCAGGAGAGGATACCCCCGGTTATGTCCTCGGCCAGCCTGATGAGATCGAAGACGGCGCGCGAAGCGTAGTACTTGGCATTATTGGCGAGCACGGGGTCGGATACGTAGCCGCCTCCAGGCAGTTCGTAGCCACGCATGGCGGCAGCGATCCCGCATGAATACACGGTCTCAGTGATAGCGATCATGTCCGACAGCTTGTCCCGGACGTGGGCGGAATCCTCCAGGCCATTGTAGCGCGCCACGAGTTGGGTCGCAGCCACCAGCACGTCGGCCCATCCCGCCTTGCAACCGCCCGTGGTGGGACGGTGTGACGATCCGAAGAGGCCGACCAGCTCCTCGAGGTAATCCACCTCCCCGCAGAGGAATACCCGCTCCCAGGGAACGAAGACGTCATCGAACACGACAACGCATTCGTGCACCCCGTAACGGCTGTTGCCCAGGTCTATCTCTGCCCCTTCCTGCCGGCGTTCGTCCTGTGAATGGCGCACCGATATGTGAATGAGCCCCGGCGCGGTAGTGGGTACCGCACAAGCCACAGCATAATCCTCCGAGCCCCGGCGGTGGGTCGTGCAGGGCAACACCAGCTTCTCGTGCGAGATGGCGGCCCCGGTCTGGTGTAGCTTCGCTCCCCTTAGCACTATTCCGTCGCCGTTCTTCTTCACCACGCGCAAATACATGTCCGGATCGGGCTGATCGCACGCCTTGATCTTCCGGCTGCCCTTGGGATCGGTGATGGCGGGGCAGGCCAGGAGGTCGTTCTCCTGCATGTATCTTATCCAGTCGGACATATTGCGATGATAGGAGGTGCCCTTGTCCGCGTCCACCTTCGCGCCGATATACAGCAGGGGGCCGTAGGCATTCTGGATACAGCGGAAGGAGCACATGCCTAGTTGACGGTTGCAGTAACGGGTCACGTTTATCTTGGCCACCAGCTCATCGACGCTCTGGGGCACATGTTGGAATATGGGAACCGGCTCCCCGGTAAGATGGGAGGTGGTCATGATCTTGTCACTGTGTGCGGGGTCGCATGCCAGATCATAGGTGAAGGCTACCGCCTCGGCGGAGGCCCGCACCGACGTGTGGTCCATAGCGTTATCGATCTTCCCGCCGTCGATGTATAGCGGCAGGTTCATATCTCTGACGCTCTGCAGATACTCTTTTCCCGTTTTCATCGTCATCCTCTCCCTTCGACTCGATATGCCTTACCGCTGGTCACGTCCTCCCTGCCCCTCCGGCCGCCTTGCACAGGCCCTGGTAATGAACTCCATAAAGAAGCTCGCGACCTCGTCGGTCGTCAACGGTCCGCTCTTTCTGTACCAGGCGGGAAGCCAGTTGCACATGCCCGAGATGATACGCGCGGTCATGGGCACGTCTATCCCCCCGAAGGAGCCTTCCTCGATCGCCTGTTCGAGGGCAGCCCGCAGCATCCCCTCGTATTCCCGGCTCAAGGAACGGATACGCGCTCTCTGCCGCGCCGGAAGTTCCCTCTCCTCAGCGAAGAAGACGCTGGCGAAGTCGCCGTATTCCGAGAACAGGGAAAGGTGCAGGCGAATGAGCTCGGCCAGCTTGTCCTTCGCCGCCATCGCGGAGTTGTTGACCTCGCGTGCCTGGTTGAGTAACTTGCAGACTGCCTGGTCGCAGATGCTGTAAAGGAGATCATTCTTCGCCTCTATATAATGGTAGAGCGTGGGTTTAGAGATCCCTAGTTCGGAGGCAATATCCTCCAGGGTAGTGGATCCGTAGCCCTTCCTGCTGAAGAGCGCCGCAGAGGTGTTCAGTATCTCCCACCAGCTGGTCTTGGCCACGTTTTGGTCCTTTCGCCGACCGCATGGGCAACTTATGACTTTCAGTATACCATATATCTACTGTCCAGTATATTTTTTGGTGTTATATCAATTAAGGCGCCCTTAGCAATATTGCTTTATTGTTCAGGTATTTTATATATCTTTATGGTCTGTAAAACTTGCATTATCTACCGTTGAGTATCTATACTCTACGACTCAGGCCATAACACAGGCATCGCTCACAACCTTCCTTAAGTCAATCCAACCCGTGCCTTAATTAATCTTATATTATAATATTACTTATGTTATAATATACTAACTATGAAAAGCACTGCGGAAGAAGGCGAAAAGACGCTCGGGGGGAAGGGCTCGCCCAAGATAAAGAAACTCCTCTACATGGACGAACACTTCGGCGACGCCCTCGAGGTCACCGCACACCTCGAGGGGGTATCGCAATCGGAGATCTTAAGACGGGCCCTGGCTGCCTATTTCGCCGGCTACGATCGCACAAGGGTTAAGGCTTTCGCGCAGAAGGCCAAGGCACTGGATAGGTTCAAATGAGCGCTTTGTATGGGGACCGATGTATTATCTCTCTACTATATTACGCGGGCCTAAGGATATCCGAGCTATGCTCCCTCAACGTATCTAGCGTCCGGCCCGAGCACTTCAAGTCGCCCGAGAAGGCCGCGGTCATCTCCGTTCTCTGACCGTGGTCGTTGTAAGCATAGGCGTAGGAAGCTTGGGTACCGGAGGCGGTGGGGTTCATGACGTTCTCGGGATCGCCGCGGTAAAGGGACAGGCCCCGAGGCTTCATCCGGAAAATAACGGGTAGAATATCGGTAAGGGATGTACTGCAGTATAGGCGATCAAAATTCCTTTGGCCGGGTGATCTCCGGTGAACCGAGACCTGGTTCGGCAATACCCGCCGATCTCACGGCCGCAGTGAAGGGCAGAACTCAACGATAGCGGAAGCCATCGGGATCGGCTTTCAGGACTTCACAACTACGGCAACAGGCAAACCGCAATTACCCGACCTGGTGTAGGGTGCGCCGCTGAAAAGAAGGGAAGGAGTGATGGTCATGGGTTTGAGGACGCTCGAAGAGTACGTACGGAGCCTGCAGGACGACAGGGTCGTGTACCTGATGGGGGAGAAAGTGGAAGACGTCACCACCGATCCCATGCTCAAGGTCGGCGTGGAGACGGCAGGCATCGACTACCAGATGGGCGAGATGGACGAATTCCGCGACCTGGCCACGGTGACCACGGACTCGGGCGAGGCGATAAGCAGGTACTACTACGTCCCCAAGGATTCGGAGGACCTGCTGAAACGGCATGAGCTGATGGTGACCGCGACGAGGCTGGGCGGCGGCGTGATCCCCTTCACCAAGGACGTCGGGTCCGATGCCATGAACGCGGTGAACATCGTGGCCAACATGAGAGGGGAAAAGAAGTACCTGGAGAGGGCCGAGGAATACCGCCGGCACCTGCAGAAAAACGACCTCAGCGTGGCCACCGCCATGACCGACGTCAAGGGCGACCGGGGGCTGCACCCTTCCTCGCCCAAGCAGGCCCACCCGGATTACTACGTCCGGGTGGTCGACCGGGACGACAAGGGCATAGTGGTCCGCGGAGCCAAGATCCACATCACGGCCGCTCCTTACTGCAACGAAATACTGGTGCTGCCATGCAGGAACCTGAACGCGGAGGACGCCGACTACGCCGTGGCCTTCGCGGTGGACGCCAACGCCAAGGGCGTGGTGCAGATATGCCATCCCATGACCAGGGGCCTTAGCCCCCTGGAATTCCCGGTGGACATGCCCTTCCGCATGCACACCGACTCCCTGATCATCTTCGAAGACGTCTTCGTCCCCTGGGAAAGGGTCTTCATGTGCGGGGAATACGATGCGGCGATGCACCTTGTTTACAACTTCGCCTACATCCACCGCCATACGGCCGCCAGCTACAGGATACCCATGTCCGAGGCCATGCTGGGCATGGCTTACGCCATCGCCAAGTACAACGGGATTCTTCGTTACGCCCACGTGAGGGATAAACTGGTGGACCTCATGGTGTACGTGGATACCCTGAAGTCCATGGCCTACGCCTCCTGCATCAACTCCGTGACCCATGGCGGGATCCCCATACCGAACCCCAAGCTTTCCAACATCGCCAAATATCACTTCGCCAACAACTACCACGATTGCGTCAAGATAGTGCAGGATATCGCCGGCGGCGTCCTGGTCACCGGCCCCACCTACAAGGACTACATGAATCCGGATGAGAAGCCCTACCTGGACAAATACATGGGCGGAAAGGCGGACGTGCCCACTGAAAACAGGTTGAGGATGCTGCAGCTGATACGCCGCTTCGTCGCCTCGGACCTGGGCGGGTACTCGGAGGTACTGGCCCTTCACGCCGAGGGCTCGCTGGCCGCGCAGAGGTTGATGGTCTTCGGGGAATCCCTCGGCGAGGCGGAGGAATACCAGAAACTGGCGGAGATGGCCGCGGGCATCCAGGTAGACTCGCCACCCAACCTTCCCGAATACGAAAACGTGTACAAGGCCCTGGGCAAGCTCAGGTGATGCAGGCCCGGGGGATATACGCGCGCCATTCCCTTCATGAGAGTCGACGGGTATTATTGATATGATTCTGAAGTCCGGCCCTATGCAAAACCAGGCGATGGACCAGGGGGCCGGTAGTACCGTCGAGGGAAGTCGTCTCTGAAAAGCAAGGGGGGCCAATGACAGCGGGAGATGTCTCGCGGGATGATGTTCGAGAGATTCTGGCGGGCGTAAAACACCCTGCCATCGACAGGACCTTGCTGGAGCTGGGGATAATCAAATCGATGGCGGTCGAGGGCGGCAACGTACGCGTCCTCATGGCCTTTCCCTTCCCCAATATTCCCATCGGGGATTACCTCATACACTCCGTTCGGGGGCCCCTGGGCGAACGCGGTATAGCGGTTGAGATCGAGACCACGGTGATGGATGAAGATGAGCTGCAGAAGTTCCTGGCCATGGAAAAAGAAGGTTGGACGGGCGGTATATAGCCTCATGACGGCATAAGCTGGCTGAGATGTCACCCTATTACCCTGGATCAAAGGTAGAATTAAGCGGGTTTATCGCCAGGCACTACGATAAGTTGCTGGATGTGGCGTCCCTGGGGTCCTATTCCCTCATGATAAGAGAGGCCGTGCGGTTAATGGGAATAAGGCCGACCGACAGGATCCTGGACCTGGGGGCGGGTACGGGCAAAAACGCCTGCCTGATGGCAAGGTATCTTTCACGGCAAGGGGAGATCACAGGACTCGATATATCCGACGAGATGATATGTCAGTTCGAGAAGAAATGTTCGCGATTCCCCAATATAAAGGCCATCAATTCCAGGATCGATCAGGAGCTGTCTTACGAAACATATTTCGATAAAGTCTTCATCTCCTTTGTGCTGCATGGATTCCCCCAGGAAGCCAGGAACCGGATCATCCGGAACGCCTGCAGGGCATTGAAGAACGGCGGTAGTTTTTTTATCCTCGACTACAACGAGTTCTCCATGGATAAGATGCCTTTTTATTCCAGGGTTCCCTTCAAGCTCCTGGAATGTCCGTACGCATTTGATTTCGTCGCAAAAGACTGGAAAGAGATTTTGTCCCTGCAGGGATTGGATAATTTCAGCGAACATCTGTTTTTCCGCGGTTATGTTCGATTGCTCCAGGGCGAAAAGCAACAGGGAGCGGGGGTGATTGCGCGATGCTGAGAAGGCTGAAAAGGCTGGTGCTTGCCTTTCTGGCAGGCGTGGCAACCGGCATGTACGTCAAGTCGAGGCCAGGCGGGGGTTCGCGGCTCGATGCCGGAGCGCTGCAGGGGAAACTTATGCGCAGGTGGCTGACAAAGAGGTACGGGGCCGAGAGGGCGAATCGCATCCTCGCCGCCTACGATGTCCACTATCGGGAGCTTGCATCGGAGAGAAGGAAGGAAAAAGGGGTCATGGCCTTCCACCTGGATACGGCCAGGCGGGGGTTAGCCCTCTACCGGGCCGTAAGCGAGGAACTGGGCGGCGAGGTGGACGCGGTGAAGGTGGTGCACGAGTTGATGTGGGAGGTCTTTATGAAGGCTCCTTCCAGGGCGATGGGCTACCTGATGGCCAAGGCCCGGGACCCCTTCTCGGGGTTTGCCAGGGGGATGCGCTGGACCAACACCTATATCTTTCCCGAGCCCTTCTGGAAAAGGGAAAACCTGCAAGGGGAAGGCTGGATAGGCATGGACTACACCGGTTGCTTCTATTTCGATTATCTGAAGCAGCATGGCGCTCCCGAGCTGACCGGCGCCTTCTGCGAGATGGACGTGCGCCAGGCGGAGTGCTTCCCGCCCCAGATCGAGTTCAGGCGCACTAAGACCCTGGCCACCGGGTATGACCACTGCGACTTCAGGTATTACCGCAGGTAGAAAGCTTTCATCTGCGTCCCGGGGCAGGGTCTTCGCCACGCTTTGCAGCCTTACGCCCTCCCTGGCCGGCCAGGGTCTAGAGGGCTGAAAGCGGCGTCCCGCTTCAGCCGGCACACGAAAGATTACTTCAGCCAGTGCAGCACGTCAGCCCCGGGGTTGAACAGCTCTCCGGTCGTCCACTTCGCCACCTTCATGAAGGGAGGCAGGGCCGTCTGCTTCCGAAGGGTCGGCATCCTCTTCAGGTCCCTTCTCCCGTGGATCTGCTTCAGCTCCTCCAGGTCTTTGATATCTCCCCCGCGGGCCTCGACCTCCTCCTTTATCAGGACCCAGACGCAGTCCCTCCCCGGGTCCTCGGTGCAGGCGACTTCACCGTCCCGAGGCGGGTTGTCGCAAAACCCATACCGGCACTCCAACGGGCACGCGGCCACGGGGCATATGCCGGCGGTATAGGACATGACGCAGTGCCCGTCCTCACATATGGGGCAGACGGTATGGATGATCGGGCTGTCGTGGGCTCCCACCCTCGGCGTAAGGGGCAGGGACCCGAAGGAATCGCAGGCGGCTACCACGGGCAGATCCGGGTTGTAGAGTTTCGCCGACTTCACTCCCCCCGCGCACGATATGACCATGATCGCGTCGAGGTCCGGCCTGATGGGCTTGATATGCCTCTTCACGGTGTATTCCATGAAGGAGCCGACGCAGGCTCCGAAAACCAGGAACCCCACCGTCTCCTTTCCCCACTCCCGGCACATGTCCTGCATCAGCTTCAGGCCTTTTTTACCCCCCGTATCGCTCAGATTGGCGCATACGTTGCAGGAGATGATGGCGATCCTGCGGTATTTCCTCAGGGAGAACTCTATCTCCTTTGCCGGTTTGTACTCGGTGTGAAACATGGCCCGCTCACCTTATCCAGTGCACGACGCCGGAAACGGGAGCCAGCACCCTGGCCCCTATGAAACCGACGGTCTTGTTCTTGATCCCACCGGCGGTATCGCGCTCGACGGATGGGACCCTCTGAAGGTTGTCGTCCTCGTGCATGCGTTCCAGTTCCCTCAGGCCCTCGAGGTCGCCTCCCCGGTCCTCGATTATCCTCCACACGCAGGGACGCCCCTGATCCCGGTAACAGGACCCCGCCTCGCCCCTTTTCGGGGCGTATTCGCAGGGCCCGTACATCGACTTCGAGGGGCATTCCACGTAGGTGCATATGCCGGTGGTAAAGGAGAGGACGCAGTGCCCGCACGGCCTGCACAGCCCGAACGCCACCAGGTCATCCCCCCGGTCGTGGTAGTATGCGTCGAGAGGCAGCAGGGCCTCTACCCCGACGGGGTCGGCCGCAGCGACCACCCTCATGCCGGGGTTGAAATAAAAGGCGTTCTTTATCCCGGCCATGCAGCTTATCTGGACCAGGGCATCGATGCTTTCCCTCCTGGGCTTGATATAGGTATTGACGGCGTGCTCCATCACCGCGGTGCTGCAGCAGCCCAGCGGCGATCTGGCCACGACCACCTCGTATCCCCACTCCTCGAGCTGCCCCTTTAAGAACCTCATCCCCCTCAAGCCGCCTATCTGGTTCATGTTCGCGCATCCGGCGCAGGAAAACAGCGCCAGCCTTTTCGCGTTTCCAAGGGAATGCCTTATCTCCTCCGGGGACTTGTACTCCGCAAGAACCATAAGTCTCTCTCCCCTTTCCGTTCACATCCTCTTACCAGTATTTAGCATAATACCAAGCTGCAGTATCAGTTCACGAAAGGGACCAGCTTCTCGAACCAGCCGGCCTTCGCCACCACCCATCCGGAGAACCTTTTCAGGGGCATAGGCGATACCATGATGGGCGGCGAGGACATCCTTTCATCCCCGTTGGCGGTGTGGATCAGGGCCAGCTCCTTCAGGGCGTCGAGATCTCCCCTCTTCTCTATCTCTTTCCAGACGCAGTCCCTGGAGGGGTCCACGGCGCAGGCGCTACCGGTCGCGGGGAACTTCGAGCAGGGCTCGTATTTCCTGCCCGCGGGACACTCGCTCAGGGGGCAGATGCCGCCGGTAAAGCTTATGACGCAGTGTCCGCAGTTCGTGCACTGGCTGCGGGCCACGGGGTCGTCCTGTTGCGATACGGGGACGCTACCCACCGAGTCGGCCGCCGCCACCACCCTGGTATCCGGGCAGCATAAACAGGCCGATTTCACGCCCGCCGCGCAGCTGACCACCACCAGGGCGTCGCTCTCCGAGATGGGTTTCCTGTATATCCTCACCGCCTGTCTCATTATCTCCTGCGCACAGCAGGCGGTGATGCACTTCGAGAGCAGCACCTCCTTGCCCCAATCCCTGAGGATGCCCTCGATGAATCTCAACCCCTTGCTCCCGCCGGTCCCGCTCAAATTGGCGCATACCCCGCAGGTAAAGATGCTGACCTTCTGGGCATCCTTCAGCGAGAACCTCAGCTCCTCAGCCGACTTCCAACTCGACTTGTTCATCTCTCCCCCTGTCTCTGGTCTCCCCCATGCCGGCCCCCTGGCACAGGATCGGGGTGAGCCGACCCCGGGCTGCCTCGAAGGTTCGAACCTCTACCCTCCGCCGCCGGCAGCGGCCGTTACTCTATATGCGGCAGTGGTACGTCCGCCTTCTTCATCACCAGGGGAGACCTCACGGTGAAGTACTTCACCACCCGGGGGACGAGCTTGGTGATGGGCACGCTGACATCGTCACCGAAGGCGTGCAGCAGTTCGTCCGGCATGTAATGCAGCTTTATCCCCTGCATCCAGGCGGTGGTGGCCATGGTCAGGTAGCAGCCGGGACAGTTGAGGGCAACCTCCCTGACCCCGGTGTCCTTTACCTCGCGGTACTTGCGGTTCTGCACCCGGATGAGGTCGGGAACGCTCCAGTCCCGGGCCACGGCGGCGAAACCGCATGACAGCCCCCTTTCCCGGTTGTGCTCCAGCTCCACCACCTCGGCCCCGGCTATGCGGTAGATCTCGCGCAGGTCGTCGCAGAAGGTGGAGTCCACCACGCTGGCGTAGCAGGACTCGTGGATGGCCACCTTCTCGTTTAGGGGGTGCTTTACCTCCAGCTCGCCCGCCCTTACCTTCTCCAGCATCCACTGGTAGAGGGAGATGAGCTCGAAGGGCAGTTTCTTGCCGTAGACCTGGGGCAGGACGTTGCTGAGGAAGTAGTAGCAGGACCCGCAGTAGCAGACCATCCTCTTGATGTCCAGCTCGGAGAAGCGCTTGAGGGTCCTCTCGATGATCTGCGCGTAGGCGTCCCACATGCCGGAGCGGTAGTGCAGCTCACCGCAGCAGACGTCCGTGGGGCCGTACTTGGGCAGGGACTTGAGCACCTCGGAGTTCTCGATGCTGTGGCAGAGGTTCTTGCCGATGCAACCCACGAAGAGGATGTCGTCGCAGGGGGGAGGGGTACGGTCCCAGTGCCTGAGTATCTCCCTCTCGCCAAAGCTGAGCGAGCCGTAGAGGTCCTGGTAGAAGGTGTGTGGGGGCATACCGTTGAGCATGTAGGGGACCATGGCGGGGACGCTTCCCCGGTGGTCGCTCTTCTCGGAGACGCGCTGCATGATGAGCTCGTAGGGCCTCAGTCCCTCGGGACAGAAGTTGTTGCAACGATAGCATAAGGTACATTCATCGAGCACGCGCTGGGTGGGCTCGCCGTCCAGCAGTCGCTGGAACTCGGCCTTGGCCTCCTCTTCCCCCATCTCCAGCACCGGGCATTTCATCAGGCATTCCCCGCATACCGTGCACTTGCTCCAGTCGCAGCAATCCATGTAAGACATTATTCCTCCCTTATCCAACCAGCTATTGATTCACCTCGTCAGCCAGGCGTTGCTCCCCATTATGCATACTGCCACCCCGCGGTCACTGGACCTTGGCATGCCCGGCACGCATGACTCCCTGGTACCGGCCGATTCTAACCCAAAGCCGCGACAGACTGATAAAGAATTGGAATGATAATTCATTCCTTTTATAAACAAGGATGTACACATTGTCAAATTTTATATATCCGGACGACTTGCCTGCATAGTCCGCTTCGGATAAAACCAGATATAATCCGTGAAATAGAATTAAATTCAAAGCGAGGTCAAAATCGTACATCCGATTTCACTACCATCTTCACGTTTTCAAAAGTATATATTGAATATTCTACTTTGACGTTATAACATCGGCCTGCAGGCTCGGGGGCACAAAGATCGCGTCCGTCCCCAGCCCCGATACCGAAAACGGGGGTTTTACGCATGAAGATGAAGGAACTGTGTGTATCGATAGAGACGACTACCGGGAAACGCTGCACGCCGGCCATGGTCAAGAACTACGAAAGGCTGGGGCTGATCCCCACCCCCCCCCGGACGGAGGGGGGTATGAGGATATATTCGGATGATCACGTGGATAGCATCTCCAGGATACTGGAGCTGAAATCCGGGTATCTGAGGCTGGATGCGATAAAGGAGGCACTGCAGAAGGGGGAGGCAAAGCCCGGGAGGGAGAAAGAAGCCCGGCCGTACAGTCCGGAAAAATACGGGAGGGCGGCACGCGAAGACCGCTACTCCCGGATAGTCGATGCCGCTTTGGAATCATTTGCCAGCAGGGGTTACCACAATACGAAGATCAGCGACATCGCCGAGATGACCGGGTGCGGGGTCGGGACCATCTACAAGTATTTCGCCGACAAGAAGGCGCTCCTGCTCGCGGTCTCGGACCGGGTGATGGATATCATGCTCCAGGACGTTGCCGAGGTGGAGGGCTTCGTCCTCAATCCCATTGAGAGGCTCAGGCATAAAGGCCAGATACTGTTGAAAACCCGCGGCCATATCAAGGACATAATCTACCTCCTGCAGGCGGAGACGGTCGGGGAAGACGTCGAGTTCTCGAGGAAGGCGGAAGAGCTTCTCGAGAAATACACCGAGGCATGTCAGAAAGATATAAGAGACGCCATATCCATGGGGTTGTTGAGGGAACTCGACGTGGAGGCCGCAACCTACGGGCTCCTGGGCATGGTCCTGATGATGGGATACAGGTTCGGAAGGGATAGCAGGTACACGCCGGAGGAGATCATCGACATGGTCGCCGAAATCCTCCTCAGGGGCGTTCTGTCCGGGAACCGCCAGGGGGATGACGTTACCTGAGGTTTGAACAGCCGGGCTCGTGCCTTCGAGCTGAGGCCGCATGTAATGCCTCCTGGCTCAGCGCCCCTCGAGGGCGGCGGGGTTCATGACGTTCTCAGGCTCCCCGCGGTAGAAGGAGACCACGTTGCTCACCGCGATGGCGGTCATGCGGTCTTTCGCCTCCCGGGTGTTGAAGGCGATGTGGGGGGTGAGCACCACCTGGTCCAGGCGGACGAGGCGGCTGAGGTCGGGGTGGGGCTCGCCGGGGAAATTATCCAACCCCGCCCCCTTGATGCGGCCTTCCTCCAGCGCGTCGGCGAGCGCCTCCAGGTCCAGCACCTCCCCGCGGCTGGTGTTGATAAGAAAGGCGCCTGGGCGCATGAAAGACAGCTCCCTCGCCGCGATGAGGTTGCGCGTCTCGGGAGTATAGGCGACGTGAAGGCTGATTATATCGCAGCTCGAGAAGAGCTCGTCCATATCCATGAAGGTGGCCACATCCTCCACCTCGGGCCTCCTGGCCACGTCGTAGTAGAAAACCCGCATGCCGAAGGCGTGGCAAAGGCGCGCCATCTCCCTGCCCACCGCGCCCATGCCCACCAGGCCGATGCTGCGCCCCGATACCTGCACCCCCTCGCGGTACATGGAGGTCCAGCGTCCGTCCCGCAGGTCGCGGTCCCCCCAGGCGATGTTGCGGGCCACCGCCAGCGTCAGCCCCAGGGCGTGCTCGGCCACGGAACGGTTGCCGTAATCGGGGGTGTTGGTGACCGCGATGCCCAGACGCGTGGCCGCCTCTATGTCCACGAAATTCGCCGCTCCCACCCCTATATAGGAGACGACCTCCAGCTCGCGGCAGCGCTCCAGGACTCCGGCGTCCATGTTGGACCAGTCGAGGAATACGGCATGCGCTTTTTCGATGCGCTCCAGCAGCAGGTGGCTCTCATCCAGCCGGTTCTTGTAATAGCGGTAGGAGCCGAAATCGAGCAGGGGTTCCATCACCCGTTCGTAATCCTCGGTCCCCTCGATGAACTCGAGGCCGTCCAGAAAGACGAACATGCGTCCCGCGCCGCCTTTCCTCGCCTCTCTTTCACTGATAAGGGGCATGGGAAATTCAACCCCCGGCGCTTATGGCCCGCAGCGCCCGCTCCAGGACGTCGTTCTGTGCCTCGTCTCCGATGGTTATGCGCACGTGCTCCGGAACGCCTATGGCCTCGCCTTCCCTCGCGATCACGCAGTTCTCGATGAGACGCCTGAACAGGTCGCGGTAGGGGCCGTTCCTGACCAGGATGAAATTGGCCTGGGTGGGGACGTACTCTAAACCCGTCTCCTCCAGGACGCGGTACAGCCTCTGTTTCCCTTTTTCGTTCACCTCGCGCGACCTCGCCACGTGCTCCTCGTCCCCCAGGGCCGCCAGCGCGGCCACCTGGCCCAGGCGGTTCACGTTAAAGGGCAGCTTGACCTTCTCCAGCGCGTCGCGAACCGGGCGCGAGGCGACGAGATAACCTACCCGCAATCCCGCGAGCCCGTAGACCTTGGAAAAAGTCCTGGCGATCACCAGGTTGGGGTGGCTGTCGAGATATGCCAGCGTGTCCGGGTAGTCCGGATCGGTCACGTATTCCACGTAAGCCTCGTCCACGAGCAGGAGGACACTGCGAGGAATCGAGCCGAGCATCTCTTCCAGCTCGGCCCCGTTCACCACGGTCCCCGTGGGGTTCAGCGGCGAACACAGCGCCACGTACTTGGTACGCCCGCCCACCGCGGCCAGCATGGCCGGGATGTCCTGGCGGTAATCCCGCAGGGGAACGCGCACCACCCTGGCCCCCATGGTCAGTGCCGCCAGCCCGTAGGAGCTGAAGGTGGGATCACCCACCACGATATCGTCGCCCCGCTCCAGGAAGGAGAAGGCCATGAGGTCGAAACCTTCGTCCGCCCCGTGGCACACCACGATGCGGTCCTCGTCCACGCCCAGTTTGCGCGAGAGGGCTTCCCTCAGCTCGATGCTGTTGCCGTCGGGATAGATGTGGGTCTCCTTAAGGGCATCACGCATGGCCTCCACGGCCCGCGGCGAGGGGCCCAGCGGGTTCTCGTTGGAGGCCATTTTTACGCAGCCATACACGCCTAGCTCGCGGGCCACCTCCTCGGGGGATTTGCCCGGGTTATAGATGGGGAGGTCCCTTATCTCTTCCCGTATCAACCTGTCGATATCGAAATCCATGGCTCCGTTCCCCGTTACTCGTCCTGCTGACCCGTCTATTATATACTTGAATTCGCTTGTTTTAAGGGCTATTTAATGAAATCTGATCTATAAAACAGGATGGCGGGAAGCTTTTCCCTGGCGGGTATGAAAGCCGGCTGTTTTCTTCTCTGGCTTACCCGGAAGGATGATCAGAAAACGTGTTCGTCCTCCTTGTCAAAGTCGAAGTCTTCTCTCGGTTTGACGAGATAGATATACCCCCCGTGAAGATCGGTGAAGTACAGCCCACCCGGCCCGAAGCTCAGGCCCGTGGGTGCGCCCGGACCGTCGCCGATATAAGTCACGAACTCGTCGTATGATTTGATCCCCGTGGCGTCTTCGTTAATGCGCATCTTTACTATCTTCTTTCCCTTTACGTCTCTTCCCTCCTGATAGGAGTTGCCGAACAGGGCGACGAACAGTTCGCCCTCGTACTTCTCGTGAAATTGTCCTTCCTGCGCGAAGGCGAGGGCCGTCGGGGCTTGAGTGAAGTGCCACCAGAACAAAGCGTTCTGCCGCATGTCGGGGTACCACCCATGGTTGGAGCCGGGTTGGACCCGGGCCAGGACATCGTTTGTGGCAGGACCGTTCACCGCCACGTAGAGCGAGTCGTCTTTCCTGCGCCACGCCGCACCGAAAGGATTCCTGAAGCCCTTCGCAAAGACGTAGCTTCCCCTCGTCGGGTTGTCGTCGGGGATGGAGCCATCCAGGTTCATCCTCAGGATCTTTCCTCTCAGGTCATTGTCGTCCTGGGGCGCGTCTTCCCATGCTCCGCCGTCTCCGACGTTGACGTAGAGCATTCCGTCCGGCCCTATCGTCAGGTCCTGGATCTGATGGGCCCTCCGGGTCGACGGAATACCGTCGATTATCACTTCGGCCCCGTTTGCCCTCATTCCGTCATCGCTTTTCATCCGGACAACCTTGTTCTTTATCTCATCGTTGTCCTTGTAGATCATCGATGCGAAAACGCCGGGACCTTCCGGATCGATGCAGATCCCGGTGACCCCCGATTCCCCCTCGCCGGGCATGTCCGCCCTGGCGTCGAAATTCAGGAGGTCTTCCGCGAATGTGCTGACCTCCCAATCCCTGTCTATCACCGCTATGCGCCCGTACAGCTCGGTCACGTAGGCCAGTGCTTTGCCTTCCACGTCTTCGCTGAACACGATGTTCACCGGCAGTTGTAGTCCCCCCGCTTTCATTTCCAGGTCGAATCCCGGAAATACCCACCAGTCGCTTTCCATCTCGTACCCCCTTACTCACCTGCTTTTTCTCAGTCGCCCGCGTTACTCATAAGGCAGTGTTCCCAGTGAAGAGTATCTTTCGTTGAGCCCGTTCAGGAATTCAATGTCCCGCTGCCTGATCTCGAAGTCGAAGACATCAAGGTTTTCTTCCTGATGCGATCTCTGGTTCGCCTTAGGTAGAGGAATAGTACACTGCTGCAGGTTCCAGCGGATAAGGACCTGTGCCGGGGTCTTCCCGTATCTGTCCGCAACCCGGGCGAGTCTTTCGTCGCCCAGGCGCTGGGTCCTCGTGAGTGGGCTGTACGCATTTATTATTATACTGTTTCTATCGCAGTAGTCGCGCATGCGCTGGCTGTGCCCGAACGGGCTCCATTCTATCTGCTGGACTGCCGGGACTTCTCCCGTCTCCGAGATCAACTGCTCTATATGGCCGATGGAGTAATTGCTGACGCCTATGTCGCGGGCCAACCCGCGGTCGCGCGCTTTTATCAGGCCCTTCCATAGATCGACCCCCGGTCCCCCGGGAGGAGGCCGGTGGATGAGTATGAGGTCCGCGTATTCGAGGTCTATTTCTCTTACGTGTTGGCGTGAGGCCTCGAAGGCGTCGTCCGTCTCCTCCACCTTTGTCGTGATATACAGTTCGCCTCTGGGCAGACCCGATGCTTTTACCGCCTCGCCTATCGCCGGCTGAGTGAAGTAATCCCAGGCCGTGTCGATGAGCCGGTACCCGATTTCCAATGCGTGCAATACCGCGTTTGCCGTATCTATCGTCATCTGCCAGGTACCCAGCCCCATGGCCGGTATCATGTTCCCCGAACGCAGCTCTATACCGGAATCCATTTCTATAACCGACATTTCTCCATATACGCCTCCCGACATCATGTTTCTATCCAAATTCAGGTAAGTCAAAACGTCAAAGTCCCAGCGGGATGCATTATTAAGCAAAGCTAGCTAGTAGTCCTTCGGGATTTGATATGATAAATGCGTGATATAAGTTACGCGCGGAAAGCGTCTTTACTACGTGATCGTAAGATCTACCGCAGCGCGGTCATCATGAAGGCTCCGGCACGCACCTCGAGGCGCGGGATAGGCCGCATGGAGCACACACATGGTTCCGCTGCGCGGTCGCGGCGGGTCAAGCGCCGTGGACGTGGACGTAGCCGGTGCGCTTGTAATAGGCGACGTTTATAACCCTCGTCTCCCCTATCATTACCTCGCGTTGAGCCGGCTGGTGCACGTGGCCGTGATAGAGGATGCGGGGCTTGTTCTCCTCGATGTATTCCAGGAGCCTGGTGCTTCCCTCCACCGGCCTGCCCGCCACCACGTCCATGGTCACCGACTCCAACCTCGGCGGTATGTGAGTGCAGAGTACGTCTACCGGGCCCAGCCGCTCCAAGCGCTCTCCGTACGCTTCTTCGTCCATCTCCGCGGGCATCATGAAGGGGGAATACAGGGCTCCGGGCACGAAACCGAAAGTGGTGCCCTCTATGTCCATCTTTCCCTCGGCCAACACAATGCCGCCCGTGTTGTCCATGCCGTCAAGGGATGCCTCCAGCAGCGCGGGGATATCGCTGTTTCCGTACAGGACGTACGACCTGCACGAGATCCGCTGCAGCGCCCGTATGAGTTCATGGTAGGAATCGCTTACGCGCCGGAACAGCTGCGGGTAATATGGGCCTTCCGGCGCGAGCAGCTCGTCCCTCAACTCCAGCGCCTTCCCCGGGCCGGCCGTCACCGCGGCCATCATCCTGCTCGCCAGCTTGTCCCTTCCCAGCACGTCGGGGAGGATGCCGCTGAAATCGGCCCAGTCCAGGAGGTCGAGCATATCGCCCAGGATCAGAAGTATATCGTCCTTCGAGATCGCCCCGGCCAGATCGTCGAAACGGCCGTGGAGATCGGCCACCAGTTTTATCACCATATCATCCGTCCCCGCCGCCGCTTGTATCCCGGTAGATGACGACTCCCCCACTGGCGGCGGAACGCGACGATCGCATTGCCTTCACGGCGGAAGCGTATAACTGCTCCGGTTGATGCACTTCTTCCGGAAAGGATGCAAGACCCCAGGAGAATTCAGTTACGCTCTCGCCCGAAACCATCGACGGCATCTCCTGCCGCATGTACTTACACAGCCTCTCCGCCATCACCTGGCCCCCGCGCCAGCCGGTCTCCGGCAGCAGGATGGCGAAACCACCTTCGCTCATCCGGGCCACGACATCGCAATCCCTGGTCATGCGCCCCAGGGAGCCGGCTATCTCACGCACGATCTCCCTTGTTTTATCTTCGCCCTCTTGGCTCCTGAGCGTGAA
The DNA here is from genome assembly GCA_964462595.1 of uncultured Actinomycetota bacterium. Classification (GTDB taxonomy): domain Bacteria; phylum Actinomycetota; class Geothermincolia; order Geothermincolales; family RBG-13-55-18; genus SURF-21. The sequence goes on from CAYWXM010000034.1 coordinate 46,501, forward strand.
GTAATTGCTGATCTCGCACAGCACCAGGGTTATATCGTGATCGTACCTCACGGAGCGCCGCAGCTCCTCGATCATCCGCCCCTGGAAATAACTCTTGTTGTAGAGGCCGGTGTCCGCATCCCGGAGGGGGTTTTCCGTAAGCTCCCTGGAATGTTCGAAGTGATACGCGGAGGCCGCGGCCTGCAGCAGCAGGTCGAAGCAACCGTTGACCCTCTTCTCGAGGTTAAAGTCCACCGCCTGCCTCATATCCATCTGCTCGTGGAACGCGTTCCAGAACTCGTTGCGGATGATGATGTGCTCCTGCACCAGCTCCTCGATGGAGAAGCCCTGCTGCCGCCGCAGGCGGCCCAGGCCCTCCGCGTCGGCGTAAACGTCACCGCCGGTATTGAAGCGTTCCGTGGTCTCCCCGTCGTTGACCGCCGCCATCACCGCTTCCGCCAATCTCGCCATCCTCTCGCCGGCCTCATCCTCCGTTATCTGCTCTTGTACGGGGAGGGGCAGGCGCTGCATCTCCTGTTTCCATCTCTGCATGAGCACGTCCGCTTTATCGGGCAGCGGTGCCATGGCGCAATCCTTTCACCTAATCAATGATCTTCGAGATAGGGATCTCGATGATGTCCTCGGCACCTCTCTTAACCAACTCCGGTATGAGCAGGTTGATCCCCTTCTTCTCTACCACGCTCTCGACGGCGAAGAAATCCTTGTCGAGGAGCCGCGACAGTGTGGGGGCTTTCATGGACGGGAGAACGCCCACCACCGCGTCGAGATCGGCTTCGGACACGTTGAACTTGATGAGCACTTTTCCACGCGCGTTCATGGCCCCGAGGATGAGCAGCCTGATCTCCTCCATGAGCTGTCGCTTGTCGGGGTCGGCATGGCTGTCCTTGTTGGCTATCAGGCGGGTGGTCGACTCCAGCACCGTGTCGATGATACGCAGGCCATGCTTGCGTAGCGTGCCCCCGGTCTCGGTCAGTTCTACCACGGCATCCGCCATCTCCGGTACCTTGGCTTCGGTGGCGCCGTAGGAGAGATAGACCACCGCCTTTTTCCCGATCTTTTTGAAATAGGCCTCGACCAGGTTGGGGTATTCAGTGGATATGCGCAACCCGTCCGGGAAATCACCGGGCTCCTGGTAGGGGGAATCCCCGGCTACCGCCAGAACGATGCGCACTATGGTGCCCACGTCGGTCTTGGTGTACGGGAGATCCGCTATATCCACCACGTCGGCTCCCGATTCGCATACCCAATCGTACCCGGTTATACCCAGGTCGAAGAACCCGTCTTCCACGTATTTGGGTATCTCCTGCGGCCTGAGGATACGCACCTGCTCTATGCGCGGGTCGTCGATGCGGGCATGGTATTCGCGGTCCCCGCTCCTGCGCACGCCAAGATCCGCGTCCTCCAGTATGTCCAGGGTCGTGCCCTCCAGGCTCCCCTTGGGGATCACTAACTTCAGCATCTCTCTCCTCTCTTGACAGGGCCTATAGTCCCTGCTCGTCTTTTTCCTCGAGCTTGCGGCCGTAGGCGTCGTTTATGCGATAGTTATCGTCCTCGCTGGTGAATCCGATGTCTATCTCCAGCACCCTCCCCTTGTTACCCAGGGATCTCAACTTATGCAGCCCCATGGCGGGAACCATGAACTCCTCCCCTTCCGAGGGGAGATAGACCTGGTCTCCTATGGTCACCTCCAGACCGTCATCCAGGATTATCCACATATCGTCGCGCAGTTTGTGGTAATGCAGGCTCGTCTCCTGGCCGGCCTCTACCGTGATCAGCTTCACGGTGCAAGGCTGGTTCACTGCGTAAGCTTTGATGCGGCCCCACGGTTTTTCCAGGTACATAACACCACTTCCTCCGTTCTCGGGCGAGTATCATAATAGTATATTACCTGATTGCTCGAAGCATGTTCATCCTGTCGTGCGACGTGCGTGCAGACCACCCGGGCGCGAGAGGCGGCCGGCGCTTTTACAGGAGCGTTATCACGGTCCGTCTCCGGTCCGGCTGCGCGATACGAGCCATTCCGCCAGGTCACGTTCGCGGCCCGCCAGCTCGGTATGTCCCGCTCCCTCGATCGTCCACAGCTCCGCCCTGTTCCCCAGTATATCGAGCAGGGCGTCGAGGTCCTCCCGCGCATAGAAGGCCTCGTTGCCGCCATGAACGACCAGCAGTGGTATATCAGGGAAAGAGCAGGCCACTTCCATGGGCAGCGGACCTCCGCTCTTCACCGCCTTGAAACGGGCTCCCAGGAAAAGCAGCCACAGGGACCAGGCGGGGAGTATCCTGCGATAAGGCTCGACATCCGGCAGCAGGGGGGGCGCCCCCACCGTTATTACAGCATCGAGGCCTCCGTAAACCGCGGCATGGACGAAGGCGGCCATCCCGCCCAGTGAAAAGCCGACGGCTCCAACCCAGGGGTAAGCGGTTTTCCCTATCTCCGCGACCACGCCGCGCATGTCCTCCAGCGGGCCGCTCAGCCCGAGTTCAAGCCGTCCTCCACTTCCACCATGCCCCCGGAAATCGAATGTGTAAACGTCGAAATCCGCCGCCAGCAACTCCGCCATATCCACCAGCGGGGAGTAGCGCTGTCCGGTGACCGCGGGATGGGCGATGATGACCGCACCGAGGTCCCCGCCCGGGATGCGGCGCGCCGCTATGCGGATCCCGTCTGCGGTGATGCATTCAAAATCCTCGTAGGGAATGCGCGGATCGCGTCGGGGCATGAGCCTGTCCCTCCAGCGCCGCAAAGCGGTGACGCCCACCGGGGCAATCATAAAAAAGGCCGCCAGTAGGCATGCCGCGTAACTCTTTCCACCCGTAAATGAAAGGGGGGCGCTACCCCTTCCCGCGCAGGTAATGCTTTCTTTCCCTCTAAGCACCTATTCCTTCCCGCCTCCCGTCGTCTCCTTCCCCGGCAACGCCGCCAGTTCTACCTCTATCTTCTCTACCGTCTCCAGGAAAGCCCTCATCTCGCTCACGGTCATCTTTCCAAGCAAACGGGACAGCATCTCCCTCTGCCTCGCCTGTATCTCGCTTAAAACCCGATCGCCTTTCGCGGTGAGCATCAGAAAGACCAGGCGCCGGTCTCGCTCGTCCGTTTTCTTCCTTACCAGGCCCTTATCGCAAAGGGTATTTATCATGCGGCTTGCCGTTGGTTTGGACACCATCATCATGTCGCTCAGGTCGGTCACCCTCGTCTTCCCTCCGTCCTTCATATACAGGAGGAGGTGAAACTGGTGCAGGGTAACCCCGTAGCGGGAGAGCAAGCCGTGAAAGAGCGCTTGACGCCTCCTGGCGATACGGTACATTATCTCCATCAACCGCTGCGCGCTTATGTCGCTCTTATCCATAATATCCCCACTTAGTTAGCATTGCTAATAATCTAACATCCGCACAAAGGGCTGTCAAGGTCACCGGTATAATACCTCCCGGAGCGGTTAGGCCTGGGATATGCTGTCAGGGGCTATATAACTGGCAGATATATAAAGACCGTTGGCACGTGTATATTGCCATAAATTCTGGAAATTACTCCGCTTGCCGGTTTTTCTTCACCCCGCGCTCCTTTCCACCGATAAGCGTTATGGGTTGGGGTGACACTTAGTCGGCATAAGGTGTTGAAGATGGGTAGGAGCAAACGAGCCCGGGAATACAGTCATTCCAGGTCAGCAATTCTTTTGCGCATAACCTTGCTCATAAGCGTGGTGATGTTCCTGGCCGGGACCTTCACCTATCTGCTACTCCGCCAATCCCAGCGCAACATGGTGGAGGGGTGCATCGAGAACCTCGTGCGGAGCGAGGCCGGGAACTTTTCCGAAAGCTACAACTTCATCGGGAACCTGCTGTCGCCCCTGTACGCCGACAGGTTTGAAGACATGCCTGAAAGCGATATCTTTCTCTCCCTGCAGCGGCAGGAGATGTCGGAGCTGCAGGAGGTGTTGAACGAGGACCTGGCGACCATGGTTGATTCCGGTTTCATGGGGCTCGCGGAGGTCATGGTCGTGCTGCCCTCCTCGTCGCTGCTGCCCTCTCCTTTAGTCCTGGCAAGCAGCGAGCGTGATCTCGTCTACCGCTGGTCCATACCCGACGACCTCGTGGCGGCCCTCGGCGACGGCAGCACTTTTCTGTGGAGAGAGGCGGGTTTTCCCGAACTCGGCCTGGACCAGGAGTGCCTGGTCTCCATGGGCAGCACCCAAAGCCCCTTCTTCGAGGGCCTGTCATATTATTACATCGGCTTCAAGCCCATGGGCGACAAAGTGGCGGGGGTGCGGGCTTTTTACGACAAACAATTGACATCAGCGAACCTCAAGCTTGGCATCATCCTGGAGGGCTCCATCATCCTCATCATCCTGGTTATCTTCCTCCTTCTCGACTATCTTCTGCGCAAGAAGATCACGGAACCGATCGAGTGCCTCTCGGAAACCGCGGAGAGGCTGGCCGAGGGTGACCTGGACGTACAGGTAAAGGTACACGCAGGCAGCGCCCTGGAAGGGCTGGAGCTCGCCTTCAAGGCCCTGGTGGAAAACATACGCGCGTATATATCCATGTCGGTCGGCGAGGATGCCACCGAACCGGAGATTCAGGAAAGGACAGCCAGGTTCGTGGACGGCAGGTCCCGCATGCTGCTCGAAATAACCGCCGTTATCGTGGCGGTGATGCTGGTGGCAGGATTTAGCGTATATGCGATCCTGGCGCAGACCCAGGACAAACTGCTCGACGAGACCGTGCAACTCATGCTGGACACCGAGGCCAACGACCTGGTCTCCTTCCTGCAATATAGCGCCGCCGCCAGCATGCCCTCTTACGTGGAGGAATTCAAGGCGTCGGGGTTGCAGTGCTTCGTCGAAGACCTTCACGCCGGGCGGGTCTCCACCCTGCAGGAAAAGATGGTCGGCGACATGCAACTTATGGCATCTCTCGGATGCCACGAGGTGGAAAAAGTCTTCCTGGTGGTGCCGCGCTCGGAACTCAACCCAGAGTGCGTCGTCTGGGCGTCCAACGACCGGGAATACATATACTGCAGGGACCTGCCGGAGGAATTCATCCAGGCTATGGAGAAAGGGCAAAACTACCTCTTGCTCGAGGAAGGTATCCCCAGCATGGGTTATACGGGCGATTTCCTGGTCACCTTCAGCCGCGTGGAGAACCCCATGGCCTCCATCCTGCCCTTCTACTACATAGCCGTTAAACCCATGGTCGATGAAACGGCTTTCATCCACGATTTCTGCGACCGGGAAAGAGACAAGGCGAACCTCTACCTGGGTAGCCTGCTGGGGATATCCATAATCCTGGCCATAATCATCGCCTTCTTCTTCCTCAACCACCTCATCACCATGAAGATCACCCGACCGGTCGAGGAGCTGTCCGCCGCTGCTGAGATGTTCTTGCAGGGCGACCTCGACATCAGGGTCGACGTCCATGAAGGCGAGGCGCTGGAGTGCCTCGAGCGAGCATTCAACGATATGGTGGAGGGCATACGCCGCCTCATCCCCTGAGGTTGACCCTTCTACCGTATTGCGGGGGAGACTTCGAAGAAACCGCCGACGCTTCGCCTCCGGCAGCCTTTATCCATACAGCCGAGGACTCCACCTTTCATTCCGAATGCAGGATAATGAAATCCGAAAGGGCGGGTGATGACAACCATGAGTAGCCAGGAAGAAATAACCGGCGCCTGGAAAGACGTGCTCGATTCCGAGGGCGAGGAACGCGAGCGCCGCATCGCGGAACTCGTGGGCCGCATGTCACTGCAAGAAAAAATCAGGGAGATGGCCGGCACCACCAACCTCTTCAAACAGGCCTTGATGCTTATCCGTTATAACAAGTTCCCTTTCCGTGCCGGTGGCAGCAAACGCCTCGGCATCCCTGCCCTCAGCTTCACTGACGGGCCGCGAGGCGTGGCCCTGGGCCGCTCCACCTGCTTCCCCGTATCCATGGCGCGTGGGGCGACCTGGGACAGGAGGCTGGAGGAGCGCATCGGCGAGGCCATGGGCATCGAGGCCAGGGCGCAGGGTTCGGACTTTTTCGGGGGGGTGTGCATCAACCTGCCCAGGCACCCTGGATGGGGGAGGGCCCAGGAGACCTTCGGTGAGGACCCTTACATGCTGGGGGAGATGGGCGCGTCCATGACGAGGGGCCTGCAGAAGCATGTCATGGCCTGCGCCAAGCACTACGCCTGCAACAGTATCGAGGAATCCCGTTTCTTCGTAGACGTGCGCGTGGACGAAAGGACGCTGAGAGAGGTCTACCTCCCCCACTTCAAGCGCTGCGTGGACGAAGGCGTGGCCGCCGTCATGAGCGCCTACAACAAAGTGAACGGCAGTTACTGCGCCCACAATAGCCACCTGCTGCGGGACATCCTCAAGGGGGAATGGGGGTTCGAGGGCCTGGTGATGTCGGACTTCGTCTGGGGCACCAGGTCAACCGTGGATGCGGCACTGGGAGGCCTGGACATCGAGATGCCCCTGCGTCTTTATTTCGGACGCAGGCTCAGGAGAGCTGTCTCGAGCGGCAAAGTGCCGGAGGCGGTGGTCGACGAGGCGGTTGCCCGCATCCTGCGGACCAAGGCGGGGTTTGCCACCACAGGCTCACGGATCGACTATACGCACGAAAAGGTGGCTTGCGCTGAGCATGTTGCCCTGGCCTTCGAGTCCGCGAGGAAATGCATAGTCCTCCTCAAGAACGAGAAGGGTATCCTGCCCCTACAGCAGGGCGAGCTGAAAAGGATCGCGGTCATCGGCAAGCTGGCCGAAGTGGCGAATATCGGGGACAAGGGGAGCAGCCGGGTGAGGCCCCCATACGTCATCACTCCCCTGCAGGGCATACGCGCTCGCGCCGGCTCCATCGAAGTCTCCTACGACAGCGGCGCCGACATCTCCCTTGCCGCCGAGACTGCTCGCGGCGCGGACGCGGCCGTGGTGGTGGTCGGTTTCACCGGCAGGGACGAGGGGGAATCCATACCCTACATGAAGGCCGGGGGGGATCGCGAGGACCTCAGCCTGCGCAAGGCAGATATCGCTCTGATCGAGGCGGTGGCGAAAGCTAACCCGCGTTGCGTGGTAGTGCTGGAGAGCGGCTCGGCGATCCTGACCACGGGCTGGCGTGACAGCGTGGCGGCCATCCTCGTCGCCTGGTACCCGGGAATGGAGGGCGGTAACGCCCTGGCCGCCATATTATTCGGAGACGAGAACCCCAGCGGGAAGTTGCCTTTGACCTTCCCGGAAAGCAACGACCAGCTTCCCCACTTCGACAAGAAGGCCAGGTCCATAGAGTACGGCTACTACCACGGATATCGCCTTTTCGACAAGGAAGGGAAGGAGCCCGCTTTTCCCTTCGGCTTCGGGCTGCACTACACGGAGTACGCGTATTCAAACCTGCGTCTGAGCGCGCGGGAACTGGATACGGAGGGTGTTCTGACCGTGGATGCCGACATCGCCAACAAGGGCGACAAGGCCGGTTGCGAAATAGTCCAGGTTTACGTGACGTATCCCGGCTCGGAGACCGTCCGCCCGCTGAAGGAATTGAAGGGGTTCACGCGGGTGCACACGAAGCCGGGTGAGACCAAGACGGTGTCTTTCGCGATAAGGGCAGCGGACCTCGCCTGTTATGACGTGGAGTCCGGGAGATGGAAGGTCGAGGAAGGCGAGTATACGGTATATGTCGGCTCGTCCTCGCGTGCCGGGGACCTGCACCTCAGCGATACATTCACCATATCAACCATATCCGGCCCGTGACCATAACCCCTTAACCCGTCTAGCCCCGGTACATGCGGTCGAAGTGGCGGTAGGCGCTGCTTACCGTCTCGCGCACGAGGTCCTCGGCCCTCGCCGTCTCCCGGCTTTCCAGGTATTCCAGGAGCAGCCCGGAATCCATCTCCTCCTCCGCCAGCTCGCAGGCCTCCCAGGAGAGTATGGACCTCACCACCCTGTCTATGGCCTGCTCCTGGTTGTCGTAGGGGCGTACCTGCATATCGTGGCCCTTCCATCTCGCGTAGCCGGCTTTCCGCACCAGGCCGGCTATGGCGACGTTCATGCCGTTGATGCGGGCCCCGTGATCGATATCGTATTTCCCCGGCCCTCCCAGGATGATGCCATCGTTGTAACCCTGGCTGTTGACGTGCATGTGCACCAGCATCTCGTTGTCCGTCTCCTCCACGGTATCGTAGACATGGTCCAGGCCGATCATCTCCGAGTGCCCGAATTCCTTGTTTATGCCCTTTCGTGCGAGATCGACGCCAAGCTCTTCTCCCAGCCTCTTCCAGAAAAGGATGGCGCTGGCCACGGTGGGCAGGAGCATGGCCGGGTGCCCCTCGTTGGGTTTGGGCTCGATGGCCACGAACAGCCCCCCGCCCCTCTCCGCCTCGTAAGCGCAGAGCCGCGCAACGCTCTGCTTCAGGTTTTCGTACATGGCCGAGATCCCCACGGAGGCAATGTCGTAACCGTACGACCCGTTCCAGAGCACCAGCGAAGGCGCGCGCCCCGCGTCCGGATGCCATGCCTTCCTCAAGGGCCCACAGGCCAGGTCCACGGCGCGCATGCCATACTCCTCCGCCTTCCTGCGCTCCTCCTTATCCAGGGAAGCTATGCCGCCGTAGGCGAAGTAGCGGTGGGCGCCCGGGGACAACATGGCAAGGTGAATCCCGCTCGCCTCGAGGGCATCCGCCAGCTCCGGCGCTTTCTCCTCGTCCACCTCGAAATCGTAGTGGAACTCCATGCCCAGGTATATGCCGTCCGGGAGCCGGGGGACGATCCTCTTGCGCACCAGTTCCACCACGGCCGGTGAATCCAGGCGCGAGGAGCCCCACTCCGGTATGGAATCGCCAGGGACGAACCCTCCCTTGCCGGCGTGGAAAGTCCACCTGCAAACGCTGTGAAATGACTGCCTGTCACCCATCTTCCGCCTCCCTTGTCCGCTCCAGAACCCCAGTGAGTATGTCTCGCCAGCGGGCATAAGCCTCCTCGTACGCGCCGCACGATTTCTCGTCAGGCTCCACGATCCTTAAAAGCTTCAGGCCTGCGAAGGCCTCCTCATCCTTCCCGTATATTCCGGCTCCGAGGCCGGCGCCCCTTGCCGCGCCCTGTGCGCCGTCCGTTTCGTATATCTCGAGCGCGGCCCCGGTGGCGGCTGCGAACGCATCCGCGAACAGCGGGCTCCGGAACATATTGGCGTAGCCCGCGCGCGCTGTCTCCACCTCCATCCCCATATCCCGCATTATCTCCATCCCGTACACCAGCGCGAACACGATGCCCTCCTGCGCGGCCCGCAGCAGGTGCGCCCTGGTGTGGAGGTTGAAATCCAGGCCGTGGATGGAAGCCCCGGGGTTGCGGTTCTCGAGCGTCCTCTCCGCCCCGTTCCCGTAGGGAAGGACGGCCAGCCCGTCCGAGCCCACCGGAGCGGATGCGGCCAGCTCGTTCATGTCCCCGTAATCGACCGCCCGGCCCGGCATGGCGAGGTTTCTCTTCAACCACCGGTTGAGTATGCCCGTGCCGTTCACGCACAGCAGGACCCCGTAGCGCTGATGCCCCGCTTCGTGGTTTACGTGGAGAAACACGTTTACGCGCGAGAGGGCATCGCCCCTTCTCACGTCTTCAACCCCGTAGACCACGCCCGAGGTGCCGGCGTTGACGGCTATCTCTCCCGGATCCATGACCTTCAGGGCGAAGGCGTTGTTGAGCTGATCCCCCGCGCGGTAGGACACCGGTGTCCCGGGGGCCAGGCCAAGCTCCTCCGCCGTCGCGGGGGTGATCTCCCCCTGCACGGAGAAAATGGGTCTGGTTTCCGGCAGTAATTGCGGTGATATGCCAAGATATTCCATGACTGCGTCCGCCACCTTTTCCTCCCCGAAGTCCCACAGCATCATCTCCGAGAGACCGGAGTCGGTGGTGGCCACCTCGCCCGTCATCCTCATGGCCAGGTAGTCGCCTGGAAGCATCATCTTGTGGATGAGCCGGAAAACATCGGGCTCATTTTCTTTAACCCACGCCAGCCTGGTGGCGGTGAAGTTGCCGGGCGAGTTCAGCAGGCGTTCCCGACAGGTCGCCTCCCCTATGCCGAAAAAGGCCTTTTCGCCCAGCGCAACGGCCCTCGAGTCGCACCAGATGATGGACGGCCTCAAGGGTTTCAGGTCCCGGCCCACTACCACCAGCCCGTGCATCTGGTAGGATATACCGACCGCTTTCACGTAGCCCAGGTCGGCACCGGACTCCTCCCGCAACAGGCGGGTGGCTCGCTTCAGGTGCTCCCACCACAGCTCCGGGTCCTGCTCCGCCCAGCCGGGGCGCGGAGAGTCGATCTCCAGCTCGCCCTGGGGAGAAGAGGCCGCGGCCACGACACATCCCGTCTCCGCATCCAGGATGGCGGCCTTGACCGAGGAGCTGCCTGCGTCATAGCCGAGGAGAAATCCCACGTCGCTCCCTTCGTATTCCTCTTTCCCACATATAATATTGAAAGACTCCGCATGCGGGAAGCAGGAGGATGGGAGTATGAAGGAGCGGGAGTTCGAGACCCAGTACGAGATGGAGGACCTGCACTGGTGGTACCTTTGCCACCGCCGTCTCTACGCTGCGCTGCTGGACCGTTACTGCGGCGCCGCCGCGAGGGGGCGCGTGCTCGACGCCGGCTGTGGGAACTGCGGTTTCGCGCAGTGGCTGCGCGGCAAGTACGGGCCCGAACGGCTGGTGGCCATGGACGTTAACGAGGAAGCCCTCGCCCGTTAACCGGCTTTTACATGCCCTGCTCGCCGGTGAATCTCTTATCGCCTCACGACGCTGCCTGCCGCTGGGGAGCTCCGTAACCGCGCTGGCCCGCAAACCGGAGGGAACGCGCAAAGGATAGCGGGGCTTGCGGGTATCTGCGTTTGCGGTGGCCGCCGCGGACTTCCCTGGCATGAGCGCCGCTTTTCCATGTCCGGCCCGGGGTCATTTTGTTCTATACTAAACGGTAAGGTGTTCGGTTGCTTGGCGGTTTTTGTGCATACTCTGGTCGGGATCTCTTTCATGGGGCACGAGCAGCTTCAGGCCACGGCCCCCCGAAAAGAAGGGTGGTGAGTCGGAAGTGCAGGAGGCAAGGACTCTGCGGGCGGCGGCGGTTCAGATGGTCTCTGCAAACGGCGACGTTGAGGGCAACCTGGAGCATGCCACCGCCTTCGTCGAGGAGGCGGTGGGCCGGAGAGCGAAGCTGGTGGTGCTTCCCGAGTTCATGCCCAACGGATATATCTACGACAAGAACGACATGTGGGACACCGCCGAGGGGCCGAGCGGACCCACCCTGCGCTGGCTGAAAGAGACCTCGAGCAGGCTGGGGATCTGGTTGGGAGCTGGATTCCTGGAGGCCGAGGGCGAGGACTTCTTTCTTTCTTTTGTCATCACCGCCCCCGACGGTAGTATATCCGGTCGCGTGCGCAAGCAGACGCCGGCCTTCGCGGAGGCCTTCTTCATCAAGGGCGAAACAAGCCCGCACGTCATAGACACCGAGCTGGGAAAGATCGGCGTGGGCATCTGTTACGAGAACCATCTTGCCTACATGCCACATCTGATGTTCTCTCAACACGTAGATCTCATGCTCATGGTCCATTCCTCCCCCACCCCCATGCCCAACCCGCTCTACCCCGCCAGGGCGGTGGAAAAATACGACCGCGACCTGAAGGAGCTGGCGGGTTTTTACGCGCGCATGCTGGGCGTGCCGGTGGTCTCGAGCAACAAGTGCGGGGAGTGGCGTTCCCCCCTCCCCCTGTTGCCTTTCCTGGCCCAGGAATCTAACTTCACGGGCTTTTCCACCATCGCCGACTCCGACGGCAGCGTCAAGGCGCAGCTGCAGAAGGAGGAAGGTGCCATCGTCGAGGACGTCACCCTGGACCCGGCCCGCAAGACGGGCACGCCTCCCGAGTGCAGCGGGCACTGGTCACACGAGGTGCCGTGGCAGATGAACCAGTTCCGCCTCTTCGAGTTCATGGGCGGCCTGTCTTACCGTTTCAGCGGCAAGCGCAAGCGCCGCGCCCGGGAGATATCATCAAGATAAGAGAATAAGGAAAGGCCCCCGGAGCAAGCGCCCGGGGGCCCGTACTATGACCTGCTAGACGTCACTGAGGTCAGAGGGGACGGGTTCTCCCTTGAATTCCACGCCGGTCCATGGCGGCCCGTCGGTGGACAGGCATTCCCAGTCCCCGAGCATGTTGTTGAATACCACCAGCGCCTTGAAGGCCTGGCCACCAGTGGAGTCACCTGCGGGGAGGCCTATGCCCACGACCTCCCAGTTGGGGTCCTGTGTGCTCTGCTTCACCAGCGTGCAGGTCCACAAATCCGAGCCCGCCGTCGACTGCCCCTTGGACTGCAGATAAGCCACGACGGCCTGCTTCTGGGCCTCGAGCTTGTCTTCGCCGCTCCCTATCTTGAAGATGGCCTCGTTGCTCTTGACCGCGCCGGTCTCCACCGTCACGCCATAGGTGTTGGGACCGAGGTTCGAGGGCACCTTGATGGTGATCGAGGTGTCCGACCATTTCTCCACCTGGGCAGTACCGGTGCCGAAGAGAACCTTGCCGCCATCCTGGGTCTTGCCGAAGTTGCTACCGCTGATCGTCACGCTGTCCCCCGATACACCGTTCTCGGGATCGAGTGACGTTATCTTGGGTGTATTTGCCGCCCCTTTCGCCACCTTGAACTCCACCTCGTTGCTGGCCCCCTGGTCCGTCTCCACCTTAACTCCATACGTTGCCTCGGCCATATCGGAGGGGACTTCAACCGTGATAACGGTATCGGCCCATGCCACTACCTTGACCTCTTTGCCGCTGAAGAACACAACTCCCGTGCCCTGGGCACTCCCGAAGCTGCCTCCCTCTATAACCACCTCGCTGCCGGGAGGCCCGCTGCTCGGCTCGAGAGACTTGATCTCCGGCGCGGTCGACGCCCTCCCGCAACCGAAGAGAACCAGGCTTGCCGTCATCGCGAGGGCAAGCAAGATAGCCGCCCATGCCGCTATTCTCCTTTTCATTAACGAACCTCCTTTTCTACTTGGAACCAGATATATGTTTTATCGGAGCCATCCCGCCATACATTTACCGCTGCCCCCCATGGAGTCGAGTTCCTGGAGAGATCCCCCGTGGTTGGTATACTTAAAGATTAGGCGAGCAGAAACAGGCGGACGGGGAGTGTCATGGAAGCCAACGTTGGAGTGGCGCTGCTTATAACCACGGTTGCGGGGCTTTCCACCACCATAGGAAGCGTCCTGGGGCTGTGGTTCAAAAATCCCGGCCCCCGCTTCATCAGCGTGACCCTGGGCTTCTCGGCGGGGGTGATGCTGCTGGTCTCCTTCGTGGAACTGCTCGCCTCGAGCATGGATCACCTGGGGTTCGGCCTGGGCCTGATCGGCTTTTTCGCCGGCACCCTCGTGATGTTCATTATCGACAACCTGATTCCCCACGAGTACTTCGCCGAAAAGGCATACGCCACAACGGAAGACGGCGGGGAGCTCTACCGCACCGGGCTCCTGGTGGCCCTGGGAATAGGGATCCATAACTTCCCCGAAGGCATGGCCACCTTCGCGGGGTCCCTCCAGGACATACACCTGGGCCTTGCCATCGGGGTGGCCATAGCCATACACAATATCCCCGAGGGCCTGGCCGTTTCCACCCCCGTTTACCTGGCCACCGGCAGCCGCAAGAAGGCCTTCATGTGGTCGTTCCTGTCCGGTATCGCCGAGCCCGCGGGCGCCCTGGTCGCCGCCCTCTTCCTCATGAACCATATAAACGAAACCGTGCTGGGATGGGTGCTCGCCGTCGTGGCGGGGATCATGGTCTATATCTCTCTGGACGAGCTCATCCCCACCTCGCGCGAGTACAACGAGGACACGTACGCCACCATGGGGATCATAGCGGGAATGGCGGTCATGGCCTTCAGCCTGTGGCTGCTGTGAAGGCGGTGTCGCTAAGCGATAAGATCGTGATCTGCCCGAAATCGGCAAGATCTTCGCCTTGGCGCCTGCAAGGAAGCGTGAGCGGGGGAGGGGTCGCCCCCTCCCCCACTCTCTTCTTGTTACCTATAGCGTAGTAGTGGCCGAGGCCTCGTTAGATGGTCCGGAATCGGCCTGGACGGTCGGGAAACCGATAGCCGGTGCGGGATAAGGCACCGGAGGCAGGTAACCTACGGCATTGGTGGCGATTACGCGGTAGTAGTAAGTTGTGCCCGCTGCAACCGCGGTATCGACGTAGGTCTCCGGTGGAGGACTTGTCCCCGCACGGTCGGAGGTCCATACGTTCGCTATGGTCTCCCACGTCGCGGCGTCGGTGCTCCTCTGCACGATGAAGTAGGTCTCGTCGGTTGAATTATCGTTCCAGGATAGAGACACCTGCGGTCCCGCTTCGGCCACGGCGGCCAGGCCGTCGGGCGCGGCTGGGACAGTCCGGGCCGGCGTGAAGCATAGGGTGTGCATCATGTCCATCTCCTCGTGTGAGAGGATGTGGCAGTGCATCATGTACTCCCAGCCGAAGTTGACCATGGTGTTGTAGAGGACTCCCTCCACCCCTCCGGTGATCACCGGTTCACCACCCGGCTCGAACCATTCGTCGACCGTCGGCGGGGGATATGGCAACTGGGCTCCCAGAGGCATGGCCGGGTCAATGGGCCTGATGCTGTCCGGCACGTCGAACGGAAGGTCGGGAGCGTAAGGCCTCAAGGCTATGATGATGTCCTCCAGCGGATTCACCCTCACCGTCTCCTTCCAGCCCAGCTCGTTGGGATCCGGCGGCATGATCATGTTGTCCCATGCCACCCGGTTGATCACCTGCACGTTGAAGAGGTGGAAATGCATGGGGTGAGTATCCACGCCGTTGTGGGTTATCTTCCAGATCTGGGTCCCGTCGCCGGGCAGCGGCTCGGAGGGCGTGATGTTGTCTATGGTGATATCCACGGGAGGAGAGCTGAACGGGTACAGTATGAAGTTCTGGTTCTGAGACCCCGTATTGGGCAACTCCAGGCCCAGGAAACCCATCATGCGCCCGTATTCCGTATCGAAGGCCTCGCCCATCTCGTCCTGGATGGCCTTCATGTGGAATGGGATGTTGATCGTCGCGCCCGAGAGGGTCTGGAATGTCTTCTCCTGCTCCCATATCCTCACGTATGGATCCTCCGCGAAATCCCCGTTGTAAGCCGAGTTGTACTCGGCGCTGGGCACGATGATCGGGTCCTGCGAGGACGCGAAGACGCCGGGCTTGGTGTCGGTCTCGGCCCATGCCGCCATGAGCGCATCCACGTCGTAGGGAGCGGCGTTGGGAGCGGCCGCTATCTTGATCTGCATTACGGTCCGGGTGTTGGGGCCGAAGCCGGCCACGATGGGGGGCGCGCCTCCCGTGTCGGTCTGGTCGGGAGCGCCCGTGTAGTAATCGTAGCGCGGGTCGCGTGCCGGGAACGGCGCCGGCGAATCGTTGTAGAGGATGAGGGTTTTGCCGGCATAAGCCGAGAAGTCGACGATGACGTCGGCCCGCTCAGCCGGTCCCAGGAGTACGGTCTTGCTGGTCACGTTACCTACGTTGAACAGCGTCGGGTCCGCTTGCCAGTCGATGGGCTGATTCGGTATCACCGTTGGCGCAGGCAGGAAGCCGCCCTCGGTGCCGATCTGTATCCAGTCGGGGCCGGCCGTCGCCGGGTCCGGAACGCCGCCTTCCCTGCCGTCGGTCGGCCAGGTCTCGGGAAATCCCTCGGTGGCGTTGGCCGGCACCATCTTTACCTCGGTGTTCGTCCTTCCGTCCGGCGTGACCACCGACGGATCGGCCTCGTAGAGCTGCAGGTTGAAGAAGCGGTCGTCCGCCACGCTGAGGACGCGGAAGCGGTAAGCCTGCGGCTGCAGGGTTACGCTGGGATAAGCGGTCCCGTTGACCACCGCGGTGTCCATGAAGGCCTCCATGACGCTGGAGACGGTGGGTACTCCGGGGATGGTCTCGTTCTCCCAGGGCGCATTGACCGGGTCGTAATACGGGTTCGGGATCGGCCCGTACTTTATGTTGTCTGTCGGAGGCCAGAACCATGGCCCGTAGTGCCAGCGCGCGAAGGCGTTGAACCCGCCGGGGTCCGCCGGGTTCTGGTTGGGCATGTAGACGTGAGGGAACCACAGGTTGCCCATCCCGCCCCACAAGGCCGGATCCCAGGTGGGGTCCTGCCAGGCCAGCTGCTCGGCGTCGGGTACGAAGGTCTTGTCCTGGATGACCAGGGGGATCTGTTCCTCGGGTATGACCTTGACCAGGCCCGGGTTAACGCCCGATACGTTGGTGCCGTAGATGAGGTCTTTCTCGACCTGGTCCTCGATGATGTAAGGCGCGGCCTGCCCGGCATAGACGTTGAGGCGGGTGACTCCCCAGGCATGATCGTGATAGAACTGCAGCCTGGCGCTCTGCTGGTTGGTGTAGAAGAAGGTCATGGAGCCGTCCCCCGGATCGGGCATGCCGGGGACGTTCTCGACGCTGACGCCTTCGGGATAGCTGGTCGTCTCCCCGGCGGGGGTGAGCCACTGGTGCGGCGTACCGTCGCTTATCCAGGGAGTGAAGCCGCCGTGAAGGTGCACGGCCGCGCGGTTCTGCGTATACATCTCTGCGATGTCGCCCAGGACGGTGGCGGGGCCGCCCGGGTCCTCATCGAGGGTGACCTGGAAGTGCGTTGCGTCCAGCCCGGCGGCAAGCACGTAGAACTCGCCGTTGTAGGCGGCGGGCTCGAAGTCCTTGAGCATGACCCGTACCCCTGCCTGGAAATAATGGGTATCCATGGTCATGACTTCGATAGTCGTTCCTGCTCCGCCCACCTGCATCGCATGCATGGGCATGGCCATGTTCGGGCCCATCCCCGCTCCCATCATGCTGGTATCAACGGGGAGAAAGAGGTCTCCGTCGGCGCCCGTCGGGAGGTTGTTGGTGAACTTCACGCGCACCGGTCTGTTCCTCTGCGATACGATCATGGGCCCGAGATAGTTGAACACGCTCACGGTGGGGTCGGCGGTGTTCGTCTGCCGGTAACCCTGCAGCGTGGTCGGCGGCAGGTCCGAGTGCATCTGCTCCGTATATTCCCCCAGCTCTATCTCGTAGTAGTCGGAGCCGGGATAGGTGGCCTGGTCCGGAACGGCCACCGGGATGTATTGCCCCAGGTTGTTGGCGTTTGCGGCCCCCAAGCCCGGGAGCGTGTCTACAAACTTCCTCATGCCGGTCCCCGCGACCACGTGCTCAGTGGGAGGAATAACAGGGGCTTCCGGCAAACCGATCACGTCGTGCCCGCCGTTCCAGACGCCGTTGTAATTGAAGTACATGGGCCGTTCGGCGATTATCTGCTGGCCGTTGGTGCACTCCACCTTGGCGCTGAAGTCGTGGGCCACGTCATCGCCGGTCCCCAGGACGCCTCGGGGGAGGGCGGTTGCCCTGGAGTTGGGGCCGACGGTCAACTGCTCGCTGGCAGTGGTAGCGTCTCCCTTCATGTAGGTGATGGTCACGTCGGCAGCCGTTCCGCCCGGGTTCTGGATGCAGATGTAGGGGTCGAAATCGGGGCGGCAGGTGCCCTCGGCGAAAAAGAAGGTGTTGGAGCTGACGGTCGTCCCTACCACGGCATGCCCGCCGTTCCAGACGCTGTTGTAGTTGAAGTACATGGGCCGTTCGGCGATTATCTGCTGGCCGTTGGTGCACTCCACCTTGGCGCTGAAGTCGTGCGCCACGTCATCGCCGGTACCCAGGGTGCCTCGGGGAAGGGTGGTCACGCGGGAATTCGTGGGAACGGTGAGCAGCTCCGTCGCTATGGTGCCGTTTCCTTTCATGTAGGTAATCAATATGTCCGCGTCCAGGGCGCTGGGGTTCTGGATGCAGATGTAGGGGTCGAAGTCGGGGCGGCATGTGCCCTCGGCGAAAAAGAAAGCGGTCCCGGTTTCGGTGCCCCCCCCCACGTCGTGCCCGCCGTTCCAGACGCCGTTGTAGTTGAAGTACATGGGCCGTTCGGCGATTATCTGCTGGCCGTTGGTGCACTCCACCTTGGCGCTGAAATCGTGCGCCACGTCATCGCCGGTCCCCAGGGTGTTGCGGGGAAGTACCGTCGCCCGGGAGTTCGCCGGGACCGCCAGGGTCTCGGTGGCCGTGGCGGCGTCTCCCTTCATGTAGGTGATGGTCACGTCGGCAGCCGTTGCGCCCGGGTTCTGGATGCAGATGTAGGGGTCGAAGTTGGGGCGGCAGGTGCCCTCGGCGAAAAAGAAAACGGTGGCCGAGGCCGTTGCCCCCACCACGTCGTGTCCGCCGTTCCACATACCGTTGTAGTTGAAGTACATGGGCCGTTCTGCCATTATCTGCTGGCCGTTGGTGCACTCCACCTTGGCGCTGAAGTCGTGGGCCACGTCATCGCCGGTCCCCAGGGTTGCGCGGGGAAGTACCGTCGCCCGGGAGTTCGCCGGGACCGCCAGGGCCTCGGTAGCCGTGGTGGCGTCTCCCTTCATATAGGTGATGGTCACGTCGGCAGGCGTTCCGCCCGGGTTCTGGATGCAGATGTAGGGGTCGAAGTCGGGGCGGCAGGTGCCCTCGGCGAAAAAGAAAACGGTGGAGGTAATGGGCGTCACGGGCTCTGGAGGCGTATAAATGACCTCCGGAAGCGGGCTGTTGGCATAGTTGGGCATACCAAAATAGTCGGGCGTATCGCCCGGCCCGATGTCGTTCGCGGTTGCCGCCGCCGTGTAATCCGGCCCGGTCTCGAGACCGGCGGCTTTAGCGCGGTCCGCAGCGGCCTGCCTCTGTTCCTGGCTCACTCTCGTGTCCGTGGGACGCTCTATCTCGCTGCCCTCCACAGCTGAGGCCGTCGTCCCCGAATCGTAGAGAGGGTTCGCCATCATGGCGAAGATGGCGACCAGCAGCAGCGTGACCGCAACTAAGGACTTTCTCGACCTGGATCTTCTCATTTCCCTACACCCCCAGAATCTCTCGCTTTCCCATTGCCTCTAACCGGCAATGAAACCTGTCTGGCTGGTGTGGGCGTTCTCGTGTTTATCCCCTTAAAGCACCATGGTTCCCCCCGTTTTGTCTTTTAAACATGTAGTCCGTTACGTAACAGGTATTAATGCCATCGCCCCGGGTTATGTCGAAGAAGGTTGATCGGATGGTACCTGATAGACGCCAGCCTGATCTAATACACCCCATCACGACACGTCTTTCCGGTTCGTCAGGAATTGCTGTTGAGCCAGTGGCCTTTATCGCTGAGGACACTACCTGCATGGCAAGAAGACCATCGTGCTATAGCGAAAGGATATTTATCGGCTGGTTCCGCTTGAAGAGCTTATATGGGCTCGAAAGCGTTCATAGCATCGAGGTTATCCAACATCTCCAGGTAGCGGCGGTCTCTCTTGGCGAGGATCTCCGCCTCCGTGCGGCCGCCGTAATCGTATATGCCACGCGCTGTCTTGGCTCCGAGCTGTCCTTCCTTGACCTTACCGGCGATGAACTCGTTCGCAAACCCGTAGCTCTTCATCACGTCAAGTACGAGGTCGAGCCCGGTGAAATCCATGCTCTGGACCACGCCGACCACGGGGAGCCTTATGCCCAGGCTGTTCTTTACCGCCTTATCGATATCCTCCGGTTCGACCAGGCCGCTGCCCAGCAGCTCGAAGACCGCCAGCGCGATCATGTTCTGTATTTTGTTCACGATAAAGGCGCGGGTAAAACCCTTCATCACCACGGGCACCTTGCCAAGCCTTTCCATGAGGGCCGCCGTGAAGGCCACCGCCCCGGGAGATGTCGAAGGCCCGGGGACGACCTCAACCAGGGGTATGATGTGGGGCGGGAGGAACCAGTGGGCGATGAGCAGCCTCTCCGGCTTAGTGACCTCGGCGAAGCTGTAGATGTCCAAGCCGGAGGTATTGCTGGCGATGATCACCTCTCCCCCAAGTATCTCGTCTAAGCGCGCGAAGGTCTCTTTCTTCACCTCTTGGACCTCCGGCACTGCCTCCACGACGAAATCGACCCCTTGCGCCGACATCTCCAGGTCCGTCGAGGGATGAATGCGGCTCAGGACGTCATCGACATCGCCGCCGGGCACTTTCCCGGACTCCGCCATCACCTCCAGGCTGGAGCGGATCATGCCCATGGCCCTCCCGAGAGCTTCATCCCCTACATCAACGAGATTTACCTCTATGCCGGCCCCGGCAAAGGTCTGGGCTATTGAGTTCCCCATCAGCCCCGCGCCGACGACAGCCGCTCTCTTTACGTCTTTCCGGTCCACGAGCTATACCTCCCTTTTACGTATCCTTCCCAGGATCATGATGTTCCCCTTTTAACCCTGCGCCTCTTTTTTTCCCGCAGATCCAATTCGGCGTTTGCCTCTGGTCGTGGATCGTCCATCTTAAAAAAGTGCGTATATAACAAGATATGCCTATAGGGTCTCGCACCCGTAGAACCAGCGTGCGGTCTCCGCCTGGCACAGCTGTTTTCCGCCCATCCAGAGCTGTATCATCTTCAGGTCGCGCCAGTGCTTCTCGATATCCCATTCCCTGTCCGCCCCGTAAGCCCCCATGAGGTTCATGGCCTTGCCGATGTCCTCGACGGCGCGGTCGCAGGCGAAGTATTTATAGGCCCTGCCCTTGGCGACGATCTCGTCCGACCAGCGCTCTCCATAAAGGTCCGGCCGGTCTATCATGCGCGCATACTGGTATCCCGTGATGCGGACGATCTCGATATCGCTCACGATATCGGCGAGCACCCCGGCGACGGCGTCATGCTCCTTCAGCGCGCTGCCGCGGAATCTCAACCTGGAAGTGAACCCCTGGAGCGTCTCGTAGACGTTCAACATGCAGCCGGAGACCATGGCTATGCTGCCCAGGCTGCCGATAGAGATGACCTCCTTGAAATACTTAAAATCGTCTCCAG
This sequence comes from uncultured Actinomycetota bacterium, assembly GCA_964462595.1. Classification (GTDB taxonomy): domain Bacteria; phylum Actinomycetota; class Geothermincolia; order Geothermincolales; family RBG-13-55-18; genus SURF-21. The sequence continues at coordinate 67,349 of CAYWXM010000034.1, forward strand.
GACCGCAGGCGCGGTACCAACTGGGCACCCTTACTTTCTCGAACCATATATCGCTGTTCTTGTCAGCGGCCATGCCCGATTTCTCATAGGGTTCACCCTGCTTGAGCCCAGGGGTATCGGCGGGGACGAAGATGAAGGCGAAGTCGCGGGGGTCGTCGGAGCCCAACCTGGTGGTTGCCACCACCCCGAACAGACGCGCGACACCACCGGTGTTGGTGGGCCAGAGCTTATGCCCGCTGATCACCCACTCATCCCCATCCAGGGTGGCCGTGGTCGTTATGGTGCTTCCCTTCAGCAGCTCGAGGTTCTCTATGTCCGCCCCGCCCTGGGGCTCGGTCATGGCGTTGGCCGCGAAACTGGGCTCGGTGGTCTCGCAGAAAAGGGGCGCGAACTCTTCGCACAACCGGCGGTTGACGTGGGGTTCGTTGCAGATCATGAACAGGGGCCAGAAGGTCACCCCGTAGGATACGGCCATGCCCGAGTCCGCCCTGGCCATCTCCTCGAGCACGCGGAAGGAATTAGCCCCCAGGTATTCGGAATGGCCCATGCCGAGACCGCCCAGGTCCTCCGGGAAAGGCGCCCTCTGCATACCCATTTCCACCATGAGCTTGCGGAAGGCGGGCTCGATGAGTTTGTGCTCATTCCAATCCTCATCGAACCGCCTGCGGTGAGGGATCACTTCCTTCTCGGCCCATTCCCTGACCATATTTCCCAGGACCTGGTCCACGGGCGAAAGGTATTCCTTCGGCCTGGTTATCTCGTCTATGCTCCTCATTCCCAGCCCACCCCCTTTGAGTTATCTCCCACACTCACCCGAAGGCACCCGGGAAACATGACTCAAGACGTCGCTGTAATCCCCGGGTGAGGTATCTCCGAGCCTGCTTTCGGTTCCACCATTCTACTATCCCGCGGCAAGGTCGGCATACGCCGGGAGTCTGGGTGAAGAGGTATCGCCCCGGCGCCGGCCTTCGGAGCCCGGCCCGATGTGGAAACGGGGCGTGAGCATGGCATTGCCCGTTGTCAGCCGCCGGTCAATGCCCTTCTCTTTCCTTTCTCAGCACCTCACTCGAAGAGATACTCATCGAACCACTTCTGCTCCTCCACCAGCTTGCGCCGCTGGTGGGGGATCAGCACCGGGACATGGCCCTCTCCCGGAAAGATGTACAGCTCCACCGGGGCGTTGCCGTACTTCTGAATGCCGCGGTAGGTTATCCAGGTCATGTTGGGGGACACGTTGACGTCGGCGGCGGGCTGGAACATGATCACCGGCGTCTGGACGCTGGCGGCATCGTAGAAGGGAGCCTGGGCCGGGTCCTTGAACAGGTCCGGGTCCTCTATGGGGTCGCTGCCGAAAAGGGTGGTTATGAAAACGTCCCCGAACATCGAACCGCCCCATTCGGATACCCATTCCGCCCCGCCGGCACCGCAGGAGGCCACCTTGAACCTCTGGTCCTGCACAATGAGCGCGTTCGATATTATCGAGCCGCATGACCAGCCCATGGTTCCCAGGCGGCCTTCGTCGACCATGCCCAGCTCGATCAACCTGTCGATGCCGTCCTCGATGTCCTCCGTCACCAGGCCGTAGAAGGCTCCGCCTTGTATGGAAGTTGCGAAATCGATGCTGTTCTCTCCGTATCCGGTGCTGCCGTGGTAATTGGGGGCCAGTACGAAAGCCCCCTTCTGCGAAAGGATGTGGTAGGGGTCGATCCAGTGGTAGGACTGCCAGCGGTCCTTATCGCTCTCCCAGGGCCCTCCGTGAATGACCAGCATCAGGGGGTAGTTGTTGCCGGGCTCGTAACCCTCGGGGTAGAAGAGCATGCCCTCGACCGGATCTCCCAGTGCGCCCTCCCAGGTTATGGCCTCGCTGGGAGCGAAGGCTTTCTCGCCGAAATGCGGGTTGAGTTCGGTCACCGCCACGGGCCCCGAGATCTCGCCATCCTGCAGCCGTGCCTTATATATCTGGGGAGGCAGGCTCGCGTTGGAATGGTCGTAGCAGATGGTGCCACCGTCTGACGACACCTCGGCGTAGAATATGTTGCCCTGGTGCTCTCCCTCCAACACGGTCTTTTCCCATCCCTCGCCTGACCGGGTATACATGGCGAGTTTGGGGTTGCAGCCATCGGCGAGGAAGGCCAGGAACCCGTCAGGGGTAGGCCTTATGGGTGAATTGGGAAGGCCGAAGGGGCTCATCATCTCCATGCCCTTGGCCCAATCCAGGTCGATGCGGTTCTCCTCCCCCGTGGAAACGTCCAGCGCCAGGGCTTCCGCCCTGAAGGCATACGGGTTTTCCTCGAAGTAGAGGTCCACGGCATAGAGGGTCTGCGAGTCAGGAGACCATGCTTCCCCTCCCGTGCCCCTCATCTCCTCGAAGGCCTGCCTCTCGGCCCCGCTTTCCAGCTCGAGCAGGTAGTTGTCGAAGGAGGCATCGGCATAGAAAGTATGTCCGGGCATGAAGCCCTTGTAACGCGTCCTCACGTAGAACGCATGCTTCCCATCCGGGGATACGGATAGGGCCATTATGCGGTCGTCGTTGTTGGTGATCTGCTCTGTTTCCCCCGTGGCCAGGTCAAGCTGGAACAGGCGCACCGGCGCATCGCAGTACTCGCTCACGTGCACGGTGTTGTCCCCCGGCTCTATCCCTTCGCCCCGGGCTTCCTCCGCGGCCGTATACAGCATTGTCTGCGCGTCCTTCCAGCCGTATTCCTCTATGCCTTGCGGGAGATCCGTTAGGGGAACTGCATCCTCCCCGTCCGGCCCGACCGCCCATACCTGGATGGCTCCCGCCCCTCCGCCAGTTGCGCCGGGGGCAACGGCATCGCTTATAAAAGATATCCTCTCGCCGTCGGGGGACCATTTGAGTACGCCGATCGCGGCTCCCTCGAACGATGTGAGCTGCGCGGTCGTGCCTGCATCAAGGTCAGTCAGGAAGACGTTGTTGGCGCGCGTCATCATCCCCTCTTCGCAGAAATCCTTGCTCCACGCGAGCAGCGAGCCGTCGGGCGAGAAGGCCATCTCCGCCACGTATTCCGTATAGAGCACGTCATCATAGGTAAGCTTCTTCTCGTCGGGTATATCCTCCACCGCAGCCATACTCGGGTCTACGAGGGTCAACTCTTTCTTCTGCGTCTCTTCACCGCAGCCCGGGATGAAAATAAGGGGTGCTACGAGCAAGAAGGCCAGTAACGCGAGGATGGGGAACAGCGCTCTTTGACGATACATCGGGCATACACCTCCTGTATATGTTGGCTTTGCATTTGCATCGACTCTTGAGCGTGTATTCTTTAAGCTGCCTGCATATTTGGTAATTACTGGTAAGCGATTGGCTCAACGTATCCGGGCCAGAGGCCGATAAACACGCAGGAAAGAGACAACCGCTCAATCGCCAGCCAGGGAGTACACGTGGGCCTGCGCAAAGGCCTGCGGCGGCAAGGGTGATAGGAGATCGATGCGCGCAGAGACAGCCGTCCGCTACATGAGGCAGATTGCCGGCAGCATAAGGATCCGGGCCGTTTTCATAAGCGCCTTGATATCCCTCCTCGCCGCCTTTCTCCTCTTCTGTGCCTCCTGTGGCGGACCGGGAGGCCAGCCGGTACAGGATAGCCCTCTCGACGCCGGGTTGCAGCGGCGGATCGAGGAGCAGGTGGAGGAGGTCATGGCGGATAACGGCATCCCGGGGGCCATAGTAGCCGTGGAGATCCCGGGCGAGGGTTCCTGGGTGGCGGCCCTGGGATTGTCCGACGTGGAGGGAGATGGCCCCATGGATACCTCCCTCCTGTTCCGCATAGGGAGCATAAGCAAGACCTTCACCGCCACCGCCGTCCTGCAGCTGGTGGACGAGGGACGTCTGGGGCTCGATACCACTTTAGTCGAACTGGGAACACAGCCTGCCGTACCCGGCGGCAACGAGATAAGCGTGCGCAGGCTCCTCAACCACACCAGCGGACTCTTCGATTACACGAAAGACCGGTCTTTTCAGGAGGCACAGGGAGAGGACCTGCTCAGGAAATGGTCACCCGGGGAGATGGTGGCCATCGCCGCCGCGCACGATCTCGAGTTTCCGCCGGGGCAGGGTTGGAGTTACTCCAACACCAACTACATCCTGCTGGGCATGATCGTGGAAGGGGTTACCGGGAACAGTTTCGACGAGGAGATAAGCAAACGTTTCACCCGACCCCTGGGACTTTCCAACACCTTTCTGCCCGACGGCCCTGGGATAGAGGGCGAGCACAGCCGGGGCTATGCCTTCGCTGCGGATCTGCTGGAGGACCCGGCGGGCGACCCGGACGAGCTTCTGGAAATCACCACGGCCATAGACCCCTCCTGGAGCTGGGCTGCTGGAGGGATGATCTCCAACCTCGAGGACCTCAGGGTCTGGGCCAGAGCCCTGGCCGAGGGCGACCTCTTGAGCGAGGAAGTTCAAATCGAGAGGCTTCAAACGGTGGAGGCCTGGCAGGGAAGCAGGTACGGGCTGGGCATAGCGGATTACGAGGGCTTCCTCGGCCACCCGGGAGACATCCCGGGCTTCTCGAGCGCCATGTTCTACGACCCGGAGAGTGGGACCTCGGTCATCATGACCCTGAACAAGAACCCGAACGACCTGGGATTCGCCTCTTACGTCACCTTCACCGAGATCGCAGATATCATCCTGGAATAGCCCACAGCAACTGCGGCTGACCCCGGGTTGGACAGCCCGAGCCCTTCACGGCCTTGTTTCCGAGGCGCGCGCGCGCCTGCTCGCTCCGGCCCTGTGTTTTCAGGCGAGCCCCGTCCCCTCGTATTTTTCTTCCACCATCTTCTTCAGTTCGCGGTAATGCACCTTGCCGGTGATGAGGCGGGGCAGCTCGTCCACGAAGATCACGTATTTTGGTGCCTTATAATCGGCGAGCTTCTCCTTGCAGAAGGATTTCAACTCCTGCTCGTCCAGCTCGGCGCCCTCCTTCAACTGGATGACGGCGGTGACCGCCTCCCCCCAGCGCTGGTGCGGCACGGAGGTAACGCCGGAAAGCTCCACCGCCGGATGCTGGTTGATGACCTCCTCCACCTCTTCGGGAAACACCTTCTCGCCGCCGGTATTGATGCAGCCCGACCCCCTCCCGATGAGGTGGATGTGGCCGTGCTCGTCCACACTGCCCATATCGCCGGTGAAGATGTAGGTCCTGCCCCCCACCTGGCGGTAGGTGCGGGCGCTCTTCTCGGCGTCGTGGAAGTAACCGGTCGATCCCTGGTGCTCCCGCGCCACGGCCACCTCTCCGATCTCGCCGGCACGCACCTCCCTCCCCTCCTCGTCCAGCACCTTCACCGTCTCGCTGACCTTGAAAACGGTCTTGGCCAGTTCCTTATCGGCTGCGGTATAAGGTGTGATGGAGATGTAATGGCCCTCGGTCGAGGCCAGGACGTCCAGGATGAGCAGCTTGGGGAGGTGGTGAAAGAGGCGCTCCTTGACGTCTATGGACAGCGCCATGCCGCTGGTGAGGATGACCGCCAGCGAACTGAGGTCGTACCTGCGCCCCTCGGCTTCCGCCCTGTCTAGTTCGTCGGCCATGGGGCGGCACTGCCCGTCGCCCACCGCGACCAGCACGTTGGCGCGGGTTTTTCCTATCGTCTCCAGCATCTCCAACACGTCGAACGCCTTCGAAGGCAAAAGGACGCTGGTAAAGCCGCCGATCATCCCGATGATGGCGTGGTTGTAGGCCCAGGCATGCATCATCGGGCTGGCCAGCAGCATCCTCACCTTGCCCCCGCTCAAAAGGGCGTTGACGCCCAGGACGGCGCGAATCACGAAGTAAGGCGACTTCTCGATGAAGGGCCCCGCATGCTTGCCCACCGTCGAAACCGCGCGCCGCGTGGCGTCCCTGGAGAGCAGCCAGGGAACGAAGCGGGCGGTCCCCGGTATCTTCACGGCCTTCTGCAGGCCCTCGAAGACCGAGGGTGGCGCCTGGGCGATGTCCTTGAGCCCGCCGGCGAGGTTCCTGATCATCGCCTCCAGAGGAGCGCTCAAGACCTGGTCGTGGGTATAGATGACGCCCTTGGGATAACCGGTGGTGCCCCCGGTATACATGAGCACCACTATATCATCCTTGTGAAAGGTATCCCAGGGCACGTCGGGGTGGGTGGCGGGCCTGCCTGCGAAGAGATCGGAGTAGTTGAGCATGCCGTCGACCTTCCGCTTTCCGATGATCACGTAGTGCTTGACCCCCGGCAGTTCCGGGCGCAGGTTTATCATGCGGTCGGCGAGGTCCTCGTTGAAGAAGACGGCGGTCATCCCCGCGTCCTCGATCACGTGCTTGAGCTCCCATTCCTTGAATTTGAAATTGAGGGTGATGGCGCGCGCGGTTATCTTCCACGCCGCCGTAGTCACCTCGAGGAAGGGGGGCGTGTTGTACTCCGCGATGCCGATGTTCTGGTCGCGCCCAATCCCCAGCTCCAGCAGGGCGTGGGCCAGGCGGTTGGTCTGCTGGTCGAACTCCCCATACGTTATCGTGCAGTCGCCGTAGATCATGACCGGATAGCGCGCAAAACTTTTCAGGATAGCACTGTAAAACCCGTTGAAGTCAGTCATTCCCCATTCCCCCTTCGGTATTCTCCCCTGCCTGCCGCGCTGATAGCATGCGGACGCCTCGATGCCGTTCCATGAGATGCCACCTGTGCTGTTGATACCACTATTCTACCACCCCGGGCGGCACCCTCCAGCCTTCCTTAACCCGGGAAGCGGTGATGCCAAAGGACCTGGAGAGAACGCTGCGCGTCAACCTCTATGGCTACATCTACATGGCCAAGCACGCCGTCGACAACATGATCGAGCGCCGGGTTCCCGGCTGCGTGGTCAACATATCCTCCATCCTGGGCATGATCGGCGGGGCGGGAAAGACCTTTTACGCCTCCTCGAGGGGGGGGCGTCACCGGGTTTACCGTCGGCCTGGCACGCGAGGTAGCCCGCTACGGCATCAGGGTCAACGCCATCGCCCCGGGTTATATTGAGACGGAGATGATCGAGTGGATGCCGGAAGAGCGCCGCTCAAAGCTCCTGCCACGCATCCCCCTGCGACGTTTCGGGACGGCGGAGGAGGTCGCCAAGGCGGCGGCTTTCCTCATAGAGGACGCGACTTATACTATCGGCCAGACCTTGGTCCTGGATGGCGGCATACTGATCGGCTGAGGAGGGGCCTCCTTCCCCGGCAAGTGGACCACTTCCTTCCCGTCTTACCTCGGCCACTATTTCCTGTGGCCCCCGTGTGGCAGCGGAACAGGCGTGAAGATCCCGAGAGGCCGGCACCTCCCTTTTTATCAACTGGATCACGGGCCGGACAAGCCTACACGTCCTGGACCAAGACCTCCATGGACTCTATGTCCGGCGTCCCCGGCATGTTCCCGTTTCCCGCATGCAACCACCATCGCCAGCAGAGGGGCCATGTACAGCGCATGGAAAAACCGGGAGCAGGCGGCAGCCAAGCCGTTTTCTAGGCCTGAGCACCTTGCTGCTCTGACAATCAGGCATAATAATGCAGGGTCCTCGATATTTGAATCCCTACCCGGTTATTTCCCCGCCCACGTGTCTATTAAGGCATTCAATGCCTCGGCGCCTTTGCGATAAGCGGATATCTTGTCGTTCTCCTTGCCCTCGGTCTCCAGGTCGGTGACGCTTTCGACCTTTTCGGTTCCAATCATCCAGTGAAATGAACCGTCTTGCAGTTGAGTCACGGCCAGAGTCACGCTCTCTTCCATCATTTAACCTCCTTTTGTCGACTGGAACCCTATTCAACAAAACCGCAATGCCCCGGGTTATCGGCCGTGATGCGTTGGAACGAACCGCTGCCCGGGAACAAAAACCCGCCGTACTACGACCCTTATCCCCCTGTCTAATCTAATTGTACTCCGCCAAGTCCAGCGGGTCCTGCTCCCTACATGACAGCGGGTTGCTAAACAGTGGTTCAAAATTAAACCTTTCGCCTGGAATTACCGATAAACCGATTGGTTTTCGTGCAGAAATTTACGAATTTTTGTTGGACCACCATATGGGACAAGAAGACATCAGGAAGCTAACCCGCAAGATCTATATCAACGGCGCCCTTACTCCCCTCATAACCTTCCACGTCATAATAACCGCGATCATTCTCTTCTTCTTCAGCTTCGACGCCGGTATGATGCTCATCTACCTCTATGCGGTGCTGATCGCCACGGCTGCGGTGATCCCTCCCGAAATAGCGGTCATCATCGTTTAAGCGAGGATACCCTGCATTCGGCCGTGGAAGCGAGCGATGGTGCCCGGGGTGTCTCATCCACCAGCGAGGAAGCGCAGGCCTCGCTGGACCAGCTCACCGGCGTCATCCAGCAACTAGCAGATAACGCCTCCAGGGAAGCTGCCATGGCCGAGGATGTCTATTCCCTGGCATCCGATATATACGATGCCCTGGAGAGCAGCTCCAGCCAGGCGGATATGGGAGTGGAGGTGAGCCAGACCTCATCAAGTCTGGCCGAGAAGGGAAGAAAGGATGCCCTGGCCGCCGTGGAGAGGATGGAGGCGGTAAGGGACAGCATCATGGAGACGGCCGAGATCATCAGGGCCCTGGGAGAACTGTCAGGTGAGATCGGGATCATCGTCGATATAATAGGTAAGATCGCCGACCAGACCAACCTGCTGGCCCTTAACGCGGCCATAGAAGCGGCCAAGGCCCAGGAGCACGGGCGGGGCTTCTCGGTGGTGGCGGAGGAAGTGCGGAAACTGGCCGAGGAATCAACCCAGTCTACCAACCTTATAACCAACCTGGTGAGGGAGATCCAGAAAAACACCTCTGCGGCTGTAGATACGGCCAGGAAGGGGACGGAAGAGGTCTCATCCGGAATGGATGCGGTACAGGTCGGCGGCAACAGCCTGGAGAAGATCTACGATTTTGTGAAGAAAGCGGAGGAGATCTCCGGCGCCATCGCCGGGACGACAAAGCAACACCTGGAACTGGGCAACAAGATCCTTGAGGCCATGGGGAGATCCGGACCATGGCCGAGCAGAATGCCTCATCGAGACAATGTCACTATCTATCGTTGTGCAAGAGTGTCTTTGAAACCGGGCAGGATTAGTACAGCAGTGGGTCGGGCACAGCTGGGCCTGAGTTCATTACGGCTTCCTTGTGGTATTGTAGATATTGGGAATAACGATGGGGGTTAGAGATGACGACTTTGGATATAGAGAAGATAATGCGCAGGAAAATTGAAAGGAAGGAACTGCTGCATTCCTCCCTGGAGCTCCTGTTGCCACAGCTGAAGAGCCTGGGGGCGATCAAGGTTGTACTGTTCGGCTCCCTTGCGGATGGGACTACCCACTCCAGGAGCGACCTGGATATCCTGGTAGTCATGCCGCAAGAGCGCTCGGGGAGAGATTGGTCACGTATAATATATGAGAATGTAGACCTAACCGTGGCCGCCGATATCCTGGTATTCAATGCCAACGAGCTGACCGAAGAGCTCAAGACCAACCGGTTTCTGCATCAGGTCGTAGAGAAAGGCAGGCCTGTATTTGAAAGGGAATCCTGAGGATGAGGCAGGACGTTGGCTCCTGCAAGCCACTGACGAATTCACCGACGCCTGTGACCTGCGCAAAAGGGAAAGGTATTACCTCGCCCTGTTCCATTTCCAACAAGCAACGGAGAAGGCGCTGAAAGCATACCTGTATCTGAAGCTGGAGGAGCCCGATGTCTTCAGGACCCATTCAGTGGCCGAGCTGGTGGAGGCGGCCGAGAAAATCGAACCGGGTTTCTCCCGCGTTAAAAGGTCCAAATCGCTTGATGCCTATTACATCCCCACACGGTATCCCAACGGCCTTCCCGGCGGGGTACCATCCCGCTTCTACGACGACCCCGCCGAGGCCGAGGAAGCGGAACGCTTGGCCAGCCAGGTCATACAGATGATCAAAGAGGAGTTCTCTTCCGGATAGGCTATCTGCCGAGCTGGCCGTGCTTCTTTGGGCAGGTATTTTGATTCTTAGGTGATAGATTGCTCTTTAGCCGATGGCCGTTTAACACTGGACGGCCGTGGTCGCGAAGCACGGTGGGAGAAAACCGACCTATGAAAAGGCCCCTTGCGGGGCCTTTGATTCTGGTAGCGCATGTGCGCTCGTGTCCAACTGCAGAACTTCTGAATTCTTTCTCGAACGGCTTTTAGTCTGAGTCGTAGGTTGAAAATCTTGCTCCCCTGATTGACGTCAACTGGAACGCCCGCCGCATTGACTCACTGATTTTGCTACCCAAATGCTATTGTTGCCTCACGAAATGTTACCAAGGTATTTAAGGAGGCAGAGTATGGAGGGCGAAATCAGCAGACAGGCAGGGCGAGAACGTGAAGACGATCCAGGCCCTGGTGGGGCATGCCTAATCAAACTTGACCTTGGATGTTTACGGGCATCTCTTTGAAGGAGAGACCAAGAAGTCAGTATCCAGGCTAAAGGATGCTTTCTTGAATGGGGATATCAAGAAGGTGGCAGGAAATGGATTTACACACTTATCGTTGCGCTAACTAATTCTATTAATGTCTTTAATACCTACATCAGCAATTATCTGCAGTTCAAATTGAAGACAATCGGAAAAGGCGGCAGAAGCGACTGTAAACCAATTGTTCCTATCTTTGTTGAGCTACTCCAATCTTCCCGTTAGAATAAGGCCGCACATATCCTCAGTAACTCTATATTCAAAGCGCTCATATATTTGGATAATCACTCTTTCTTTGAGATAATCCTCCCTATCCTTATCACTCTCAATTTCCTTAAGCCAATCAGGTGGATCACTTAAGTATTCCTTAACTAATTCATCGTTCTCAGAAAGGACCTCAACATTAATGTAAAATATCTCATATTTCGGCTCCAGCTCATCGTCAATAGGCGAGTATTGAACAAGGTTGCCAATGCTATTCTTGTTCAGCAGCAGTATCGTTTCTTGCATGTTTCGAGAGAACGTCTTATAAACCGGTATTCTCTTATCTTTAAGATAATATCCCGATATTAACGCATCCTCGTTTGGATCGAAGCCTGCAATCTGCCACGTTGGAACATAATTATCATCTGAATCGAAGAAATTATTTGGATCCACATTGCATGCTAAGACCACTAGGTCTGAAAAATCATCAAAAGTACTCAAGGCTGTGTAGAAATCCATGTTATCAATATGCCTACAAAACTTGAATAGTATCTGTAAAATAAAACTGTCTTCTGCTGCTGCAATAGCCCTACCCTCATTCTTGCCCCAATCTAAATAATGCACATACCATTCATCAAGAAATGCAGCCTTATCACTTACATATTGTGTCCCAATTCTCTTTATAGCACCTTTATAGGCTTCGTGAGTCTTATCTTTTACTTTGCCTAAACTTTCCATAATACTTCTCATTACTGCATTCTCATTAAAGCTTTTCCAAACATTATCCTTGAATTCCTGCAGTTTGCCCTTACTTAAGTTTTTACTCCTTAGTAATTCGCCAATTCGTTTTTTTGCCTTATCTTTCAAAAGTGATAAGAACGTGATTAGTTTTGAAAAAGTATCCTCGAGTTCATCTATACGAAAACCGAGGCTTTCAAAAAGATCAGTTTGTTGTTGCAGCTCTGTGGCGATCTTGATTAAACCATCAATTGAATACTCCATATCGCTTAAACGATATACATTCAAGTCTGGCAAGCGGAAATCCAGACTTTGGTCTGGTACGTTTTTTAGACTTGGCCTGATCGATTGCAATATCTTCGCAAGAAGTAACAGGAAATATTTCTTATAATATATCTCGCTCCCATGGTGTCCGTCCCAAAAATCCATTCCCCTCTCGAATAACCCTTTCTTAAAATAGAAGCTCATCAAAGAATCAATAGATTCTGGGACAATGTCATGCCCTGCCCATTTCCCATTTGCATCAGGTGGTTGTTTATATTCCCAGAGAAATCTTATGTATTCTGGCCTTTGCTCACGCAGGCAGAAGGCGGCTAATGCGAAAACGTTTTCTAAGAGGTCATTGTATTTGTATTGAGTATATACATATTCCTTAATCTCCGCCTTGAGTTCTGCTGATTTTATTTTCTGGTCTTCCGACAGAAAGGGTTCCAATATAATCTCTAGCTCATGAAACCTCCTACTCCATTCCTCCAGTTGTTTACTTTCGAACAATTCCTGTTGTGATCTATAAAGCTCTCTTATTCGCTCTTCCACGCTACATTCTTTGTCCAGTTTATTGCCAGCTTCATAATCGGAACGAAGTATAATATGCCCGTATTCCCATACTTTGCCACTATAGTATGAAGGAATATGTATCTCATCTATGAGGCTTGAAACGAGGCTCCTGAAAAGCCCGAATCTATCTAAAGTAACTATATATCTTGCTATAGAAAAAAAGTATTGGTCTAAAAGTCTCAGATATGAAAGGTCGAAATTATCCCCATTCTTCTTATAAAGCTTAAAAACAACGTCTATATACCAACCAGTCGAAGCAGAAAATCGAGAAATATCGTCTTCCTCAATTGCCGCTTGAGTAATCCCAGTTATAGTTCTAAGCAATTGCTCAACAAACAGATTATTGCCTGGAACCATGCAAAGATCTGAAAGCATCCAGCCTAAATGATACGCTGAATATTTATAGATCTCTTCATTACCAACTTCTCTTGCAGATTCATATATCTTTATAAATTGACTGACTGCAGTCGAAAAGGAAACAAGATACTTGCTTGGATTTATTGCTAATACAACCTGTGCCTTTTCTATCTCTTCTTCATAATAATCAAGAATATCTTGAGAAAGCACCAAACGCTCGAATCTCTCAGGATCCTCTCTTTGAATAGCAAAAAGCTCCTGTGTGAAGTCCTTTAATTTACCTAATCCGTTAATGACACGTTTATTTCTATTCTTCTGTCTCGTTTCGAAGGCAAGAATATCTCCAATGCCCTCTAGGGCTTGGATCAATGTTTGTTGCTTTTTCTCAATCTTCTTATTTCTTAAGGCTTCTCTTCGCATCGTCATAAAGCCTGCCCAAAATGTACTCGGTATCAGTCGTATATTTTCTTAGCCTTCTTATAAAGAAAGCAAGCATGAGTGCAACAAGAATGAACCCGAAAAAAACAATCCAAGCTATGACATTCCATAAACAGCTCGTTGTCTCATCTCCAACAAAGAACCTTAGTGTTACTGCTAAAATGATGTTTGGAATCAATAACCACGGTAACCACTTTAATTCCCACTCATTGCTAAATCGCTTAGCAACAACCTCTGATGAAAACCGATCGGAAAAACGGGATACAATTTCAAAACCCAACGGCACTGCAAGTGCGATAATAACTGCCTCAAATGCTGCAATATCTGATAAATAATTTGGAGAAGGCACAAAGCATTTGATCCCGGAGATCGGCACATTGAATAATTGTATAATCCACATTGGTTCATGCATCTTTCAAGAAGAATGCTATTAAACTGACATTTCCCATATACACCTCCTGATGCCTGTATTCTACCATCCATCGGCCAGGTTGGTGTGTCCAAACCCCAGTTTTCTCTCTTCTCCTTGAAGTCCCGCTGTTCATAGTCTGGAAGACTACCTACAGAGCGACATTCAGATAAGATTGACCGTGCGATGTGTACTGCATATGCGGCTGTCTTTTCAAGTATCTGCAGGCCCGTCGGAGAGAGATCAAGCATTAATTGGAAAGTGAGTTAATACCAAGCCCATAGAAACCATGAAAAGCATGATCCAGACTCTTGCCGATGCCAGGAAAGAAATGCAGCGACGATAGGGACATAATGCCCCTCAAACCCGCTGAGAGCCACCAGGAAGAATGAGCGCTTTATGCCCTGTCAGTCTGCCTTGCGGTATATTTGCGGGATTTTTCGGCCTTTAGAAGATGAAGCTGGGGCCTGCATTTAGCAAAACCCCAGCTAGATTCTGGTAGCGCATGTGGGATTTGAACCCACGATCTCCGCCTTGAGAGTCAGAAAAGGCCTGTTTTCCATGATTGGCTATGTTTGCCAATAACCCGTTTATACTGCTATTATGCATTACTCCGCAAACCTCCGAAAAACATCGAAAATCATGACTCGGTAGCAAATTGGGTAGCGTCAAAATTTACCAGCTCCCCAAACAGGGCATTTTGGAGGCGGTCGACTGCCTCCCTCCCGGCGTTCTCGAACAGGTGGCCGTACACGTCCCACGTCATGCCCGCTGAGGCGTGGCCCACAAGTGATTGAATCGTCTTCACGTTCTCCCCTTGTGCTATGAGCATGGAGACGTAAGAATGACGGAGGGCATGGAATCCCACCTTGCGGAGGCCCGCAACCCTCAGGGCGGGCTCGAGGATCCGCTGAGTGACGTTACGGCTTGCAAGCGGCCTTCCCGTCTCACTCGTGAACACGAGGTCATGCGGATTCTGCGGGAGCTCCACCGCCTGACGGACCTGGTGGGCCTTCAGCTCCTCCACCAGGATCCCCGGCAGGTCGATCACGCGCCGCCCGGCCTCAGACTTGGGCGGGTAGAATTCCCCGCCCTGGAGCACCTGCCGGATATATGCCTTGCGCTCCTCCAGGTCGACATCTCCCCACCTGAGGCCTAAGAGCTCCGACTGCCTGGCCCCGGTGAGAGCCGCGAACATGAGAAGGGCCTTGCGGCAGGTTATATAATCCCGCTTGTGGCCCTTGCTACCCCATACCTCATCAAGCGTCCCGGCGGCCTGGAGCAAGCGCTTTACCTCCTCCGGCTCGAGGTATTCCACCTCAGCCCTGGCAGCCCTGGGTTTCTTCACATAAGCGGCCGGATTCGCGCCGATATATCCCCATTGCACCGCCTTTTCCATTATGGCCTTGAGGAGAGTAAGGCAGCGGGAGGCGGTGGCCGGCGTTATGGTCTTGGCCTTCTCCTTGCTTTTCTTCCCCGCCTTGTATTTCATCTTGGGGAGCTTCGCCGCGAACCCCTCCACCTCTTCCGGGCCGATGGACTTGATCTTCATATCCCCGAAGTGCCTTTTAAGCCTTTCGACGTGGGCCTTATAGGTGGCCTGGGTCTTGGGGCGGACCTCCGCTTTTTTTATCTCGAGCCATTTATCCGCGAGCTCCGCGAAGGTTATATTTTCCTTCTCGCGGTGAGTGCCTTCATATATGCCCTTCTCGATCTTCGACTTGAGGCGCTTTGCGTCGATCTCTCTTCTCCCCGCTACCCTCCAGCGTTTCTTGCCGTCGAAGTAATAAACAACGTAATACTTCTCAGCGCGTTTCTTTATCGTGGCCACCTGGACCCCCCTTCTTCCCCTTTGCCTTCGAGTGAGCGACGCGCATGGACGCCTCCGTTTTATAGGCGTATTCGGGGAACCTCTCATTCCAGGTCTCGAGACGTTCCTCCCACGTCAAATCTTGCGTTTCCTTCGCGAACGACAACAAGAGCTCGGTCTTGAACTTCCTCTCCTGGGGCGGGTATAGCTGGAGGCGTTCCCCTAAGTGCTCGAGAAAAGCCCTTCGCCTCTCTCGGTATAGGCGCGATACTTCATGCGGTGTCTCGCGGAGATCTCCGCTTATCTTGAAGCCCGCGGAAGACATGCCGGGGACCCCATAGGATGAGGCGCTAATCGTCATCCAGGCCAGCGCCTCCGGGACCTCCCCGAAGAGCACCAGGCGCATTGTCTCCTCGAGGGGAAAACCTAACTTCTCGGTTAACGCCTGGCATCTCAGCTTGAAGCGTGAAAGGTCGCAATCTCCCGACTGTATGCCGAGCTCGAAGAAGGTCTCTTCCTTCCTGGAGGCTACGAGGATATCCTCCATCTTGAGGATCTTCTCCAGGGTGTCTTTCGAAACGATGACCTCGAGGCGGTATGTGAACTCCTCCGCCTGGTGGGCGCGCCTCCACTTCTCGGCCTTCTTCTTCGTGAGCGGTTCCTCCTGGCCTAAGAACTCGGCGCGTATGCTCTTTATGTTCTTATCCCATAGGCGGGCCTTGCGCTGATTCTCATATAGCGCCTTCCTCCCCGCCGGGGCCGGGGCGGTCTCGGTAATCTTTTCTCGGCGTGGCCTGCCCGGGCTCGAGCCGGGATGAGGCAGGTTATACCAGCATGTGAGAATGTTCTCGAGATCATCCTCCGTGAAATTCCCGAGCTCCCATACATCATCAGCCATTAAGGCTTGCGATATGAGGTGATCGAGATAGTCCTCCGTGATCTCCTGGCCCATCTCCGCCTCTATGTTGCCCTTGAGCCCTTCCCGGTCCATGTTACCCTTTCTGTACGCTTATGTTTACGTGATACTATCTCTTTAGATTCTAATAGCGATTATAGCGGGAGGTGTTGAAAAGTGCAAGTAGCGGAACGCCGGAAGGAACTGGGTCTGACTCAAGACCACCTGGCCCGGATTCTCGGGGTCTCCCGCCAGCTGGTGAGCCTGATCGAGACCGGCACATACAGGCCTTACCCAAAAATCAAGCGCCGCATGTCGGAAGTTTTAGGGACCCCGGAGGAGATCCTGTTCCCATCGGGAGGCGATGAGAAGTGAGCCGCTTCATGACCCTGGAGGAGACCGCCGCATTTCTCAACCTGAGTAAAACCATGGTTTATCGCCTCTCGAGCCGGTCAGAACTGCCGGGGAAGATTGAGCTCGGACATCGGACCGTGCGCGTTGACCGGGAGATCCTGGAGGCGGCGCTCAGGGAGAAGGCGGCGGGCGGAGGCGGAAAGGACGCAGACGGTGACCCTCGATAACCTGGACGACAAAAAGATGCGGGCCTTCCTGGCCGGGGAGATCACCGCGGAGGAGCTTTTCGGGGACAACGGGGAGCGGCCGGAGGAGCACCACCTTTCCGATCTCGGCAACGCTAAACGCTTCGCGCGCCAACACCTGGACGGTGTGAGGTATTGCCATTCCCGGCGGTGCTGGTATATCTGGGACGGCCGCCGGTGGGCGGCGGACGCGGACGGGACCATCTACCGCCTGGCGGAAGAGACGGTGCGGAGTATATACGAGGAAGCGGCCCGGGCGGAGGGGCCGGAGCGGGAGGCCCTGGCGAAACATGCTTTAAAGAGTGAAGCGGAAGCCCGGATCCGCGCCATGGTGTCCCTGGCCGAGAACGCGGCCGGGCTCGCCGTAACGCGGGACAGGTTTGACCAGGCGGCCTACAGGCTGAACGTGCTTAACGGGACCATCGACCTCAAGACGGGCGAACTCCTCCCCCACAAGCGGGAGGACATGATTACTACCATGGCGCCGGTGGAATATGACCCTGAGGCCCGCTATCCCTTGTGGGGTTCCTTCCTGGAGCGCGTCCTGCCGGATCTCGAGGTGCGCGGTTTTTTTAAGCGCGCGGCCGGATACTCGATCTGCGGGGATCCCTGCGAAGAACGACTACCGTTTGTCTACGGCCCTCCGGGGGCGGGGAAGGGAACGATTCTGGCCGCGATCTCCGGGGCGCTCGGCCCGGACTATACGGCTACGGCAGACTTCAGCACGTTCCTCGAGCGGGGAAGATACGGGGGCGGACCGCGCCACGATATAGCGAGGTTGGCCGGTTCACGCATGGTTATATCTCAGGAAGTGGAAGACGGGAAGAAATTTGCGGAGTCGATCGTGTGCGCGCTCACCGGCGGGGACCGTGTTGCGGCCCGCCACCTCTACCAGGAATCATTTGAATTTAAACCGGAGTTTGTCATATGGCTGGTGGCCAATCACCGGCCACGCGTCAGCGGCACGGATAGCCCTATATGGCGGCGGCTTCTGCTGATCCCGTTCAACGTTGCCATACCTCCGGAGGAACGTGACCCGGACGTTAAACGGCTTCTTTCCGATCCCGAGAAGGC
Organism: uncultured Actinomycetota bacterium; assembly: GCA_964462595.1. Classification (GTDB taxonomy): domain Bacteria; phylum Actinomycetota; class Geothermincolia; order Geothermincolales; family RBG-13-55-18; genus SURF-21. The sequence continues at coordinate 85,125 of CAYWXM010000034.1, forward strand.
GGGGCCTGCGGTCCTGGCCTGGCTTGTGGAGGGCGCGCTCGCGTGGCAAAGGGAAGGGCTCAACCCTCCCGCGCCCGTCCTGGCGCTCACGGAGGAATACCGCCGGGAGAGTGACCCCCTGGGCGACTTTCTGGAGGAGCGGTGCACCCTGGGACCCAACCTCCGCGAGACTAAAGCGGCGGTCCGCAAGGCCTATCTCAGGTGGGCCGAGGAGACGGGGGAAAGGTATGTGCTCGGTCGGAAACAACTCTCCAATGCCCTCCTTGCGCGAGGCATGGATGAATACAGGGACGGGAGCGCGCATTACTGGATCGGCCTCGAGGTGCGAGGTGGTGAACTGCGATTATGACGTTTTATGACGTTTCAAACGGGTTTTCCATAAAACCCCTACATGAGGGATTTACTAGGGAGGTTTATGTAATTTACGGTTCATACGTCACGAAACGTCATAATCCCAGCTCAAAGGCAAGGTGGTAAAAATGGCTGATATTCCCGAAGACGTGGTGTTGATCCGTTACGGGAAGGCCGTCCTGGCCTTGACCCCTGCCGAGTTTAGGGCGGCGATCAAGCGCGGGAAGTATATCAGGCGCTGTGATTCAACCGAGCGCCGCGCGGAGAAGCGACTCGAGGCGAGCAAGAGGGAGGGCGGCCATGACCCTTATTGAGCGCATCAAGGAAGAGCTCACCATCGAGGACTGTCTGTCCCACTTTGGGGCGGACGTCCCGGCCTGGCGATCCCGGCCGTTCAACATAAAGTGCTTCCTCCCCGGCCATGAGGACGTTAACCCGAGCATGACCATCTATCCGCAGGAGGCGCGCACCTGGTGCCATGGTTGCCAGCGGGGCGGTGACGTGCTGGATATAACAGCCCTAATGCTCAACACGGATATCAAGGGCGCGGTGGAGTACTGGAGCCGCAGATTAAACCTTGAAGACCGGCGGCCCACCGCTGAAGAGACGGCCCGGGCACACCAGGCCCGCATGCGGCGGGAGATAAGGAACGTGTGCCATGCCTTTTCTCATGCTGTGGAGAAGGATATGCCAAAGCCGCTTGACCCCGAATTACTGACCATATTCGATGCGTGTTATGCATCAAAGGACGCGATAGATGAGCACGCCTGGCGGGACGGCGGACCAAAAGACAAAGCGGAGGCGTCCGCCTACGTCCAGGAGCTCAAGAGGTGGCGTGAGCTGTGGGAGGGCCTGCTGGCCGGGGCGAACGGTGAAGGCATACCAGTGGGCATAACATCACCACCGATCCCCGGGCATATACCGCCTCCCAGCTTTCTTTATCCTCCGCTGTACCCCGTTCAAATTAAAAAATGAGGTGAAAAAATGCAAGCACCCCAACACTTAACGAAAAAAACCCGCAGCTGGTGGCGGCAAGTGGTCAATGATTATTACCTCGAGGATCACCATATCCGCCTGCTCACCCTGGCGGCTGAGGCCTGGGACCGTTGCGAGGAGGCCCGGGAGATCCTGGCCGCGGAGGGCTTGACCTACCTTGACAGATTCGACCAGCCACGCGCACGACCTGAGATTGCCGTCGAGCGTGATTCGCGCCTGGCCTTCGCCCGGCTCCTGCGGGAGCTGGACCTTGACGTCGAACCTCCGGCCGGAGCACCCCGGCCGCCCGGAATCAGGAGATGAGATATGCCGAGAAAAAAACGAGACTCGAAAAAGATAAGCCGCGAGCTCACGACTGGTGAATACATGGAAATGCTCATCGGGTGCGCCGCAGTTGACGGCTCGGTCTTTGAAACGCCTTTCCTCAAGCATGCGGCCTGGAACCTCCACCGCGAGGAACTGCTTGCGGTATGCGCGTATGGAATCAGGCCCGACGCCTGGTGGGAATTCGAGGCGCCGCGTTATGGCGATGATTACATATACGGCGACCGTGAATCGAAAATAGGCTTCCTCCGCAAGCACGGGCTGCTGGAGCCCGAGGAAGAGGCGAAGCTAAAGGCGGAGGCGGCAATCAGGAACAGCACGGGGGAATGACATGGAGATTGAGACGCTACATTTGCTGAGCGAAGCTGAGATCCGCGCGGGCCTCAAAGTTTTCTGCGAAGCCCGGGACCAGCACGCTGAAGAAGGCCGCCCGGGCCTGGCCGGAATATATGCGGCCCTGGCCGCGGCCCTCCAGGCCGAAAAGGTCCGTCGGAAACTGCTTTTCCGCGAGCACGAGCGCGAGCTCAAGGACGCGGATTTCACGTGGGGAGACGTGATATAGGATTGTCATTAGGCCATGCTAATATAAAATGTTAGGCTGGTAAATGCCTCCGAACGCTGGAGCTGGAGGAGGCCGAGACCGCAGGCCGGAAGGCGGGCCTTCACGGCAAGCGGAGTAAACGTAAGAGCACAACAGGAAGGAAATAGACGATGAATCCACTTGAACTCAGAAGGAAAAGGGCGGGCATCATAGAACAGATGCGAGCCCTCATCAACACCGCGCAGAACGCGGGGCGCGGTCTCACCTCCTCCGAGGAGTCCCGCTACAAGGACATGGAGGCCGAGGTCAAACGGCTGGACGGCGATATACAGCGTGAAGAGGGCCTCCGCTCCCTCGAGGCTGACCTGAATGAGCCCCTGGACGCACCCCGCGCGCCTGTTCCCCCGAGCCCCACGAATGAACCTAGCTTTGTGGACTCGAAAGGCCGCGAGATAAGAGCCTTGAGGCCTGAGGAACGCGTCGCGGATCACGTCCGCCGGGAAGGCGGGGACGATTTCTCCGAGCCGCTGTCGTTCGGGCGCTACATCAGGGGAGCGGTGACTGGTGACTGGTCCGGGGCCGAGCCTGAGCGCCGGGCGATGAAGGTTGCGGATGATGTGCTCGGCGGTTATGTTGTTCCCTCGCGCCTCTCGGCGGAGATCATCGACCTGGCCCGAAACAAGAGCGTTTGCCTCCAGGCTGGCGCTAGGACGCTTTTGATGGATTCCAGCACCCTCGATATAGCGCTGGTCACGCAGGACCCCGTCGCCGTTTGGCGCGGTGAATCCGAGCCGATCACGTCATCTGACGTCTCATTCGGCCTCCTGAGGCTGCACGCGAAGACGCTGGCCGCGATGGTTAAATGTTCCATCGAAATCATTGAGGACGCGAGCAACTTGGACCAGACCGTAACCAACGCGATCTCACAGGCCCTGGCGCTCGAGCTGGATAGGACGATGCTTCTCGGCGAGGGAACACCTGTGCAGCCGCGAGGACTGGCGAAGACCGAGGGCGTGAATACAATCACGCTCGGGACGGGCAACGGCGCCGTGCTTCAATCGGTGACGCCGTTTTTCCAGGCTCGCGAGCCGATCCTCATGGCAAACGGCCAGCCGACCGCCGCAATCATGTCCCCGCGGGAAGAGGTTTGGCTGGAGAGCCTACGGGATGGCGAAGGAAGATATTTGCTTCCTCCTGAAAGCTGGACGCGGCTCAAGAGACTTTCGAGCAACCAGATCCCGTGCGACCTTGTCGAGGGCGAGTCGGACAACGCGAGCATCGCCATTATCGGCGATTTCTCCAGGCTGCTACTCGGCATGAGAACTGCCTTGACCGTGGAGATATCGCGTGAAGCCGGAGACACTACGGGCTCGGCCTTCCAAAACCTGGAGGTCTGGATCCGCGCTTATTTGCGGGCTGACGTCGCCGTCTCAAAGCCCAGTCACTTCTCAATAATCGAGGGTATAATCCCGGACAGCGGCGGGGAGTGATCGGCCATGCTAGACCTCTATCACAACATCGGGATCGTGCACCTGCTGGACGCGCAGGATATCGTGGAAGCTGATACCAAGTCCGATATCCTGGACCTGGCGGGCTTCAGCGGGGCGGTGGTCTCCGTGAATTTCGGAGATATAACCACCCTGACCGAGGACACGAACATGGTGGAGCCCGTCCTCCAGGAGTCCGATACCACCGATGACGGCGACTTCTCGGCCGTGGCCGCCGCCGATATCCTGGGCGGATTCCTCGAGGTGGACAGCGTGGACGCTGACGAATCCTCGACCCAGTACGTGGGATACATCGGCAGCTGCCGGTATATCCGCGTTCTGCTGGACGTTACCGGGCACCCCGTGGCGGTCCCGGTTTCCGTGGACGGTATCCTGGGTTATCCCAGCGAGGCCCCCGTGACCGTGCCCGATCCGGTGACCGCGACCTAAACGAATAGAATCTTCTCGCCGCCCTTCTCACGGCGAGAGGGTCCATAACGGAGGCCCCTGGTGGACCGGGGGCCTCCTCCCTATTCCATAGAGAAGACCCCGGCCGAAACCGGGGCCTTGAGCGCGCCTGAGAGGGGCGATCCCCTCCAGGTGAGGGGTTTAGCCCTTGCTTTTGTCCTTCGCCTTCTCGGCCAGTTCGCCGTAGTCCCTCACAAGGCTATCGCACCCTGCTCTAATCTGATAGAGTGCTGACCCCAGATGGCAGCCAACGGCGAAGGCTTCATTTGAGACCTCTAAAATGAGCTGATAGATTTCATCGGCCGTCTCGTTGTCGATCCCGGCGGCTTTGAATATCGCGTTGATCTCGCTATCCTTCACCGCGATCTCGGCAGCCATTCCTTCGGCCATGAATTCGATTTCCTTCCTGTGTTCGTTGAGCTGTTTGATTATATGCATGATTAACCCCTTCTCTCCGTGCCTCAGCCCTTCGCTGAGGGCCTTAACTTACCTGGCGCGTATGGTTTCATGCACCACCCCCTCCCGGCCTTCCTGGGGGCTCTGGGTAGCAAAATGGGTAGCAAGATATATAAAGCTGGGGCCTGCATTTTGCAAAACCCCAGCTAGATATTGGTAGCGCATGTGGGATTTGAACCCACGATCTCCGCCTTGAGAGGGCGGCGTCCTAGGCCAACTAGACTAATGCGCCACGCATTCGATATTTAATTCTGGCTGGGGGAGAAGGATTCGAACCCTCACAACGAGATCCAGAGTCTCGCGTCCTACCATTAGACGATCCCCCAGGGAATGTCCTTGGCTATGATAGCATAAGGCACTTGGGGGCTCAATGTCGCAGAATACATGCGCCTTTGACCGTATCACGGGAGCACTACTGGCCCGCTCGACGCAGCTTCACAAGCCCCCGCCGCTTTAAATAACCAGGCCTTACAGCTATAACTTCACCACGGTGCGGCCTTTGGACTGCTTGTTAAGCAGGAGCTGTACCCTCTCCTCCACCTCGTCGAGGGTGATCTCGCTCAGCATGTCCTCCAAATTGTCCAGCTTCCATTCACCCGCGAGCTTCTCCCACACCTTAAGGCGGGGTTCCATGGGGCATTCCACCGAATCCACACCCAGCAGGCTTACGCCTCGCAGGATGAAGGGATAGACATTTATATCCAGCTCGTGTCCGGCGGCGTTTCCGCAGGTCGTAACCGCGCCACCGTATGCCAGTGACTTGATCACCGTGGCCAGGACGTTTCCCCCCACGGTATCCACGGCGTTCGGCCATATCCCCTTGAACATCAGCTTTCCCGAGGTGTCGTTGACCTCCTCTGCGGGTATGACACGGGAGGCGCCGAGTTCCTTCAGCTTCCTCTCGTACTCGGAGAACTCCGCCTCGTCCATGAGCCCGGCTGCGGCCACCACGCTGAATCCGATCTTTGCCAGGATACGCATGGCGATGCTGCCCACGCCGCCGCTGGCCCCGGTGACCAGCACTTCGCCGTCCTCCGGCTTCACGCCCGCCCCGGTCAGCCTGGTCACCGAAAGCGCGGCCGTGAACCCCGCGGTGCCATAGATCATGGATTGTTTCAGCGTCAGCCCGGCCGGAAGCTTGACCACCCAGGAAGCGGGTACGCGTACGTACTCGGCAAGCCCGCCCGAGGTGTTCATGCCCAGGTCATAACCGGTCACCAGCACCTCTTCGCCGGGGTTGAACTCACCGCTCGCGTCTTCCTCCACCGTCCCCGCGGCATCGATGCCGGGGGTATGGGGAAAATTCCTGGTGACGCCGCGGTTTCCCGAAACGGAAAGCGCATCCTTGTAGTTCACCGAGGTGTAATGTACCTTGATGACCACCTCGCCGGCTGGAAGGTCCTCGATGTTCTTCGTCTCGATGGCGCGCGTAAAGGTTTTATCTTCGCCTTCCCGCGCCACCAGCGCTCTGAACGATTTGTTCTCCATGTCACTCCTCCCGGTCGTAAGGTATGAGTTTCACAAATCATTATCCCCGAAGGGGTGTGGCGGCGTAAAGGCGTGAGAAGCCAGTCATAGCGTTAACGGATGCTCGGCTTTGCGGCGAAAGAAGGGCATGGCAAGCGTTTTCAACCCATGCGAGCGCGTTACTCCGTTCCTTACAGCTCCATCAGCCTGTTGATGGTGGGTATGCGCACCTGCGCCTGTAATCCCCGCCTGCGCAGTTCGGCCTCGAACTCCCCCGGGTCTATGTAGCGGCTCAGGGGAGGATAAAAATCGTCGTGATGGTGGGGGATGACCATTGATGGCTCCACTCGGCTAACGAGGTCGGCCGCCACGGAGAAGATGTCCGTCCTTCCCTGCACCGGCACCAGGAACGCGTCCACCTCGTCATCGAGGCCACTGGGGAGGCAGGCGCTGCCCAGGTGAAAAAGCCTCTTTCCCTCCACCTCGACATACCACCCCAGCGCCTGCCCGCATGGGTAACGCGTTGTGCTCACGCGTGCCAGGTCGTAGAGGTGCGGCAGGCACCTCCAGGCCGTGGAGAGCACCAGGGGTATATCGAAGGTCACGTGCCTGGCGGGCACGGCGGCAAAGCGAAAAGGCCCGACCTTGTCACCTTCCCCTCCCTGCCTCGGCCGCAGCCTGCCTGAAAGCACACCCTTGGCGGCCAGAGATTCGCAGACCCTGGGGGAGGCGAAAACCAGGGCATCGGAAAGCTCTACGATGGCGGGCACGTCGAAGGAATGGTCGAAGTGCCCGTGTGAAAGCAATACCGCCTGCGCGTGCGCAAAATCCTCCGGTCGCAGTTCCTGCACCGGTCTCGATCTGGGATTCCTGGTCAAATAGGGGTCAATAAGTATGGAGGTGGACCCGCTTATAAACTCGAACCTGGCCGTCCCCAACCAGCGCAGCTGCATCTCGTCCTCCGATCATGCCTTTCAACCGGCAAACGACGTAACGAACCGGAGACCTCAGCGCTCTCAGCTGCCGGGAACGACGGACTTCTGCGGCGCTAGTCTCCGGAATCACCCGACTCCAGGGCGCGGGCGATACGCTGCAGGCACTTCTCTCGCCCCAGTATCTCCATGGACTCGAAGAGCGGCGGGCTCACCTTGCTGCCCGTGATGGCCGCTCGAACAGGCTGGAAGGCCTTGCGCGCCTTTATCCCCGCATCGTCCGCCATGGAGCGCAGGACCTCTTCGATTCCCGCCGCATCGAACCCCTTCATTTCCAGCAGGCGTTTTCCGGTCTCTCTGATTATGCCCTGGTTCTCCTCGCCGTGCAGAAGATCGCGGGCCTCCTCCTCCACCTCTACCTCGCGAAAGAGGAAGGCCACCAGGGGAACGGCTTCGGCCAGCACCTTCATCCGCTCGCGTACGAGCGGCGCGGCGCGCAGCATCTTTTCCCATGCCTGCTCGTCTCCTTCATCCACCAGCCCATCGCGCGCCAGGAAGGGCATCAGTTCCCGCGTGAGCTCCTCGTCTCCCAGGGCCATTATGTACTGGGAGTTCATCCACAGCAGCTTCTCGTTATCCCAGACTGCGGGCTTGGAGCCCACCCTCTCCAGGCTGAAGTTGGCGACCAGGGCCTCGCGGTCGATGATGGTGGTGGAATCGTCCAGCGACCACCCCAGGAGGGCCAGGAAGTTCACCATGGCCTCGGGAAGGAAGCCCGTCTCCCGGAAACGCCCCACCGAAACGTCGCCGTGGCGCTTGGAGAGGGGCTTGCCGTCCCTCCCCACGATCATGGGCAGGTGGGCGAATGCGGGCTCCGGGGTGTTCAGCGCATGGTAGAGCAGGATCTGCTTGGGGGTATTGGGAAGGTGGTCGTCCCCCCTGACTACGTGGCTTATCTTCATCTCCGCGTCGTCCACCACCACCGCCAGGTTATAGGTGGGAGTGCCGTCGTTGCGCAGGAGCACGAAGTCCTCTATATCGGCATTACGGAAGGTTATATCCCCCCTGATAAGGTCCCTGACCACCGTCTCACCCTCCGGCACGGGGAAACGCAAGGCGAAGGGCCTGCCTTCTTTTTCCATGCGCTGCGCTTCCTCTGGAGGGATGAAGCGGCAGCGGCGGTCGTACATGGGGCTCCGGCCTTCGGCGATCGCCCTCTCGCGCCGCTCCGCCAGCTCTTCGGGAAGGCAAAAGCAGCGGTAGGCCTTCCCCGCCTCCAGGAGACCTCGTGCTGCCTGGAGGTACAGGTAAGCCCGGCCGGTCTGGCGGTAGGGCCAGTGGTCGCCGAACACCTCCGGCCCTTCGTCCCATCCCAGCCCCAGCCAGTGCATGTCTTCCACGATGGCGTCTATGGCTTCCTCGGTCGAGCGGGAGATATCCGTGTCCTCGATGCGCAGGATGAAAGAGCCACCGGACTGGCGCGCGAGGAGCCAGTTATAGAGAGCGGTGCGGGCCCCTCCCACGTGGAGGTAGCCGGTCGGACTGGGCGCGAAACGCAGGCGCAATACTTTACACCTCTTCCCCGTACGAGCATTTTTAAAGCGACGCAGAATATGATATCACAGCTCGCACATGCATAGACTGCGCTAAGGCGCGGTCGCCGACGTGTCCCCCTCCGCAGCCATTCCAGGAGAAGTACACGGGCCGCTTCCGGGGCCTCTACCGGTAAATATGGATATTAATACCATTTTGGAGCAGGAGGCTGCAGTCGCCGGCGATGGCGAGGCATCCCGGGCTTAAAGAAGCGTACGTTCTCTTGCCTGCGGCTTTTACTGGTCCTTGGGGCGCATATCTATGACCCTGTATGCCTTGAGGGCGACGGTGGGGTCGTAGATATCCTGCATGGGCACGAACTCCACATTGGGTCTCATCTCAACCGCGGATATGAGCTTGGTCTGTATCTCCCGCTCCAGGTTCTCCCTGTCGAAGTCCTCCTCCGGAGCGATCTTGACCAGCAGCTCGTCCGGGGAGTAGGGGTCGTTGAGGTCTTTCTTGGTGAAGATGATCTGGTATTCCTTGACCCCGGCCGTGTTGGCCAACTCGTCCCTCAGGATCTCGGGATTGATCAGGGTCCCCTTGAGGTTGACCAACTCGGATGTGCGTGTGGCGTATGTGCTTCCCACCGCGATGACTATCCTCACCCCGTTGCGCCCGCAGTGCGGACAGGTCTCGTGGGTTACGGCGCCCAGGTCGCCGATGACGTAGCGCAGCAGCACGGTACCCCGGCGGTTGATATGCGTGATACAGATGAGACCACGTTCACCGTCCTGCAGGCGTTTGCCCGTCTCCTCGTCCACTATCTCGAAGAAGTTCAGGTCCGGTGCCGGGTTGTGACAGCCACTGAAATCGTCGCATTCGGGCATGGCCCCCTGCATTTCTGTAAAGCCATAGGAGTTGCTCACGAAGGGGTCCTCCGCGCCCATGTTCTGGAGCCTCCTCTTCATGTCCTCCCGCATGGCCTGGGGGCAGGCCTCCCCCAGGGCCTGTATGTGCAGGGTGCTCGAGAAATCCCGTCCCTCGGCTTCCGCCTTCATGATCAGCCGGCGCATGAAGCTGGCTATGCCCAGCCATATCTGGGCCTTGCTGCTCTCGATGACATCCATGGCGTAATCCATGGAACGGTGTACGGGAAACTCCGGGTAGGTCATGCCGGTGGCGCCGAAGCTGGACATGAACCCCACACCCATGATGCCGATGTCCCGGGCCCGGAAGAAACCGATATGCGGAACCGGGCCGAGGGGGAAGAGGTTCATCAGCCGTGCATGGGACGGCAGGCCACCTATCTTGATGCCCCGGAAGAGCATCTGCCATATGCCGTGGGCATCGTGGATGGTGCTCCAGAAGGGAGTGGGCATCCCGGTGGTCGAGCCGGTGGTGTAGGCTATCTCGAAGTCCCAGTCATACAGGGTGGGCTCACTGGGCTTCAATTTAAAGGCATCGGGATCGGCCATGTAGTCCTTCTTGTAGGTTAAGGGCAGCTTCTCCAGGTCCTCCAGGGACTTGATGTCTCCCGGCTCGATGCCCTGCTCTGAGAAAACGCGCTTGTAGTAGGCGTGCCCATCCCAGACCCATTCCATCTGCCGCATGAAGTTGCGGTTCTGCATATCCCGTATCTGTTCCTGCGACCAGAAGAGAGGGTCGTCGTCGTCCCGATATAGCGGGATGCTCTCGATATACCTCCGCGTGTTCTCCGGAGTAACCGGGAGCTTACCAAAGGTGCCATCCGGTTTCTGGATGAATAAGAGACTCAATCTGATACCCCCTTAGATGCGGCCATCTACGGCCTTGGCTGATATTCCTCTATCTCGAGCTCCGCCGTGCCGTTATCCGTCACCCTGGTCCCGTCCTGCTTCTCGGACCAGACCTCGCAGGTGACGCGCAAGACGTCGCCCTCCCGAATGGCTTCCCTTACCACACCCCTGGCGGTGACGACCTCGCCGGAATAGACGGGCGCTCCGAAGTCTATCTCGAGCTTCTTCAACCTACCCGGATGCCCTGCGAAATCGCACAACATCTGCGTTACGTAATTGAGGTGCATAACGCCGTGGGCGAAGATCTCGCCGAATCCCACCTCCTGGGCGAAGTCGTCCTCCTCGTGCTCGGGGTTGAACGCACCGACCACTCCGCCGTACCGGAGTATGTTCCGTTTAGTGACCAGGTGCGACACCGGGGGCAGTTCCAGGCCGGGACTGATATCCGATGCTTTCATCGCGGATCACCACTATCCGATCTTTAGGGTCGAACGAGCCACCACCACCTGTTCACCATCCTGGTCTATAATATCCCCCTCGAAGGTGATGGTCTCGTAATCCTCAAACGATTGAATATCCGCTATGCTGCCCCTTATGGTCAATACGTCCCCGGCCACGGCGGGCCTCTTGTACTCATACATCTGGTGGGTATGGATAACGCTCTTGCTCACATCCATGCCCAGCTCCTCGTCCATTATTATGTGGGGTGCCAGGAGCAGTGTGTAGGCACCGACCATGGTATGAGGAGCGTACAGGACATCGGCTTCCGGGTCGTTGAAGTATGGATTGGGGTCCTCTACCAACTCCGAGTACCTGAGTATCATCTCCCTCGTCAGTTCGTAGGTCACATGGGGGTATTCCTTGCCAATGACGCCCTTGTTCATCGCCGCTCTCCTGTTCTACGGTTGACCATCCGCCACGATCCTCGCCCGGACTTCCTCCCGGTCGATGTTAGAACGTACCTGCGCCAGTATCTCCCCTGGTGTAAGCTTGGTAGTGGCAAAAGCTGCGGCGGCCCCCTCTTGACCATCCCCCTGAGGCCTCTCGCAGCCATCTCGGCATGCCTGTGGGCCGGCTACCCTCCGATAGCAAGTTGGACCATCTCTATTATATGATAAATATTCATGCCGGTCGGATAGAATTTCTTCACACCGGAGATATCAGCAAGGATCCCGGGCAATAGGTGAGGAGCATGTCCTCCTTGGTCTTAGACGACCTTATTGAGGGGCCTTCATGAATAGGGCTGGGCAACAAACTCGTACCGCTCTTGGGGGATTATGGATCCTCCTTCAGCCCCAGGAAAGTAAGCGTCCACAAGGACGACCTGTAGCACTGCACGGCGGTCTGCATGATTACAAGGCTTCCAGCCAGTAATGCGATGGACAGGAGATGGATAAGCCAGCGCGCGGGAGCAAACCCTATGGGGTCCGCTATCTGACCCGCGGTCCAGGGAACCAGGGCAGAGAGCGGCCACGCGATGACCACGAAGGTTATATCCGCCAAAAGTACCTGCATCCATACCGCCAGGCACCTGCCTGCGTTCTCTCGCAGCAGCCTCCAGCCCCCACGCCATGCTTCCGGTACTCCTTTTTCTCCCAGCAGGCTGTAGCGTGCCGCCAGGGCAGCGGTTATCCCCGCGAAAACGCTCGCGGCCAGCAGTGCCGAGACCCACAACGACATGGCCAGCAGGTAGAGGAAGATGTGGTCGAGTTGGGGGTCCCACCTGTCCCACAGGATGATGATCAGGGAGGGAAGGTAGATGAGGGCGATGCGCAACGCGTCCCAGGGCAGCAGGGTGACGGCGAAAGGAAGGTACATGTGGCGCGATGAGGAGAAGGCCTCCACGAAAGAGCTTATGCCGCCTTTCTCCGCGTCCGCCACCTGGCGCACCAGGACCATCTCCCCAAGGTAGCCTGCGGCCTTCAGGACCGCGAAGGCGGCCAGCGCCGCCAGCACGAAGGCCGCAAAGGCGGCCGCATCACCCACCAGGTCCCCGACCGCCCTCTCCCATCTCTCGCCCAGGTACTCCGGCCCCCAGCCGAATACGATCCACCACGCCTCGGAGAAGGCCAGGGCCGTCAGCAGCCCCGCGATCCAGAGACGTTTTTCCTCCAGGGCCAGCCTTATCGCGCGCTTGTAGTCTGGTACCATATCGTTCCTTAACGCCATCTCACACGGCGCTCTATATATCGGAAAGAAGATCCCGTTTCTTGCCTGCTCGATCATTTATACCGTAATAGCAACTTCCAACTTTGTTTTCGGCGATGCGGAGCTGTGGCAACATTGTTATCTACACGCGGTCCGAGGTCGGGCATCAAATCGCCCTCCCCCGACCGGCAAGGATTGTTCTGGGTAGGTAAACGGGGCTGCCTACGGCGAAACGACCGTGTTCCGGAGAACGTCGAGTCCGGTGATGACGACTTCGACGGTGTCGCCGGGGAACATCTCCCCCACCCCGGAGGGGGTGCCGGTCATGATCACGTCGCCGGGCAGAACGGTCATTATACGGGATACGAAGCTCAGGAGTTCTGCCGGACTGAAGGCCATTTTAGCGGTGCTGGATGACTGGCGCACCTCGCCGTTCAGCCTGAGTTCGATGGCCAGGTCCGCGGGGTCGATGTCGGTGTCTATGAAGGGCCCCAGGGGGCAGAAGGTGTCGAAGCTCTTGGCGCGTGTCCACTGCCCGTCCTTGGCCTGCAGGTCGCGGGCGGTGACATCGTTGCCGCAGGTGTAGCCGAGGACGTATGAAGGAGCCTGCTCCGGAGAGATGTTGCGGCATTCCCTTCCGCATACCAGCACCAGCTCCGCTTCGTAATCGACCCGCCTGCTCATCTCCGGATAGACGATGGCCCCTCCGTGCGCCAGCAGGGAAGAGGGCGGCTTCATGAACAGCACCGGGTCCTCTGGCAGTTCCAGGCCGAACTCCGCGGCGTGGTCGCGGTAGTTGAGGCCCACGGCCACGATCTTCTGGGGAGATACGGGCGCCATGAGTTCCACGTCCTCGAGTCTGCAGGTGCGCCCGTTCCTCTCGATACCTGCGAATGGCGTCCCCTCCAGCTCGTGCAGGACATCTCTTTCCAGCACCCCGTAGCATTCACGTTTACCACAGACATATCTCGCCAGTTTCATCTCTGCCTCCCTCCAGCGGGGTCAGGTCTTGTTCTTTCTGTTTTGATAACCCATTATCTGGTATTTTGAGTGCTTTCCAGCAGGCCTGATAAAAATGTAAATCATAAACATACCCGGGTATGCAAAAAACAAGACCTGACCCCTTTTACTTTTCGGGTTGGGCTTTCCTGTGCAGGAGGCCGTATTCGATGGAATCCACCAGGGCCTGCCAGGAGGCCTCGATGATGTTCTCCGAGAGGCCTATGGTCCCCCAACTCTTCTCGCCGTCGCCGCTCTCGATGAGCACGCGGGTGACGGCGGCGGTGGCCTTCTCTGGGTTGAGGATGAGCACCTTGTAGTCGTCGAGGTCGATGTCGTCCAGCTCGGGATAAGCCCTGCCGATGGCCAGGCGCAGGGCGGCGTCCAGGGCGTTCACCGGTCCGTTGCCCTCCGCGGTGGCGATGATCCTCTTGCCGCGCACGTGTACCTTGATGGTGGCCTCGGTGACCACCTTGCCGTCCTCTCTTTTCTCCATGATCACCCGGAAGCTCTCCAGGCGGAAGAATATCTTGTGCATGCCCAGGTGTCGCCGCATGAGCAGTTCGAAGGAACCGTCGGCCGCCTCGAAGTGATAGCCCCGGTGCTCCATCTCCTTGATGGCATCCAGTATCTCCTGCACCTTCTCCGGGCTCTGGGCGAGGTCGCGCCCCAGCTCCTTGCCCTTGACGATGATGGTGCTCTTGCCGGAAAGCTCGGAGACCTCTATGTGCTGCACGTTTCCCACCAGTTCCGGCTTGATGTGCTCGTAGGTCTCGGACTCGCGCGTCACCGCGCTGACGTGCATCCCTCCTTTGTGCGCAAAGGCTTTGCTGCCCACGTAGGACTGATGGGAATCGGGCTTTATGTTCACTATCTCGCTCACGAAACGCGAGAGCTCGGTCAGGCCGGCCAGGCTCTCCGCCGGCACCACCGGCGTGTCCATCTTCAGCACCAGGGCGGGGATGATGGAACACAGGTTGGCGTTGCCGCATCTCTCGCCGTAGCCGTTGATGGTCCCCTGCACCATGGTGGCTCCCTCCTCCACCGCCACCAGGCTGTTGGCGACGGCGCATTCGCCGTCGTTGTGGGCGTGCATCCCCAGCGGAACGCCGATCACGCCGCCTATCTCGTTCATGATCTCCCGCACCTCGCAGGGAAGGGTGCCGCCGTTGGTGTCGCAGAGACAAATCCAGTCCGCCCCCGCCTCCACCGCCGCCTTCACCGTCTCCATGGCGTAGCGCGGGTTGTTCTTGTAGGCGTCGAAGAAATGCTCGGCGTCGTATATGACCTCGCGGCCGTGCCGTTTCATGAAATCCACCGAATCCGCGATCATGAAGAGGTTCTCGTCCAGCTGGGTGCGCAATGCGGTGCGCACGTGCAGTTCCCAGGTCTTACCGAAAACGCATACCGCGCGCGTTTCCGCCCGCAGCAGTTCCTCCAGGCCCCGGTCCTTTTCCGTCCCTATCATCGCCTTGCGCGTTGATCCGAAGGCCACGGGGACCACGCTTCTCAATTCCACCTCCGGCAGGCGGCTGAAGAACTCCGCGTCCTTGGGGTTGGAGCCGGGGTATCCACACTCCACGTAGTGGAAGCCGAACTCGTCCAGGCGGCGCAGTATCTTTATCTTGTCCTCCACCGAGAGCGACACCCCTTCCATCTGGGCGCCGTCGCGCAGGGTTGTATCGTAGAGTTTTATCTTTTCCTCGTTCAACTGCAGACCTCCAGGGAATGCGATCACTTCATGTTTATGCGGCGTCTATTCCACGTAGTCCAGCCAGTTCTCGTACTCCTTGCTCTGTCCTTTTACGATCTCGAAGAACTTGTCCTGGATACGCCTGGTTATGGGGCCGGGGTCGCCGATCACGCGGTCGTCAACTTCGCGGATGGGGACCACTTCCGCCGCGGTGCCCGAGAAAAAGGCCTCGTCGGCGGTGTAGAGATCGGTTCGTGCCAGGTCTTTCTCCCGGCACGGAATGTCGGAATCCTCAGCTATGCGCATGATCGAGTCTCGGGTTATGCCCTCCAGGGCACCCGACGTTGTGGGCGGGGTGAGCAGGACCCCACTGCGCACCACGAAGATATTCTCGCCCGAACCATCCGCCACGTGGCCGTGCATGTTCAGAAGTATGGCCTCGTCGTATCCCGCATCCACGACCTCCATCTTGGCCAGGATGCTGTTGAGGTACTGACCGGTGGCTTTGGCCGCGGTGGGGATGGAGTTGGACTCGTTGCGCCGGAATGAAGACACCTTCGCCCGCACGCCGTTCTTGATCCCCTCCTCGCCGAGGTAGGTCCCCCACGGCCACACCGCTATGGCCACGTTCACCGGGCAAGACAGCGGGTGCAGCCCCATCTCGCCGTAACCTCGGATGGCGATAGGCCGGATATAGCAGCTTTTGAGCCCGTTGGCCCGGATGACCGTCTTGGTGGCCTCGACGAGTTCCTCGGGTGTATAAGGAATGGGCATATGGTAGATGGACGCTGAACGATACAGCCTCTTGATGTGATCCAAGAGGCGGAACACGGCCGCCCCGCGCGGGGTCTCGTAGGCGCGTATACCCTCGAAAACCCCCGAGCCGTAATGCAGGGTATGCGTGAGGACGTGGATCTTGGCCTCCGCCCAGTCAACCAGTTCCCCGTCCATCCATATCTTTTCGACCTCCGGAATCGGCATCTGATCTCCTTCCACCACTTGTTACGCAAACGCGGCGCCCTGCGGCGCAACCTCCCGTTATTGCTCTCTGATGTATTTTACGACAAGATCCCCCACCTCTGAAGTGCTCTTCCCCATCTTACCCGCCGACATGGACTCCAGATCCTCGGAGCACACCCGCATCACGGCTCTTTCGATACGTGCCGCAGCCCCCCTCTCCTCCAGGTGGTCCAGCATCATCTGCACGGCGCAGATGGCCGCCAGGGGGTTGATGGCGTTCTTTCCCGTGTACTTGGGAGCGGAGCCTCCGATGGGCTCGAACATGGATGTCCCCTCGGGGTTGATGTTTCCTCCCGCCGCGATGCCCATGCCTCCCTGTATCATGGCGCCCAGGTCGGTGATGATGTCTCCGAACATGTTGTCGGTGACCACCACGTCGAACCACTCCGGGTTCTTCACGAACCACATGCAGATGGCATCCACGTGTGCGTATTCTGTGGAGATGTCCGTGTATCGGGAAGCCATCTCGTTGAACGTGCGCTCCCACAGGTCCCAGGCGTAGGTCAGCACGTTTGTCTTGCCGCACAGGGTGAGTTTGCGCTCCCGGTCGCGGCGGCGGCAGTAATCGTAGGCGAAGCGCAGGCAGCGCTCCACCCCCTTGCGCGTGTTCACGCTCTCCTGCACCGCCACCTCGTCCGGCGTGCCCTTGCGCAGAAAGCCGCCCGTGCCGGCGTAGAGGCCCTCGGTATTCTCGCGTACCACCACGAAATCTATATCTTCGGGTCCCTTGTCTTTGAGCGGGCAATCCACGCCGGGATACAGCTTAACCGGGCGCAGGTTGATGTACTGGTCCAGGGCGAAGCGTATGCGCAGCAGCATACCCTGTTCCAGGATGCCTGGCTTCACGTCGGGATGGCCGACGGCGCCCAGGAAGATGGCGTCGAAATCACGCAGTCCCTCGACCTCCTCGTCGCTCAACACCACCCCGGTCGCGAGGTAGCGGTCGCCCCCGTAGTCGAGATACGTGCTCTCGAAGTCGAAGCCTTCTTTCCCCGCCACCGCCTCCAGCACCTTCATGCCTTCCCTGACTACCTCGGGGCCTGTACCGTCGCCGGGAATCACCGCTATCTTGTGCATATCACGACTCCTTGCCCTATGTCTGCGAGAGCAGGCGATCCCTAACGTAACCGGTCAGGCCGCCTGCAGAGATGATCTCCCGCATGAAGGCGGGAAATGGTTGCGCCTCGAATACGTTCCCGGTCGAAAGGTTTTCCACCCTGCCCATCTCCAGGTCCACACGAAGGCGGTCTCCTTTTCTTATATCCTCCACGGCCTGTGGGCATTCCAGGATGGGCAGGCCCACGTTGATGGCGTTGCGGTAGAAGATCCTGGCGAAAGATGAGGCGATCACGCAGGAGACCCCGCATCCCCTGATGGCCAGGGGAGCGTGCTCCCGCGAGGAACCGGATCCGAAGTTCTCCTCCGCCACGATGAAGTCCCCTTCGTTCACGCGCGCTGCGAAATCCGGGTCCAGGTCCTCCATGCAATGGGCCCCCAGTTCTATGGGGTCCGTCAAGGCCAGGTAGCGAGCGGGGATGATCACGTCGGTATCGACGTCGCGGCCGTAGCGCCAGGCCTTTCCCTCCAGCCGCATGTTACTCATCCCCCATCAACTCCCTGGGATCGGTTATCCTGCCGGTCACAGCGGAAGCCGCGGCCACCGCCGGTCCGACCAGGTATATCTCTCCCTCTTTGTGGCCCATGCGGCCCACAAAGTTGCGGTTGGTGGTGGACACCGCTCTCTCTCCCGCGGCGATGACCCCCATGTGCCCTCCCAGGCAAGGCCCGCAGGTGGGGGTGCTCACCGCCGCCCCGGCCCGGATAAACGTCTCCATCCATCCGCGGCGGATCATCTCCAGTTTTATCTTCGGTGTCCCCGGGAAGACGATGGCCCTCACGTCGGGGTGCACCTCCCTGCCCTCCAGGATGCCGGCGGCGATCTCCATGTCCTCCAGCCAGCCGTTGGTGCAGGATCCTATGACCACCTGGTCTATCCTGATATCCCCCGCCTTCGAAACGGGTCGTACGTTCGAGGGCAGGTGCGGGAATGCCACCTGCGGTTCCAGCTCGCTTACGTCGAAGCTCAGTTCCTGCGCATACTCCGCGTCGGGGTCACTCTCGAATACCCGGTACTCACGCTCCGCCCTGCCCTCGAGCCACTCCCGGGTCTTGCCGTCCACGGCGAAGATGCCGTTCTTGGCCCCCGCCTCCACCGCCATGTTGGCCATGGTGAACCTGCCCTCCATGGAAAGCGCGTCCACGGCCGGGCCGCGGAATTCCATGGCGCGGTAGCGGGCGCCGTCCACCCCGATGCTGCCGATGGTATGAAGTATGAGGTCTTTTCCCCCCACCCAGGGCATGAGCGTCCCGGTATATTCGAAGCGCATGCTCTCCGGCACCCTCAGCCAGACCTCTCCCAGGGCCATGGCCATGGCCAGGTCGGTCGAGCCCATTCCCGTGGAAAAGGCCCCCAGGGCGCCATAGGTGCAGGTATGCGAATCGGCACCCACTATGAGTTCGCCCGGAAGCACCAGTCCCTGCTCGGGCAGAAGCACGTGTTCGATACCTACCCTGCCCACCTCGAAGTAATGCTCCAGGCCTTGTTCCCCCGCGAACTTCCTGATCAGGGCGCAGTTCTCTGCGGCAAGGATATCGCGTGCGGGGGCGAAGTGATCCGGCACCAGCGCCACCCTGGCAGAGTCGAATACCCGCTCCGCCCCCATGGCGCGAAACGCCTCTATGGCCAGGGGAGCGGTGATGTCGTTGGCCAGGGCGAGGTCCACGCGCGCGCTCACCAGCTCTCCCGGCCTCACCTCATCGCGCCCGGCATGCCATGCCAGTATCTTCTCGGTGATCGTCTGTCCCATGTGGTCTCACCCGCAAGAGGATTATTTCTTGGTCTTCCCGGCCGCGCTTTTCCTGGCTGCGGGCTTTTTGGAAGTGGGCTTCTTGGAAGCGGATTTCTTGGCGGCACTCGATGACCTGGCCTGGCGCGCCAGCTTTTTCTTCTCCATCAGGCCTTTCTGAACGGCACGGTTTATGGCATTTATATAGGCGCGGGCACTGGCCTCGATGATGTCGGGGCTGACGCCCCTTCCCACCACCTCGTCCCCCTCGATATCCAGCTTGACGGTGACGTCCCCCATGGCGTCCAGGCCCCTGGTGATGGCCTGGACCTGGTAGGCCTTGAGCTTGGCCCTGATCTTGGTGGCCTTGAGGATAGCCCTGCACACGGCATCGACCTGCCCGTCTCCGGTTGAGGTGGCTTCATAGCCCTTGCCCTCTCGCGACAGCTTCACCGCCGCGATGGGGATAGCGCCGGTGCCGGAAGAGGACTGCATGTAGTCGAGCTGGAACAACTCCTCCAGGGTGCGGATCTCGTCCAGGGCGATGGCCTCCAGGTCCTTGACCGCGACCTCTTTTTTCTTGCCCGCCAGCTCCTTAAAGCGGATAAAAGCCCGCTCCAGGCCCTTGTCGTCCAGGTAGAATCCCATCTCCTCCAGCTTGGCCTTCAGCGCATGCCTGCCTGAATGCTTGCCGAGATAGATCTCCGACTCGACCAGGCCTACATCCTCGGGCTGCATGATCTCGTAGGTCTCGCGGTTCTTGAGCATCCCGTCCTGATGAATTCCTGACTCGTGCGAGAAAGCGTTGTCTCCCACCACCGCCTTGTTCGGCTGCACGCTGTAGCCGGTGAGCATGGAAACCAGCCGCGAGGCCTGGTATATCTCGCGCGTATTGACGCCCGTGGTCATGTCGGTAGCGTCCTTGCGGGTGTTGATAATCATCACGACTTCCTCCAGGGAGCAGTTGCCGGCGCGCTCCCCGAGGCCGTTGATGGCACACTCGATCTGGCGGGCGCCCACCCGGGCCGCGGCCACGGAGTTGGCAACCGCCAGTCCCAGATCGTTGTGGCAGTGCACGCTCACGATAACGTCCTCGGCCCCCGGCACGTTTTCGATGATTCCCCTTACCAACTCGGCGAACTCGTCTGGGACGGCGTACCCCACCGTATCGGGCACGTTTATCACCGTGGCCCCGGCCTTGATGGCCGCTGCGTACACCTCGTAAAGGAACTTGGGGTCGGAGCGGGTGGCGTCCATAGCCGAGAACTCCACGTTCTCCACGTACTTGCGCGCGTAGGCCACCGCATCCCGGGCCATATCCAGAACCTGCTTGGGGCTCTTCTTGAGCTGGTACTTCAAGTGGTAATCGGAGGTGGACACGAAAGTATGTATGAGTGGCCGCTCCGCGAACATCAGGGCCTCCCAGGCCCAATCGATGTCGTTGCGGTCGGTGCGGGCCAGGGCGCAGATAGTCGGGCCCTTGACGTTCTTGGCGATGGATTTTACCGCCTCGAAGTCGGACGGGCTGGAGACGGGGAACCCGGCCTCGATGACGTCGACCTCGAGGCGTGCCAGCTGCTCCGCGATCTCCACTTTCTCCCTCTGGTTCAGGCTGATCCCCGGTGCCTGCTCGCCGTCCCGCAGCGTGGTGTCGAAGATATATATCCTCTGCGTCATCGGTCTTTCCTTTCCGTCTGATCCCTTACCGCCCGGCGCGATCATGCCTTCTATCCATTCCGCCGGCTCGCGGCGGCCTTACCTTTCCGACCAGGGCTTCTACCGCGCCTTTTCCCTGATTATACTGCCTCGCAGCATTAAAACCTCTACCACAGGGTGATGAACTTGCTGTCTTTTA
The DNA here is from genome assembly GCA_964462595.1 of uncultured Actinomycetota bacterium. Taxonomy (GTDB): domain Bacteria; phylum Actinomycetota; class Geothermincolia; order Geothermincolales; family RBG-13-55-18; genus SURF-21. Next base: position 106,019 of record CAYWXM010000034.1, read on the forward strand.
CGTCCGGGATGTCCCTGATCTCCTCCATCACCTCTTCGGGGATGGGTATATCCACGTTGATGCCCATCACCGCTTCCCCTCCTATCTTGCGCCTGCCTACCTGCATGTGCGCGATGTTGATGCCGCTGTCTCCCAGGACGGTCCCCACTTTCCCGATCATCCCCGGGATGTCCGCGTAGCGGAAAAAGGCCATGTATTGCGAGGGGCCGAGGTCTATATCGTAATCGTATACGTGCACGAAACGCTCCGCATTGGAGAGCCCCACCAGTGTCCCGCCCACCGCCACCTCGTCTCCATCGCGGCGGCCGCGTACCATGATCAGGTTCACGTAATCGCGGGTCTGCTCGGACTTGGTCTCGCGTACGGCTATGCCCCGCTCCTTGGCGAAGAGGGGCGCGTTGATGTAGTTCACGGGCTCGAAGACGACTTTTTCGAAGAAGCCCTTGAGCACGCCCACGGTGAGCACCCCCGTCTCGTAACCCGCCAGTTCGCCCAGGTATTCCACCTCAATCTCGCCCACGTGGCCCTCGACCAGGTGGGTAAGGAGCAGGCCGAGTTTTTCAGCCAGGGGCATGAAAAGGCGCACCGACTCGTCGACCTCCGCCGGCACGGGCAGGTTGACCACGTTGGCTACGAAATCGCCTTTCAGGGCCGCGCTCACGAACTCCGCTATCATGGTGCCGGCACGGTCCTGGGCCTCCTGGGTGGAGGCGCCGAGATGCGGCGTGGCTATGACCCTGGGATGCTGTATGAGTGGGCACTCCGTCGCCGGCTCTCTCTCGAACACGTCCACGGCGGCTGCGGCGACATGGCCTCTTTCCAACGCCGCGTACAGGGCATCCTCGTCCACGACGCCTCCCCGCGCCACGTTGAGCACTCTCACTCCCTCTTTCATCTTCGCGAACTCCGCCTCCCCGAGAAGATGGTACGTCTCGGCAGTCTTGGGCAGGTGGACGGTTATGAAGTCCGCCTGGCTCAGCATGTCGTCAAGGTCGTGGACCAGTTCGATGCCCAGCTTCTTCCCCTTGTCCTCGGACACGTATGGGTCGTAGGCCACCACCTGCATGCCGAAGGCCTGGCAGCGATGCGCCACCAGGGTGCCGATACGGCCCAGCCCGACTATCCCCATCACCTTGTGGTATAGTTCGACCCCCTCGAACCTGCTCCGCTCCCAGCATTTCTCGCGCAACGACTGCACCGCCTCCGGGACGTTGCGGCACATGGCCATGAGCAGGGCCATGGTCTGTTCCGCGGCGGAGATGATGTTGCTCTGCGGGGCGTTGATGACCATGATCCCCCGCTTGGTGGCTGCCTCGACGTCGATGTTGTCCACGCCGACGCCGGCCCGCCCTATCACCTTCATCTTCGTGGCAGCGGCGATGGCTTCCGCGTCCACCCTGGTGGCCGAGCGCACTATCAGGCCTTCGTAATCTCCCAGGCGCTCGAGCATCTCCTCCCTGGACATGTCGGGCAGGAGATCCACCTCGAAATCCTTGCGCAGCAGCTCGACACCTGCCTCCGCGATCTTCTCCTTTACCAGGATACGGGCCAATTCTCCTCCCCTCTATTCTGTTTCTCGTGCCATGCCAGCGTCTGTCTCCAGCACAGCTTTACCGGGTTGCGTTCCATCCGGGCCGCTTAAACACCCGCGTTTTACCGTTCAACCCCTATCGGAGGACGCCATCTCCAAGTATACATTCTCAGCCGCTGCGACGCCGGAGCCGAGCTCGAACTCGAACCCCAGTTCCACCAGGGTCATCTCCAGCGCGGACAGGGCCACCACTATGTCCAGGAAGTTATAGTATCCGACGTGGCCGATGCGGAATATCTTTCCTTTCAAGCGGTCCTGCCCTCCCGCGATGATGACGCCGTGATCGCGGTTCATGCGCTTGACGATATCCCCGCCGTTTATCCTCTCCGGCGACTTCACTGCCGTCACCGCGTAGGCGCGGTCCAGTTCCTTCGGAAATACCTCCAGGCCCATGGCCTGCACCGCCGCCCGCGTACACATGGCCAGTACACGGTGCCTTTCCCAGGCCTGCTCCAGCCCTTCCTCCAGCAGCAGCTCCACGGCCTCAGACATGGCTTTCACCAGGCTCACGGGCGGTGTATACGGCGATTCCGGGTTGTCGGAGTTGTATTTCTTGCGTGTCTTCGCGAAATCGAAATAATAGGACGGCGACTTCGCCGCGCCCACCAGCTCCCAGGCTTTGGGGCTGACCGCTACCACCGCCAGGCCGGGCGGGGTCATCAGGGCTTTCTGAGATCCCGTGACCAGGACGTCGACATCCCAGTCGTCGCAGCGCAGCTCCAGGGCTCCCGCCCCGCTTACGGAATCGACTACCAGGATAGCGGGAGTGCCCGCGACCACCTTTCCGATGGACTCTATATCGTTCACTATCCCGGTGGAGGTCTCGCTATGGGTAACGAACACGCCTTTTATGTCCTGTTTCTCTTCCAGCTGGCGCGCTACGACCCCGGGGTCCACCGCCTCGTCCCAGGGGTACTCGTATGCCTCCACCTCGAGGCCATAGACCTTGCAGATCTCCGCGAAGCGCTGCCCGAATTTTCCTCCCACCGCCACCAGCACCCTGTCCCCGGGGCTGAAGCAATTGGAGACCGCTCCCTCCATGGCCCCCGTTCCCGAGGCCGCGAAGGTAAGCACGTCGTTCTCCGTCAGCAGGACCTTCTTCAGGCCCTCCACCATACGCACGAAAAGCTCGGTATAGGCCGGGGTACGATGGTGGATGATGGGCTCCGCCTGCACCAGGCTCACCTGATACGGGATAGGCGTGGGGCCCGGCGTCATCAGGTATTCCTTGCGGATCATCTTTGACCTCCTCTGTGACCTCCTCAATACCTCGTTCACCGCATTCTATGTTTCCCCGTTTTCGGAGTAACCTTCACCGCTATCGTCCATATCCTGGTTATCATCTCCGGCTTCGTCAACGGCCGCGAGGTCCGGGAGGAGCCCCGCCACCTTAAAGTATCACAAATCCGGGTTGAAAGCTCCCCGCGATCGGGCGACTACTGCTTCGGGAGCCAGCTCATCATGGAGCGCAACTCGCGCCCCACCTGCTCGATGAGATGGTCGGCGTCGCGCCTGCGCATGGCGTTGTACGCCGGCCTCCCCGCCTGGTTTTCGAGTATCCACTCGCTGGCGAACTTTCCGCTCACGATCTCCTCCAGGATGCGGCGCATCTCCAGGCGCGTCTCCTCGTTGATGATCCTGCGCCCGCGCGTTAGGTCTCCGTACTCCGCTGTGTCGCTGATAGAATAGCGCATGTAGGATATGCCCCTCTCGTGGATGAGATCCACGATGAGCTTGAGCTCGTGCAGGCACTCGAAATAGGCTATCTCCGGCTGGTAACCCGCCTCGACCAGGGTATCGAACCCGGCGCGGATAAGCTCGGTGACGCCGCCGCAGAGTACGCACTGCTCCCCGAAAAGGTCGGTCTCCGTCTCCTCCTCGAAGGTGGTCTCGATCACGCCCGCGCGCGTCGCGCCCAGGGCCCTGGCGTAGGCTAGCCCGATGGCCAGCGCCCGGCCGGTGTAATCCTGGTGCACCGCCACCAGCGAAGGCACCCCGCTCCCCTCCTCGTACACACGCCGTACGATATGCCCCGGACCCTTGGGAGCCACCATGACCACGTCGACGTTCCGCGGGGGGACGATCTGGCTGAAATGGATATTGAAGCCGTGCGCGAAGAAGAGGGCGTTTCCCTCCGCCAGCCCGGGCTCGATGTTTTCGAGATACGTCTGCCGCTGGTCCTGGTCGGGGACCAGCATCATGACCAGGTCGCCCGCGGAGGCCGCCTCGGCCACGCCCATGACCTCGAGCCCGGCTTCCTGAGCCCTGGCGCGGGAAGCGCTTTTCTCTCGCAGGCCCACGACGACTTTCACCCCGGAGTCGTTGAGGTTAAGAGCGTGGGCATGCCCCTGGCTTCCATATCCGATCACGGCCACCGTCTTCCCATCCAGAAGGGAGAGGTCCGCGTCTTTGTCGTAATATATCTCCGCCATCTTCTACCTCCTTTGAGCTCAGACCCGCCTTTAGGCCCGAGCCACACACATGAGACCATGTATACTTTTAGGCAAGCTTCCCTGTCTAATTATCCTGCTTCTCTACATCTGCTCAAGCCCAGAACCAGGCCTGAACCAGGCCTGACCCCTATTTGCCGCGCGGCAGCGCGACCTTGCCCGTCCTCACCAGCTCCCTGATGCCGTAGGGCGCGAGCAGGTCCTCGAAAGCTCTCAGCTTCGATGAGTTCCCGGTGACCTCCACGATGATGCTCTCACGCGAGACGTCCACTATGTTTCCCCGGAAGATATTCACTATCTCCACGACCTCGGAACGGTTCTCGCCGTTTACCTTTATCTTGGCCATGACCATCTCGCGCGCCACCGAGGTATCCGGATCGAGGTCCGTTATCTCGATGACGTTGATGAGCTTGTGCAGTTGTTTGCGCACCTGTTCCAGGGAGTGCTCCTCCACGTCCACCACGATGGTCATGCGCGAGATGTCCGGCTTCTCCGTGGTGCCCACCGCCAGGCTCTCTATATTGAAGCCTCTCCTCGCGAACAACTCGGCCACCCTCGCCAGCACCCCCGGCTTGTTCTCGACCAGTACGGAAAGTGTGTGTTTCATCTCCATCACCCCTTAGAGGAAAGGCTCCTCGGCCTTTTCCGGGTGGATCTTCTCCACCGGGTAGAGCTTGTCGCCTATCATGTCGTAGAGAGGGGCACCGGGCGCCACCATGGGATAGACGTTCTCCTCCGGCTCGACGTGGAAATCGATGATCACGGGGCCATCGGTCTCGACGGCCTCCACGATGGCCGCCTCCACCAGGTCAGCATCCTTTACCCTTATTCCCTTGGCCCCGAAGGCCTGCGCCAGTAAGACGAAATCCGGGCATTCATGTTCCCGTTCCAGACACGTGCTCGCGTAGACCCGGTTGTAGAAAAGGTTCTGCCACTGGCGCACCATCCCCAGGTAACCGTTGTTGAGTATGGCCACCTTGACCGGCGCGCCCTCGAGCACTGCGGTGGCCATCTCCTGCATGTTCATCTGAATACTGCCGTCCCCGGCGATGTCGAAAACCAGATCGTTGGGCTTTCCGAGCTGCGCCCCTATGGCGGCGGGAAAACCGAAGCCCATGGTCCCCAGGCCTCCCGAGGTCACGAAGCGCCGCGGCTTATCCACCTTGTAGAACTGGGCAGCCCACATCTGGTTCTGCCCCACCTCGGTGCAGATGATGGCCTCGCCGCCCGTGACCTCGTAGATCTTCTCCACCACGTATTGGGGCTTCAGACCGGGGCCACTCTCGTAGGTCAACGGGTACTTCTCCTTCCACTCGCCGACCAGCGCGTTCCACTCGGCCCGGCTGGGGCTGGAGACCTCCGCCTTCATCTCCTTGATCGCGGCGTTCAGCTCCCTGAGCACCTGCTTGCAGTCCCCGACGATGGGTATATCGGCGCGCACGTTCTTGCTTATCTCCGCCGGGTCGATATCTATGTGGATCACCTTTGCCTTGGGGGCGAACTCCGAGAGCTTTCCGGTGATGCGGTCGTCAAAACGCGCGCCCACCGCCACTATGAGGTCCGTCTCGCTTATAGCGTAATTTGCGCACTTCGTTCCGTGCATCCCCAGCATGCCCAGGGAGAGCTTATGGGTCTCGGGAAACACGCCCTTGCCCATGAGGGTATGGGTGACGTATATCGTGTTCGCCGTGGCCAGCTTTTTCAGCTCGGACTCCGCACCGGCGGTGACGGCGCCACCGCCGACGTAGATCAACGGGTTCGCGGACTCGAGGATGGCGCGGGCTGCCATCTTGATCTGCTTCTTGTGCCCCTTGAAGGTGGGTTTGTAGCCGCGCAGCAGCGGCTGTTCACGCCGATGGTATTCCATCTCTCCTCGGGATACGTCGACCGGCATGTCTACGAGCACCGGCCCCGGCCTGCCGGTGCGCGCGATGTAGAAGGCCTCCTGTATTACGTCCGGGACATCCGCGGGGTCCTTGACCAGGTAATTGTGCTTGACTATGGGCAGCGTTATGCCCGTGGTGTCCGCCTCCTGGAAGGCGTCGGTGCCGATGAGGTTGGTCGCCACTTGACCGGTTATGGCCACCATGGGCACGGAGTCCATGTAGGCGTTCGCTATCCCGGTCACCAGGTTGGTGGCGCCGGGACCCGAGGTGGCTATGCATACGCCGACGCGGCCGGTGACCCGGGCGTAGCCGTCGGCGGCATGTGCCGCCCCCTGCTCGTGCCGGGTCAGCACCCTGCGTATCTTCTTGCTCGCGTTGAGCGCATCGAATACCGGCAGCAGTGCTCCTCCCGGGATGCCGAACATCATCTCCGTTCCCTCGTCCTCGAGGCTTTTCACCAACGCCTTAGCTCCAGTCAGTTTCAAGACCACCACCTTCCTTTAGTTCAAGCTTCCTCTCCCTTGAGGCGCACGGCCCCACGACTCGCGCTGGAGACCCGCCGCGCATATTCCTCCAGGTATCCACCTGTCACCTTCGGCCGCGGTTTCTTCCAGGCATCTGACCTGCGCTTCATCTCCTCTTCTGAAACCACCAATTCGATAGTCCGTCGCTCGACGTCCAGTTCGATGATATCGTTCTCCTCCACCAGGGCGATCGGCCCGCCCTGCGCGGCCTCGGGGGACACGTGGCCTACCGCCGCGCCGCGCGAACCACCCGAGAAGCGGCCGTCGGTAACCAGCGCCACCTTTTTCGCCATGCCCATCCCGGCCAGGGTCGCCGTGGGGTTGAGCATCTCGCGCATGCCCGGGCCGCCCCGCGGTCCCTCGTAGCGCACCACGATGACGTCGCCCTCGCGGATGCGTCCGGCGAGCATGGCTTCCACCGCGTCCTCCTCGCAGTCGAAAACTCGCGCCGGGCCGCGGTGGTGCAGAAGGTTGTCCGGCACGGCGGAATGTTTGACCACCGCGCCCTCGGGCGCCAGGCTGCCCCACAATACCGACAAACCTCCCGTGGGCATGTAGGGATCCTCCACCTTGCGCAGGACCTCCGGGTTGAGGGTCGACCTGCCCTCGATTATGTCCCCGATATGGTCAGCCGCCACGCAGGGGACCTCGCCGTCGATCAAGCCCTTCCTCGCCAGTTCTCCCATCACCGCCGCTATACCGCCGGCCTCTTGCAGGTCCTGCATGTGGTGTATCGCACCCCCGGCGGGGCTGAGGCGCACCAGGTTGGGGGTGGCGTCACATATCTCCTGTATGACGCGCAGGTCGACGTCCACCCCGGCCTCGTAAGCTATGGCCAGGAGGTGGAGGATGGTGTTGGACGATCCTCCGATAGCCATGTCCACCGTCAGGGCGTTGCGCAGGGAAGCCGGCGTGATTATGTCGCGCGGCCTGCGCCCCAGGCGGAGCATCTCCATGACCGTTATCCCCGCCTGCTTTGCCAGCCGCAGTCGCGCGGCGTTAACCGCGGGGATGGTGCCGTTTCCCGGCATCCCCATGCCCACCGCCTCCGTGAGGCAGTTCATGGAGTTGGCGGTGAAAAGGCCTGCGCAGCTGCCGCAGCCGGGACATGCGCAATCCTCCAGCTCAGCAAGCTCAGCGGGCTCCATACGCCCGGCCTCCACCGCGCCCTGCGCCTCCATCACGGTGATGAAATCGATGTCCCTTCCGTGGTATCGTCCCGCCATCATGGGCCCGCCGCTTATCACTACCGCCGGGATGTTCACCCGCGCCGCGGCCATGAGCATGCCCGGGACTATCTTGTCGCAATTGGTCACCAGCAACATGGCATCGAAAGCCTGCGCCCTGGCCATGGCCTCCACGCTGTCCGCGATTATCTCCCGCGAGGGCAGGGAATAACGCATGCCTGAGTGCCCCATGGCGATTCCGTCGCAGATGCCTATGACCCCGAACTGCATGGGGGTGCCTCCCCCCATGCGCACGCCCGCTTTCGCCGCGTCCGCGATCTGCTGCAGGTTGACATGGCCCGGGATGACCTCGTTCATGGCGCAGGCTACGCCCACCCATGGCTGCTCGATCTCTCTGTCCGTGTAACCGATCGCCTTGAGCAGGGAACGGTGTGGCGCCCTGGAGAGTCCTTTCTTGGCTTCTTCACTTATGAGTTCCATTATTTCCCTCCGGGATAGCAGACCATGCGAACAGGAACCTATGTTATAGATTGTATTATTTAGACTAAAAGGTTAACCGTCAAGCGAATACGCCGGAAACGACCTGGTTATTCCCCCCAACTCCCCCGGTTACGACAGCCGCGGGGGACCGGTTGATTTGCAGGGCCGATGGCTCGCTTTTAAGTGGCCAGAGGCCTGCCTGCCCGTGTGCACCTGCCTTCGTTGTTTGTATCGCGTAAGCGACAGCGACGCATGGATGGCGGCGCGGCGGTGCCCGTGCCTGGACAAGTTCAGATATGCACTGGATATTTCAATGAGCTTCACGGAACTTGTCTCAGGCCTGGCACGTATACGTCCGCCCACGGAGTGCCCGAGAACCGGGGGTCGATCCGAAGCGCGTCCGGGCATAGAAGCGGCAAAATGGTATAAATAACGCCCGGGTGTCGCCTATATAAAAGACGCTTCCCGAGAACCGGCGCCCGGTAATAAGCGTCTCATCTGCGCTGCACCTAGCCCGGGGAACTACCAGGTCGGTCGCAGCGAGCGCGCAAGTAGCGGTTTCTTCATATGTTGAGATAGCAAGCGCAGCCGAGCGAGACCGTTACCTGGAGGCCCCGGGCCGGAAAAGCACCCCGGGCTCGGGAAACTAACGCTCACCGCCGTCGGAGAGGATGCCTTCCTTGCGGAATATCATTATGCAGGCATCGCGCATGTACTCGATGCCGTTATCCTCGCAATAAGACGAGGCTTCGTCCGATTCCGAACCCGGCTGCATCCATACGTGGTCGAGTCCGGCCTCTTTGGCTTCTTTCACTACCTTTTCGGTGACCTTCGGGGGCACGACCGTGATGACCAGTTCGGGCTTGTGCGGCAGGCTGGCCAGGTCAGGGTAACAGGGCACCCCTTCTATATCGTCAACGGTGGGGTTGACCCCGTAAGCTTCATAGCCGGCCTTCTTGAGGTCCATGAGGACCCTGTACCCGTATTTCTCGGGGTCGCGCGATGCCCCCACCACCGCTACCACGTCGATCTGCTGCAGGTCCAGGTCCATCATCGCGAATCCCTCCTTCGTGTTTCGTGCTTACAGCTATATTGTATCAAAGCCGAGCCATATACCTCCCTTAGCCGTACCGCACCGCTGCGGGGAGGATTAAATGCGGGTAATAAAAACCGCCAGCTCCCATGCCCCCGCGCAGGAGACTCCCGTGCGGCGTTAAAGGGCTGAACGTCGTAAGGGGCCAGGCGAAAAGGCCTGGCCCCGGCTGCAGGGTTGTTATTCCCCCGCTTTCTCGAGATCATCGATGCGCTTGCGAATATTCTCGAGTTGCTGAGAGAGCGCTTCCGATTGCCTCTTCAGGTATTCCAGCTCGTTGACGTTTACGTTACCGGCCGCCGCGCCGAATCCGGCGCCCGATTGAAAGGCCTGCTGCATCTGCGGGGTCGGCCACATGCCAGTGGTAAGGTATTCCGCGCAGGGCCCCAGCCCGCTGAAACTGCGCCCCTGCCATCCCGGGCTGTAGCCAAACCTCATGAATCCCGGCAGGCCGGTCGCGTAATACATGTTTCTGTTGCCATATCCTCCCATCAGCTTTCCTCCTTTCGGCATATATCCTCGGGATATACCGCCGTACTTCCCTTGCTTATACTTTCCTTTACCCGGAACCGTCAGCTGGGATAGTTCGGGTATCCGTAGGGCGTCGCTCCGTATCCACCCCATGCACTTCCCTGATACGCGCGTGGATAACCAGCGTAGGGCACGCCGTAACCTGGGTATGCCCACCATCGCCGCGGCAACCAGGGGTAAAACCTGCAATATGGATAGGGGTTACCCCGTCCTCCTCCCATCCTGCCTCCAAAACCGCCTGCTCCTCTTCCTCTCGGTGGCATATACTCACCTCCTATTCCAAAAGTGCATATGCCCATAACCATCTTATTTCAGTTATGGGCTTATGTCAATAAAAAAGCCGGGAGGAGAGCGGCTATTTCAGCGCTTCAAACAGCCGGCATGCGGCAGATGCATCCGCCGGACAGATCGCGTGGCGGAAGCGGCAAACGAACGCTCCGGGACGAGGCCTTACCCCGTTGTTCCGTCAGCTTCAGGAAAACCCATACGAGAAGCGAAACCTGCAGACTGCTTCTCCGCTCCAAGCCGCTAAGCGTTCGCCCGCCATCGCGGCCGCCTGTCATCGCAGCCTGGCTATGATGGCATCCGCCATCTCGGAGGTCCCGGCCTCTCCTCCGAGATCGTAAGTGACCGTCCTGCCCTCGGCGATAACCGCCCTGGTCGCGTCGTAGATGCGGGCAGCAGCCTCTTCCTCCCCGATGTGATGCAGCATGAGCACGCCGGTGAGGATCTGGGCGGTGGGATTTACCTTGTCCATCCCCGCATACTTGGGCGCACTGCCGTGCACCGGCTCGAAGACCTGTATCTCCTCGCCGATATTGGCGCTGGGCGCCACGCCCAGGCCTCCTACCAGGCCGGCGCAGAGATCGGAGATGATGTCTCCGTAGAGGTTGGGCAGCACCAGCACGTCGTATATGTGCGGCTTCTGTACCAGCTGCATGGCCATGTTGTCCACGATGCGGTCCTCGAACTCGATATCCGGATATTGCGTTGCTACACTCCTCGCCACCTGGAGGAAGAGGCCGTCGCTAAGCTTGAGGATGTTGGCCTTGTGCACCGCGGTGACCTTGCTCCTCCCCTCGCGGCGTGCGTATTCGAAGGCAAAGCGGCAGATGCGTTCTGAGGCGCCGCGTGTGATGAGCTTGATGCTCTCCGCCGTATCCTCGTCCACCTGGCGCTCGATGCCGGCGTAGAGGTCCTCGGTGTTCTCCCTCACCACCACGAGGTCGATATCCTTGTAGGGGGAACGTACGCCCTCCATACTCCTGGCGGGGCGGAGATTGACGTAGAGGTCGAGTTCCTTGCGCATGGCCACGTTGATGCTGCGGAATCCCGAGCCCACCGGGGTGGTTATAGGACCTTTCATGGCCACCTTGTTCTCGCGGATGGAATCGAGGACGTGGGTGGGCAGGGGGGTGGAGTACTTTTCCATGACCCCGGCGCCTGCTTCCTGCACGTCCCACTCTATCTCGGCTCCAGCCGCATCGATGACCCGGCGGCAGGCCTCTACGATCTCCGGGCCTATCCCGTCGCCGGGTATGAGAGTAACCCGTCTCATAGTCTGAACCCCCCGTGTCTCTTGAGGTATTCGGTAAGCCCACCCTCGGCGAGGATGTCCATCATCACGCCGGGCAAAGGAATTATCTCCAACTCCATATCGCGGGTAAGGTTGGTGACCTTGCCCGCGCCCAGGTCTACTTCCAGCTCGTCTCCGGCCTGGATATCGGAGGTATCGCACTCCACCGCGGGCAATCCCTTGTTGATGGCATTGCGGAAGAATATGCGCGCGAAGGAGCGGGCCAGCACGGCACCGACGCCAGCGTGTTCGATGACCAGGGGTGCCTGCTCGCGCGAGGAGCCACAACCGAAATTGCCGCCCGCCACTATGAAGTCCCCCGCCTGCACCCTGATGCTGAAGTCGGGGTCTATGTCCTCCATGCAATGGCGAGCCAGCTCGTCCATGTCCAGCGTCTTGAACTTGTACTTGCCGGAGATGATGTAATCTGTGTTGACGTCGTCACCAAACACGTGAGCCCTGCCCTTGAGAACCATCCCTCCGTCCATGCGCCTCCGTCCCTTTTTTCCGTCCTTACAACATGCGGCGGGGGTCGGTTATCTTGCCGGCCACCGCGCTCGCCGCCACCGTGGCGGGGCTCGCCAGGTAGATGAAAGCCTCGGCGTTTCCCATACGCCCCTTGAAGTTGCGGTTGGCGGTGGATATCACCCTCTCCCCATCCGAGGGCACGCCGTTGTGGGTGCCCACGCATGGCCCGCAACCAGGCGTCACGAAGACCGCTCCCGCCTCGACCAGTCTCTGCACGATCCCTTTCCGCATGGCGTCCATGAAGACCTGCCGGGATGCCGGCGCCACGATGAGGCGCACTTCCGGGCTGACTCGCCTTGCGCTCAGGATACGCGTTGCCACCTCCAGGTCCTCCAGGCGCCCGTTGGTGCAGGTGCCCAGGAACGCCTCCTGTATGGCGATGCCCTCCACCTCCTCCACCGGCCTGACGTTATCCACACGATGGGGCTCGGCCACCTGGGGCGTGAGGTGCGAGAGGTCGAATTCCATTACCTGCTCGTAAGCGGCATCGGGGTCTGGCGCAACCGGGCTGAAGGTCCGCGTAACGCGGCCAGAGACCCATTTCAGGGTCTTTTCGTCCGCCTCCATCAGGCCCGCCTTGGCCCCCATCTCCACCGCCATATTGGATATGGTGAAGCGTGCCTCCACGCTGAGCGAGCTTATCACCTCGCCGCCGTATTCGATCGCCATGTAGGTCGCGCCGTCAGCCGTTATCTCTCCCGCCAGGTAAAGGGCCACATCCTTCGAATATATCCCCTCCGGCAGCTCTCCGTTCATCTCCACCCGCATGGTGGGGGGTACCTTGAACCACAGTTTCCCGGTGAGCATGGCGGCGGCAAGGTCGGTGGAGCCGACGCCGGTCGAGAACACGTTAATCGCGCCGTAAGTGGTGGTGTGGGAATCCGCGCCTACGACTATATCCCCCGGTGCCACATGGCCCTGTTCCGGCAGGAGGCAGTGGCAAACGCCGTACCCCACGTCGTATATCTTCAGTCCCTTCTCCGATGCGAATTCGCGCATCATGGCGTGCAGGTTCGACACTCCCTCCAGGGGGCTGGGGGCGCTATGGTCTATGACCAGGGCTACCCGCGAGGGATCGGAAACCCTTCCCCCGCCAAGCTCCTGGAACGCCTTGATCGCCAGCGGGGAGGTGCCGTCCTGGCCCATCATAAAATCGACCTTCGCGACCACCAGTTCTCCCGCCCGCGCCTCCCGCCCGCAGTGGTTGGAAAATATCCTCTCCGCGATGGTCATCCCCATCGTCTTCTTCCTCATCGATCTCTCGTATTGCCTTATTCACGCCGCTTGATCAACTTTTACGGTCCTCGTCTGGCTCTGCCCCTCGGACCACGGCTATCATTATCAACTACAAACCCCGTTTTCGCAAAGCAAAAATTCTCCCGTTGCCACCAAAACGGCAAAACCCTTCAGGAACCGGACTTGCCGGCTCAAGCTACCCCGTTTTCGCTGCTAACAGCCTTAGACACGGTGGTCGCCCCGAAGCGCATCCGGGCATAAGAGCGGCAAAATGGTGCAGATCACACCCGGGTGTCGCCTATACAAAAGACACTTCCCGAGAACCGGGTTATGGTTACTCCATCTGTGCTGCCACTGGCCCGAGAACTACCGGGTCGGTCGCAGCGAGCGCGCAAGTAACGGTTTCTTCATATGTAGAGATAGCAAGCGCAGCCGA
>CAYWXM010000035.1:0-14349 GCA_964462595.1 uncultured Actinomycetota bacterium
CGTTAATTATAAGACTTCCAAGGCAGGGGAATCGCCCTAGTCATAAATTGTCCTGCCAGCCTACCAAATGATTAAGATGCTTCCCGACGCACGAAAGCACCATAAGAAGCCCCGTTGCTGGTAGGTCTGTTTCGCCGATAACAATGTGAACGCCAGGTCATCCGGTTTGTTTAGACTGAGATTTCCCATATGCACCTCCTGATGCCAATATTCTATCATCCTGTTGAAAGCGCCATCTCATGCCGTCCCAGGTGTCCAGGTTGGTGATGCACGGGACGGAGCCCACGTTGTGGTCGCCGTCGTAGAGGGGCACGAGTTTCATATGGTTATTATATATGTGCTGTTCGGCGGAAGCCGTGAATGCCCGACTTCCGACGGGTGGGAGACGGATAAGAATGGAAATGCGGTTGAGAAAGAGAGGAGGTGTGGGGGAGGGGAGAGGGAGTTACCGCCAGCCCCGGCTGTTAACGAGCGAGTATAGGCTATTTGGTGCCGCCATGCCGTCTGAGTAACTCGGCAACCTCTGTATAGCCAACTATTGTGGACACGCGCAACGGAGTGCAGCCCTCATCATCCCGCACGTTCACGTCCGCTCCCCGCTCGAGGAGGACCGCAGCCGCCTCGGTGCGGCTCCAAATTGCGGCCTTGTGCAGCGGGGTCCAACCCATATCATCCTGCGCGTTCACGTCCGCTCCCCACTCGATGAGGAGCGCGGCCACATCGGTGTGGCCATACTCTGCCGCAACGTGCAGGGGGGTAAAATCATCCTCGTCCCGCGCGTTAACGTCGGCTCCCTCTTCGATGAGACTTCTTACCTCTTGAACATCCCCTTCTTCCGCTGTCTCAAGTAATTCCTCGCCCAGATATCCTGGATAAGGGATTTCCGTTTCTGTGGTTTCCATTCCCCCACATCCTACCGCAAGCATAAGCGGGGTTGTTAATAAAACCATCACGAAGATAGTTGTCACCCTCTTCATGGCTCCCCCCATCGCTGCTTTCCACCACTGCAAGTTATCTTAACATTGATTTGCCTTCTCCTGTTGGCGAAGTCCTTTCAAGATAATACCCATACGTATGTATTGGCGTAAATGAAGTCTTGCAGATATAGATCAATTTGACGCGGCAAGAATCATCGCTCTTAAAGCATACATGTTTGTTACTTCTCCGTACCATGTATAGTCGCTCCATTCTCCACAGCATCAGCATCCGCCCATACAGATCTCGCCCCTGTCCTCCCTTTCAGAGAGTTCTTCCGTGGGATAGCCGTATACGATCTCCATGGCGTCCTGCGACCCTCAGTTGGGGCAGGTATGCTTCTCTTTCTCCGCCATATCTCCTCCCAATACATAACTGCATATAAAATCTCTCCAGAATATCGCCTCTATTTTAAACTGCCTTCAAGGGAGATCTATAATCCCTGCATAGCGAGGGTGACAGCCGGCGTTCTGAAAACGCCACCGCATGCCGTCCAAGGTGTCCAGGTTGGTTGTGAGCGGTGCTGAGCCCATATTCTGATTGCCGTCGTAGAGGGGCACGAGTTTCATTACTGCTCTAGAGCTCTCACTATATCCTTGATCTTGGGATTACTTTTTATTTTCATTGTAAGGTCCAGTAACCTAAAAATGTCTTCGGCAGCAAATTCACGATATTGCTGAAAATCTATCGCGTCATCGTATTCGGGTTTCCCGAGTTCGGGGAAAGTATCATATGGTATCAATACATATTCAATCCTCTTTGCAGTAGTAAATATCGATTCAACGTACCAAGGATCAGCGGCCCTAAAAGAAATGAATAGGATGGATAGTGATCGTAATTCATAATTAGCATTGCGGAGATTAGTCAGTAGAGTATGTATCTTATCAGAGCGTAGATGCTCGATATCCCTTCTGTAGGCATCAAAATTATCCAGCAATGTTTGGCTGATAAAGTCGCTGTATTCAATGTCGGTTTGGCCCGCGCTCGCGCCCATTATTAGAGGTGGCTTGATATCCAGCGCAGATCTAAAACTCGATAGAATGACGTTTAAAGCCCTGTTAAGCAGAAACACCAAGTGACCCTTTGCAGAGGACCACCTTCGGCGCTCCACGCAACTGATAATCAGGTATACGATTATTCCGGCAACCAAGCCGGAAACAAGGCCTGTTAGTAGGCCTACGCATATATCGCACATAGAAATCACCCGGACTGCTATCAAAGTACTCCAGAAAACCGCCTGTTTTCTAAACTGCCTTCTGCACCGGCACTTCTATATCCTGCAATAACGCTGGCCGCAGCCAGGCGCAAATTAGAGGATTTCATTAAGAAAACACTACAGAAGGGCTCTTTCCTAGAGGGGGAGCATCAATTGAAATCTAACCAACACAGAACAAGCGGCCATTATTGACGCGATAACAGTATTTGTATGCAATGCCGCTAACAGATTATTGAAGCTGTAAGAATAGGGACATGCGGACATGCGGATTCAGGAATATGCCTTCATATCGTGGTGACCACAGGAGGGGGGGGACCGAGAGTTCTTGATCAGGGTTTTTCATACGCTTTCAAGAGATCATCTCTCGTTGTGAGAATACAGGCGGGGATAGTATGATGATTGCAGGTATGATGATAAAGAAACACGGGAGGAGAAAAGCGATGGCAGATAGATACAAGTCCGGCACCTTCTGCATCGATATCCAGTGCCCAAGGCATAAAGAGCTCGAGGGGCTGGAAGGGGATGCTTACCTGGAGAAGAAAAAAGTAGTCTGCGAGGACTGCAGGGCATGGCAATTCTTCCTCTGGCTCGACAAACACGGGTACAGGATCGTCAAGGCGGTTGATGAGATGCCCGCCAAAGAGCTTGCGGCAAGGATCAAGGGAATCGACCCGGTAACGGTGAAAGACCTCACCATAGACGAGATTCTTTGCCTGTAGGACCGGACAAAATAGACCGGCACCTCCCATCTGTGCCTCGCAGGCATCGCGGGCATAGTAAGTGATTTTTGTCACGCCCCCGTCGCTTTATCTGAGGAAGCGGAGCAGTTTAAACGTCCCGGCGCCGCATACGCGGGCGATGGTCCAGCTGGCCACCCTTTTCAGGATAGGGGGAACCGCGGGGGAACCAGGCCCGGGAAGCCTCGCGAAATCCGGGTCTTCATGCATCTCCCGCAGGATCTGGAGGGCCTCCATGTCCCCCTTTTTCTCGATCTCCTTCCATACGCAGGGCCGCCCGGGGTCCACCGTGCACGCAGTTCCCCGGCGGGGATAATTTTCGCAGGGGCCGTAGAGCTGGCCGGCGGGGCAGCCGTTCAAGGGGCAAATCCCTCCCGTGTAGGAGATGACGCAGTGCCCGCATGCGGAACAGATGCCGCTCGCGGCGGCGGTTTCCTCGTGCGGGGTAATGATCACCCCGCCCTCAACCTCCAGGGGACAGTAAAACGGCAGGGCGGGGTCGCAGAGCGAAGCGGCCTTGAACCCGCTCGGGCAGCTCAAAAGGACCAGCATATCCGCCCTGGACAGCTGTCCGGCATATAGCGACAGGGCTCTCGACATCATGGATTCGGAACAGCAGGCGATGAAGCTCTTGCTGAAGACCACTTCCTTGCCCCACCCCTCCAGGATACGGGTAAAATACCTGATGCCGTTGGTGCTCCCGGTATCGGATATGTTGGAGCAGAAATCGCAGCTGATCAGGGCTATCCTTTTCGCTTCCCGGAGCGAATACCTGATCTCCTCCTCGCTCTTCCACCGCGTTTTCAGCACGGGCCTTTTCCTTTCGCGGAACGTATATCTCTCGTGTCGTCAGGGCCGGTTAATGGAATAATATGCCAGAGATAATAGCGAGGCCCGCATTTCATCCCTGTCACCTTACCCAGCTCAGAAAAGTACCTATGCGGGCCTCGCTCAGGCGTACGACCACCCAGCTCAGGATCCTGCCGAGAACGGGCGGGGTTTTTCCCGCAGGAGGGGTGCGCAGCTCCGTAACGTCGCCCTCCTCGCGCAGGCGCCTGACCTCCCGCAGGGCCTCCTCGTCCCATCTCGCCTCGATCTCCTTCCATACGCATCGGCGGCTCGTGTCGAGCACGCACATCCCGCCCGCCTCCTCGTAAGCCTCGCAAGGCCCGTAGATCCGGCCCTCGGGACATCCGTAAACGGGGCAGATACCACCGGTATAGGGGATGACGCATTGCCCGCAGAAGGAGCATATGCTCGAGGCTTCCGGGTCGTCGCGCCGCCCGGTTATCACTTCGCTTCCCATCGTGTCCAGGGCCCCCACCACCTTTATCCCCGGATCGCACGACATGATGTTCTGAACGCCAGCGGAGCAGCTCAGCACCACCAGCGCTTCGCATTTAGACAGGGGCCTGCGGTAGGTCCTGAGCGCTTCCTTGACTATCCCTTCCGAGCAACAGCCGAGGACGCTCTTGCCCATGACCACCGTCTTGCCCCACTTTTCCAGCAGCCCTTTCATGTAGCGCACGCCCCTGGCGCCTCCGGTGTCGCAGAAATTAGCGCATATGTCGCAGGAGATTATTCCCACCCTGGAGGCGTCCTTTAACGCGAACTGGAGCTCCCCGGCCGATTTCCAACTCGTGAGCAGTGCCATCCTTCCCCCTTCTCGCTATCAAAATTAGCCGTCCCGCTGCGAATGCGCAAGTATGCACAAGGGAGACGGGGTTTGCTTAAAGGATATGGGCCCCGGGAGCTCTGGCGATTATCGCAACAAAAGGCTCAACGAAAATCCGCTTGAAGCCATGGGATAGAGAGAAGCAGTCTCGGAATGCATCTCCCTATGCTCCTCCCGGTCGTCGTGTACAGGGCTTGTGGCTCTTGGAAGACACGCCGGTTCCTCTACCTCTTTACCGGAGGGCATCAGCGCCAGGTCCACAGGCCCGGAGGCATTACGGAGCTCGCTTGACTTGTGCTTCTCGCGGGTGTTAGACATAGCAGAGCGGCGGTCCAGGAGGGGTCCGGACAGCAGGGATAAGGCGATAAAGAGGGAGGTCGCGGAATGAGAGAGGGACGCGCGCTTTTCATGCATTGTGCCCGTTTGCACGGGTATGAGACGGCGGGGAGGTGAGGGCTTTGGCTCCCAGTGAAGTGTTGATCTACGGGGCCGGGATGTCCGGCATGGTGGCCGCTTATAACCTGGCGGTGGAGGGGTACGAGGTGCTGGTGCGCGAGCAGGAGCCCGCTTACGGCGGCTCGCGCATTTTCAACCCATCGCTGCACACCACGCCGCTGGACGTGGCGAGGACATCGGATTACGTGGGCATCGACCTCACGGACGTGTTCGTCCCGGTGAGCTCTCTCGCCATCTACCTGCACGACCTGGAGATCCCCGCGCCGGTGGCCATGTCCTATCACGTCGAGCGCAGCTCGCGCCCGCAGAGCCTGGACACCCTCCTCTACAACAAGTGCCTGGAGGCGGGCGTGAAGTTCGAGTTCGACAGCCCGCTGCGCGCCGAAGACGTGCCCAGGCTCGAGCCCGGCACCATCATCGCCTGCGGGCTCAACCAGAACGCCTACGACTACCTGAAGATCCCCTACGTGGACTGGTACGCGTGGATGGCCTCGGGCGAGGCGGAGTCCGACCCCTACGCGTGGATGTGGCTGGACGAGTGCATAAACGAGTACGGCTACATCTCCTTCGCCAACGGCATCTACTACAATCTTCTCTTCGCGTACGGCCAGGAGATACCGCGGGAATGCCTCGAGAAGTACCGCTCCTTCATGAAGAGGGTCAGGGGCATGGAGGAGGACAACTGGCAGTACATCCACGGGGTGGCCCCGGCAGCGTCGCCGGACAGCCCCCAGCTCATCCGCGACGGGCTTATCATGTGCGGCACCATCAGCGGCTCACTCGATCCCTTCATGGGCTTCGGCATCTCGGGCGCTCTGGTGTCGGGGAAGGTGGCCGCCACCGCCGTGACCGACCGCGAGAAGGCCCTGGAGGAGTTCGAGCGCTTCAACCGCAATTACGCCAGGGTGTACGAGTTCAAACGCGGCTTGTGGGCGGACCTGCGCGCGCGCGTGGACCTGCTCGAGGGCCTGGCGCGCATACTCGGCACCGAGCGCATCATCATGCTCATAATCGAGGCCCTGCGCAAGTGGAGGAAGAGCTCCGCTATACCGGGTTTCAGCCCCCTGAGCTGCCACTAACTGGTCGGCCGAGGGGTCACGCCCGGAAATCGGCCTGGCGGTGCAAGAGCCTGGCCGAGGGGTCACGCCCGGAAATCGGCCTCCTGGTGCAAGGGGCGCTCCGCTCTCTCAACCCGCTTCACGAGCGGCCTTCCCGACCGTGCCTGTCGGGTAATTATCATTCCCGCCCCGTCTTGCCGGGGCATTGTCCTTCCTGGATATTACAATTGAATATATGGATGGTTGACGGAGCCGTTCAGGAAGGAGGAAAAGGTGGAGCCGATATCCTTTATCGTTCAGGAAACCGCCGAAGCGCAAAAAACCGGGTTCGCCATCGATCCCTCGTTCCTGCAGCTGCTCCTGGTCAATAAGATCAACATGGATGGGATAGGGCAGTTTGAATTCTATATACCGGAAATCCTTGACAGAACGGTGTCGGAAGCCAGGGATAAAGACCATTACAGGGACTTGCTGGAGGAGCTTTTCGACTATTTCTCTTACCGCAACGAATACAGCATTCACAGGAATTACTTCAAGTATTCGAGGGAAAGATGGCAGGATTTTTACGATAAGTATTCCTTCTTGAGCGAAAACCGCATCCTGCGCATTATCGGCGAAGAGGAGGCCGACGCGGAGGTATACGAACATTGCATGTCGTTTGTGCACGACGAAGATGCGTTTGACGTCGAGATGAGCCCCGGGGTCAATGTCCTCGGAGACATAACCGGGAAGCTACTGGGTTTCAGCAGGAGCACGGGGATACCCGTATTGAGCAAGACGAGAAGGATGCTCAGCGTAGTGAGGGGAAAGATACACACGCTGGAAGCCGCGGATGCCTTGAAGCCCGCAGGCGAGGAGCAGGATCATCCTTCCATACATAAGTGGAAAAGAGAGATATTCGGCAGCATGTTTCACCTCAGGTCCGAGAGGGGCAAGTGGTATGTCTCGTTCCTGGTGCCGACAGCGAGTATGTGTGGCGAACCCCTCCAGGTAGGCACGGCAGGCGCCTATTCCATCGCCCTGGGCGGGTTTATATTGGTGGTCATGAACCCGTGAGAGAGCCTTCATACGGGCATCCCCCGGCAGGTATTGGCGGTTGATACTCCGTGACCCTCTCGGCGCCGCGCGGGGAGCAAGTGGCGGCGCGTCAGACTTTCAGGATGCTCCCGTCCGGGAGCATGTAGTCGGAGTGGGGCTCTCCACGTTCTTCCATCCCGTACCTGACGCAGCTCTCCCAGTCACCCTTGCAGTAGGCCTCTATCCATTCCCCGCCCACCAGCCCCCTTTCGTGGTTTATCCTCAAGGGGCATACCGGGAACCACTTGCATTCCCTGGCCAGCACTCCCAGCTTGCGGTACTTGTTTCTCATGCTTTCCCGGCGCGATTCGTCGTAGAGAAGGGACGCGGGATGGGGCAGGGGATAGACCCTCTTCTCGCCCGTGAGATACAGCTCGCCGAAGACCTCGGGGAACTCCGCCTTGGTCTTGGGCTTGGGTATGCCGTACCTGTCCAGGATATAGCGGGTGGCGAAAAAGCCGAGGGAGACCAGGGTCGCCGGGCGCACGATGGCGATCTCCTCCTCCAGGTAGGGGCTGCAAGCGGCGATCTCGTCCTCCCTGGGCCTGCGGTACTTGGGCAGCATGCATTTCACCAGGTTGGTCAGGTAGATATCCTCCCGGCGCACGCCGGCCTCCCGCAACATCTCGTCCAGCACCTTGCCGGAAGGCCCGATGAACATCCTTCCTTCCGAGTCCTCTTTCATGCCCGGCGCCTGCGCGATCAGCATGAGCCTCGCTCCCAGGTTGCCCTCGCCTCGGAGCGAGTTGTGCCTGGTCGTAAACAACCGGCATCTGGTGCACACATCTATGCGCGCGTTGAGGTCGTTCATCCTCTTCGCCCTTGCAGCGTCTTCCATGGCCTTTCACCGTCCGCGCTCGACATGCTTTCCAACCTCATCATAGTCAATCCCGTGCCCAAAAGCAGGATGGTGGTGTATAAGAGAGGTAAGGCTGGCAGGAGCCTTGCGGTTTCCGAAAGCGGCGAAAGGCGGAGTGGAGAACAATGGAATGCGTATTCTGCAGGCGCGATAACGTGGTCATGGAAAACGGCCTGGCCTATGCGGTCTATGACAAGCACCCGGTGAGCGAAGGCCATATGCTGGTGATTCCCAAGAGGCACGTGACCTCGTTCTTCGAGGCCAGCAAGGAGGAGCGGGCGGCCCTGATGGAGATGCTGGAAAAAGCCAGGGAACGTATCGCCTCCGAGCACTCCCCGCAGGGGTTTAACATCGGCATCAACGAGGGCGGGGCGGCGGGTCAGACCATCGAACATCTGCACATCCACCTCATCCCCAGGTACGAGGGGGACATGGACGACCCGCGTGGCGGCATCAGGGGCGCCATCCCGGGAAAGAGGGCCTACCCCACGGGCTCGAGCGAGTGAAGCCGCGCCGTCGCGCACGGGTTTGCCAGAAACTCACAGGCAGTACCTTCAAGTACCGGCTGACACTGATCCGCCGGTATCCCGTCTCGCCGCCAGGTTCTATCGCCCCGCGTGTATTGACCGCCGGGTATTCCCCCTAAGAGGTCAAGAAATCCATAACTATGCGGTTGAATGCCTCCGAGTGCTCGTAATTTGGAACGTGGCCGGCGTTTTCCATGATCTCCAGGCGAGAACCCTTACAGATCCTGTGCATATCCTCCCCATTCTTGCAAGAAACCCCCTTATCCTCCCTCCCGAAGACTATCAGTATGGGGATGTCGGTCTGCGCCAGGAGGCGTACCTCGTCACCGAGGGTGTAGAAGAAGTCCTTGCGCAGGATGGACATCATGGACTCGGTCGTTCCCTTGATCTTCTGGTACCTCGTCGCTTTCTCGAAAAAATCATCCGTGATCAGGCCCTTGTCGTGGAACCATATGTCGCCCAGGTTCTTTTTCCTGACCACATTGGTCTTCAGGCCCAACAAAAATTCCCCGACCCTCGGCAGGTTGAAGAACCTCCCGGTCAGAGGAAGGGACTGCGGCATGGCGGCCGGATCCACGAGGATCAGCTTGTTCACCCGTTCCCTGTGCTGCGTGGAGAACAGGATGGCGGTGCCGCCCCCCATGGACTGGCCGACCAGGGTGGCGGTCTCGATGCCCAGGGCGTCCATGAACTGAAGCAGCTGGTCCGCGTAGAGCCGGTAGCCGTAATCCATGGGCTCGCGCGAGCTGTAACCGGATCCCCAGAGGTCGAGGGCGTATACCTTGAACCTCTCGGCCAGGAAGTCTATATTGTCCACCCAGAGAAAGGTATCGAAATTGAAGCCATGCAAAAGGATAACCGGCTCCCCCTCTCCTTTCTCGATATAGTGGGTCTTGTGCCCGCCCAGGTCGATGGATTTTCCCGGGGCATATTTATCCGCCCAGGCATCCAGGGGCTGGCTGTTCCACGGAATGAAACCAGACATGATGGGCTCCTTTCGGTTAACGCATATCGCCGCACGGCAGGGGCGGCGTCTCGCGGCGGTTCAATCAAGCCCGGTCCGCGTGCCCCTCTACGCCCTTTTCGCCCAGGTGTCGAAGAACTCCCGCAGCACGCGCTCGTACCATTTTCTGTCAACCGCCATAAAAGCACAGTGCCCTCCGCGATCCAGTATCCACACCTCGAAATAGGGGTTGCCCTTCGCCTTCTCCCGGTTTTCCTCCGCCTGGCTTACCGGCACTATGGGGTCGTCCTTGGCGTGTATGTGCACGGTCGGGATATGGATATTGGCGACGTAGCTCGCGGGGGAGGACTTGAGGTAGGTGTCGTCCTCGTTGACGCAGTAATCTTCGCAGGCCGAGGAAAACATGCCGGGGAAATCTTCAGAGCCGCCGTAACCATCCCAACCGTGCAGCTTCAGGACCAGGCAGGCCTTGAAGAGCGGGTACATGAGGAAGAATGGTTGCCAGGGCATGGGGAACTTCGCTATATGGCTGATGATGCTGCGGGCATCCGATGTCCCGTTCCATGCCAGGACTCCGCCGGTTATGAACTCGCCACCGTCCATGCCGGCGGCGATCATGGCCGCGGCGGCACCCATACTGTATCCGCAGACGCCCACCGTGGTAACCGCGGCGTAGGTGTTCAGAAAACGGGCGGCCGCGAACAGGTCCTCGCCCTCTTTCCAGCCGCCGGTGACCATGGCGTTACTCAGGTAGCGGCTCTCCCCGAAACCGCGCGTGTCGAGTGCGAGGACGTTGTAATCCCAATCCCTGAATGCTTTCACGGCCACGCTGCGCACGTAATTGTTGTTCTTGCTGCCGAAGACGCCGTGGCAGAAGACGATGCCCGGCCTGGGCTTTCCATCCTTGTGCAGGGCCAGCACGCCGGCGAGGGGGGTGCCGTCGAGCGAGGCGAAGACAACGGGGTGAAAGGTGCGCGGATATGGGTACAGTTTGCAGGCGGTCGCGGGCTGGGTGTCGAGCAACATGGGGAGCACGTCCGCTGTGAAACCTATGGAAGTGCTCAGCCGCCCGCCGAATGGTTTCGGCTCGAAGGGGATCTTCTTCAGGCTCCGCATGACCTCGGAAAGCGATTTGCCGTTATCCTTTTGCGCCATCGCACACCTCAGCTTTCTCTCGATAGACACCTTACGACGATGATCGGCATGATCTCTCGGCAGGAAAAACACCCTGCTCGATGCCCTCCGATCGCCGCGCTTGCGAGACTGCCGTTTTTCCCAGACACGAAGATTCTATCATCAGTGGGGATGGAGCAGAAAGGCTGCCGGGGCGTGACGCCCGCGGTTTATATGGCGTTGACCCCCCAGGGGTGTCAGGAAGAAGCGCGTTTTTCGAATTCCTCGCGGTAGAGCTTCAGGCCTTCGACGATGCTCTTTTCCGCTTCGATCCTGCGCAGGCGGTAGCCCAGGCCGGATACGTCGATCTTGCTTGCGGCGACCTCGCCATATCTTTCAAGGGCCAGGAGAAAACCGCCGTCCGAGGTCGTCTCGGTCACAGCTTCGCCATCGGCATCGACCAGGTAATAGACCTCCCTCGCGGGGTTGAGGCTGGCGATGAGCAACCTGTAGAGAGGGTCCGCGGCAGCTCCAGCCGAAAGCACTACCATCGTGCCCCGGCCTTTTTCCGCCACGAGTTCGATGGCTGCGGTAGCCATGATCGTCGTCTCCAGGTTTAAGGCGATGCATGCAAGCTCGCCGCTTTCGTCAGCGAGCATCTTCTCTCTGCCGTACATCCGTGAGGTGGAGTAGGGGTAAGGGCCGATACCCGCCGCCACTCCCGGGGTTATGAACAGTTCCCGCTCGGATATCAACTCTTTCAGTGTATGAAGATCGCAGCCCCCTCGCGGCAGGTGGTCCAGGTCCAACTCCTCGAGAAACAGGCCCCTGCCCGCCGGTCCGCTTCCGGCGTAATGCTGGTACTCGACCCCGGATGGCGCGGAAGCCGTGAGCACCGGGTTGCCGTCCAGGTCTCCCTGGTACATGACGTTCTTCCCGAATCCCTCCTCCGGCAGTGCGGCGGGCCCCGCTCTGTCCAGCAACCTTGCCATACCCCAGCTGCCCGCCTGAAAGTGGATGAACTCCCGTTTGCCGAAAGCGCTTTCGCAGGCTGCGGCGACCGGGAGGTCGGCGATGGTGGAATCGTGACCCCCATTGAGCACCAGAGTATTTTTTTCCAGGCCGTAGGCAGCCGCTGCCTTCGCGCCGGTGCGGTCGAAGACGTCGCAACTGCGGGAAGGGGACTCGAAAAGCAGGTCACCCAGGAGCTTCCTTCCCGTTCTCTCGGTCACGAAGGCGTCAATGGCACGAGCTAGCGGAGACCATGCGCCGTCCTTCCATAAGCCCGTATGGCAGATGACGTAAGTCAGCTCCAGCCCGCTGCGCTCGGGCGAGGCGGCTCCAGCGCAGGCCAGCCTGGCAATGATCTCGGGGCCGAAGGCGAGGGAGCCCGCCTGCCGCAGCAGGTCGGGGTAATCGCTGGCCAGGGATACGATGGTCCTGCCGGGTATCGCGTATCCAGTGAAGTTGGGGGGAAGGCCGTATACACTGTAACGCTCCAGGGGTGAGGCCATGCCGTCGAAGACGGCGTCGGTCTCGGCGCTGGCAGCGTTGATGTAGGAGATGACCCCACCGAGACGCATCTCGCCGGCGATGTCCTCGATCTCTTGTGGCAACAGAGTCCCGCGCGTGTCCAGCAGGGCGCATGTGCCTCCCCTCGCTACCGGCACTATGTAAGAGATGTCCTTGACCCGCTCGAAGTCCCTGAGCTGCCCCATGAAGTGCTGGACGGCATCGGGGATGTCGAACCACAGCCGTCCGTCTGCGCCGACGATGAGCTGGCTTGTGCGGTTCCAGCCCTCGCGCCTCTCCATCCTGTGCATGCTGGAGAGTTCGTAGACGTCCAGCCTCGAGTTGGTAAGCCCGTCGGTGATCACCGCGGCCAGGGCTTTCTCGCGGCCGTTTCCGCTTGCAGCATTATTACCGTTATTTCCCAAACGATTGCCCCCCTTTTCTAAAGGGCATCGACCTTTCTGCCATGACCGCCACGCATCCATCGCGTGAATATTTTATCACTCCGTGGGGAGTGGGAGGGAATCTGAAGCGGGGAGTCGAATAACGATTGCCGCAGGGTGAGGCAAAAGTATGAGTTGACCCCGCTCACGGCAGGCGGAACTCGATAACGCGGTCTATCCTGAAGGTCTTGACCATGCCGGTGCGGTGGCAGTATGCCCGGAAATACTCGCTCGATCCCTGGCCGAATACCTGCAGCGGCGTGACCATGCGGGGCACTCCCGGCGAGGTGCCTCCCTCGTAGACCATCTCCACCACAACCTTTTTCTCCATCAGCACCTGCAGGTCGGAGGCGGTGCCGCTCAACTCCACCTCTATCCCGGGCGAGATGCCCGCGAAGGAACCTATATAACCGGGGATGTCGCCTATGCACGTGGCAGCAGGAGCTTCGCGCAGGTAGCGGCGGAAGATCTCCATGGCGGCGACGGCGTCGGGGAGGCCGCGGTGATGGATGTCTTGCCTTATACCCAGGTAACTGGCAACCGTTCCCAGGCGGTAGTTGGGCATGCCCGGGAAGGCCCTCCTCGCCAGGATCACCGTATCCACTACGTGGTTCTCCGGAGGATTCATGCCCGCGCGTGCCATTTCTGTGCCGATGACGCGCACGTCGAACCTGGCGTTGTGGGCGATGAAGACGGCGTCACCCAGGTACGTGGAGAAGTCTTTTACCACTTCTGCCGGGTAAGGGCAGCCACGCACCATCTCGTTTGTGATGCCGTGGATCTCTATAACCCCCTGTTGCATGGGCTCCATGGGGTCGACGAGGGTATGGTACTCGTCAAGGATACCCCGCGAGGTAAACCTCACGGCCCCCAGTTCCACCAGCCTGCTGCCCATGTAGAGCCCCGAGGTCTCCACGTCGACCGCGCAGAAGACAGCGTCCTCGATGCCGGCCATGTTTTTATCCATGAAGGCATTATAACCGCAACGGGTGACTGCACGGCCCCATGGCAAGCGTGGCAAGGGGATCGGCCCCGGTAAGCCCCCGAAGAGAGAGGTAGGGCATGGCTTTCGTCCGCCCGTGCTTTTGATTTTCAAGTTGCAACTGCAGAGGGCAACATGCCGGCATTCACCATGCCTGACGGTGGTGGCCGGTTAAAAAGGGGAGTCAAGGGGTGAGGAAAACAGGACCCGGAGGTCCTTTACGGGCCTCCGGGTTGGTTTCAGGACTGGAAAATCCTAGTAGCGGCTCGAACTCCGCGACTCGGTCCGAGGCTTGGCTTCACTTACGTTAAGGGAGCGTCCGTCCAGCTCCTTACCGTTCAGTGAGTTTATGGCTGACCTGGCTTCCGTATCGTTGTTCATTTCTACAAAACCAAAGCCCTTAGACCTGTTGGTATTGCGATCCATGATCACGTCGGCCGATTCCACGTTGCCGTACTCCTCGAAGGTTTTCCACAGGTCGTCAGAACTAGTTGAATAACTCAAATTTCCTGCGTATATCTTCATCCTCTCTTCACCTCCTTTTAGCTCTAAAAAAATCCCGAGGAATACCGTCTCCTCGGGACAAGTACCGAACCTACCTAGAAAAAACTGTATGCTTGGCAAGCATAACAGGTGCAGCTCATAAAAGCAAATAGGCGAATTGACTCATAATTAATCTACTCCAAACGGGTTCGTTGCCTCAAAATCAAAATCTACTCGAAACATGGCACGAAAAACCCCCCTCAGGGGCATGT
>CAYWXM010000036.1:0-99740 GCA_964462595.1 uncultured Actinomycetota bacterium
GGAAGTGCCGGAGGGAACGGTCATGGTCATGGGGGATAACCGCCCCAACTCCAACGACAGCAGGCGCTGGGGTTTCGTTCCCCTGCAGGCGGTGATCGGACGGGGTGTGTGCATATGGTGGCCACCGCGCAGATGGGCCTCTCTCTAGGCGGGTGGCGGGAGTGGGGGCAGCCGGTATATCCGCCGAGAGATGGGCATGGAAGCTGGGATACCGCGTAATAGCAGGCACCGACGAGGCGGGACGGGGCGCCCTGGCAGGACCCCTGGTGGCCGCGGCGGTAATCCTCCCAGCGAGAGAAGAGATCGCTTGTCTCGACGGGCTCGCCGATTCTAAAACGCTCTCCCCCGCGGTGAGAGAGGGGCTTTTCGGGCGGATCATAGAAAACGCGGTGGCCTGGTCGTTCGCGTGTATAACGGCTTCGGAGATCGATGCGGGTGGCCTGCAGGCCGCGAATATGGCAGCCATGCGCGAAGCAGTGCGTTCGCTCGACCCCGCGCCGGACATGGTGATGGTGGATTACTACCGCATCGATGGACTTGACATACCACAGTGGGGAATGGTGCATGGAGACAGGGTATGCCGCAGCGTGGCGGCCGCATCCATACTGGCCAAGGTGATCCGTGACCGGCTGATGCTGCACTGGTCGCTGCTCTATCCTCAATACGGGTTCGACAGCAACAAGGGCTATGGCACTTCCCATCATCTCAAGGCCCTGGCCGCTTATGGACCCTCACCCTGCCACCGCAGTTCGTTTCACGGCGTGCTGCAGATGGAGATGATACTCGATGATGGAGGCGCTGTAAGCGATTAAAGCACGGCTCTCGCGCAGTGGGGGAGAAAAAGATGCTGCCCGGTGGGAAAAGGAGCTGCGGTGGCAAAGTAAAGAGAAATGCGGCGGCCTCGAAGGGTATGTCACCGGCATCTGCTGTATTTTATGTAAGGCGGTCAGCGGGATTATCGCGGTGGGGTTGGCTCGAGGAGGACAAAGGTGGGCAACAGGGAGCTGGGAGCGGCGGGAGAGGAGGCGGCCTGCTCCTTCCTCAGGCGCCGGGGCTATCGTATCATGGACAGGAATTATCGTTGCCCCTTCGGGGAAATTGACGTAATCGCCCGTAGAGGGGGGCTTACGGTCTTCTGCGAGGTGAAAACACGCTCCGGTGGTGATTTCGAGGAAGCCCTGGGGGCGGTGGACCTGGAGCGCCGGGACCGCCTGGCGCGGGCGGCCAACCATTACCTTGCCGCGAGAAACGGGGTCAGAGGGGGATGCCGCTTCGACGTGATCGCCTTGCTCAAAGGCGGGAGTACATGGAAAATAGTCCATGTAAAGGACGCGTTCGAGATCGGTGATCTGTGAGCGGCCCCGACTAGGAGGAGACTGAACTGGCGGGAAACGCTGCGAAGTGTCGTATAATATGCGGCGTTCAACAGTCTCTTTGATAAAACGCGGAAGAAAGATGCCGCAGAGGTCGAGGGATTATGAAAGCCTGTCCCTGGTGCGGGAGAAACAACCTGGACAGCGACGAATACTGCTTCAATTGCGAGCGTCCTCTCGATGTCGTGCCGAGCGAGGAGGAAGCTTTCGTATACGAGGAGGAGATCAAGCGTACCCGGGTTTACAGGCCGCCCTCGATATGGAAGCTGGTTCTGATATCCTTGCTGCGCAAAGTGGTGTTCTCGATTTTCGGCCTGGGAGCTTTCTTTATAGTCGCCCTCGTAGCTATCTGGGTGAGCTACGACAACTCCACCGTGGCCCTGGTCGCCCTGGGGGTGTTGGGCGCGGCGCTGCTCCTGGCCCTGTGCTATCCCGACGCCAAGCTCTCGCGTCGCGTAGGCATGCGGGGATTGTGGGTATCGCTGATATCCAACCTCATCGTCCTGGGAGTCTGTACGCCGCCCATACTATGGTTCCTTTCCAGCCGGGCCTATATCTCCAGTGCTTGGGGTTTCCTGTCCAGGACCTGGTGGGGTTTTATCGCCTTCCTGGCGCTGGCCCTGCTCGTCACCTGGCTGTCCGCCCGCCGCGCCTACACGGAGACCGCCAATCCCTGAGGGTCTTACGAATAGAAACGTAGCGCGTAGCACCCGAGGAGCCACTGCCTGACCTTACACCCCGGCGCAGGACGCCATGATAACGGCACATCCCGCCGATGACGCTTGTTATGATACGGCGATCACAATGTCATTGCCAACTTATACAATATATTTAACATGTACAGGAGGTGATGACGTGTTCGCTCGAGTGGACAGCTGTTCCATCCTGGGGATGGAGGTAGTGAAGGTGGAAGTGGAGGTGAACACCTCCGGAAGCCTACCCGGTATCTACATGGTGGGTTTGCCGGATACGGCGGTGCGCGAGAGCTACCGGCGCATCAAGGCCGCGGTAGCCAACTCCGGCCTGGTCCTCTGCCGCCAGCTCATAACCGTCAACCTGGCTCCGGCCCACCTGCGCAAGGAGGGGTCGAACTTCGATCTCCCCATCGCCCTGGCTATCCTGGCCGTCTCCGGAGGCCTGAGGCCCGAGGCTCTCGAAGGCAGGCTGGTGGTGGGCGAGTTGGCGCTGGACGGCAGGGTGCGGGGGGTGAGAGGTTCGCTGGCCATGTCCCTGTGGGCGCGAAGGCAGGGCAGGAAGGAGATAATCGTACCCCGTCAGAACCTGCGGGAGGCGGCACGCATAGAGGGGATAAGGGTGACCGGCGTGGGCACTTTGTGGGAAGCGCTGCAATATCTGCGGGGAGAAGAGATAGGGCAGCCGGCTCACGACCCGGAAGAAGTCGGCAGCGTTGATTACCCCTGCCTCTCGGAGGTGAAAGGTCAACTGCAGGCCAAGCGGGCCCTGGAGATCGCCGCGGCGGGGTTTCACAACCTTCTCCTCATCGGGCCGCCGGGCTCGGGTAAATCAATGCTCGCCGAGAGGCTCCCCGGGGTGCTGCCCCCGTTGAGCGGCGACGAGGTCCTCGAGGTGTCCAGCATACACAGTGTGGCGGGCCTGCTCGATCCGGAGATGCCCCTGCGCAGGAACCCGCCTTTCCGCGCGCCACACCACTCCATATCCCATGTGGGCCTGGTTGGCGGCGGGCGTAATTTTCCGCAGCCGGGAGAGATAACGCTGAGCCACAGGGGAGTGCTCTTCCTCGACGAGCTGCCCGAATTCCGCAGGGACGCCCTCGAGGTGCTGCGCCAGCCCATGGAGACCGGCTACGTAACCATATCGCGCTCCCTCATCTGCAATACCTTTCCGGCGCGTTTTCTGCTGGTGGCGGGGATGAATCCATGCCCCTGCGGGTTCCTCGGCGACCCGCAGCGCGCATGTTCCTGCTCTCCGGGAGAAGTGCGGAGGTACTACAACCGCGTATCGGGTCCTTTGCTGGACCGCATCGACCTGCAGGTGGAGGTGCCGCGCCTTCCTCCCCGCGAGCTGGTCGAGCTGCCGGCGGGGGAGACTTCCGAACGTGTGCGCGAGAGAGTGCGGGAGGCGCGGGACAGGCAGAGCAAACGCTGGCAAGAAAAGGATATTACTAACGCCCATGTCGGATTGGTGCGGATGCGCGCCTCCTGCCGACTGGGGGACGAGGAGAAGAGGTTCATGTATGCCGCCGCAGAAAGGCTGGGATTGACCGCGCGCGGTTTCGACCGCTGCCTGCGGGTGGCCAGGACCATAGCCGACCTTGCCGGTCGGGAGAGGGTGGGAGTATCGGACTTAGCCGAGGCGGTACAATACCGCTCCCTCGAGAGATTGTGGGGCTCTACGGTACTGAGGGAGGTGGGCTGTGGACGCGGCGTATAGGGCGGCGCTGGCATGCCTGCCGCAGATGAACCCGCTAGTGCTGCCACGCCTCCTGCAGCTATCGGGCGGGGCGGGGCAACTGTGGGATATCTTGAAGACCGGAGGTGACAGAGCCAGGGCGCTGGTGGGCCTGGAAAAGGCGATGGACTGGAGCGATCACTGTCGCAGAACGGAGCCCGAAAGGCTATTGGGTGAACTCAGGCATCGAGACATAAGGGTGATGACGCCCCAGGACGAGTCCTTCCCCCGCATGCTGAGATGCATATACGATCCCCCGGCGCTCCTCTTCGCAAGCGGCGGGGAAATACCGCCGGATGCTCCCTGCGTGGCGGTGGTCGGCGCACGCAAGGCATCGAGCTACGGCCGCTGGGCCTCCGAGGCGATCGGCGGGGAACTTGCACGCAGGGGTGTGGTGGTGGTGTCTGGAGCCGCTCACGGCGTGGACGGGCATGCACACCTGGGTTGTCTCAAGGCGGGCGGTTTCACCGTCGCGGTGCTGGGCTGCGGTATCGACAGGGTGTATCCTCCCGAACATGCCGAGCTGCTAAAGCGCATCGTGTCATCGGGATGCGTGTTGAGTGAATACCCCCCCGGGGACAGCCCGTTGCCGTGGAGGTTTCCCCATCGCAACCGCATCATCGCGGGGCTGTCCCATGCCGTGGTGGTCGTGGAGGCCTCGGAGAAGAGCGGGGCGCTGATCACCGCCGATATGGCCCTGGAAGAGGGCAGGGAGGTGATGGCGGTGCCGGGGCCTATAGGCAGCACCCTCTCTCAGGGAACGAACAGGCTTATACAGAAGGGAGCGAAGCTGGTGATCGATGTGGAGGATATCTGCGAGGAACTCCCCCCCTCCTGCGTTCCTCTGACGGGACGTTCCGCAAACGGCGCTGCCGGAGAACACGAAGAGCCGAACCCCGGCGAACGGGAGTGCATCGAATTGTTGCAGGGAGAACCGCGAAGCCTGGACTGGCTTTCAACCCGTATTGGAAAACACACCGGAGAACTCCTTGCCTGCCTGACCGCCATGTCTCTCAAGGGATGGGTGGTGGAGGAAGCCGGAGGCAGGTTCCGGCTGCTCCTGAATCCCGCCTGCCGCGGAATTACCGCAAGGAGCCCGGGGCGGCCGGCTTGACGGCACTATCTAAGCGGGGAAAAGCGTGGATACGCGATGGCTATGGAGGAGCTGAACCGCGGCCGGCATGTCCCCGTCAGATCCTGCCTCGCGGTATTAATATGCGTGATGCGGCCAGGCTTGATGTTAGGTTAATGCCTGCGAGGCAATCGACCTGATAATCAAATCTGCCGTGAAAATAAATATAACAACAGTAGATAGTTTATTTAACATTTGAATCAAATCTTGACAATAATAACTTTTAATATAAAATTATATAAGTATTCAACAGCTTGCTCTGTACCGAGGGGAAGATCATATGCGCGAGTCGGTGGAGGAATACCTCAGGTTCATCGGGATCGAGCGCAACATGTCTCCCGAAACCCTTCGCGCCTACCGAGGCGACCTGCAGATTTTTGAGGATTTCTGTTCACGTGCGGGCATAGTCAATCTCGAAGATATCGACCACAGGCTTCTTCGCCGTTACCTCGCCAACCTGCAGACCAGGGGGTATTCCCGCTCCACGGTCGCGAGGAGGGCATCTGCGGTGCGAGGATATTTCCGTTTCCTGGTGCAGCGTGGCTACCTGGAGAGCGACCCCGCATCGGCCCTGTCGCCACCACGGCGGGACCGCAGGCTCCCCAGGGTCCTGCGCACGGAGGAAATCGACGCGGCGGAAGCGAAGCAGGGATTGCATATCTACCGTACTTCGTTGAGGGATATGACCTTGGTCGAGCTGCTCTACGCAACCGGCATGCGCGTGGGGGAGCTGGCCGCTCTTGACCTGGAGGATGTCGATTACGAGAGAGGGGAGGTGAGAGTTCTCGGTAAGGGGCGAAAGGAGCGCGTGATACCCGTACACGATGCAGCGCTGCAAATGCTGGCCGCCTACGTCGATAAAGAGAGGCCGGTGCTTGCGGGCAACGCCGTGGCGGCAGGTGCAGAAGGCGACCCCCTCTTTCTGAGCGTGAAAGGGGGTAGGCTCAGCGACCGCGGGGTCCGCCGGGTGGTGGACCGTTTTTTCCGTGGCCTGGAAGGGGGAAAAAGGATCAGCCCGCATACCTTGCGCCATACTTTCGCAACCCATATGCTGCAAGGGGGAGCCGACCTGAGAACGGTCCAGGAGCTGCTAGGTCACGTTGATTTATCAACTACCCAGATATATACTCATCTTAACAAAGGTCAGCTCAAAGAGGTGTTTTACCGAACCCACCCGCGTGCGAAAGAGCCCGGCAAAGAGCAGTATCTTTAAACCGAGATAAGGAGAATGTTGAACACGGCAGATTTTTATAAAAGAGGAGCGAGGTTGGAAGGCATAGAGGACGTAAGCACAATCTGGAAGCAATTCAAGGAAGAGGGGTCTCAGGAATCCCGCGAGAAGCTGATCCTCAACTATGCTCCCCTGGTGAAATACGTGGCCGGCAGGGTGTCCTCCGGACTTCCGCCGAACATCGAATACGCGGACCTGGTGAGCTACGGCATATTCGGGCTGATCGACGCCATAGAGAAGTACGACCCCGAGCGCGGGATCAAGTTCGAGACCTACGCCATCGCCCGCATCAAGGGCGCTATCATCGACGAGCTGCGCTCCATAGACTGGGTACCCCGTTCTATCCGCTTTAAGGCCAGAGAGCTGGAAAAAGCATACGTGACCCTGGAGAACGAGCTCAAGCGGCTTCCCAGCGATGAGGAAGTGGCCAAGCAGATGTGCGTCTCACTGGACGAATTCCACCAGCTCCTGCAGCAGATGAGCTTCATCTCACTGGTGGCTCTGGACGAGCTGTGGAACGTCGGCGGAGACAAGGGGGACAAGGTAAGCCTCGTGGATACCCTGGAGGATTCGCGGGTGAAGGATCCCTCCAAGACCTACGAGGTAGAGGAGATGAAGAGGATCCTCGCGGATGCGATAAACCGCCTTCCAGAGAGAGAGAAGATCGTCATCAGCCTCTACTATTATGAGGGGCTGACCTTGCGGGAGATCGGGGAAGTCCTGGGGGTGACCGAGTCGCGGGTATGCCA
This sequence comes from uncultured Actinomycetota bacterium, assembly GCA_964462595.1. Lineage (GTDB taxonomy): Bacteria > Actinomycetota > Geothermincolia > Geothermincolales > RBG-13-55-18 > SURF-21. The sequence continues at coordinate 6,916 of CAYWXM010000036.1, forward strand.
GATGCACACCAAGGCCATATTGCGCCTCAAGGGGAAGCTTACCAGCGCCAAGGGAGCCCTGGAGGTATGAAATAGCTTTTAGCAGGCGGGAGGCGGGCAAGGGAGCCGGCCTCCCGCCTGCTGTTGCCGCATCTCACCCGGTTACCAGTACGCCGCCTCGCTTACGAGGAGGCTGGTTGCCCGCTAAAAGCGCCCGTGCTAATATATGAAAGCTGGCGCCTGGCTTATTATGTTAGGAGGTGGGCCTCGAAAGGAAATGACTTCGGAGACGAGAAGGCGCTGGGAGGCCCGCCGACGGCGGGATTTTTTATATCCGCCGTTTTATATCACACACGCACGCGGACTCTCGCCCGGGTGCCCTGCAGGGGTCGGGAGAGGGGATGATGCGGGCGGAGGAAAAACCAAGGAGGAAACATGACCGTCGTATCCATGAAGCACCTGCTCGAAGCGGGGGTACACTTCGGACACCAGACCCGGAGATGGAACCCCAAGATGGAGAAATATATCTTCACCGAACGCAACGGCATCTACATCATCGACCTGCAGCAGACGCTCTCCCTGATCGAGGTGGCCTATAATTTCATCCGCGACATGGTGGGAAGGGGCGGTACCCTGCTCTTCGTCGGAACGAAGAAGCAGTCCCAGGAGGCCATCAAGGAGAACGCGATGCGCTGTGGTATGCCATACGTTACCAACCGCTGGCTGGGGGGTACCCTCACCAACTGGGCAACGATCAGCAAGCGCATCGAAAAACTCAAGGAACTCGAGGAGATGGAGACTTCCGGGGAATTGGAGGGCATGCCAAAGAAGCAGGCCACCCGCGTACGCCACCGCCTTGTCAAGCTGCGCCGTAACCTGGAGGGGCTGCGCAGTATGGACAGGCTCCCAAGCGGTGTATTCATAATCGACCCGCGCAAGGAGAACATAGCCCTCATGGAGGCCCGCAAGCTGGACATACCGGTGATCGCGGTAGTGGATACGAACTGTGATCCCGATCTGGTGGATTTCGTCATCCCCGGGAATGACGATGCCATAAGGGCAGCCAACCTCATTAGCAAGATAATCGCCAATGCCGTCCTCGAGGGTTTCCAGATCCGCGACGCGCTGCAGGCGAGGCGTCGCAAGGAGGAGGAGGCAGCGGCACGGGAGGCTGCGGCCGAAGCTGCCTTAAAAGAGGACGACGCGGGTGGCGCGAAGAAAGAGACGAAGGAGAAGGCGAGGGGTTGATCCACGCGATTAACCCTAGATGCCGTCCGTAAGGAGGAACGATGAAGATCAACGCGGCACAGGTCAAATCACTGAGAGAGAGCACCGGGGCCGGCGTCATGGACTGCAAGCAGGCGCTCAAGGATGCCGAAGGCGACGTGGACAAGGCGACGCGTATCCTCAGGGAAAAGGGGCTGGCAGGAGCGCAGAAAAAGGCCGGGCGTACTGCCGCCGATGGTATCATCGATGCATATATCCATATCAACAACCGTATAGGGGTGTTGCTGGAGGTGAATTGCGAGACCGATTTCGTGGCCCGTAACGAGACCTTCCGCGCCATGGTGCACGATGTTGCCATGCATATAGCGGCCTCCAAGCCGCTTTTCGTATCGCCCGAAGACATACCGGAGGAGACGCTTGCGGAGGAAAGGGAGATAAACCGCAACCGTGCTCTCAAGGAGGGGAAGCCGGAAAAGGTGGTGGATAAGATCGTCGAGGGGCGCATGAAGAAGTTCTACGAGGAGGTTTGCCTGCTGGAGCAGCCCTTCGTCAAGGATCCCGAGATAACCGTGGACGAACTGGTGAAGAGGACTATAGCCTCGGTAGGAGAAAACGTTGTCGTGAGGCGTTTCGCGCGTTTCCAGATCGGAGAAGCCGCGGCGGAATAGCGACGGCGGGCGCCGCGCGAGGTTTTTGCGTCGCATGAGACGGGATGGAAGGTCACGACAGGCTGGGGATAGAAATCTAAACGAGAAGTAGTTGGTGCCGGGGCTGGAAGGGGGAACGCTTTTGGTGGAGAGAGAAGAGGCCCGGCCCCGTTTCAAAAGGGCTCTCATCAAGCTGAGCGGTGAGGCTTTCATGGGGCGCCTGGATTACGGTATAGACCCCGAAACGGTAAACGTTATAGCCGACGAACTGGCCGCGGTCAACGGGCTGGGGGTGCAGGTAGCCATCGTGGTCGGTGGCGGCAATATATTTCGCGGAGTGGCTGCCAGTGCCCGCGGCATGGACCGCGCCACGGCGGATTACGTAGGTATGCTGGCCACGGTGATGAACTCCCTCGCCTTGCAGGATGCCCTGGAGAAGAGGAGCGTATTCACGCGCGTACAGTCCGCAATCGAGATGCAGTCCGTCGCCGAGCCCTATATAAGGCGGCGTGCCATACGCCACTTGGAAAAAGGGCGCATCGTCATCTTCGCGGCAGGGACGGGCAACCCGTATTTCACCACCGACACCACCGCCGCCCTGCGTGCCCTGGAGATAGGCGCAGAGGCCATCCTCAAGGCGACCATGGTCAACGGCGTCTACGACTCAGACCCCCTGCAGAACCCGGAGGCGGTGATGTACACTTCTCTCGATTACATCGAGGTCCTGCAGCTTGGACTGCGGGTTATGGACGCGACAGCCGTGTCCCTGTGCATGGACAACAGCCTTCCGATAATCGTCTTCAACATGACCGTTCCCGGGAACATCACCAAGGTGCTGTTCGGGGAAAGGATAGGCACCATCGTGGCATCGGATACGGGAGAGGGGAGGTAGCAGGTGTTAGACGACGTTTTGCAGGATGCGGAGCGGCGCATGAAGAAAGCGGTGGAGCACGTGCGTGACGATTTCGCGTCCATAAGGACGGGGAGGGCCAGCGCTTCCCTCTTGAACCGTGTTTCCGTCAACTACTACGGTGCGCAAACTCCGTTGAGCCAGATAGCGTCAATAGCCGTTCCAGAGCCCACTCTCCTGGTGGTCTCTCCCTATGACAAGAGCGTTATCGGTGACGTGGAAAAAGCCATACTGCAATCCGACCTCGGGCTGAATCCGGTGAGCGACGGCAACGTGGTCCGTCTGCCTATACCCAGGCTCACCGAGGAACGCCGCAAGGAACTGACCAAGGTGGTGCGCTCCAAGGCCGAGGAGGGGAGGGTGGCCATCCGTAACGTACGCAGGGACGTGATCGAGGACCTGCGGGCTTTCGAGAAAGAGGGAGAGATAACCAAGGATGACCTCCATCGCGGCCAGGAAGAGGCTCAGAAACTCACCGACCGCTTCGTCGCCGAGACGGACGAGATGCTCAAGGTCAAGGAAAAGGAACTGATGGAGGTCTGATTTGGCGCAGGAGGATTTGGGGGCGGGCGGTGTCGGTCAGGAAAAAAGCTCGTTAGCCTCCCGTTTCGCTGATTTCGCCGTGCGCGTGGTGAGCGCGGTCATCCTGGTGCTGATCATCGTCATCCTGCTCTGGTGGGGGGAGATACCCTTCACCGTGGGTATAGCCCTCATCGCCTTCGGGGGGCTGTGGGAATTCTACTCCACCTTTTCCAGGCACGGTTATAAACCGGCCATGCTGCTCTCCATGGCGGTGGGAAGCGCCTTTCCGGTGATCGCCTTTTTCCTCCGGGATTCCCAGGACCTGGCACCACTGGCACTTACCCTGGCGCTATACGCGCCGGTTCTCTTCGCCTGGTGCATATTCCGTAAAGGCACCCGGTCTCCCACCACGGACATCTCGGTCTCGCTGCTGGGTGTGGTCATGGTCGGTTTCTGCCTCGCCCATTTCGTGCTCATGCTCGGTCTGGACAAAGGCATCCCGTGGACGGTACCGTTCACGGTTATCGTCCTGGTCTGGGTCTGTGACGCCGTGGCCTACCTGGCGGGATCGGCCCTGGGGCGGCACAAGATTGCGCCGCGCATCAGCCCCGGAAAGAGCTGGGAGGGATTCATCGCGGCAACGGCAGCCGTGTTCATCGCGGCTTACGTCCTGTACCTTACCGTGAACCGCGAATGGTTAAGCCTGGGCGTGGCCATGGAGCTGGCGGCCATAGTGTGCGTGTTCGCCCCCCTGGGCGATCTCTCGGAGTCCACGGTGAAGAGGGAGCTGGGCATCAAGGACATGAGCTCGCTTATCCCGGGGCACGGCGGAATAATGGACCGCTTTGATTCCATGTTCTTCACCGCCGCCATCTCCTACTACTTCCTTCGCTACTTCATCTTCAAGATATGATGCCGAGCCTCGCGAGTCCCCAACCCGTATAATGTTCCTATGAACGGAAAGAGCGAAACGCGCGGGCTGGCAGTCCTGGGCTCCACAGGCTCCATCGGGACCCAGGCCCTGGAGGTGGTGGACGCCCATCCTGAACGCCTGAGGGTCGTGGCCATGACCGCCCGTTCCAGCGTCGAAATCATGGAGGGGCAGGCCCGCAAGTATCGCCCGTCCCTGGTGGGCATGGTGTCGGAGGAGGCGGCGGGCGAGCTGAGAAGACGCCTCGCGGGCACGGGCATCGAGGTTGCCGCGGGCGACGAAGGCCTGCTGGAAGCGGCGGCCTACCCGCTTGCAGACATCGTACTGAACGGCATAGTGGGCTCGGCCGGTCTACCGCCGAGCCTGGCTGCCCTGGGGGCCGGGAAGAGGCTGGCGCTGGCCAACAAGGAGAGCATGGTGGCGGGAGGGGACCTGGTGCTGGAGGCGCTGAAGTCGGGAGGGGAACTCATCCCCGTAGATTCGGAGCACGGCGCCGTGTTCCACTGCCTGCGTGGCGAGGATATCTCGGAGGTGGAGGCCGTCGTTCTCACCGCCTCGGGCGGGCCTTTCTTCGGGCGCAGCAGGGATGAACTAGCGCGGGTTACCGTAGGTGACGCACTGGCCCATCCCACCTGGAGCATGGGGAGGAAGATATCCATAGATTCGGCGACGCTGATGAACAAGGGCCTGGAGGTCATCGAGGCCCATTTCATCTTCGGGGTCCTTTACGACCGCATCAAGGTTGTGGCACACCCGCAGAGCGTGGTGCACTCACTGGTGGAGTTCCGCGACGGGTCTCTATCGGCGCAGCTCAGCCTGCCGGACATGCGCCTGCCCATCACCCTGGCTCTTTCCTACCCGGAGAGGTGGGGGCCTGCGTTCAAGCACACGGATATGGCGGCGCTGGGCAACCTCAGCTTCGGTCGCATAGACACCGATACATTCAGGTGCCTGCCTTTGGCGTATCGCGCGGGCAGGGAGGGAGGACTGGCCCCGGCGGTGCTCAACGCCGCCAACGAGGTGGCGGTGGCGGCTTTCCTTGGAGGCAAGATAGGTTTCATGGACATCGAGAGAGTGGTCGAGGAGACGATGGACGCATTCGAGCCGTCGGAAGCGCGTTCCCTGGAGGACGTGCAGCGGGCCGAGGAATGGGCGCGCGAGGCTGCGGGGGCAATAACGGGGGAGGCGGCCTGAGATGGGTGTAGTCTACATGGTGCTGATCGCGCTTGTCGCCATAATATTCCTGGTCATAGTGCACGAACTGGGCCACTTTATCGCCGCCAGGCTGGCGGGGGTGAAATGCCCCGAGTTCTTCGTCGGTTTCGGGCCGCGAATCTGGAGCACCAAGCGGGGAGATACGGAGTTCGGCATCAAGTGGATACTGTTGGGCGGGTACGTGAAGGTGTTGGGGATGAACCCCGAGGAGGAGATCAGTCCCGAGGACTTCCCCCACTCCTACAAGGGCGTTTCCTACTGGAAAAGGTTCTGGATAATATTCGCCGGCTCGCTTTCCCATATCATCCTCGCGCTGATCATCATGTTCTTCGCTGTCTGGCTTATCGGTTACCCCAACCTGGAACGCGGCAGCAGCACCCTGGCATCGGTGGGACAGTACATGGACGATACCGGGGAAGAGGAGACGCCCGCTTACGCCGCTGGCCTGCAGGAGGGAGACACCATCCTGGCCATGGACGGCCAGGAGGTCTCCGACTGGGAACAGGTAAGCTCCTTCATCAAGGAGCATCCCGGCCGGCAGGTTACCATCCTGGTGGAGAGAGACGGCGAGGAGGTCGAGCTGGAAGCGCAGCTGGCCACCTTGGAGAACAGCAACGGGTATCTGGGCGTATCTCCCGAAATATATATGGAGCAGTATTCGTTCGCAGGCTCTATAGTGCAGACGGGGAAGTGGTTGGGCGAGGCGACCTGGGGCGTGATCTACGGCGTATATCGCGTCTTCAACTGGTCCACGATCAAGCAGCTTATCGGCATAGCGGAGCCCACCTTGGAAAGGCCGCAGACCGTGGTGGGCATAACGCGCACGGCAAGCCAGATAGCCGGCGAGGGAATGTTCTATTTCCTCAATTTTTTCGCCTTCATCTGCCTTTTCCTGGCCTATATCAACCTGGCGCCGCTTCCACCCCTGGACGGCGGCCACCTGGTGGTGCTGTTGTGGGAGAAGATCACCGGCAAAGAGGTCGACATGCGCAAGCTGTACCCGGTGGCGGTGGCGGTGCTCGCCTTCTTCGCGGTCCTGTTCATACTCACTCTGCGGCTGGACATTACCAACCCCATTAACCTGCCATGACGGTACGCAAAGTGACACGACGTGTGATGATAGGGAACGTCCCCATAGGGGGCGGCGCGCCGGTGAGCGTGCAGTCCATGACCAACACCCCCACCGAGGATGCCGCCGCGACCCTGGAGCAGATAGGCCGCCTGGCGGAGGCGGGGTGCCAGATCGTCAGGGTGGCCGTGCCCAACTTCAAGAAAGACCACCTGCTGCAGAGGACACTGCGTGCCCTGGCGGACATATCCGCATCCTCACCCCTGCCCGTTATCGCTGACATACATTTCGACCACACATTGGCCCTGGAGGCCCTGAAGGCGGGAGTGCAAGGGCTGCGCATCAACCCTGGGAACATAGGAGACAGGGAAAAGGTCAGGGTGGTTGCGGAGGCGGCAAAGAGGAGGGGGGTGCCCATACGCGTGGGCGTGAACGCGGGGTCGCTACGCCGCGATATCCTTGCGAGACACGGGCATCCCACGGCGGAGGCCATGCTGGAGAGCGCCATGGAGGAGATCGAGGTCCTGGAAAAAAGCGATTTCTATGATATAAAGGTCTCCGTGAAAGCCTCCTCGGTGCCCATGACCGTAGAGGCCTATCGCCTGCTCTCGGAAGCGGTCGATTATCCCCTGCACGTGGGGGTGAGCGAGGCCGGCCCGCCCTGGACCGGCACTATCCGCTCGGCGGCGGGGATAGGGGCTCTGCTGGCCGAGGGCATAGGCGATACCGTGCGCGTCTCCCTCGCCGGGGACCCGGTGGAGGAGGTGCGCGTGGCCCTGGCCATACTAAAGGCCTTGGAGCTTGCGCGGCGCGGGCCGGACATCGTGGCCTGCCCTACCTGTGCGCGCACCCGTATCGACGTAGCCGCCATCGCCACGGAACTGGAGCGGAGGCTTTCGCACGTCAAGGCTCCGCTACGCATCGCGGTGATGGGCTGCGCGGTAAACGGCCCCGGCGAGGCTCGCGAGGCGGACCTGGGGGTGGCGGGAGGAAGGGACCGCGCCCTGCTCTTCCGGGGAGGAGAGCCCGTGGCTTGGTACGCGAAGGAGGATATCCTGCAGGTGCTCATGCGGGAAGTGGAGAAGATGGAAGCGGAGATGGCGGAGGAAAGGGACGAGGAAAAAAGGGAAGGAAAATGAGGCAATCGGGATTGTTCGTCCCCACGCTCAAGGAAAGCCCCGCGGATGCGGATATCGTCAGCCACCGCCTGCTGGTGCGTGCCGGTTTCCTGCGCAGGGTGGCATCCGGGATATACGAACTGCTGCCCCTGGGGGCGAGGGTGGCGCGCAAGATCGAAAGCATCGTTCGCGAGGAGATGGACGGGGCGGGCGCGCAGGAGGTAACCCTTCCCATCATGCACCCCAGGGAGCTATGGGAAGAGAGCGGGCGCTGGTCCAAATACGGGCCTGAGCTGATGCGCCTGAAGGACCGGGCGGAGAGGGGCTTCTGCCTGGGGCCGACCGCTGAGGAAGTGGTCACCGACCTGGTGCGCTCCAACGTATCCTCCTACCGCGACCTGCCGCTCAACCTCTATCAGATAGGACACAAGTTCCGCGACGAGATAAGGCCCCGCTTCGGACTTCTGCGCGGCAGAGAGTTCATCATGAAGGACGCCTACAGCTTCGACCCCGACGAGGAAGGGATGCGCCGCTCCTACCAGGCCATGTACGATGCCTACGGCCGCGTATTTACCCGCAGTGGCTGCACATGGAGGGCGGTCGAGGCCGATACCGGCCTCATCGGCGGCGACGTATCTCACGAATTCATGGTCCCGGCCGAGGTGGGCGAGGACGATATAGCCTATTGCGTTGCCTGCGACTACGCAGCCAACGTCACCCTGGCCGAATACCAGCGTGGTGAGCCACCGAAGGGAAGCGGCAAGGCTGCCGAGAGGGTTTACACCCCCCAGATGCGCACCATCGCCGAAGTGAGCGGCTTCCTGGGGGTGGAGCCGTGGCGCCTGATAAAGTGCCTGATGTTCCTGGTGAAGGGCGAGGCGGTGGCAGTACTCGTACCCGGCGACCGGGAGGCGGGGGAGATAAAGCTGGAGCGCGTGCTGGGCACGGACGAGTTCAGGCTGTTTACCGAGGACGACTGGGAGAGACTCCCTTCTTACCTGCAGGGTTTCGTGGGGCCGGTCGGCCTGGACGCATCGAAGGTAATAGCCGACGAGTCCCTGCGGGGCGCCGGGGGAATGGTCTGTGGGGCCAACGAAATGGACTATCACCTCGCAGGTGTCGACGAAGGGCGGGACTTCGAGGTCGACAGTTTCGCAGATATCGTTTGCGTCCGGGACGGCGACAGGTGCCCACGGTGCGGAGGGGAGATGCGTGTCGAGGCGGGCATAGAGGTCGGCCAGGTGTTCCAGCTGGGGACGAAGTACTCCGAGCCCATGCGTTGTTATTTCGATGACGAGGAAGGGATATCCCGACCCATGTTCATGGGCTGCTACGGTATAGGCGTCACCAGGCTGATGGCTTCGGTCGTCGAGCAGCATCACGACGAGCGCGGCATGATCTGGCCCATTGAGGTAGCCCCAGCCCGCCTGCATATCCTGCCCCTTGATTACGAGCGCGATAACAGGCGCGAGGCCGCCGAGGACCTGTACCGCAGCTGCATCGAGCGGGGATGGGACGTGTTGCTGGACGACCGTGAGGAGAGCGCCGGCGTGAAGTTCGCGGACGCGGATCTCATCGGCATCCCATACCGTGCGGTTATCGGGAAAGGCTATGACGAGGACGGATCCATCGAGTTGCAGCTGAGGGCCACGGGAGAGAAGAGTAAAATGGACAAGGACGTCCTCCTGGAGCGCGTGCAGGAAGGCCTGGGTGTTCTATAGAAGCTATACGGGGAAAGAGGAGCGGAATGGACAATTTCGTGGTGCATGAAGACAGCCTGGAGTGGGTTCCGGCGGATTTTCCGCGTGCCCAGATGAAAGTCCTGTACATGGACCCGCACGGCGGGGGTCAGATCCTCCTCCTACGCCTCGAGCCGTACTGCGAGATGCCCGCGCATTCCCATATCTCCTCCGATGAGGCGGCATACGTGCTGCAGGGGGAGCTCAGGCAGCCTGAAAACGAAGACGAGGTCTTCCGCAAAGGCCACTTTGCCTTCTTTCCGGCGGGAGCGCATCACGGGCCCTTTACCACTGGCGATGAGGGCTGCACTATAATCAGTGTGTTTTACGGCCCACTGGGATAGACGGCAGAAAAACGGTAACAAGCCCGCATTGCCGGGGTTATCAGGAACATAATCGACCGAACACTGGTTTCAGGAAGGAAGACATTGGCGGAACGGGCCTGGAGCGTAAACGAGGGACTGCGGAGGTTTTCGAGCGCGGTTTTCCACCCCTTGGGGTGGGTGCTGGGAAGGGCGTTTTCACCCAATTTCATCACCACCATGTCCATCTTCGCCGCCGCCGCGGCGGGCTACTGCTTCGCAATAGGTCGCTTCGTCCTCGGGCCATGGCTGCTTTTCCTGGCCGGGCTCTTCGATATCTGGGACGGTCAGGTGGCCAAGCTCACCGGGCGCGTGACCACGTACGGGTCCTTTTACGATTCGACGGCCGACCGTATCGCGGACTTTTTTTTCTCGCTGGGCACGCTCTATTACTTCGCGGAACAGGAGATATACGATGTGGCTTTCCTGGTGGCGGCGTACATGGTGCTCTCCTCGCTGATCAGCTACGTAAAGGCGCGGGCGGAAGGCTTGGGTATCGCCTGCAACGTGGGGCTGCTGGCGAGGCCGCTGCGCCTGCTGCTCTTCGCGCTGCCGCTTTTCATATTCGGCCTGACCGATAACGTGTGGGTCTTCAGGGGCTCGCTCTACGCGGTGCTGTTGCTCGGAGTGGAGACTCTGGCCCACCGCATGATCGTCATCTACAGGGGGGCGCGCGAGAAAGATGCCTCCGCCGGGGCCCAAGAGGCTTGAGCGAGGCGGAAAAATGGCAGAAAAAGAGCGCTTCCGCGACGATATACCCGGATATCTCAAGTATTATTTTTTCCGAGGCTCCTGCGGGCTGGTGGGAGCGCTGCCGGTCAGCGTTACGCACGGCCTGGGAGTAGTTATCGCCGAGATCGCTTACCGCCTTTCACGGCGCAAGCGCGACGTGGTTTACGAGAACATGCGGCGCGTGCGCCCGGAGGGTGATCCCGCGCAGTGGCGCCGCATGGCACGGAAGAGCTTTCACAATTACGCACGCTACTGGGTGGATTTCCTGCGCTGCTTTCACCTGCCGACCGAGGAGGTCTATAACTCCCTGGTGGTCCCGCACGGAACCGAATGGTTCGACGAAAGCCTGGAGAAGGGGCGTGGGGTCGTGCTGGCGCTGCCCCACTACGGGAGCTGGGACCTCATAGGGGGTTGGGTGGGTCACAAGTACCCGTCTTTCTGGGCGGTGGCGGAGGTGCTCAAACCCCTTCCCATGTACGAGTTCCATACCGAGCTGCGCCGGCGCATGGGCATCCGCATTATCCCTCTGGCCGAGAACACGGTGGAGAAGGTCATCGAGGCGCTGCTGGCTAACGGCATGGTCTGCCTGCTCTCCGACCGCCTCATCGCTGGCAGCGGGGTTGAGGTGGAGTTTTTCGGCGAGAAAGTGCTCATGCCTATCGGACCCGCCCTGCTCGGGGTCAAGCTGGGCACGGCGGTGATCCCCTGCCTCACCATCCGTAAGGGCGGCAAATACCATGGTTACGTGGGGCCGCCGCTGGACATCGAGGTAAGCGGCGACACCCGCCGCGACGTGCAGGTGAATACGCAGAAGATGGCCAGGGTCTTCGAGGACTTCATCCGCGAGGACCCCACGCAGTGGCACATGTTCCAGCCCATCTTCAAGAACCACGCATGACAGTGGTGTAGAATTATCCGCATGAACTCAGGCGTGGTGCCTTTCGAAACCTTTATCACGGTGAGCGCGGAGACTATGCGGCCTCTAGCGCGAACCCCGCAGCGGTAACCGGAGACGTGAAGCGATGAGAATAGGCATGGTGTCGCCTTATTCCTGGGACTTCCCCGGGGGAGTGAACAGGCACGTGGAGCAGCTGTCCGACCACCTGCGCGCGCGTGGCCATGAGGTGACAGTGGTCGCGCCGGGCGGGCGGAACGGCGAGGGGTTCTTCTCCGCCGGGGGCTCCTTCGCGGTGTCCGCCAACCAGTCCACGGCCAACATCTCCTTCGGGCCACGGACTGCGGCCCGCATCCGCAGGTTCATGCGGGATATGACTTTCGACGTGCTGCACCTGCACGAGCCGCTCATACCCAGCGCGTCCATGCTGGCCCTCCTTTTCTCGAGCAGCGCCAACCTGGCCACCTTTCATGCGGCGCGGGAGAAAGGGGCTATGGGTTACCAGATGGCACGGCCGCTCCTCGGGCTCCTGGCGGGGAAGATAGACGTGCGGGCGGTGGTCAGCCCCGCCGCCCGGGACCTGGTGGCGCGCTACTTTCCCGGCGATTACCGCATCCTGCCCAACGGCGTGGATACCGGTATATTCTCGCCAGGAGGCCCGCTTCTCGAGGACCTCGACGAAGATGCCTTTCACCTCGTTTTCGTTGGCAGGGCGGAGCCGCGTAAAGGCCTGGACGTGCTCCTGCGGGCTCTTCCCCTGGTGCGAGAGAAGCACCCGGAGGTGCGTCTGCTGGTGGCGGGGGTGGAGGAGCCCGCGGAGAAAAGGGAGGGCGTGATCTGGTTGGGGAGGCTCCCGGACGGGCTCATCCCTGCCGCCTACCGTTCGGCGAAGGTAATGGTGTCGCCCGCCCTGGGCATGGAGAGCTTCGGCGTCGTGCTCATCGAGGCCATGGCCTGCGGGGTGCCGGTGGTGGCCTCGGACATCCCCGGCTATCGCGCGGTGGTGGAGGAAGGGGTGCAGGGGATGCTCTTCCCGCCGGGCGACCACCACGAGATGGCCCGGGTACTGATGCATCTCATCGAGGACGATGAAAAGAGGGATAAGATGAGAACGGCCGCAATTGCGCGGGCGGAAAGTTATTCTTGGAGGAACCTGGTGCAGGACGTGGAGATCGCGTACCAGGACGCGATAGATATACACGGGAGGGTTACCCGATGAAGCTCGAGGAAGTAATCGATATATGCCGCGACCTCTGCGGGGAGGTGCGCAAAATGGTAAGGCCCTACCTGGGGGAGAAAGCGGCGCGCGAGATGCAGGGCAGGGGTGCCAGCGGCGACTCCACCTTCGCTATCGACGAGGTGGCGGAGGAACGGGTTGAGAGAAGGCTGGCGAGCATCCCCGAGGTGGCTTATTTCTCCGAGGACCGCGGCATGGTGGGAGCGGAGGCAGCGGAGTGGGTGCTGGTGGTGGACCCTATCGACGGCACGCGTCCCGCTGCGGCTGGCCTGGAGGCCTGTTGCGTCTCTGTTGCGGTGTCTGAGTATCATCCCGTGAAGAAGCCCAACCCCACCCATGGCGACGTGGTTTACGGCCTGCTGCAGGAAATAAAGAACGATGCCTGGTTCGAGGCGGAGCGGGGCAAGGGGAGCCGCATGGTGCTGGACGGGGAGGAGAGAGAGATCACAATACGGCCTCACGAGGATATCTCCACCCTGTTCTGGACCCTGGGGTTCCGGGGGCGGCCGGCGCTGCCCACCATCCTGGTGCTAGAGGAACTAATCGACGCCTCCAGCGTGGACGGGGGCATATTCGACCTGGGCAGCGCGACCTTCTGCATCACCCGCCTGCTCACCGGGCAGCTTGACGCCTACGTGGACGTGGGAGACCGCATGATACGCGAGGCGCCGCAGGTGGAGGAGATGTTCCTGCGTGCCGGGCACGGCCATGTCCTCAATAATTCCTCTTATGATCTGGCCGCCGCCGGCCTCATCGCCAGCGAGGCGGGCCTGGCCGTAAGCGATGCCTTCGGCAATCCAATCCATGGCTATCCGCTCCTGGCCTCGGGACGGGAAGGCCAATTATCCTGTATAACCGCCGTGACACAGGGACTGCTGAAGACGCTTATCCTGGAGGTGGACAAGGGTATCGAGCGCATGCGACTGCACTACGGATGGAGCTAGATGAGCCTTATAAGCATCTTTTTTATATCTCTCGGAGTGGGGCTTTCCGGAGCCCTCATGCCGGGGCCGCTGCTTACGGTGACCATCAACGAGTCCTACCGTAAGGGCTTCATCGCGGCCCCGCTGCTGGTAGCCGGCCATGCCGTCCTGGAGGGTACCCTCGTCGTGCTCCTGGTGCTGGGGCTGGACCGGGTGATAGGGAACTCCGCCTTCTTCGGGGTGGTGGGGGTGGCGGGTGGAGCGTTCCTCTTCTGGATGGGCCTGGGCATGGCGCTGGACGTGCGGGACGGCAGGTTAATGCTGGACCTCCAGACCCATTCATCAACACGCGTCGGCCCCTTCGTGGCCGGGCTTACCGCCAGCGTCTCCAATCCCTACTGGTTTCTGTGGTGGGCAACTTTCGGCCTGAGCTGGCTTCTTCGCTCCATGGATAGCGGAGTGGCGGGGGTACTGGCCTTTTTTACCGGACATATAATGGCCGACCTGCTGTGGTATATGCTGGTGGCCTTGCTGGTAATCACGGGCAAGAGGTTCCTCTCCGACCGCGTCTACAATTACGTTATCCTGGCCTGCGGCACCTTCCTTGTCATCCTGGGCGCCCGCTTCATAGGTGACGGCCTCTTTCACCTGATATAGGGGCCGACGGTCGATAACCCACGAGAGGAGAATATCGCGTATAGTAAAGCGATAGTGAGAGGTATTCGATAATAGAAAAGCAAGTCGCAGGTTCATTCGGGGATTTGTTTAAGAAAGGAGGTCACGCCGGTGGTATGGGTCTTAATCATCATCGGGGTGGTCGTGTTCCTGATCGTGATCGGGATCATAGCCATCTACAACAGGCTTATCCGCAACCGTAACCGCGTGGATAACGCCTGGCACCAGATCGACGTGCAGCTGAAGAGGAGGTACGACCTCATCCCCAACCTGGTGGAGACGGTCAAGGGCTATGCCAGCCACGAGAAGGAGGTCTTCGAGAAGGTGACCCAGGCTCGCAGCATGGGCATAAACGCTCAGACCGTGAAGGACCAGGCCCAGGCCGAGAACATGATCACGGGCGCCCTCAAGAGCCTCTTCGCGGTGGCCGAGGCCTACCCGGACCTCAAGGCCAACCAGAACTTCCTCATGCTGCAGGAGGAACTGTCCGGAACCGAGTCCAAGATAGCCTTCGCGCGGCAGTTCTACAACGATAGCGTTATGACCTACGATAACGCGCGGCAGAAATTCCCGGCGAATGCCGTGGCCGGCATGTTCTCGGACAAGTTCGGCGTCCGCGACTACTTCGAGGTCGAGGTGGCGGCGGAGCGCGAGGCTCCGAAGGTGGAGTTCTAAGGGCGGTACCGGGAAGCAGGGAGGCTCGACTCCTGTAGGAGGCGCCAGTCCGGCGTGGAAAGCGGGCTGAGCCGAGCCATGGTGAGAAAGAGGTCTAGTGGAGTGAATTTCTACGATGAGATATCCAAGAACAAGTGGAAATCGGCCCTGCTGGTAAGCGCTTTTATTGTGGTCATCCTGGTTATCGGTTTTTCCGTGGGATACATCTGGGGATTCGATTACGCCATCATGGGACTGGCGATAGCGGCCATAGTGGCCACCATCATGTCTTTCACGAGTTATTATCACAGCGACAAGATAGCTTTGGCCTCTGCCCGGGCAAGGCCCGTGACGCGCGAGGAATTCCCGTATTACGTGAACACCGTGGAGGGGCTTTCCATTGCTGCCGGCATACCGGTTCCGCGCACCTATATAATCGAGACCCCGGCCATGAACGCTTTTGCCACCGGAAGGGACCCGGAACATGCCGCCATCGCAGTGACGACGGGACTGCTGGAGAGGTGCAACCGCCTGGAGCTGGAGGGAGTGCTGGCGCACGAGATGTCGCATATCGGGAACTACGACATCCGTTACATGTGCATGGTGGTAGTGCTGGTAGGGTTGCTGGTGATATTCGCCAACATCGTCACGCGCATGATCTTCTTTGGCGGCATGTTCGGCGACCGCGACCGCGGCGGCGGAGGAGGGGAAGGCGGGGGCATCTTTCAGATCATCATACTCGTGGTGGGGCTGGTCTTTCTCATACTCTCCCCCATCATCGGCCAGCTACTGCAGCTCTCGATATCGCGCAAGCGCGAATATCTGGCCGATGCCACCGGCGCAAAGCTTACGCGATATCCCGAGGGATTGGCCAGCGCCCTGGAAAAACTCAGCAGCGAGGCCAAGCCGTTCGAGCGTACCAGCCAGGCCACGGCGCACCTGTGGATAATCGAACCTTTTAAAAAAGAGGCCAAGGCGAGCAAGGCCAGTAAATCCAGCATGTGGTCCACGCATCCTCCTATCGAGGAACGCATAAAGCGGCTGCGGGACATGTCGGGGCTGGAAGGGATGTACAACCAGGCCATGATGGAGGCAAGGCAGGGTTGAACCCGCCGGGCTTGAAGGCGTTTACGGCCTGGGGCCTCCAGGTAACTATTTTTGTTCCCGAGCCCGGGGGTAACGATCCTCGCACGGTTTGCTTTACCGGCCCGATCCTCCGGGTAACTGTCTTTGTTCCCGCGCCCGGGGATAACGATCCTCGCTCAGCACTCGCAGGGTGCATATCCCGGGCAATTCCTCCTCTCGAGCATACTGCTCGCGAAGGTCGCTTCGGATCGACCCCCGGAGCTCGGGAAGTGTTTTTTATATAGGCGACACCCGGGCGGGATTTCAAACAATTAGTCACCCTTATGCACGGATGCGCTTCGGACCGGTTCGGCGGAGCTCGGGAAGTGTTTTTTATATAGGCGACACCCGGGCGGGATTCCTTTCATTTAGCTTCTTATATGCCCGGGCGCGTTTCGGACAGAATCCCGGTTATAGTGGATGTTGCAGCGCAGATGAGAGACTTATGTGAACGCCCTGCGGGCCGGGCTTGATTGATAGGGGTTATGGTATGAGCTATAGTAAAATCGAGGAGGCCCATAGGGGGCTTTTATTGAATAGAGGGGTTCGGAGGGACAGGTAAAATGGAAGATAAAGGAACTTTACGGGTAAAGACCGGCTTGGCGGAGATGCTCAAGGGCGGCGTGATAATGGACGTTACAACGGTGGAGCAGGCGATGATAGCCGAGGAGAACGGGGCGGTGGCGGTGATGGCTCTGGAACGCGTTCCGGCAGATATCCGCGCCGAAGGCGGAGTGGCCAGGATGGCAGATCCCACGGTGATAGAGGCCATCATGGCGGCGGTGACCATACCGGTCATGGCCAAGGCGCGCATCGGGCATTTCGTGGAGGCGCAGATACTGGAAGCCCTGGGAGTGGACTACGTGGACGAAAGCGAGGTACTCACTCCCGCGGATGAGAAATACCACATAGATAAGTGGGGGTTTACCATCCCCTTCGTTTGCGGGGCCATCAACCTGGGAGAGGCGCTGCGCCGCATCGGAGAGGGAGCGGCCATGATCCGCACCAAGGGTGAGGCGGGAACCGGGAACGTGGTGGAGGCTGTGCGGCATATGCGCACCATAAAGGCGGAGATACACGCGCTTACCGTGACCCCCAAAGAGGAGCTGATGAGCGCAGCTAAAGAGATGGGTGCGCCTTACGACCTGGTATGCTGGGTGGCGGAGAACGACCGCCTGCCGGTGGTGAACTTCTCCGCGGGAGGCATCGCGACCCCGGCGGATGCGGCCATGATGATGCAGCTGGGGGCGGATGGCGTCTTCGTGGGCTCGGGCATCTTCAAGTCCGAGGATCCGGCCTCGCGGGCCAAGGCGATCGTCAGGGCGACCACACATTACGAGGATCCCGTAGTCCTGGCCGAGGTTTCCCGCGGCATCGGGCAGGCCATGGTGGGCCAGGAGATATCCGAGATAGGAACGGAGAACCTCATCCAGTTTCGCGGCTGGTGAGAGGAATACCGGCATCCCGCATGGTAAAAGAGGAGAGATGAAAAAACCGATCGTAGGCGTGCTCGCGATGCAGGGAGCGGTGCGCGAGCACTTACGGATGCTGGAGAGTTGTGGAGCTCGGGGGATGGCCGTAAAGTATCCCGCCGAGCTCCAGTTATGCCGGGGCCTTATCATCCCCGGAGGTGAGAGCACCACTATCGGCAAACTCATGAACGCCTGCGGCTTTTCCGCCGAGATATGCTCTCTGGCCAGGCAGGGTATGCCGCTTTACGGGACCTGTGCCGGCCTGATAGTGATGGCGCGTCGCATCACGGGGGGTGACCAGCCACTGCTTGGGCTTATGGATATAACCGCGCGCCGCAACGCTTTCGGGCGTCAGGTGGACAGCTTCGAAACGGACATGAAGATTAAGGACATCCGGGATTCGGCCCGTTCCTTCAGGGCGGTGTTCATACGCGCGCCCTGGATAGACGAGGTCGGGCCGGAAGTCACCGTGCTTGGAGACTACCAGGGAAAGACGGTCATCGCCCGACAGGACGGTATGCTGGTGTCCGCGTTCCACCCCGAGCTTACAGGTGATGACAGGGTGCATCGGTATTTCCTGAACATGGTAGAAAAGGCGTCGTAGAAGAAGGGCGATCCCCGGGACAGGAGGAGAAGATGTCAGGACATTCCAAGTGGCATTCGATCAAGCACAAGAAGGGAGCCGCGGACGCCAAGCGGGGGCAGATGTTCAGCAGGCTCTCGCGGGCCATAATCGTCGCGGCACGCGAGGGAGGGGGGAACCCGGAAGCCAATTTCGCGCTGGCCAACGCCATCGAGAAGGCCAAGAGCTACTCCATGCCCAAGGATAATATAGAACGGGCCATCAAGCGCGGCACCGGGGAGGGTTCCGGCGAAGTATTCGAGAACATAGTCTACGAAGGATACGGAGCGAACGGAGTGGCCGTCATGGTGGACATCATGACCGATAACCGCAACCGGGCGGCAGCGGACATACGTCGCATATTCTCCCGTACCGGGGGCAGCCTGGGCACCTCCGGATCGGTGGCGTGGATGTTCGAGAAAAAAGGCAATATCATCGTCAACAAGGATTCGGGGGCGGATGAGGACAGCTTGCTGGAGACGGCGCTGGAGGCGGGCGCCGAGGATATGACCACCGAGGAAGAACACTGGGAGATAATAACCGACGCTGAGTCCTTCCGCGGAGTGGTCGAAGCCCTGAAGGAGGCGGGGTTCGAACCGACCTCCGCGGAAGTGACCATGCTGCCCAAGAACACGGTCAAGCTGGACAAGGATGCGGCGAAAAAAGTGCTGCGCCTGGTGGACGCCCTGGAAGATTACGAGGACGTTCAGGAGGTATATGCGAATTTCGACATCTCCGACGAGATACTGCAAGAGCTATCCGAGGAGTGAGGCGCGAAACATCCTATGATCATCATGGGGATAGATCCCGGGCTCGCGTCCACGGGCTACGGGGTGGTGGAAAAAAGGGAAGGCCGGCTGCGGCCACTCGGTTTCGGAGGGATAGAGACCTCCCCCCGCGAATCGCTGTCATCGCGCCTTGATAAAATATATAGCGAGGTCAGGGAACTCATAGATAGCTATCATCCGGACCTGCTGGTGCTGGAGGAGCTGTTTTTCAATACCAACGTTCGCAGCGCCATGGTGGTAGGCCAGGCCAGGGGAGGTATTATCCTGGCGGCGGCTCATCGTGGTATCGGGGTGGAGGAATATACCCCCCTGCAGGTCAAACAGACCCTGGTGGGACACGGTCGTGCGGATAAGAGGCAGGTCGAGTACATGGTGCGCACCCTGCTTCGCATAGAGGAGGAGATAGGGTCATCGCACGCCAGCGATGCCCTGGCATTGGCGATATGCCATGCCCACAGCGAGAGGATGCGTGGCCGCCTCGAGAAAGGGGTGGCGGAAAGTCGCGCTCAGAGGAAAAGCGCGCAAAAAAAGAGGACGGCGCGATGAGGGCGCGGAGATAAAGGGGCTGCAGTTTCCATCGGCCGCGCGCTTGAAAGCCGGATAGCTTTCATGCGCCGCGCGGAGGCCGGGAGGAAGTAACGTTGATAGATTTCGTCGAGGGCGAGCTGGCCGAGAAGAGCGAGGACTGCGTGGTCGTCGCGGTGGGGGGACTGGGGCTTTCTCTTTACGTCACCGGCTCGACCCTGCAGAGCTTGCCTTCCGCGGGTAAAAAAGTGAAGCTTTTCAGCTATCTGCATGTCAAGGAGGATGTGCTGCAGCTATACGGTTTCTCGAGCCGCGGAGAAAGGGACATATTCCTGAAACTGATAGAGGTTACCGGCATCGGACCCAAGGTGGCTCTTGCGGTGCTGTCGTCCTATAGCCCGGGCGCCTTCGTGCGCATGGTGGCCTGTGAGGATCTGGAGGCCATAACGGCCGTTTCGGGGGTGGGGAAAAAGAGCGGGCAGAGGATCATCCTGGAGTTGAAGGACAAACTCGCCCCCCTGGCCGGGGATCTCGGCATGTCCGCGGGAGGTCCCGATGGTGGAGATATGACGCGCGAAGCGCGGGAGGCCTTGAAGGGTCTGGGCTACACTACGGCGGAATCAAACCGTGCACTGCAGGGATATACAGCAGAGGAGCCGAGCATGGAGGACATGCTCAAATACGCCCTCAGGCGGCTGGGAGGAAACGCATAGATGGAAGACGATCGCGAAGAGATAACCGGCGACCTGGAAGTCGGAGAAGAAAGGCTGCTCGACCCCGAGGCAAGGGATGATGAGCAGGAGCTCGATCTGACCCTCAGGCCTCGCTGGATAAGCGAGTTTATCGGGCAGGACCGCATATGCGAGCACCTGGAGATCTTTATCGCGGCGGCGAGAGAGCGACAGGAATCGCTGGACCACGTCATCCTTTCCGGCCCCCCGGGGCTGGGCAAGACGACGCTGGCGGTCATCATCGCCAACGAGATGGGCGTGGCCTGCAGGCAGACCTCGGGCCCGGCCCTGGAGCGTGCGGGAGACCTGGCTGCCATACTGACCAACCTGGAGCCAGGCGACGTCCTCTTCATCGACGAGATTCACCGCCTCAACCGCGTGGTCGAGGAAGTGCTGTATCCCGCCATGGAGGATTTCAAGCTGGACATCGTGGTAGGTAAGGGGCCTGCGGCCCGCTCCATAAGGTTGGACCTGCCAGCGTTTACCCTGGTGGGCGCCACGACGCGCTCGGGGTTGCTGACTTCGCCGTTACGTGACCGCTTCGGGGTACATAGCCGCCTTGATTACTACGGCCAGGAGGAGATCATGGCCATTATCAGGCGATCGGCGCGCATACTGGGGGTGGAGATCGAAGAGGAGGGGGCAAAAGAGCTGGCCCGCCGTTCGCGGGGAACGCCACGAATCGCCAACCGCCTGCTCAGGCGAGTGCGTGACTACGCACAGGTAAGGGCGGAAGGGGTGATCGATTACGACGTGGGTTGCGAGGCGCTGGCCCTCTTCGAAGTGGACGAGATGGGGCTGGACAAGGTAGATAAGATGATCCTGCGTGCCATCATAGATAAGTTCGGCGGCGGCCCGGTGGGTGTGAACACGCTGGCGGTGTCGGTAGGCGAGGAGATCGACACCATCGAGGAGGTCTACGAGCCCTACCTGCTGCAGATAGGTTTCATACAGCGTACGCCGCGGGGAAGGGTGGTCACCAAAAACGCTTATCGCCATCTGGGGCTGGGAAAAGACAGCGAGGGAACCCTTTTCTGATGCGCGGGATACTCGTGGACACCTGCTGTGGCCCATGCGCCATTCCCGCGCTGCGCACTTTCACCCCTCCCGACTACGAGGCGCATTATCTTTTCTACAACCCCAACGTGCACCCTTACCGCGAGTACCGCAGGAGGCTGGAGAGCTTCGAGGAGCTGATGACGCAGGAAAAGCTGGCCTACACGGTGCTGCCGTATGAGCCGGTGGAATGGATCAGGGCCATAGCCTTCAGGGAGGAAAGCCGCTGCGAGTTATGCTATCGCCTGCGCCTGCGCAAGGCCGCGGATGTCGCCATCGATGAGGGATACGAGGCCCTGGCCACCACCCTTTTTTCCAGCCCCTACCAGGACCACGAGATGGTCACGCTTCTGGGTAACTCCATCTGCCGCAGCCGTGGGCTGGACTTCGTCACCTGGGACGGCAAGGAAGTCTATTACGCGGCCCTGGCGGAGGCGCGCGAGCGGGGACTTTATACCCAGCCGTATTGCGGTTGCCTGCTCAGCGAATGGGAGCGCTACGACCGTTCGCGACGCCGCAAGAGCAAGAATGAATAAACGCCTATGCGCACCGAGCTTTACGATTACCATCTACCACAGGAATTAATCGCCCAGCATCCAGCCGGTTGCCGGGAAGGCTCACGGCTCCTGGTGGCGGATTGTGAAAGCGGAAGCATAGAACACAGGCTCTTCCCGGAGCTGCTCGATTATCTGCGCGCGGGCGATTGCCTGGTCTTCAATGCCAGCCGAGTCCGCCGCGCGCGGCTGCGCGGACGCAAGCATGGCGGCGCGGGGGAGATAGAACTCCTGCTGCTGGGAAGCGCCGAGGACGGCACCTGGGATGCACTGGCCCGCCCGGCGCGGCGCTTGCGTCCGGGCATGGTAGTGGTCTTCGGCGATGGTGAACTCGAGGCTGAGGTGCTGGAGAAAGGGGAAAGGGGCGAGACACGCGTCCGCCTGCGGCCGGGCGATCTCGGTTCCGCCGAGGCGGCAGTCGAGAGGTTGGGAGAGATGCCGCTTCCCCCGTATATCAGGGAGAAACCGGACGATCCCGAGAGATACCAGACGGTGTATGCGCGCGAGACCGGCTCTGCCGCAGCACCTACCGCGGGGCTTCATTTCGAGCGCTCGACCCTGCGCAGGATGGAGGAAAAAGGGATCAAGCTTGCTTTCCTGCGCCTTGATGTGGGCCTGGACACCTTTCGCCCCATAAACGAGGAAGAGGTAGAGGATCATCTTATCCATACGGAACGTATGCGCCTGGACCAGGAGACATGCGATATCATAAACAGCTCCCGGTATGCGGGGGGCAGGGTGATAGCCGTGGGGACCACGGTGGTGCGAGCCCTGGAGAGCGCGGCGGTCGAAGGCGAGCTGGTCCCCTTCGAGGGCGCCACCGATCTTTTTATCTACCCGGGTCACCGTTTCCGTTCTGTCGACTGCATGGTGACCAACTTCCATATGCCGCGCTCGAGCCTGCTCCTGCTGGTGTGCGCTTTCGCGGGCAGGGAGCTGGTGATGGAGGCATACCGGCAGGCGGTAAAGGAGCGATACCGTTTCCTCAGCTTCGGCGACGCCTGCTATTTTCATTTTTCTGAAGGGCGGCGGGAACAATGAGGGCGGAGCATATGGCCCCCCCGGATCGGCAACTGCGCTGCGTATCCAGATGAGGGAAGGGCTTGTGTGCGGCTTGGCCGTACTTTAAGGCTTATTATGGGGGGGGCGTGACAGATCACACGCCCTTATGCAGTGACGGCGGTCAGAGAGCGAAGGCGGCATTGGAAAAAGGTATTTCGTTTGAGATTCTGGAGCGTGACCCGCGCACCATGGCACGCACGGGCCGCATGAGCACTTCGCATGGGGAGGTGCTCACGCCGGCATTCCTTCCGGTGGGCACGAGGGGCACCGTGAAGGCCATGGCCCCGTGGGAACTGGAGGAGATCGGTTACCAGATGCTCCTGGCCAACACCTACCACCTCTACCTGCGACCCGGTTCGGACCTGGTAAGGGATGCGGGCGGCTTACACTCCTTTATGGGCTGGTGCAACCCCATACTGACCGATAGCGGGGGTTTCCAGGTCTTCTCCCTGTCTCCTACGCTCGAGGTGGGGGTGGAAGGGGTGCGTTTCCGCTCCGTTTACGACGGCAGCGAGCATCTGCTTACTCCGGAGAAGGCCGTGGCCGTGCAGGGGCAACTGGGTTCGGACGTGGCCATGATCCTGGACCATTGCGTTGCCTATCCCGCCTCACGCGAAGAGGTCGAAAGATCGGTGAAATTGACCCTGGAATGGGCTGCACGTTCCATAGCCGCCCACGAGGATCGGAGGCAGGCGCTCTTCGGCATCGTGCAGGGCGGGGTCTTTGCGGACCTGCGGGCACGCAGCGCGGAGGGAACGGCAGGTCTGGGGTTCGCCGGCTATGGCATAGGGGGGCTATCGGTGGGGGAACCGCGGGGGGCCATGCTGGAATGCCTGGAGGTGCAGGCTGAGATACTTCCCGAGGGCAGGCCGAGGCACCTGCTGGGCGTAGGAGATCCGCACGGGGTCGCCGCGGCGGTCGCGCTGGGAGTGGACCTCTTCGACTGCGTACTGCCCACCCGCCTGGCCCGTAACGGGGTGGCCATGACGCGGCAGGGGAAGATTAACCTTCGCCATGCCCGCTACAGAAGAGACCTGCGTCCCCTGGAGGAAGGTTGCCCATGCCCCGCATGTGCCGGGTTCACCAGGGCTTACCTGCGACACCTGCACGGCCTCAAAGAGATCATGGCCCACCGCCTGCTAACCTGGCACAACCTGGCTTTTATGCAGCGCCTCATGCTCGATTGCAGAGCCGCGATAGAGGCTGGTAGAATGGTACAGCTGGTCCGGGAGTGGACGGGCTGGAGCGAGCGCATACCGGAGGATTGAGCCGGTATGCATACGCAGGTGGATGGAATGCAGCGCGGGGGTGACCGTGGCTCGGCGAGCGCAACCACCCGCAATGTAGATCGCAGGGGTACCGTGATAATGTTCGATGGAAAGGTAGGCCGAAATGGATAGCAGCAGCAGTTGGATGTCCATACTGCTCATCGTGGGCTTGATAGCCATTTTTTATTTCATGCTCATCAGGCCGCAGCAGAAGCGCATGCGCCAGCAGATGGAATTGATGAACAGCCTGCACGCCGGAGACGAGGTGATGACCTCCGCGGGTATCTATGGCACCATAACCGAGGTAGAGGACGATACCATCCTTTTAGAGATCTCGGAGGACGTGGAGATCAGGGTGGCCAAGAGCGCCATAGCGCGTACTTTCACCGCACGCGAGGAGCCGGAAGAGGAGGAGACGGAGGAGGAGGCGGAGGAATCCGCGCCCGAGGAAGGCGAAGAGGAAGAAGAAGGCGCCAGCGAAACCGGGGCTTCCGGGAAGGCGCCAGAAGACAAGAAATAAAGGGCACATAGAGGGCATGACATGCCCGGCCCCCTGTATTTAAATGCATGATGCGCGGAGAAACGCGCAGCCGCTCAGCGGCAAGAGCCCCGAAACCACCGGCGTTAGGCAATCAAGGTGGTATGCTGTCTCGTTGCAGGCATATGGAGCAGGTCGATGTCGGGTCAAATGAGCTCTAGTGGAGGAAGATATTGAAGACTGCAAGAGCCCTGGGTTTGCTTGCGGTGGTGGCGGTGGCGCTCCTGGCTATCTACGTCCCCATAATCGTCGGAGGATACAGCCCCAAGCTCGGGCTGGACCTGGAGGGAGGGGTGAGCGTAACCCTGCAGGCAATGGGGGATGTGGATGACGAACAGATAGAGAAGGCGGCCGACATCGTCCGCAACCGCGTCAATGCCCTGGGGCTGGCAGAGCCGGTGGTGGCCGCGCAGGGTAATAACCGCATCCTGGTACAGATACCGGGCATTCAGGATACGGAGAGAGTCCTGGACATCATCGGAAGCACGGCGCAGCTCCAGTTCCGTGAGGTGCTGGAGGTGCTGACTCCGGAGCAGGAGGGCTACGATGACCTGGAGGTCACCGTGCCCGATCCCGACGACACCGAGGCCTATCAGGCGATGAAGGACCAGGAGATCGTGCTGGAGAAGGAAGCCCCCGACGGCGAGGTGTACAAGGTAAGGCTGGGGCCGACGCGGCTCACCGGGGATATCATAGATTCAGCCGAGGCGGCGGTGGACGAGGAGAACGCCGGATACAAGATAGTTTTTAAACTCACGGGCGAGGCCACGCCGCAGTTCGCTGCCCTCACCCAGGAGCTGCTGCAGAAGCAGCTGGCCATCGTGCTCGATTACCGGCTTGAATCCTATCCCACGGTGCAGTCCGCCATCGAGAACGGCGAGGGCGAGATAACCGGTGACTTCAACCGCGAAGAGGCCCGGGACCTGGCCTTGGTGCTCAAGATGGGCGCCCTGCCGGTGGAGTTTGACCCCGACCCCCTGGTGGAGAACATCAGCGCAACCCTGGGACGGGATTCCCTGCGCCAGGGGTTGATGGCGGGCATGCTGGGGCTCGTCCTGGTCGTAGTGTATATGCTCTTGATGTACAGGGGTCTGGGAGCGGTGACCACCGCCTCTCTCATCGTTTTCGGGCTGTTTGTCTATGGCATCGTAAGCCTGCTGGGCCAGTTTATCGACTGGAAGCTCACCCTGGCGGGGATCGCAGGTATCATAGTCTCCATTGGTATCTCTGCGGACTCCAGCGTGGTTTATTTCGAACGACTGAAGGAGGAGGTGAGGGAGGGCAAGACCTTGCGTTCCTCGGTGGAACGCTCATACAAGTCCGCTTTCCGCACCATTATTGCCGCCGATACGGCCACGTTCATCACCGCCTTCATCCTGTGGATCCTGGCCATGGGCTCGGTGAAGGGCTTCGCCTTCACCCTGGGGATAGCTACCATACTGGACGTTTTCATATCCTATTTCTTCACCCACCCGATAGTGTCTCTACTCTCCAACCTCGAGACCTATAACAAGCCTCGCTTCATCGGAGTCGGGCGCGAGGCGTTGAGGGGTGAGGCCTGATGTTCGTGCGTGGCAGGGAGGTGAAGTTCAACCTCATCGGGTCCGCTCCCTTCAGGCGTCCCAATATTTTCTGGTTCTCTCTCTCCGGGACGCTGATCGTCCTGTCACTGGTGGTTCTTCTGACCGTGGGCGTGAACCTGGGGATCGAGTTCAAGGGAGGCTACCTGCTCAAGGTGCGGATCGAAGAGCCGGCCGATGTGTCGGAGGTGAGCGGTATCCTCGGTTCCTACGCTGACCAGAGGCTGGACCAGGCTATAGTGCAGACGGGAGATTCAGAAGACGGGCCCGTGCTTATACTGCGCATGCCCTACATAGAGGACAGCCAGGCCCGAAACGAGACCATTGACGCCGTAAGGGGGGAGATAGACGGACTCTACGGCATAGAGGAGACGCTACAGGAGGAGCAGGTGGGCTCGGAGTGGGGGCGCGAGGTCAGCACCAAGGCCCTTATCGCCCTGGGGGTATTCCTGGTCGTCATCCTCATATATATCACCCTGCGCCTCGAGTTCAAGATGGCGGTAACGGCCATCCTCGCCCTGGTCCACGATACACTTATTACGGTGGGGATATATTCCCTCACCGGGAGGCAGGTGACGCCGGTCACGGTGATCGCCTTTATGACCATATTGGGGTATTCGCTGTACGATACCATCGTTGTATTCGACCGCGTGGAGGAAAACACCAACCTCATGGCACGCTCGTCCCGGATGTCATACGCGGAGATGGTAAACGAAAGCGTCAACCAGACCCTGATGCGCTCCATCGGCACCACGCTCACCACGCTGCTTCCGATCGTGACCATCCTCATCTTCGGCGGAGAAACCCTCAAGGACTTCGCTTTTGCGCTCTTCCTGGGAGTATTCCTGGGGGCCTACTCCTCCATTTTCGTAGCCTCCCCGCTTCTTGCCCTGTGGAAAGAGAAAGAGCCTCGCTACGCAGCCGTTCGCGACAAGCTGGAGGCAAAGGGCGCAAGGGAAGCCATCCTCATGACTTCACCACGCGACGATGCGGAGGCGGTAACCAGGGTGAAGGATGAGATACCCGAAGTCGATACCGAGGCGGGAAAGAAAGACAAAGCGCCCGCCGGGTCGAAGGCGAAGGATACTCCAGCGGCCGCTCCGCGCCCGCAGGCAGGAGCCTCGGTAAAGAAACCCGCCCCCGCAAAGACCACCGCGCGCAAAAAAACCTCCACCACCAAGGGACCGAGCGGCGGGAAAAAGAAAAAGAAGAAGAAAAAGAAGTGAGGCGGCGGACGGGAAGATAAGTCCTGAGCGGCGTCGTCCGGAAAGCATTCTACCGCTCATGGAGTTTGGAAAATGGCGTCGCATGCGAGGATAAGCCGGCCTCGAGCGATGCCATCCAGGCGGCACCACCACCAGGCTCGGGGCATGCAACCCGCTTTTGGGCCGGGTCTGTACGCTAGCGAATCCGTTTTCGTCTCGCGGGGACTTGAGGAGCTTATACAGGCTGCGCGGACAACGCGAGCGCCGTCTTCCTGCGTATATCCATCTGGAAATCCCCCTCGCTTGTGTGGCACTATCAGGGTGTGGAGGAAAAGGGCGACGAAAAGCGGGAGGGAACGCGTTGTCGCAGTCTATTGACGCGCTGATACAGAAAGCCCGCTCCTATAACGGTAAGGGCGATACCCGCATAATACGGGAAGCCTACGAGTTCGCGCGCACGCAACATGCAAACCAGCTGCGGCGCAGCGGCGAGGAGTTCATCCTTCACCCGCTGGGAGTGGCCCATATACTTGCCGATATGCAGATGGACGAAACGACGCTCGCCGCAGCCCTTCTACACGACGTGGTGGAGGACACGGACATAACCCTGGAGGAGATCAAGCGCCGCTTCGGGCCCGCGGTGGCGGAGATCATAGACGGCGTGACCAAGCTGGAACGCATATCTTTCGCCAACCGGGGACAGGAACAGGCGGAGAACTTCCGCAAGATGTTCGTGGCCATGGCCCGCGACATCCGGGTGGTGATCATAAAGCTGGCGGACCGCCTGGACAACATGAAGACCATAGGCCATCTTTCCGAGGACAAGCAGCGCGAGAAGGCGCGGGAGACCCTGGATATCTATGCCCCCCTGGCGCACCGGCTGGGCATATCCCAGTTGAAATGGCAGCTGGAGGACCTATCATTCGCCACCCTGTATCCACTGCGCTTCCAGGAGATAGTGCAGATGGTCAACCAGCGGCGTCCCGAGCGCGAAGAATATATCAGGAGGGTGGAGAAAGACCTTCAGAGCCAGCTTAAACAGTCACACATCAAGGTGGAGATCGCCGGGCGGGTTAAGCATTACTACAGCATCTACTCCAAGATGAAGGAACAGGGAAAGCAGTTCGACGAGATCTACGACCTCTTCGCAGTGAGGGTCATCGTAGCCTCAAAGGAGGACTGCTACACGGTGATGGGCATCGTGCATTCGCTGTGGCATCCCGTGCCGGGGCGCATCAAGGATTATATAGCGAAGCCACGCTTCGGCATCTACCAGAGCCTGCACACTACGGTCATCGGGCCCCAGGGAAAGCCCCTGGAGATTCAGATCCGCACCCAAGAGATGCACCGCACCGCGGAATACGGTATAGCTTCGCACTGGCGTTACAAGGAAGCCCAACGGTCCCAGGAGCGCATCAGGGAGAGGCTTGCCTGGATAAAAAGGATCGTGGATTGGCAACGCGATCTCTCCGACCCGCAGGAGTTCATGGAGAGCCTGAAGATCGACCTCTTCGAGGACGACGTGTTCGTATTTACCCCCAAAGGCGACGTTATCGACCTGCCGCAGGGATCGACCCCCATCGACTTCGCGTACTCCATCCACACCGAGATAGGACACCGCTGCGTGGGGGCAAAGATCAACGACCGCCTGGTGCCCCTGGAGTACAAGCTGCGCAACGGCGACATCGTCTCCATCATCACCTCGAATACCTCGCCCGGACCCTCAAAGGACTGGATGAACATCGTGCAGACGGCGCGCGCGAGGACGAAGATAAGACAGTGGTTTTCAAAGGAGAGGCGCATTGAGGACATCCAGGAGGGCAAGGAGGTCCTGGTAAAGAACATGCGCAAGGCGCGCCTGCCCATCCAGAAGATCCTCGGATCCGATCTCCTGGGCGAGATAGCCCGCGAAGAATACGCCTTCGTCTCCCTCGACGACCTCTATGCCAGCATCGGGGCGGGCAAGACATCCGCCCAGCAGGTGGTAAACCATATCTCTGCACGCCTGGGGACGCAGGCGGAGCCCGGCGTCGGGGATGCCGTGGTACCGCGCAAGCGCAGGCGTCCGCTCGCGTATACCAAGGGGGTCAAAGTGGAGGACGTAGATAACGTGCTGGTGCGCATCGCCCATTGCTGCAACCCGGTACCTTACGACGACATCATAGGCTTCGTGACCCGTGGGCGAGGGGTTTCCGTGCACCGTGCCGACTGCCCCAACGCCGCGCATATGTCCGAACAGGACTACCGGCGTATCGAGGTCAGCTGGGACACGGAACAGCCCACCTCTTTCCAGATGGAGATCTGCGTGGAGGCCATGGACCGCCCCCGCCTGCTGAGGGATATAACCACGATTATGGGAGAATACCACGTAAACCTTATCTCAGCGACCATGAACATCAACCGCGAAAACGTGAACGTAAGCCGCTTCGTGTTCGAGCTGGGCAATATAGCGCACCTCGAGGACATCCTGCGCAATATCCGCAAGGTGGACTCGGTCTATAATGCCTATCGTGTACTGCCGGGAAGGATGAAGTGAACGCGGCCCCCGTCACCTCAAAGGGCAGTTTATCGCCCCGGGGGCGCCCATGAGGGCTTTGCTGCAGAGGGTATCCAGCTGCGCGGTCCGCGCGGGCGGGGATGAGGTATCCCGCATCGGGAAGGGCCTTCTGGTCCTGCTCGGCGTTGCGGCAGACGACGAGGAGCAGGACGCCGATTTCATAGTCCACAAGGTGCTGGGTTTGCGCATCTTCGACGACGCGCAGGGCAAGCTCAACCTGTCGCTGGAGGACGTGGGCGGAGAGCTGATGGTGGTCTCGCAGTTCACCCTCTACGGCGATGCTCGCAAGGGAAGGCGCCCCAGCTATGTCAAGGCCGCACCTCCCGGGCGGGCGCAGGAACTGTACGAAATGACATGCGATAAATTCGAAGCCGCAGGCGTTCATCCCGCCACTGGTGTTTTCCAGGCACACATGGAGGTTGAGCTGATAAACGACGGCCCCGTCACCATCCTCCTGGATTCACCGGCCAGGAAATGAAGGCGGGTGGGCGTTATGCGGTTTCTCCCGGCACTGATCCATGCATGCATCGTGCGGGCGGAAAAAGCCCGGGAAATGGTTTTGTCCACCCGGCAGCGAATAATTAGCCGGGAGGCCGGAGCATCATGCGCTTACTCGAGAAAGGCTTGACACGGGGTTTTCCATCTTCTCCCGCGGCAACGGTGATGGTAAGGTAGTATCGCCGCTTTGCTGAGCGGCTGTTGAAGCGGGAGCGCGGGAGGTTGCAAGCGACGTCGGAAAGCAACCGGCCCGTGGCCACGTGGGATGGCGGTATCCAACGGGCCGGGGAGAGAGGACGTAGAGTGCTGCTGGAGAGCATGACCATAGGGATGCTGGGCACGAACTGCTACATAGTCGCGCCCGACAGGAAGGCACAGGCGGTGATCATAGACCCGGCGGGCAATGTCAAGGGCATCGTATCGCGGCTGCGCGAGGCCGAACTGGAGTGCGCGGGCATCCTTTGCACCCACGGCCACATAGACCACGTAGCGGGAGCGGGACCCTTGAGCGATAAGGTCGGGGCGCCGGTGTATATTCACGAGGAAGACGCCGGCTCTCTCGCCAGCCCGCGCACAAGGATCCTGGGGCTTTCGGGGGGGGGCGATAGGCACACGCCCGAGGCAGGTACGCTATCTCGAGGACGGAGACGAGGTGGGATTCGGTGACTTGACCTTGAAGGTACTCCATACTCCCGGCCATACGCCGGGTGGTATCAGCTTCTGGATGCCAGGGTACCTTTTCTGCGGGGATCTTATCTTCCAGGGGTCCATAGGCAGAACCGACCTGAGGGGCGGTTCCTTGCAGGTGTTACTACGCGCCATAAAAGGAAAAGTATGGGACCTTCCCGACGAGACGCGCATATTGCCCGGGCACGGCACGCGGACTACCCTGGGCGAGGAGAAGAGGCACAACCCCTTTCTGCAGGGTTTGAGGTAAAAAGGCAGGACGGGGCGAGGGTCAGGAGAGGAATATCGAGTTACAGGACGGCGGGCCGGGCGGGAGCGAGGCGTAAGCTCGCGGGCAGCCGGCCACGGACATGTGCGAGGATGCACGGCGGGGGAAACATAGACATGAGCGAGAGAAAAAAGGCAGTGGAAATAAAGGCGCCCAGGGGCACCGTGGATATACTGCCTCCGGACAGCGAAATCTGGCGTCGCGTGGCGAAGGTGGGGACGGACCTGTTCCGGAATTATGGATACCGCGAGATCATCCTGCCGATCATGGAATCCACGGAGGTTTTCGCACGCGGCATCGGGCAGGGGACCGATATCGTCCAGAAGGAGATGTTCACCTTCAGCGATAAAGGGGGACGAAGCCTGACCCTGCGCCCGGAGGCTACCGCGGGGGTGGCCCGGGCTTTCGTGCAACATAAGATGGATGCCGGGGGCCTGCCGGTAAAACTGTATTACCAGGGGCCCATGTTCCGCCACGAGCGTCCGCAAGCGGGTCGCTACCGCCAGTTCCGCCAGTTGGGGGTGGAGCTCATCGGATCACCAGAACCCAGCGCCGATGCGGAGGTGATAATCCTGTGCGGAGAGTTCTTACGCAAACTGGGAATAGAGACCGAACTGGCGGTAAACAGCGTGGGGGACGCGAAGTGCCGCCCCGCATACATCGAGGCCCTGGTGAAGTACCTGCAGGAGAAGAAGGAATTGCTGTGCGGGGATTGCCGCAGGCGCGCGGTGCAGAACCCGTTGCGCGTGCTGGATTGCAAGGTGGAGGCATGCGTGGAGGTGATGGCCGGGGCGCCATCCCTCGAGGATTACCTCTGCGATCCATGCCGCGAGCACCAGGCCGAGGTCGAGAGATTGCTGCGGGCGGTGTCGCTGCCTTTCCGGAGCGACAGCCGCCTCGTGCGCGGCCTGGATTATTATACCCGCACGGTATTCGAGTTCCAGGATCCGAGGCTGGGGGGCCAGAATACCCTTGCGGCGGGCGGCAGGTACGACGCTCTGGTAGAGGAACTGGGTGGAAAACCTACCCCCGCGACGGGTTTCTCCATCGGCATGGAGAGGGTGATGCTGGCCGGACCTCGACTCGAGGATAAAAGACAAAGCGGCGTATTCGTCGTGGCCATAGGGGAGGCGGCGAGAACGAAGGCTTTCCAGGTGGCGCAGGAACTGCGCGGTGCCGGTATCCGCGCCGACCTAGACCACCTGGGGCGCAGCCCCAAGGCGCAGATGCGCGAGGCGGACCGTGATGGATGCGAACTCAGCGTGATCATCGGCGATGACGAAATGGAAGGAGGATATTACTCGCTGCGGGATATGCGTTCGGCAGACCAGCAGCGAGTGGAAAAAGGAATGCTGGTGGAGGCGGTAAGGCGGCACCTGGCCGGAACGGGCGCATGAGGAATGGGAGAAGATGGAAAAGAACGGTTGGAGCAAGCGGACGCATCTCTGCGGTACCCTGAACACCGGGGATGTGGGCAGCGAGGTAACCCTGAACGGCTGGGTGCAGAGGCGGCGTGATCATGGAGGGGTCATATTCATCGACCTGCGTGACGTCAGCGGCCTGGTGCAGGTGGTGTTCAACCCCGAACTGAGCGCCGAGGCGCACGCCGCTGCAGGAGAGGTGAGAGGGGAATACGTCCTTTCATGCCGCGGCAGGGTTAACCTTCGTCCTGAGGACTCCGTGAACCTTAAGCTGCCGACCGGCGAAATAGAGGTCATGGCCGACAGGCTGGAGATTTTATCGCCCTCGCTGACGCCGCCTTTCGAGATCCAGGAGGATACGGCGGTTGAGGAGTCGCTGCGCCTGCGCTATCGCTACCTGGATATCAGGAGGCCGGACCTGCGCGATGCTCTCATACTGCGCAGCCGGGTTACGGGGGAAGTGCGGAGCTTCCTGGCCTCCCGGGGATTTCTGGAGGTGGAGACGCCAGTTCTGACCAAGAGCACTCCCGAAGGAGCGCGGGATTTCGTGGTCCCTTCCCGCTTGCAGCCGGGAAAGTTCTACGCCCTGCCGCAGTCACCCCAGATCTTCAAGCAGCTGCTCATGGTGGCAGGCCTGGACCGCTATTACCAGATAGCCCGCTGCTTCCGCGATGAGGACCTGCGGGCCGACCGCCAACCGGAGTTCACCCAGATCGACCTGGAGATGTCCTTCGTGGAGCCGGAGGACATCATATCCCTCATGGACGAGATGTTCTCACACCTCTTCGAGGAGGCGCTGGATGTGGAGATAGCGCTCCCGCTTCCCCGCATTTCCTGGCACGAGGCCATGGATCGCTACGGCACCGACAGGCCGGATACTCGCTTCGGCATGGAGATACAGGACCTCTCCGGGGTTTTCGAGCGCAGCGGGTTCAAGGTATTCCGCTCCGCACTGGAAGGCGGGGGAAGGGTGCGGGGTTTCAAGGTGGAAGGCATGTTGGCGCCTCCACGGCGAGAACTCGACGGCCTGGTGGAGGAAGCGCAGCGCCTGGGAGCGACCGGGCTGGTATGGATGGTCAGGGAGGGTGAGGGGATGAGGTCACCGGTGGCCAAGTTCCTCTCCGTGCAGGAGATGACGGGAATAATAGAGATCATGGAGATGGAGGAGGGCGAGGTGATCGTGATGGCCGCCGGTTCGGCGGAGATCAACGCCATCCTGGCGGGGCTCAGGGAATACTGCGCTCGGCGCTTCGCTCCACCGCCGCAGGAGAGGTTTTCCTTTGTCTGGGTAACGGGATTCCCGCTCTTCGACTGGGACGAGCAGGAGAAGAGATACAAGAGCAACCATCATCCCTTCACGGC
Source organism: uncultured Actinomycetota bacterium (assembly GCA_964462595.1). Lineage (GTDB taxonomy): Bacteria > Actinomycetota > Geothermincolia > Geothermincolales > RBG-13-55-18 > SURF-21. Next base: position 41,070 of record CAYWXM010000036.1, read on the forward strand.
ACCCTCACGGCAATGCCTGCACTACCTGGAGGAAAGGCCCCTGGAGGTGATCTCGGATTCCTATGACATGGTGCTCAACGGCATCGAGCTGGGAGGCGGTAGCATCCGCATCCACGACGCGGAGCTGCAGGACCGCGTCTTCAGCCTCCTGGGCATGTCGCGGGAAGAAGCGAGGGAGAAGTTCGGATTCCTGCTGGAGGCGTTCCGCTTCGGCCCGCCGCCCCACGGAGGTATCGCGTACGGGCTCGACCGCATCGTAATGCTCATGGCCGGAAGGGATTCGATACGGGATGTCATCGCTTTCCCCAAGACGCAATCCGGGGCCGACCTGCTGAGCGGGGCGCCTGATTCTATATATCCGGAACAGCTCAAAGAGCTGCGCTTGAGGCCCTTATAACGGTACGGTCGGATATGATGGTGAGGCAGCGCCGGCACTGGCTGGAAACATGGGAACGGGGGCCAGGTCGCTACGTGATGCGAGAAATAAAATGGCGAAAGGCAACAGGTCGATGTGTATTACGGTAAGGATTTGCCAGGGAGATTTGGGATGGAAGTGACGATAGCCAGATACGTGGGTTTCTGCCCCGGTGTCAGGAGAGCGATAAGGATGGCGGAGGAAACCTTGGAAAAGGTAGGGGGTAAGGTCTATACGCTCGGGCCGATCATCCACAATCCACAGGTGGTAGACAGCTTGCGCAGCAGGGGGCTTGAGATACTGCCGGATAACGTCGAGGAATTGCAGGATTACAATCTGGCCGGGACCAGTGTGGTGGTGAGGTCACACGGCATCCCACCCAAGATAACCGAATTCCTGCTCGATAAAGAAGTAAGGCTGATAGATGCCACCTGCCCTACGGTTAAAAAGGCCCAGAGAGCTGCCATGCGCCTGGTGGGAGAGGGTTACAAGCTGTTCATAATAGGCAATGCGGCCCACCCGGAGGTGAAAGCCATCCTCGGGCATATAAACGGCGAGGCGGTGGTCATCAAGGAGACCAAGGAACTCAAGGAATGGTGGGGAAGCCATTACAACAGCAGGGTGCATAAGGTGGGAATGATCGCGCAGACGACGGTAGACCTGCTCATGTTCCGCAGCCTGGTTGACGGGCTTGTAAACGAGGTGCCGGAGCTCGTGCGCGAAGTGCAGGAGATCAAGATCATAAATACGCTGTGCCGCAACACCCTGGCTCGCCAGGCGGAAGCGCTGCAGATGGCCCTATCCTGTGATTTCGTGCTGGTCATGGGAGGCAGAAACAGCTCCAACACCGAGTTTCTGCGCAGGATATGCGAGATCGCGGGGGCCTCGGTCGACAAGGTGGAAAGAGCTGAAGAGGTCGATCTTTCGCGGCTGGCCGAGGTGCAGACGATAGCCATACTGGGCGGCGCCTCGACGCCTCGTTACGTCGTGGAGGAAGCCAGGCAGAGGTTACTCTCCTGAGTATTTTAAGCACGGGAAAGGCGACTGCTGGTTTTGCCAGAAAACCATTTACAGGACGCTGGATTATGCTATAATCCAACGCTGGACATGGAGGAGAACGAACTCTATTCAGAGCATGGGAGGGGGGGACCTGTAGAGGTCTTCCTTTTTTATGAAAGGAGAAAGCACACCATGAAGCAAGAAGCAGCGGGGACCGAAAAGAGGGAAATCATCTACCCACCCGAGGAGATAAGAAGGAACGCCTACATCAAGAGCATGGAAGAGTACCGCGACATGCACGGGCGTTCCATCAAGGACCCGGATGCCTTCTGGGCGGAGATGGCGGAGACACTGGAATGGTATAAAAAATGGGACGGCGTCTATTCCTGGGAACCGAATGAGTGCAAGTGCACGTGGTTCGAGGGTGGCAAGATAAACGTCTCGTACAATTGCCTGGACCGCCACGTAAAAAGCGGCAAGGGGGATCGCGTGGCGATAATATGGGAACCCGACGAGCCCGGAGAGGGCAGGACCTATACCTATGGCCAGTTACTGCAGGAGGTCAGCAGGTTCGCCAACGTGCTCAAGAAGCACGGGGTGAAGAAAGGCGACCGGGTATGTATCTATCTCCCCATGATCCCCGAACTGCCTGTCGCCATGCTCGCCTGCGCTCGCATCGGCGCCATCCATAGCGTGGTTTTCGGCGGTTTTTCCTCCGATGCGCTGCGGGACCGCATCCTGGACAGCGATTGCAGGACGTTGGTATGCGCCGATGCCGGTTTCCGCGCCGGCAAAACCGTGCCCCTGAAGAAGAGCGCCGACGCCTCGCTTGAGGAATGCCCTGGCGTGAGCAACGTCTTCGTGGTCAAGCACAGCGGCGTAGAGGTGGGCATGTTAGAGGGCCGCGACTATTGGTGGCACGAGGAACTGGCGTCGCCGGACATCTCGGCGGAGTGCGAACCCGAAAAGATGGACTCGGAGGACCCGCTCTTCATCCTCTATACCAGCGGAAGCACGGGCAAGCCCAAGGGCGTGCTGCACACCACCGCGGGATACCTCCTTCACACCTCACTCTCCCTGAAATGGATATTCGATATCCACGAGAACGATATCTGGTGGTGTACGGCGGACATAGGCTGGGTGACCGGTCACAGCTATATAGTCTACGGGCCCCTGTCAAACGGGTTCACGGAGGTTATGTTCGAGGGCATTCCCACCTATCCGGAGCCCGACCGTTTCTGGAAGGTAGTGGAAAAGCATAAGGTCACGGTGTTCTATACCGCCCCCACCGTTATCCGCTCCCTGATGAGGGAGGGGGAGGATTGGACCAGGAACGCCGATCTTTCGTCACTGCGCGTGCTGGGATCGGTCGGCGAGCCGATAAACCCCGAGGTGTGGCTGTGGTATTACGATCATATAGGCGGAGGGCGCTGTCCGGTTATGGACACCTGGTGGCAGACGGAAACCGGGGGAATCCTCATCACCCCGCTAGCGGGCGCCACGCCCATGAAACCCGGCTCGGCGAGTTTTCCTTTCTTCGGGGTCGACCCCGTCGTGCTTGACCAGGATGGCAAGCAGGTGGATGCAGGCGAGAGCGGGTTCCTGTGCATCCGCAAGCCCTGGCCGGGCATGATGCGCACCGTTTATGGAAACCACGAGCTCTTCGTGAACACCTACTGGGGCATGTTCCCCGGGCTGTACGTGACCGGTGACGGCTGCCGCGTGGACGCGGACGGTTTCTACTGGTTGCAGGGCCGTATAGACGACGTCATCAACGTGTCCGGGCATCGCATCGGAACCGCCGAGGTGGAAAGCGCCCTGGTGAGCCACGAATACGTATCCGAGGCCGCTGTGGTCGGCATGCCCCACGACATAAAGGGCCAGGGCATCTACGCTTACGTTACCCTCAAGGCCGAGTACGAGGACCTGGACCAGGACGAAGTGAGAAAAGCGCTGGTGGCCCACACCCGCAAAGAGATAGGTCCCATAGCCACCCCCGATATAATCCACTTTACTCCCATGCTTCCCAAGACGCGCAGCGGAAAGATCATGCGCAGGATCCTGCGTAAGATCGCGGAGGGGACCTCGGACACGATGGGCGATACCAGCACCCTTGCCGACCCCTCCGTCGTCGATTCGCTGATCGCGGGAAACGAGAAGCTGAAGCGGCAACAGGCGCGCTAGAGACGAGAACCAGACGTAGCAAAGCAGGGAGAAAAAAGGAGAGAAACTATGGCAGATGACCAACTGGCGAATCCGGCTGTATTGGGGTTGACGTGTTTCGGCATGACCACCGTCCTGCTGAACCTGCATAACGCGGGATTGTTCAAGCAGGACGCCCCCATCCTGGCGATGGGTATCTTTCTGGGGGGTATCGCCCAGATCATCGCCGGGATAATGGAATACAAGAAGGGAAATACCTTCGGGACCACGGCTTTCACGGCGTTCGGTTCTTTCTGGCTGACCTTGGTGTTCATCATCATTGTCAAGCCGTACATAGGCGAAAAGCTGGCGCTGGAGATAGGAAACAAGGGGTTCGCATGGTACCTGTTCCTGTGGGGGGTTTTCACTACCCTCATGTTCATCGGCACTTTGAAGGTGAACCGCGTCCTGCAGTTCGTCTTCGCTTCCCTCGTCGTACTCTTCTTCCTCCTGGCCATCAGCTTTGGCTGGGGCAACACCGGACTGCTCAAGGTGGCGGGCGTAATCGGAATCATCTGCGGTTCCAGCGCCATCTACCTGGCCATAGCGGAACTACTCAACGAGATGTACGGGAGGACCTTCTTCCCCATATGGCCCGCGGGGGAAAAGGAGGCCTACAAGAGGCCGGAGGACCTCTGAGCGGAAAGCGGCCCGGAATCGACGGGCTGAACGCTAACCATGAGGCCGGGGCGATGCGTCGCCCCGGCCATTGCCTTCGTTTGCGGTGGAGGCCGGGAGTTTACCGCTCGATTGCGGCGGGCGCGGCGAAGAAGGTAACCTTTTGGTTGTGGCCCAGGAAAAAGCACGCAAACGCCTTTTGAATGCGGGCTCTCTGGTAACATACTGATAGTTGAGAGAAGGGGGTTGGAGGAAGCCTGTAAAGAGCCGGGAAGGAAAAGACCGGGTCGGGGAGGTTTCCGACAGGCATAACGGAAGCCGCGTGGCGGAGGGTTTGAGATATGGCGGAAAGCATGCGAAGCATACTGGACGAGATGAGGAAAAGCTACCCGGAGAAGTTTATCCCGGAAAACAAGATATTCGAGCATATACGCCGAGGCGCGCATATTTACATCGGCACCGCGTGCGGAGAGCCCCAGCATCTCGTGGGGACGCTGGTGGAATACGTGAGATCGCACCCCAAAGCGGTCTTCGATGCCGAGGTGTTTCACCTGTGGACGCTGGGGGTGGCCCCCTACGAGGACGAAAGGCTGCAGAAGAACTTCAGGCTCAACTCATTCTTTATAGGTGAGACCACCCGGGGACCGGTAAACAAGGGCCTCGCGGACTACACACCCATCTTTCTCTCCCAGGTGCCGGACCTGTTCCGGCGCGAGTTCATATCCATAGACGTAGCGCTGGTACAGACGTCAACACCCGACCGCAACGGTTATCTCAGCCTTGGTATCAGCGTGGACATCACCAAGGCGGCGGTGGAGAAGGCCTCCCTTGTCATATGCCAGGTGAACAGGCATATGCCGCGCGTACATGGCGACACCTTCATACACTTAAACGATATCGATTTCCTCGTGCCTTACGACGAACCCCTCATCGAATACAGTCCCACCATATCCGATGAACTGGCGGACCAGATAGGCAAGCATGTCGCACGCCTGATCGAGGACGGCGATACCATACAGGTTGGATACGGAAGCATACCCAACGCCATACTGGCCAACCTGGAACACAAAAAACACCTGGGCGTGCACACGGAGCTGGTGAGCGACGGCATCGTCCACCTTATGAAAAGGGGGGTCATCGACAACAGCATGAAGACGCTGGACCGTGGGAAAACGGTGGCCACGTTCTGCATGGGGACCAGGGAGACCTACGATTATCTCGATGATAACCCGAGTATCGAGTTCAGGACGGTAGATTACACGAACAACCCGCTTAATATCGCACGCCAGAAGAACATGACCGCCATCAACAGCGCTCTGGAAATAGACCTGACGGGACAGGCATCCGCGGAGTCCCTGGGCAAGGATTTCTACAGCGGCATTGGCGGGCAAGCCGACTTCATGCGCGGCGCCATACTGGCCCCGGGGGGGAAGACCATCCTGGCGCTTCCCTCCACGGCGGAGAACGGCGAGGTGTCGAGGATATTTCCGCTGATAAGGCAGGGGGCGGGCGTAACCCTGAATCGGGGAGACGTGCATTACGTGGTCACCGAATACGGGATCGCTTACCTGCACGGAAAGAACGTGAGGGAGAGGGCCATGGATCTTATAACCATAGCCCATCCCGATTTCAGGCCGTGGCTTATCGAGGAGGCCAAACGGAACAACATCATCTACCGGGACCAGGCCTTCATCCCCGGCAAGGCGGGAGAGTATCCGGAGGAGATGGAGGTCTATCGCAACACCATGAGCGGGATCGAGCTTCTGCTCAGGCCGGTCAAGATAAGCGACGAGCCGCTGCTCAAGGACTTCTTTTATTCGCTGTCCGACCAGAGCCTTTTCAGCCGCTTCGTATCCACCCGCCAGGACATACCGCACGATCGACTGCAGGAGTTCGTGGTCATCGATTACACGAGAGAGATGGTCATCCTGGCGGTAATGAAAGACGAGGGAAAAGAGCTCCTGGTCGGGGTAGGTCAGTACAGCGTCAACCAGGGGTCGCACAACGCGGAGGTGGCCTTCGTGGTCAGGGACGAGTATCAGAACATGGGCATAGGCACGGAGCTCCTTACCTACCTGACCCAGCTCGCGAGAAGACAGGGGCTGCATGGTTTCACGGCCGAGGTCCTGGCCGAGAACAGGAACATGATGCACATCTTCGAACAGGCCGGTTTCGATATAGAGAGATCGGTCTCTTCCGGGGTGATCGAGCTTAACATGAGCTTCCGCGACTAGCCCGAGACCTGGTCTCGGGAATTGGTTTTCATATAGTCGATAACCGGGCGGAAAACAACATTCAGCCACTCTCAGGCCCGGAGTGATCTCTCTTCTTGCGCGCTTCAACGCTGCGATGAAGGCGTTCACTGGGTGCGGATTTCGAACGTATGCATGCATGGCCGGCATGTTGTTTCGGGGTGGGGTATATCCCACGGCTGTGCTAACATGAGATTGAGGACGGATGATTTTGGGCCCGACCTTGCTCGTTTCGCGTCGTAACTTATCGTGGAACCAACACTCTGATTAAGGGAACCGATTTCCGAAGGTGGACGCAAAGCCCCGAACCCGGGTTGGGGACTGCGGAGATCCGAGGTAGGTGCCCACCTGCGAGGGCGCAGGTTCATGATAGCGGCGTTGACGGCAAGGTGGAGCCCTTTTTTGCCATCGCCGCATCATATAATACTCCTACATGACATGTATTTCCGAAGGTAAACGGCTGGGAAGGGCGGAAACATGGATCTCTTCGAATCCGCGAGGGAGGGATTCCAGCAGAGAGGGGCGCCGCTTGCCATGCGCATGCGCCCGAGAAACCTGGAGGAGTTCGTAGGGCAGGAGGGCCTGGTGGGTACGGGTACCTTTCTGCGGCATGCGATCGAGGAGGACGAACTCAGGACGGCTATTTTCTGGGGGCCACCAGGCTCCGGAAAGACGACCCTGGCCGGCATCATCGCCAATCTCTCCCAGGCACATTTTCAACAGATATCCGCGGTGACCAGTGGTGTCGCGGAGGTGCGGAAGATAATCCAGGAGGCAGAGGACAGGCTGGGCATGCAGGGTCACCGTACCATTCTGTTCATAGACGAGATCCATCGTTTCAACAAGTCGCAGCAGGATGCCCTGCTTCCCGCGGTGGAGAAGGGCACGATCGTGCTTATCGGGGCCACCACGGAAAACCCCTATTTCGAGGTCAACTCGGCGCTGGTATCACGCTCCAAGATATTCCGTCTCGCTCCTCTCAGCGAGGAAGAGGTCCGCACGGTGGTCGGGAGGGCACTGGCCGACATGGAAAGAGGCCTGGGCGGGCTCGACCTGGTCGTCGAGGAAGAAGCCTTACGGCATATCGTGGGCATGGCGGGCGGAGATGCACGGGTGGCCTTGAACACGCTCGAAGCCGCCGCCATGCTGGCCGGAAGGGCCGAAGGGGGAAGACGGGTCGATCTGAAGGTGGCGGAGGAAGCCGCCCAACGCAGGGCGCTACTCTACGACAAGTCTGGAGACGCGCATTACGACACCGTATCGGCCTTTATTAAATCGATGCGGGGTTCCGATCCCCACGCAGCGGTTTACTGGCTCGCACGCATGCTTTACGCGGGTGAAGATCCTCGCTTTATCGCGCGACGCATGGTGATACTCGCCTCCGAGGATATAGGATTGGCGGACACCAGCGCCCTCCTGGTTGCGGAGGCAGCGGCGCGGGCGGTCGAGTTCGTAGGTTTGCCGGAGTGCCGGCTCAACCTGGCCCACGCGGCGCTCTACCTGGCGCTGGCTCCCAAGAGCAACTCCGCGACCAGGGCGATCGACGCGGCGGCCAGGGAAGTGGAGCAGGAGATATCGATACAGGTCCCTGCCCACCTGCGGGATTCTCACTATCGCGGCGCGAAGGAGCTGGGGCACGGAAAAGGGTATCTTTACCCCCACGACTATCCGGGGAACTATGTCGAACAGGGCTATCTGCCGCAGGGCATGGAGGACAGGGAGTTCTACTCCCCGGGAAGCGAGGGCGAGGAAAGGGACATCGCGGAGGGGTGGAAAAAGCTAAAGGAGTGAACGAAAAAGCGGCGTCGGGACCGGTTTTATGCGTTCTGAGATATGCGCAAGACGACTCCCGCGGCTATTTGACACCCCTGAAGAGCCGGTGCTATCCTCGAGAACATTACAGTACCAGCATATCCGGGAGAACGGCGCATGTACTCAGAAACCGTGATAGAGCATTTCAAGGATCCCCGTAACGTGGGAGACATGCAGGACCATGATGGTATGGGCATGGTCGGGAGCCTGGTCTGCGGGGACGTGATGGAGGTCTATATAAAGGTCAATGAAGGGCGCCTGACCGACGTGAAGTACAAGACCTTCGGATGCGGTGCGGCGATCGCCTCCGGCAGCATGGGCACGGAGATGGTGAAGGGCAAGACGCTGGAGGAGGCCATGCGCATAACGGACCAGGAGGTGGTTGACGCCCTGGGCGGACTCCCCGAGGAGAAGCTGCATTGTTCCAACCTCGCGGCGGAGGGCATCCGGGCGGCGATCGAGGATTATCTCTCCAGGAAAAACACTGGAGCAGGGGAGGAATAGGAGGGAGGCGCGAGAATGGGAGGCGTTGCCGCGCTCATCTGCGCTATATCCTTTGCGCTGTTGATGCTGACCCTGATCATCGTGGTTTTGAAGCTGGCGAGGACCATGGCCATCACCAACAACATCCTGGATGACATCCGCAGGGAAACCCTGCCTTTGATGGGCAGGGTACAGACAGCCATGGATCACATCAACAACGAGATGGGTTACGTTGACGACATGCTCAGATCGGCGGAAAAACTTGCCTCGAGGGCAAACTCCATGACCCAGGTGGCGCAATCCCTGGTCACGTCGCCACTGGTCAAGGTGCTCAGCCTGGGACTGGGCGTGCAGAGAGCCCTGGGAATCTCTCCCGAGGACATGGAAGAAAACGGGAATGAGGGAGAGAAAAAGCGAAAATAGACCCGGGGCGCCGCCTGTAGACGCCGGTCCGGCCGGTTCCGGAGTCCTCCGGAGTACTCTCCTGCATCACCGATATCCCGGATAATGGATGCAGCCGGGGCACGAGGATGCTGCGGGATTGGAAGCAAAGGAATAACACATCATGGACGGCGAATAAATGACCGGAGAAACGCGCCAGGAGGCTTCATGCGGCTGTGGACTAAGAGGTGAATTGCTAGTTAAATGACGTTGGAGGACGAGTCGCAGGCTGCAAATGCAGGGATTTAGCAGCGCCTGCAGAGGGAAGCACAGCCCGAGAGGCGGGAGGAGAGGAATTGAAAAGCGACGAGATAAGGGCCAGGTTCCTGGATTATTTTCAGAGCAGGGGCCATCGCCTGGTCAAGAGCTCATCTCTCATACCCGACGATCCGACCCTGCTGGTAACCAACGCAGGCATGGTGCAGTTCAAGCCCTACTTCCTCGGTAACGTCAGACCGGAATTCACGCGCGCGACCACTTGCCAGAAATGCGTACGTACCACGGACATCGAGAGGGTGGGGTACACCGCCCGGCACCTTACGTTTTTCGAGATGTTGGGGAATTTCAGTTTCGGAGATTACTACAAGAAAGAGGCTATTTCCTGGGGGTGGGAATTCCTGACCTCGGAGATGGGGCTAGACCCCTCACGCATGTATTGCTCCGTGTTCGAGGAGGACGACGAGGCTTACGGCATCTGGAAAGAGGTTGTGGGGGTTCCGGAGGAAAACCTGGTGCGGCTGGGAGCCGATGACAATTTCTGGGACATGGGAGCAACCGGGCCTTGCGGACCCTGCTCCGAGATACTCTACGATCAGGGCGAGGAATTCGGTTGTGGCCGTCCCGGTTGCAGGCCGGGATGCGACTGCGACCGTTACCTGGAGCTGTGGAACCTCGTGTTCATGCAATACAACCGCGATGAACGGGGAGAGCTGAGCCCTCTGCCCGCTAAGAATATCGATACCGGGCTGGGTCTGGAACGGCTTGCTTCCGTGCTTCAGGGCGCTTCCAACAATTTCGAGACCGACAACCTTGCGGCGGTGCTGCATACAGCCGCAGATATCAGCGGCGTAAAATACGGGCAGGGAGAGGACAGCGATATATCGCTAAAGATAGTGGCGGACCATTCCCGGGCCGTCACCTTCCTGGTGGGGGACGGCGTGCTTCCCTCCAACGAAGACCGCGGCTATATCCTGAGAAGGCTTATCCGGCGGGCGGTAAGGCACGGCCGTATCCTGGGCATCGAAGATATATTCCTGCCACGCATGGTGGAGGTGGTGGTGGAGGCCATGGGCGGAGCTTATCCCGACCTCAAACAGAACAACGCGTTCATCAGCTCCATCATGCGCAGTGAGGAAGAGCGCTTCTCGCAGACCCTGCGCAGCGGGTTGCTCTATCTCGAGGAGGCGGTGACCGGCCTCAAACGGCAGGGAGAAGAGATGCTGCCGGGCGACGTGGTGTTTCATCTCCATGACACCCTTGGTTTCCCCTTGGACCTCACCCGTGAACTGGGGCGGGAGCGAGGCATGGTGCTCGATGAGGCCAGGTTCGAGGTGCTCATGGAAGAGCAGAGGAAACGTGCCAGAGCAGCCCGCGTGGAGGAGGGGTACGTATCACAGGCGCGGGAGATCTACTCGGAGATCCTGGACAACTACGGCGAGAGCTTCTTCACGGGTTACGAGACCTTGAAAGACAGGGCGGAAATCGTGGCGTTAGTAAAGGAAGACCGCGCCGTGGGCAGGGCCGCGCAGGGCGAGGAGGTAGAGGTCTTCCTCGACCGTACGCCCTTCTACGGAGAGATGGGGGGGCAGGTGGGAGACACAGGAAGCATATACTCCAACTCGGCCGAGGCCGATGTCCTGGACACATATCATCCCGAACGCGGACTTATCTCCCACCGCTGCCGTATAAGCTGCGGCGTGCTGGAGGTTGGACAGGCGGTGGAGGCGAACGTGGACGGGGAGAGGCGCAACGCCATCAGGCGTAACCATACCGCTACCCACATCGTCCACTGGGCATTGAGACAGGTGCTGGGTGAGCATGCGAAGCAGGCCGGCTCACTGGTGGATCCAAGGCGCATGCGCTTCGATTTCACCCACTTCCAGCCGCTGACCGGTGAGGAGATGGCGAGGATAGAGGAGATGTCCAACCGCAAGGTCATCGAGGATCTGCCGGTACGCGCGTACGTCACCACATACGAGTACGCCACGAGCATTGACGCGGTAGCCCTCTTCGGAGAGAAGTACGAGGACTACGTGAGGGTGGTGGAGGTGGACGAGATAAGCCGGGAGCTATGCGGAGGCACGCACGTAGGAAGGACGGGCGAGATAGGTCTTCTGGTGCTCCTGGGAGAGAGCGGCATAGGCGCGAACATACGCAGGATCGAGGCCGTGACGGGGATGGAGGCATACGATTATTTCAGACAGCGCCGGGAGATGGTAGAGGGTATGGCAGCGTCGCTCAAAGTGGAACCGGGCAGGCTTCCGGAGCGCCTGGATCGCATGGCGCATCGCGTCAAGGAGCTCGAATCCGAAATCAAGAAGCGAGGACGGGAGGAGATGGCATCCCTGGCAGAAGGTGGTATATCCTGGGCCGAGAACGACGCTTCGGGCGGGGAGAAGATAGTGACCGCCGTCGTTGAAGACATGGATCCTCAATCGCTGCGCGAGTTGGCCGAGCGTACCCTGGCGGCCAGGAAGGCTGGAGTTGTTGGCATCGCCTCCATATACGGCGGCAAGGCAAACATGGTATTGCATGTATCGAAGGAACTCGTTGCAGGCGGCCTGGATGCCGTGGAAGTGGTGAGGAAGGCGGGGCGTCTCCTGGGCGGAGGCGGAGGAGGAAGAGCGGATATGGCCGTTGGAGGAGGCTCGGACACGGCGCATCTAGAGGAGGCACTCGAAGCCGTGGTGAACGAAGTCTTATCGAAACTGGAAAGAGGCGATGCGTAGCCTAGGCCTCGACATAGGTAACCGCCGAATAGGCGTTGCCATCTCCGACCCGCTTGGGGTCAACGCGTTTCCCCTCGAGGTGCTGCGGGACTTCGGACCATCAGATCTGCGCTGCTACGTGAAGGAAAAAGCCAGCCAGGGAGTGCTCGTGGTGGTGGTGGGTTTGCCGCTGACGCTGAGTGGCAGGGAAGGGGAACAGGCGCGCATAACGCGGGAGTTCGCCGAGGCAATTCAGGAGCTGAAAGGAATTCGTGTGGTTCTCTGGGACGAAAGGCTGTCAACGGTTGAGGCCAAAAAGAGGCTGCGCGAGGCGGGTCAATCCCTCAGGAAAAGAAAGGTGGACGCGGAGGCGGCAGCGATAGTGCTCCAGTCCTATCTGGAGTATGGAGACCGCGGGGAAAGCGCAGAGGAGCGGATAGAGGACTGAAATGGCCGCAAGAACTAGAGAGCGGAGAAAGCGTATTGCCCTGGTCGCCGTATGTCTTATCGTCGTTCTGATCGTCGTTTTCGCGGTCCTTTTTGTTCATTATTTCTATCCCAGGCGGGGAGAGGAACAGGTAAAGGTGGTCATCGAGAAGGGAGACACCGCCGCTCAGATCGCCAGCAAACTGCGGGACAGCAAGGTGATCACATCGGCCACCATATTCCGTTTTCTGTCCTGGCTGCAGGGGCGGCAGGAGGATTTCAAACCCGGCAGCTACCAGCTATATACCGGCATGCACTATGGGGAGGTTTTCTCCATACTGGAAGCAGGGTCCAACTACCAGGTGCGCGTGACTATTCCGGAAGGGCTTACGGTGGAACAGACCGCCGCAAGGTTATCGCAAGCGATGGATTTCAGCCAGGAGGATTTCATAGCCGCGGCGACGAGTGGGGATTACGGCGTACCCATGGTGCCTCCAGAGAGCCAGGACAACCTGGAGGGGTTCCTCTTTCCCAAGACCTACGACCTCCAGGCCGACGCTAAGGCAGCGGACGTGGTCAAGGTCCTCCTGGGCCAGTTCGATGCAGAGACCGGTAACCTGGACTGGGCGCGCGCGGGCGAACTCGGAATAACACCATACCAGGTGGTGATAGCCGCATCACTCATAGAGCGGGAGGCGGTGCTGGAGGAAGAGAGGTCCCTGGTGGCGGCGGTCATATTCAATCGCCTGCGGGTGGATATGCCCCTGCAGATCGACGCCACCGTACAGTACGCCCTTCCGGAATGGAAGGAGACGCTCACTTACGAGGACCTGGAGACCCCTTCTCCTTACAATACTTACCTGCACAAGGGTCTGCCCCCGGCTCCCATATGCAGCCCCGGTCTGGCCAGCATCCAGGCTGTGCTGAATCCAGCGCAAGTCGACTATCTGTATTTCGTTGCAACGGGCGACGGGGGGCATTTTTTCACCTCTGATTACAACGAGTTCCTGCGGGTGAAAGAAGAGGTCCAGCGATAGCAGGCCCCAGGCGTGTTTGCGGGACGCGGGAACGCGGGTATCGCCGCACTGGGGTTAAATGCCGAGGCAGCCGTCATGGGAAGGAGCGCGTATCCTTGCATTACTCCCAGTGCATATTCCGGAAAGAGTATTGTAAAGATGCACCGTGGGGGATGGGGAGGGAGCCCCGCTCGGCTCTTGGACCGGGCCCGGGCGGTTCCCGTAGCCTGTAACCTGCCGTTTATGTTTACCGGGAAATGGCCGAAGTATCACATGAGCGAGGGGTATGATATTCGCCCGAGGATGCGGATGCCCCCAAAATCGCCTGCCAGCAAGTTCCGGTTCCCGGTCGATACCCTTTCCGGTATAGGTCGGGAACGGTGCAGCCAGTGAGAGGTATTTCACGGAATGGTAGAGGACAGCGAGGTCTTGAGGAACAGGATAACGGCTATTTCCGAGGCCCTGGGGGTGATGAACCAGGCCGGGCTGGAGGTGACCGGTAGATCGGCACCCCAACTGATGTATTTCGCCGGCAAGGATCTTGGCCTCAAAGAAGCTGCCGCCTACGATAGTACCGACGATCTGGAGCGTGCCTTGAAATGGGTTTTCCCGGAACGGGATGGGATGTGGAAGGTTACTCTCTGGAAGAACAAGGAAGATGATGATTTCTGGATATATGATGTAGAGGAGATGTTCATCCGCCTCCTTTTCGAGGAATGCCCAATTCGGACAGCCTGCCTGGAGGCGGGAGTAAAGATGGGAGGTATTGTCTGCCAGACGTTTCACGGTTATGCGGCGGGCATGCTGGAGAGGATATTCTCCCGCAAGGTGGACCTCCATACCGAGCACATGGGCCCTGGTGCCTGCCTTGTGATGCTGGTGACGAACCTGGAGTAGACGATGCGAGTAGCGATAGTTTCCCTTAGTTCTTGCCTGGGATGCCAGATGGTAATCCTCAGCCTCGAGGACTACCTTTTCACGCTGATCAGCGAGAACAACGTGTCCTACGCGCCCTTTATCGCCGATCAGAAACATCTTAACGAGGTCGACCTGGTGCTCGTGGAGGGCGCGATACGTAACGGGGATGATTATCGCAAGGCGAGAGAAGCGCGGGAAAAAGCAGGGCTTCTGGTCGCCCTGGGAACCTGCGCATGCCATGGAGGTGTACAGGGGCTGGCGGACATGTTCTCGGAGGAAAGGCTGATGAGGCGACGCTTTGGAGCCGGTGCCTCCTTCGAGGGAGCACCGCAGGAGGTAGGGAGGCTTCTGCCCCTTGATTCATACGTAAAGGTAGACGCATTTTTGCCGGGATGCCCTCCTCCGGTCGAATTGCTCAAATCCTTCCTCGATTTTGCGGTCTCGGGCACATTGCCCTCGCGCGAAGGTTCGAGCGTGTGCTCGGAGTGCATGGCATCAGGCATCCCGCTTCCTCAGCCTGGCCCGCGCAGGATGACCGAGGCCGAGCCGGTGGCCGGCAAATGCCTGCTGGAGCAGGGGTTCCTGTGTATGGGGCCCTTTACGAGGGACGGGTGCGGGGCGGTATGCGTGAACGAGTACGGGGTGCCTTGCGCGGGTTGCAGGGGTCCCAGCGATGCCGTGCTCAAGGGCGGGGGGCAGGACCCGCAGTCGGAGACTTTGCGCAGGCTGGTGAGGGCCACGGGAAAGAACCTTCGCGAGATACAGCAGGCTGTGCGAGACCCTGCGCATACATTTTTCAAGTACTGCATGGCGGAGCCTCTCCTGAGGCGTCGCAGGTCGGGAGGCACCGCGCCGTTCATGCATCGTCTGGGAGAAAAGGAATAGGGAAGGCAGATGGCGGCGCCTGAACGGATAAGATGGTGACGATATGTCGGAGATATTGATCGATCCGGTGACGAGGATATACGGAAAGGCCAGCATGCGAGTTATCCTCGATGAGAAGGGAAGACCACGGGAAGCTCGCCTGCAGGCTTTCGGCTACCGTGGCTTTGACCAGATAGCGAGAGGATCGCATGTCGAGAACCTCTGCACCCTGGTTTCCAGGATATGCGGAGGAGATTCCCTCTTCCATCAGCTTGCGGCCGCAGCGGCGGTAGAAAAAGCGCTGGGCGTGGAGCCGCCACCGGAGGCGCAACGGCTGCGGGAACTTGCCTTGTGGGGGCAGATGTTCGAGCGGCACGCGGTTTCCCTGACCGTGCACAGCCTCCCCGACCTGCTCTTTCCGTCATCTGATCCGGGATTGCGCAATATCATCAGCATATATCGCGTGGACGAGGAGACGATCAAGCGTCTCATGGTTTTGAAGTCCGTCGCTACCAGCGTGTTGAGAGAGGCGGGTGGAAGAGCGGTGCACCCGGTAAATTTCCTTCCCGGGGGAGCTGTGAAGGATATACCCGAGGAGAGGAGGCGGGCTCTTATCGAAAAGCTGAACGAGATAAGGCCATTGCTTATAGAGACCGGCCGCCTGGTGAAATTGCTCTTGCGCAGGAACGAGGAGGCGGTAAACATGCTTGGAAGCGATACCGTACCTTGCCTTTCCCTCAAAGGAGAAAGCGGCATGGTGACCGCAGGGAAATCGCTGGCAGTGGTAGGCGAAGGGGGCGAGATCGTGGGCACGCTCACCCAGCAGGAAGCCGCCGAGAGGCTGCAGGAAAATAATTCTGGACATTCACATATCAGGAGCGCAGAGATATCCGGGATCGGAGAGGTAAGGGTAGGTCCGCTGGCACGTCTGAACGTCAACGGAAGATACGGCACGGCCCAGGCCGACGAGGAACTTGAAGAGGTCAAGGCGCATTGGGGGTTTCCACTCCACCGCAACATGATAAGCCACGTGGCCAGGATCCTGGAGATGATACACGCCTGGGAAAGGATGGTGAAGCTTCTGGGATTGCCGGCGAGCGAGATGATGCGGCGGACGTTTACCCCTTCCGCGGGTAGCGGCGTGGGGATAGTTGAGGCCCCCGAAGGGACGCTGGTTTACGGCGTGGTACTCGACGAGATGGGGCTGGTCAAGCAGCTGGCCATAACCGCGCCCCTGCAGTTCAACCTGAAATCCCTGGAAAGAGCGGTGCTGGAGAGCGCGCGCGCCGTATCTGCAGGCGTCGAGACGACAGAAAGAGTCGGCTCCATGCTGGAAACGGCTATGCGGGCTTTCGCCCCGTGTATACCATGTGGAGTACATTAAAGGTAAGGCGAGGAGACGGAGGTCGAGGCGAAGTTGGAAAACATGGAAACCGCGGAGCCCATGATAAGGATAGACCTCGAGAGGTGCACGGGCTGCCTCGAGTGTATCGATGTCTGTCCTCAGGTGGAGAACCTGGAGTTTCCAGTCTTCGAAAAAGGGGAGGACGGTTATCCGCGCGTGATCAACGAGGAGAGCTGCATCGGCTGTTTGAGCTGCGAGGCATACTGCCGGGCGGAAGCGATAAGGGTTGCTGCCGGAGCCCGGAAGGAGATATTCGGGAAGGCAGGAATAAGGGCGGAGTTAAAATGCAGGACCATGTTCTGAGGGGTGTGTTTGCGGAGAGATGGTCTGCATCGAGTCCAGGCAGGAGACGTTCCGGGGAAAGGAGGTAACAAGCGTTTTCCAGGCTGTAGCGTGAAAGAAGCGCTTTGCCGGAGGGAGTTCGTGTCAAGAAAAACGGTGAGATGACGATATCTATGCATTAGAGCCTGGTTTAACTTTAGTATAATCAAGCAACAGAAACAACGGGATTAAAAAGCAAATATCGTAATGTCGATAACTGTAAAAGGTGTTTAGAATAACATTGCCAACAGGTTTTACGAAGGTAAGAGGGCAGTGAGCCCTCTTTACCGCTAGGGCAGGAGGTGGTGTGGATTGCCCGATCTGAGAAAAGTCCTGGAAGAATTGGTTGCCACTGGAACGGTTCGAGCCGCACTGGTGGTGGGAAGGGATGGCTTCATTATCGAGACGGCGGGTGAGGATGCCGGCCAGCTGGAAGCCGTGGGCGCCATAGCGCCCAGTTCTCTGGGTGCCGCTGAGGTCATAGGATTGGAACTGGCTCAAGGCCCCATGGCACAGGCGATGTTCGAATTCGAGAAGGGCGCAATACTTATGAGCGCGGTGGGCGCCGATGCGATTCTGGTTTCCATCCTGCCCTCGGGAGCTAACCTGGGGAAAGCGAGATACGATATCCGTAAGTATCTTCCCGCCATCGAGACCTCGCTCTAGGGGATGAACGGTACCGTTTTCTCCTTGTATGAGTGAGCGTCCTGGTATTCTTTCAGGAGGTTAGATTGGCTTCAGACAGAATAGAGAAGATGAACTCCATCCTCAGGGAACTGCGTTCCAGCCTGCAGGAGATCGAAGCGGCGGTACTTATAAGCTCTGACGCCATGGCCCTGGCTTCGGACATCTCGGACGACGCGGACGAGGAGAAGATCGGAGCCCTTTCAGCCTCAGTGCTCGGAATGGGCGAAAGGGCGGCCCGCGATCTCAAGAGGGGCGAGCTGGACCAGGTGTACATCAAGGGCGACCAGGGTTACCTGCTGCTGGTGCATTGCGGGCCGGACGCCCTGCTATCGCTTCTGGTAAGGCCGGAGGCGAAACTGGGCGTGGTCTTCATGGAAGGCAAACGCACCGCCGAAGAGCTGGCAAAACTTTTCGAATGAGAACGTTAAGAAATAGAACGTTCGGATTACGCATAGGAGGTCGATTACTTGGCGGAGTCTAGGGAGGAGAGACTCAGAAACGCTCTTAGCGAGCTGGTTTCAAGATCTGCCGAAGTAGATGCGGCAGCTGTGGTCAGCATGGACGGCCTGGTAATGGCCTCGGTTCTGCCGAATACGCTTGAAGAAGACAGGCTGGGAGCCATGTCCGCAGCGCTCCTCAGCCTCGGAGAGAGGACCTCTGAGGAACTGGGAAGAGGCGAGCTGGCGCAGGTTTTCGTGGAGGGCAACTCGGGCTACGTTTTTCTCATGGCTGCCGGAGAGGACGCCGTCCTGACCGCGCTGGTTCGCAAGGGGAGCAAGCTGGGTCTGGTCCTTTACGATGTAAAAGGTGCCGCCAAGAAAATAGCGGAGATCATAAAGGTGGAATTCCGCATCGAGTACGATTGAGCGGAGGCGGGTACGCGAGCCTTAGGCTCATCGCGTGTGGAGCGGAAAAGAAAACGAAAAAGGACGGATGGGCAAAGGACTAAATGACACGGAGCGAATGGCAGTACAGGAGAGGAGAACCAGCACCTGGCTGGAGGACAGCGACGCGATTAACGAGAGATGATGGCGGATGGCTCTGAAGGGAAGTTTAAAGGATTTCAGCATCCCGGACCTGTTCCAATTGCTGAACTTCGGCAAGAAGAACGGGACGCTCAACCTGACACGGGGACAGGCCAGGGGTTATATATGTTTCCGTAACGGCGAGGTATTCTTCGCCACCACCAACTGGAAACGTCAATCCCTGGGCTTGAAACTGCTCAACGCGGGTATCGTAACAAAGGCACAGATAGACGAGGTGCTGGAGCTGCAGAAGACCTCGGCACGGGGACAGAGGCTGGGTCAGCTTCTGATAAGGCTCGAATATATAACCAAGGAGCAGCTTGAGGTGTTCGTGGAGGAGCAGATCCAGGATGCCGTGTTCGAGATGCTTCGCTGGACGGATGGCGATTTCGATTTTCAGCCTGGCGTCGTCTTCCCGGAGGAAGATATAGGACTCTCTATAAGCACCGAGGAACTTATCATGGAGGGTTCGAGGCGACTAGACGAGTGGAATCGCATCGAGAAGAAGATCCCCAATCTTGAAGTTGTCTTCAAGATGACCTCCATGCAGGGCAGGGAGGCTGCGCAGATAAGCCTTACTCCCGAGGAATGGATGGTCCTTACCCACATCGATGGAGAGAAGACCGTGCGGCAGATCGTGGAGCTCACGGGCATGAGCACGCTGCATACATGCAAGATCCTTTATGGCCTTATCGGTTCCGGCCTGCTCCAGAACATCACCCCCGACCTGGAGGAACAGGAGGCGGGGCTGAGGCTGGAGCATCTGGCGGAAGAGCTGGAGAAGGCAGGGGAGGAAAAGGCAGGGGAGGCGATCTTTCCCGAGGCAGAACCGGAAATCGCAGGTGCCTTGGAGGAGACACTGGCGGAGGAAAGGGAAGAGGCGGCGGAGGCCGAGAACGTCCCATCGCGCGAGGAAGTCCTTCCGGTAGAGGAGGAGCCGTGGGAAGTAGCGGAGGCTCTGGGCGAGGTGTTCGAGAGACTGGAGGCGGGATCGACGAACGCGGTCGAGGCTGTAACGCCGGACGATATCAAGCGGGAGGTGCTTGAGAAAGGACATGTCGAGGTCGCGCCGGTGGACTATGCGCAGATAGCGGAGGAGGTGCTCCCAGCCGAGGAGGAAAGAGCGGGGGCCGAAGAGGAAAAAGCGGAGACGGTTCCGGCGGCGGCGGAAAAGCCTGCCGTGGTAAAGGAGAAGCCCGAGGAGATCGCGGTTATGCGGGACCGGCCGGAATTCGAGGAGGAAGCTGCCGCTCCGCAGGCCTTGGAGGCTGAAACGGAGGCGGAAGAGATAGAGATCGGCGAGGAGCCGGATGGGGAAATACTGGTCGAGGAGATCGTGTCGTCTGCTTTGGAAATCGAATTAGTTGAGGAAGAGGAAACCGCGGATAAAGCGACGATAGCTGAGGTCGCGGAAGCGGCGGAGGTAGCCGAGGAGGCAGGAGAGGAAGAGGCGCTCGAGGAGATCGCGGGCGAAGCCATAGCCGGGGAGGCAGCGAAGGAAGAGGAAGAAGTATCCGTGGAGGAGCCGGTTATAGATTTGGTGACCACGATAGGAGCGCAACATATTCTCGATGAAGTGAAGGAAAAAGAGGAAGAACACATCAGGAGGATGAAGGAAGTCGCCATGGAGGAGACCATGGAGGCGGAGGAAGTTCTC
This sequence comes from uncultured Actinomycetota bacterium, assembly GCA_964462595.1. GTDB lineage: Bacteria > Actinomycetota > Geothermincolia > Geothermincolales > RBG-13-55-18 > SURF-21. Next base: position 61,538 of record CAYWXM010000036.1, read on the forward strand.
AAGATAGACAGTAAAGAGGCGGAGCTCGAGGAGCTAAAGAAAAAGATAAGCTCTTTGCTTCCGGAAGGATTGGGCCTGGAGGAAAAGGAAGAAGAGCCGGTGGAGCAACCGGAGCGGGCGCCCCATTACCGCTTTGAGAAGATGACGAAAGAGAGCGTTGAAGCCAGGGCGGCAAAGAGGGCTTACCTGGAAAAGAAATATGGCAAGGTCGAGAGGCTGGCCGAGGAGGAAATCGCCGAACTGGAACCGGAGGAGATTCCGGAGGAATGGAAAAACCAGCTGGAAAAAACCACGCTCAAGGCCCAGAAAGATGAACCTGAGGTGATGAGCGAGCCTGGCGTTAAAGAGGGGATCAACCCAGGTAAGATTCTGGGGGGCGCTTTCAGGAGAGAGGGCGGGGCCAAGGAAATAGAGGGCGAGGAGGCAGCTCAACCCGCGGAGATCCTGCAGGGTGTGGAAGGTGAAGAAAAGGCCGGTAAAACCGCGCAAGCAGAAGAAGCAGGCCTCGAGGCGATACTGGAGCAGTTCGATCTTAGCGCTGCCGGAGCTGACGAGATGCAGACTACACGCCCGCCACTGGGAGAAATCGAGGAGAAGGTCGCTATATCCGGTGATGATGGCATGGCATACAAGGTTGCTTCGGCCGCCGATATCCTGGAGAGCGTGATGCTCGAGAACATTACCGTGGGAGCGCAGGAAGAATACCCTTCAGACGTGGGCGCTTTTCTAAAGGGCAAGGAAAGAGAAACTCGTGAAACTGCTGCGGGTATAAGCGCGGATTCCCTCAAGGGATCAACTGCCGTAGATATCCTGGAGAGCATGATGCTCGAGGACGTGCCCGCAGACGAAATGGCGCTGCTCTTGAAGGATGAGGCACGATTACTGCACGAGATAACGCCACAGGGCGAAGGCCATGCCGATACATTTTTCGATGTGGAGGAGGCGACTGCGGCGGTTGACAGGGCAGGTGAAACATACAGGGACGAGATAGAGGAGCTGGAGAAAGAGATCCTAGAGGCTGAGAGAGGGACCCCGATAGTCGATATTACCGGGCTCGAGGACGAGATAGCCGCCCTGGAAGAGGAGATACTATCCGAGGAAACGGTGCAGGAGAGCATCGCAGGTGAGATATCGAGCCTGGAGAAGGAGATCGTCGAAGCTTACGAGGTCGAGGAAAACGTGGGGGAGGCAGCCCCAATCGGCGACGAGGAGCCATCCTCCCTGGAGCAGCTCGAGAAGGTGATAGATGCGGGCACGGAAATGCCCAGCACTGAAGAAATCGAGCAGCCAGGGCTGGAGGTTATAGGGGAGAGCGGCATAGAGGAGGCCATCACGGAGACGGTCATGCAGGCCCCCGAGCCCATCGACCTGCTGGAGCAGCTGGCGGAAACCCCCGAGGCGCCGCAGCCTCCCGCGGTCGAGTACGCGCAGCCCGAGGCGGCATACGAGCCCCCGGCGCCGGAGATTCCCGACGAAGAATACGCTGTTGACGCGGAGGCGGTAGCCGGCGAAGAGGCGTCGGCCTTCGATATGGGAGGATACTCCCTGGAGCGGGAGCTCGCCGAGTTGACGGGGGTGTCCGCTCCCCAGCCTACGAAGAAAATAAAGATCCCGGTTAAACCGAAAGGAGAAGACGGGGAAGTGGAGGAAATAGATAAAGGAAAGCCGGTTCCGAAGGTGAAGCGGGACAAGGCGGTAACCAAGAGTATCATCATGCGCATAATAGATGGGATTAAGAGATTGTAAGGGGTGTATGGCGAGTTGCGATCCTTCAAAATAGTTGTTACAGGACCTTTCAGCGCTGGTAAAACTACCTTTATCAAGAGCATCAGCGAGATCTCCATCGTATCGACCGAGAGGTCCATTTCTGATTCGACGCGCAGGGTGAAGGCAGAGACCACCGTTGCCATGGACTTCGGCAGGATCACTATTTCCAAAGACATAGTATTATATCTTTTCGGTACACCGGGCCAGGAACGTTTCGATTTTATGTGGCAGATCCTGTCAGAGGGCATGCTTGGATACATCCTGATGATGGACGCAAGCCGTCCGGAAACCTACTCGGAGGGAAAACGCATCCTGGAGTTTTTTGCAACTCTTTCCGATGCACCGTACGTAGTAGGGGCGACGAGGATAGGCGATGAGGACAACGCACAGGCCATAGAGAAGATAAGGCAGGAACTGAATATCGACGGCGAGACGCAGATAATCCCATGCAACGCCATGGAAAAGGAAGATGTGAAGAAAGTTCTGCTCGGATTGCTCTACGATATCCTCAAGACCCTGGACAAGTAACCCTCTTTTTTCCCGAACGGCAGCGGTTAAGACCGTAGCTCTTGAAAGCCTTGGGATGGACGTACATATTTATGATAGGCCGTGATAAAGAACACGCGATCGGTTTATAAAAAAGCAATGAAAGTACAGATATTACGGGGCTCCATAAGTCGGGGCGTCAGGAAGGCAGCTGCAAAAGCGGAGAAAAGGCGCATGTAATGAGGTAGTGTCGATAAGGCGCGGAAAACGATCCTCTTTGAGGGGGGCATGCGGTGTCAGTGCAACGGAGGCTCGATTTGCGGATAGACGGCAAGACTGAGATAGTCGGAATAGTGGGCTATGGCATCGAATATACCATGTCGCCCGCGATACATAACGCCGCCTTCTCGAGCCTCGGGATGAACTGGGCCTATATACCGCTACGGGTTCTCCCGCAGGAGCTTGAAGAGGCCATGCGGGGGCTGCGCGCATCCGGGTTCAAGGGGTTCAACGTTACCGTCCCCCACAAAGTGGAGGCGACGCGTTACCTGGACGAGTTGCGAGAGCCGGCCGGCTTGCTGGAGGCCGTAAACACGGTGGTATGCGATGACGGCAAGATGATCGGCTTCAACACAGATGTTGAAGGATTTCGGTCTTTCATCGAAGAGGCTGGTATCCAAGCAGAAGGGTCGTCGGTCTTGCTCGTCGGGGCGGGGGGGGCATCGCGCGCCGTGGCGCTAGCCCTCGCTGAAAAAGGAGTCGCACGTATATTTGTGATGAACCGAACGGCAGAGAAGGCCGAGGATTTATCTTTTCTGTTAAAGAGGGCAACTCCTGCGACCGAGATATCAGTAAGGAAGTTCGATAGAGAGGGCTCACGGGTGCTGAGTGAGTGCGATATCGTCGTCAATTGTACGCCCCTGGCGGGCTCTGAAGCGGCTCAACTCCCACTGGATTATGGTGCTTTTGAGCAAGGGAAATGGGCGATAGACCTCAAGTACGCGAAAGAGGGGACGGCCTTTTTAAGGGAGGCGTCCTCCCGGGAAGCGAAGACGGCTGATGGTGAGGGCATGCTCATCCATCAGGCAGCCGCTTCCTTCAGGTTGTGGACAGGGCGGCCGGCGCCGCTGCGGGAAATGAGGCAGGCTTACCGCGGCGCACTGACCGCGTAGTGGACAGGAGTCCTGGTAGATGCAGAAGCCGAAAAAAGAGAAGCTGGGACAGATATTAATAAAGAACCGCATTGTCACGGAAGAGCAGCTGCAGCAGGCGCTGGAGCGTCAGGGTGAGACGGGCGAGTCGCTGGGCAGGGTGCTCATCGATTTGAAAATGGTAAGCGAGGGAGCACTGACTTCCATCCTGGCGAGGCAGATCGGTCTCAAGTACGCGGACCTGGCGAATTTCGACGTGGACATCTCGGCCTGTTCGCTCGTGGACGCGGATATCGCGAAACGCTATTCCCTGATACCCGTCGGTTTCAACGGGGACCGGCTGATAGTCGCCATGGCCGATCCGACAAATGTCTTCGCTCTGGATGATATCCGGGTAATGACGGGTATGCAGATAGATCCCATGGTGGCCACCAAGGAAGATATCGTGGCGGCCATCAATCGTTACTGTCATTCGGAGACTGAAATAGACCTCTCCACGGAGGATCTGAAGATGGATGGGACGGAGGTCGAGGATGAGGCCGAGACCGATAACGCCCCCATAGTGAAATACGTGAACCTGCTCATATCCGAGGCGGTGAACGACCGTGCCAGCGACGTGCACATCGAGCCCATGGAGAACGACGTAAGGGTTCGTTTCCGCATCGATGGCGTGCTGCACGAGATAAGAAGGAACCCGAAACAGATCCACCCCGGCGTGGTGGCGAGGATTAAGGTCATGGCGGACATGAACATAGCCGAGAAACGGCTTCCGCAGGACGGAAGGGCATCGGTGGACATCAGGGGCAAGCCCATCGACCTGCGCGTAGCCTCCCTTCCCACCATACACGGCGAGAAGGTGGTGCTTCGCATCCTGGACAAGAGCGCATCGCTCATGAGCCTGGAGGAGCTGGGCTTCAGCGAGGATATCCTGGAAAGCTATTCACGCAGCTTTCATAAGCCCTATGGCACCATCATGGTCACCGGTCCCACCGGAAGCGGGAAGACCACAACCCTGTATGCCACCCTTAATGTGCTCAACAGCATCAGGCACAATATAATCACCGTCGAGGACCCCGTGGAGTACCGGCTGCCCCTTATAAACCAGGTGCAGGTGCACTACAAGGCAGGCCTGACCTTCAGCGCCGCCCTGCGCTCGATCCTGAGATGCGACCCGGATATCGTCATGATCGGGGAGATCCGAGACCCGGAGTCGGCGCAGATCGCCATAGAGTCGGCGCTCACGGGCCACCTCGTCCTCTCCACCCTGCATACCAACGACGCGCCCAGCGCCCTCACCCGCCTCCTGGAGATGGGAATAGAACCATTCCTCATCGCCTCGGCGGTGGACTGCGTCAGCTCGCAGAGGTTGGCGCGCAGGCTTTGCGAGCGATGCAAGGAAGCCTACGAGCCGGAGCCGGAATTTCTGGAGAAGGTCGGTTTCGGGTGGGATAACGGCCAGGAACACGTACTTTACCGACCCGTGGGTTGCCCGGCCTGCAACAACACGGGTTTCAAGGGAAGGGTGGGAGTATATGAAGTGCTCGAGGTCACGGAGGAAATAGAACACCTGGTGGCGAGGAACGCTCCCCACGTCGAAATAGCAGAAACGGCAAAGAAGGAAGGCATGAGGACCATGCGCGAAGAGGGCTTCAACAAGGTGAGGGAGGGTTTGACCTCCATCGAGGAAATCCTTAGGGTTATCATGTAATACGCCTGGCTTTCTTCGGGGGGTGAACTAAAAACGGAAAAGATCCGATATTAGATACAGTGCGTGCATGGGGTAGTTGCCATCAGACCGCATGGAAGGCATTATCTTCGCTGTAAGTGGCGGGAAACATACGCTTGAAGGGCCCGGGAGGCATGGTCCGGTGACCGTGCAGGTTCCGAGAGGAGGAAACGGCCTTGGCTGGTAAGCTTGACATCAACGAGCTCTTGGAGGAAGTGCTGGTGAGAGGGGCGTCAGACCTGCATCTCACGGTTGGTGCTCCTCCTGTCATGCGAATAAACGGCACCCTTGTCCGCTTGGAGGAGTACCAGCGCCTGACGTCAAATGACACCAGGGACATGGTTTACAGCATGCTCACCGCCAGGCAGAGGGAACAGCTGGAGAGCAATCTCGAATACGACCTGTCGTATTCGGTGCCTGGGAGCGCGCGCTTCAGAGTGAATGCATACTTCCAGAGAAACAGCATAGGGGCGGCCTTCCGCATCATCCCTTACCGCATCAAGAACATCGAGGAGCTGCACCTGCCCCAGGTCATCCAGGAGTTCTGCATGCTGCCGCGCGGTTTCATACTAGTGACCGGACCGACGGGGCAGGGAAAATCCACATCGCTGGCGGCGATGATCAATATCATCAACGAGAGCCGCAACATGCACATCATCACCGTCGAGGACCCGATAGAGTTCCTGCACGTGCACAAGAAGTGTATCGTAAACCAGAGGGAAGTAGGGGGAGATACCCATTCCTTCTCCAACGCCCTGAAGTACGTCCTGCGTCAGGACCCCGACGTCATCCTGGTGGGAGAGATGAGGGACCTGGAAACTATTTCCACAGCACTTACAGCGGCCGAAACCGGGCACCTCGTATTCGCAACCCTGCATACCCAGGATGCGCCGCAGACCATCGACCGTATCATCGACGTGTTCCCCACCTATCAACAGCAGCAGGTGCGCATGCAGCTGGCGAGCACCATCCAGGCCATCGTCACCCAGCAGCTCCTTCCCACCAAGGACGGACAATCGCGTATACCCGCGGTGGAGGTCATGGTGGCGACCTCGGCCATCCGCAACCTCATCCGGGAGGCAAAGGCGCATCAGATCTACTCCGCCATGCAGGCGGGAGGACAGTACAAGATGCAGACCATGGACCACTCCATAGCCGCCCTGTATAAACGAGGCATGATATCTTACGAGATAGCGGTAGGACGTTGCAGCAACCGCGAAGAGATGGAGAGGCTGATCGGCTGATATGCAGAGACGATAACCACGCGGTTGCGGAAGAGCCTTTCCGGTAGAAGGTATTGCGTCCATGAGAATAGAAATCCATAAAGGACTTATATCGAGATTAAGGAATTGCACGCCATGAACGATATAGTATAGAGCGTTGAGTTCAGGGACTACTGTTGAAAATGTTGAATGTTGACAATAATGTTGAATAAGTTGTATAAGTAAGCTGGAGTTTATACTTATAGAATATCTTGGGGACGGCGAGAAAAAGGAGAGCGAACGGTGGCCAACACCTATTCCTACCGGGTAAGGGACCGGCAGGGGAAGATCGTCTCGGGTAAGCTCGAAGCAGACAACGAAACAGCCGTATCTCAGCGCTTGCGGGAGATGGGGTATTTCGTCATCGGGGTCGAGGAAGAGAAGGTTACCCTCGGTAAAAAGGAACTGCACATCTTCAAGCCCAAGGTAAAGGGCAAGGACATCACGGTCTTCACCCGCCAGTTCGCAACCATGATCAATGCCGGCCTTCCACTGGTTAAGTGCCTTAATATACTCTCCGAGCAGACGGAAAGCCCGGTACTTACCGAGATCATATCGGACGTGCAACACGAAGTGGAGATGGGACGCTCACTATCCGAGGCCTTGTCAAAGCATCCAGATACCTTCAAGGAACTGTACACCAGCATGGTTAAAGCAGGAGAGATCGGAGGCGTTCTCGACGATGTCTTGCTGCGCATCGCGACCACCCTGGAGAGCGAGGACGAAATAAAGCGCCGCATCAAGTCGGCGATGACCTACCCTTTGGCCATGTTGGGTATATCATTGCTGTTGCTGATAGTCATGCTGGTCTTCGTGGTACCGACTTTCGAAAAGATGTTCGCGGATATGGGGGCAACTCTACCCTTCCTGACTAGGATAATCATGACCTTAAGCCATTTCCTGGTCAGCTGGAAGGGCGCGATATTCATAATCGCGGTGATTGTCGGGATTGTCTATTTGCGACGCTGGGTAAAGACACCGGGAGGGCGCAAGAAGCTTGATACGCTGAAGCTGAAGATGCCGGTGTTCGGTACGCTCTTCCACAAGATGTCTCTCTCGCGATTTTCCAGGACGCTTGGAACTCTGGTGGCCAGCGGCGTTCCTATCCTGCAGGCTCTGGAGATCACCTCGAAGACGGTTGGCAACGTCCTGGTGGGCGAGGCCGTAGATAACGTAAGGGCAGGGGTAAAGGAGGGCGATTCTATAGCCAGGCCGTTAGGCCAGAGCGACCTCTTCCCACCAATGGTTACGCAGATGTTAGCCATTGGCGAGGAGACGGGCGCGCTGGATACCATGCTCAATAAAGTATCTGATTTCTACGATTCGGAGATATCAGCAACGGTAGAAGCACTGACATCCCTGCTGGAGCCCCTGTTAATCGTGTTCCTTGGGTTGGTGGTAGGTATCATAGTTATTGCTCTATACATGCCGATATTCTCGATGATAACCCAGTTCACAGGAGAATGAATAGAGGCCGGCAGGCCTGAAAGGGCGACCTGACGCTCGCCCACAAAAGGAATCAATACACAAGGCCAGGGCGCACAATAAATGCCCTGGCCTGCATAGTTTGTTAAAAAAAGCAAAAGGTTATCTTGATATTTACAGGAAAGGCAAAAAGAATATAGAGATAGCAAACGTTAGAAAGTTATAAAAGAACTATTGTTGAAAAAGTATATTGTTGATAACAAAAATAATTAAATATAATAGTTGTATACAATGTGAAAATAATTAAATAATGCTAAAGTTAGTTGAGGATGTTGGCGATGAATTATATTGACTCGTGTAGTTGGTATTGTTGAAGGGGCCAAGAGAAACAGGATATCGCTGACTGGAGGGAAGGTGTTGGGAGAAGAAAGGTTCAGTAACAAGCTGTTGACGGTAAACGAGGTCGCCAATATCTTGAGGGTATCCAATATGACGGTATACAGGCTTGTAAAGAGCGGGCAGATACCAGCAATAAGGGTCGGTAAAAACTATCGTATAAAAGAGAACGACGTAAACGACTACCTGTCCAGAGGGACTCAGAGGTAGAATGCTGGATCGGGGGTAGTTTATGAGTCCGAAAAAAACCGCTCTATCGCTGGGGTTAGATATAAGCACCAATTCCATAAAGGTGGCAGAGGTAACAACAGGAAAAGGTGGGCCCCTGCTGTCGAACCTTGGAATAGTCCATATCCCTGAAGGAGTTATCCGTGACGGCGAGGTGGAGGACGGAGTAACCCTTGCCGAATCCCTGAAGGAACTGTGGGGCATGTCGGGCATCAAGGAGAAATCTGTAACCCTGGGAATTGCCAATCAGAGGGTAATCGTTAGACCCATCGAACTGCCGTACATGGAGAAGGAGGAACTCGACAGCGCCCTCCGTTTCCAGGTGCAGGAATTCATCCCCATACCCATCGAAGACGCCATACTCGATTTTGACATCATCGAGGAGTTCATGACCGCGGAAGAGGAACGGATGCTCACAGTACTCCTGGTGGCAGCACATAAGGACATGATCCAGAGTTTCATGGAGGTCCTTAAGTCGGCCGGGCTCAGTGCGGCGGCTATAGACCTCAAGGCTTTCGCCATACCTCGTTCGTTAATCCCACTGGAGGTACTGCAGGCGGGATACGAGGAAGGGGAAACTGTATGCCTTATAAACGTGGGCGCGGGGATGACCAATATAGCCATACTGAAAGATAATGTACCTCGCTTCGCGAGGTTCCTTTTGCGGGGTGGAGATGACTTCACGCGTGCTTTAGTCAACCGACTGGACCTGGAATGGGAAGAAGCGGACGCGGCGAGGCGGGGTACGCTCGTAGATGAAGAGGCCAGTAAAGTTCTCCAGCAGGAGATACTTAACTTCGTTGGAGAGATAAGACGATCCATAGACTATTATATCGCTCAGACACAGGAAAGGGCTTTCAACAAGGTTATCGTCTCAGGCAGCGGCTCGGTGACCATCAATCTATTCCAGGAGTTGAACAAGGGGCTGAGGCTGCCCCTGGAGTTTGGGAAGCCCCTCCAGAACCTGCAGCTGGGGCATCTGCCTTATACCGCCGAGGAACTGGCGGAGATCGAGCCGTCCATAGCTGTATGCGTTGGCCTGGCGCTTCGGGAGGTTGTGGAATGACCAGGATAAACCTGTTACCACCCGAGATAAGAGAGAGAGCGGAAAGACCTCACCTGGCACCATGGTTTATCCTCATGGGAATTATAACCGTGGTTGCAATAGTCGGGATGTGGATGCTGTTCAGTGCCCAGGAGTCGGGAAAGAAGGATACGCTCAGAGAAAAGGAACAGGAACTTCAGGATCTGCAGAAACAAACCAAGCCTATAGAAGTGTTCGAGGAGCAGCAGAGCCAGCTTGAAAGCCTGAAATCTTTATACGATCAGGCAAACCTGGGAAGGCTCGCCTGGGCTCAAATGCTAAACGACCTGGCGATGTACGTGCCCGAGGGTCTGGCTACGGCATCAAACCCCAGGGCGCCGGCAATATGGCTAACGACGTTGGAGATAGATGCAACTGAGCTGGAGAAGATAGCGGGTGCGGCGGCCGGAGAGCAAGCCGCAGTTAGCGGTGCTGCCCCTATAGTTATTGATGGTTATGCCACGCCCGCGTGGTTACGCGTTCAGACATGGCTGCCGCGGGCCAGCGATTTCAAGGCCAAGGGATTCCTGGACGCTTATCCCTATTACTATTACTTCCGGGGACACCCCAAGGTAGCGGAATTTTTCGTGCGCCTGCAGAATATGGAGGAATGGAGCAACCTGTGGATAGAGGACTCGGTCCAGGCAAGCATAAGCGAGACTAGGATAGTGACCACCGAGACTTCACCGGGCGTTTTCGAGCAACAGGAAGAGTCCTACTCCGACTGGGCTATCTCCTTCAGGATAACTGCACACTGGAATCCGGAAAATGCCATATGGAATAACACTACCGAGGAAGCCCAGGCGTCTGGAGGTGGGGGATAATGAAGCTCAAGGCAAGCTCGGGCGTATGGATACTCCTGGGTGTCATTATATGTATCATAATAATTGTGCTCGCTCTATTCCTGATCGTATTTCCAAAGAAAAACAAGGTAGGCGAGGCTCAGACCCAGATCGACGATATAGAGATGAGAATAAACACGGAGAGGAACAGGCTCAGTCAGCTGAAGCAGTACGAAAAAGACCCGGAGCAGTTTCTCAGGCAGATAGACGTTCTTGAGGAACGCATACCTTCAAACGTAGAGCTTGCCGATATAATGCAGGAGATTGATTACGCTGCGGAGGAAGCAGGCCTGGATTTCGTCTCCTTCACGCCTGATTTTCCGGTGACATCTCAATCTTTGTACGCGGTAACGAGCGAAGTGAATATGCGCGGCCGTTACTTCAACCTTATAGAGTTCTTTAACCACATTGAAAGGCTACCAAGATCAGTTAAAGTTGTGTCTTTGAGCGTAGCGGCAAGCGATGAGGGATTGCCCTATCTGACGATAAGGATAGTATTCAGGTCGTTTTTCACAACCGAACAGGGGATCGAGAAACTGGTCAAGTCTGCTGGATAGATTTCGTAATTGAGACATGACAAGAGAGCGGGTTGGAGTGGTTATGAAGATCGCTGATAAAGGAACTGCCGGGAGCAGAAAAGGGGATGAAACCCGAGCGGAGTTTCCCGTAGAGCGAATCCGCATGCTCACCGGCATGACCATTTCGTTGGTGATAATCACCGTGCTGGTGCTTGCCGTTAGTCCTGGCAGCACGGGAAAGGACAGAGCCGCTCTTTCCCAGGCGTTGCTGTCGGATCAGGACGGCGTGGAGATAGATACGGAAAACCTGACATCGAGGATAGTCGAGCAGAAGTTCCAGATACATATGGAGGAGATGGACCAGGAAACCGGGGAGATACCATATGTTGATATATGGGTACTTAATGACCCGTTTTATCCGCTGATGGGAGAAATAGGAGGCTTAAGGGAGGAAGAAGGAGGGCTCGCGAACAAGCAATGGCAGATGCTGGGCTTTCCAGATTACGAAGCAAGTACGGGGACGACGACGGGAGCGCCCACAGGTTCGGCTCCGAGTACAATTCCGGTTACGGCGGGGGTGACCGATAGAGTTTTGCTCGTCGAGGACATATACGAGATGAGGGGAATAAGGTACGTGGACGTAAAGGTCAACGACGTAGAATACAATATGATGAAAGCGGGAAGCGAGTTTGCGGAAGTATTCAGGATACAGGAGATAAAAGATGATGACGGAGTGATAGTGTTGTGCGGAGACGAGGCCTACGAAATTGAGGTAGGCCAGCTCAGAAAGATATAGAGAAAAAGAGGGATGAGGAGGGCGGCGAGAAGCCGCCCTTTTTGATTTAGACATGTTGTTGCGTAAGGAGACCATGATGCTCAGGTTTATGGATGCGGGGGAATCACACGGGAAAGGGATTATGACCATAGTGGAGGGAATGCCATACGGAGTTGAAGTAAGCGGGGAGGAGATAGAGAAGGAACTGGCAAGGAGAAGGTTAGGCTACGGCAGGGGCGGCCGCATGAAGCTTGAGGCGGATAAGGTGGAGATATTGAGCGGCATAAGGTCGGGCAAGACAATCGGCAGCCCGGTTGCCATAATGGTCTTGAATGCAGAATACGAGAAATGGAAGGATATCATGCCGGTTGAGGGGAGTAACGGCATAGATGCCTTGACGAAGCCAAGGCCGGGGCATGCAGATCTCGCGGGTGCGTTGAAGTACGGGACCAGGGATATACGGGACGTGCTCGAGAGAGCTTCGGCTCGCGAGACTGTGGGTAGGGTATGCGCTGGAGCAATGGCAAAAATGTTGTTGAGTAGAGTTGGAATTGAAGTTTTTTCCCACGTGCTGCAGATAGGAGGGATAAATGCGGAAGAGACTGAGAATTCCCCGAAAAGGGATGAGGTGATGAAGGCGGACGAAAACCCAGTGCGTTGTCTTGATGAAGAAGCGTCGTCGCTGATGGTAAAGGAGATAGACAGGGCAAAAACTGAAGGAAATACGCTGGGGGGTATATTCGAGATACTGGCGTTTGGGGTTCCACCTGGAATCGGAAGCTATGCACATTGGGATAGAAGGTTGGATGCACGAATCGCCGGAGCGGTCATGTCGGTTCAGGCTATTAAAGGAGTCGAGATAGGAAAAGGTTTCAAGATGGCGGGAATGCGCGGTTCTGACGTGCTGGATGCCATAAACTACGAGAAAGGAAAGGGGTTTTCGCGACTTGCAAACAACGCAGGTGGGATTGAAGGTGGAATGACGAACGGGGAGGTAGTAGTGGTGCGTGCTGCCATGAAACCCATACCGACCCTGTCCGATCCTCCCTACACGGTGGACCTGGCGAGCAAGGAAAGGGTTAAAGCTGCAGTGGAACGCGCAGACATATGTGCGGTCCCGGCGGCGGCGGTTATCGCGGAGTCCTGCGTTGCATTAGTGCTTGCGGACTCCATGCTGGAGAAGACGGGTGGAGACAGCATGGACGAAATAAGGGAACGTTTCCAGGTCATGGTTAGAAGACAAACCGACTTCTGATACCGGGAGGGAAGAAACTGGAACCTGAAGCGCCACAACGTGAAGCCCACGCAATAGCACTTATCGGCTTCATGGGCTCGGGTAAGAGTACCGTGGGCCCGATCCTGGCAGAGAGGCTGAGCATGCCATTCATTGAGCTGGATCAGGTGGTAGCGTCGGATGCGGGCAGGAGTATAGAGGAGATCTTCGCGGACGAGGGCGAGCATGCATTCAGGAGGCGCGAGAGTGAAGCGCTTGGGAATGAGCTGCGAAGAGGAGAAAAGGTGATCTCTTGCGGCGGTGGGGTGGTTTTAAGAGACGATAATGTGCAGCTGCTCAGGCAGAGATGCCGCGTTTACCTGCTGAAGGTATCAAGCCGAACGGCCTTACAACGGTTGCGAGGGAAAGGGGGGCGGCCCCTGCTTGAGGGCGTTCAGTTGGATGAGGAAGTCGGGAGAATAATGGAAGAGCGGTCGAGCAAGTATGCATCCGCGGCGCACGAGATCATAGAAGCGGACGACGCAAGCCCTGAGGTTATAGCGGAGGAGATTGCCAGGCGATGGCGGAAATACAGGTAAGTACTGGGGGAGGGGGATACCGCGTTCATATAGGCCAGGGTGTAATCGAGCGGGACTTGGCAAGGGGTATTTCACGTATGTCTCCGGGTGGTGTGACGGTGGTTAGCCATCCCTCCATATACGCTAAGCACGGGAGGAGGCTGCAAGATGCACTGGAGGCCGCACTGAAGCATCGTGAAGATATATCCCTTTATCTTTTTCCTGAAGGCGAGGAAAACAAGTGCTTGAAGAATCTCGAGAAAGGTTACAGAGCAATGCTGAAAAGCGGGGTCAACAGGGAGCATATCCTGGTGTGCTTCGGGGGGGGCGTGGTAGGAGACCTCGCCGGTTTTCTGGCCGCCACCTATATGCGCGGTATGAGATACGTGCAGGCACCGACGACGCTTATGGCCATGGTAGACTCAGCCATAGGAGGAAAGGTGGGTGTGGACCTGCCGGGAGCGAAGAACGCCGTGGGGGCTTTCTACCAGCCACAGGCGGTATATAGCGATATAGATCTCCTGGATACGCTGCCGGAGAGGGAACTGCGCAGTGGGCTCACAGAGGTAGTTAAATACGGGTTCCTGTTCGATGAGAAATTGTTGGAGTCCGTTGAAGCGTGGGGAGGAGAAATACCCGCAAGAGGACGCGACCTCGGCGAGATAATCGATACATGCGTGGCCCATAAGGCGAGGGTAGTGAGCGCCGATGAACGCGACCTCAGTGGCGAGAGAGCCCTGCTTAATTATGGACACACCTTTGGGCACGCCCTCGAGTCGTCTTGCGGTTACGGAGAGATGCGTCACGGTGAGGCGGTGGCGCTGGGCATGATCATGGCCGCTCGCCTCTCGGAGATCGTGGGGTTATCCGGAGAGGGCCTATACGCATACCACTGCCGTGTGTTGCTGCCCATCCTGAGCGAGTTGCCAGACGGTTGCCATCTCGAACTCGGGAGGATCATGTCCGATATGCAGACGGACAAGAAAAAGGGTGAGCGGATGAGGTTCGTGCTCCTGGAGGAGCCGCAGTCACCGCACCTTGTAGAAGCGGTGGCGGAGCGATCCATCGTATCGGCTGTAGAGGAGACCCTTGAGATGTTGAGGAGGGCGGACATATGCCATTAGTTGCGGTGGTAAACGGCCCCAATCTTAACATGCTGGGCAGCAGGGAGCCCGGCATCTATGGGCTGTCCACCTGGGAGGAGATAAGAAAGGGCATCGAGGAAAAAGCGATAGAACTGGGATTGGAGCTAGAGTTCTTCCAAAGCAACCACGAGGGAGCGATTATCGATCACCTGCATGGATTAGCGGGATACGCCGGGGGACTGATAATAAATCCCGGCGCCCTCACACATTACAGCTATTCGCTTCGAGATGCACTTGCAGCGCTGCGGTTTCCCGTTATAGAGGTTCATATGACCAACATCCATGCCAGGGAGGAATGGCGTACCAACTCCGTCACATCACCTGTGGTCGCGGGAGTGATAACGGGATTGGGCGCACACGGCTACAAGCTCGCCCTCTTGGCCTTATCGGAGCTTTTAGGTAATGAAGAATAATCGTGGATTATAGTGAAACTTCTCGTCCCTGTTAATCCACGCAAAAGACCAGGGGAATTACTTCGAAGGCGATAAGACGCTTAGCGGCAACCTGGGGGCCTACGCGTCATCCTCCGTCACCGTCATCTACTGCACCTGCAACATGACCCTCAACGGCTTCGCCTGGAATCAGCCGAACATGAAAGGTATCCTGGTATGCGAGGGGGCCTTCACCGCCAATTCCACCCTGCAATTCTACGCCGGCTCGAGTTTTCAGGTCATCGCCGCAGGGGACGTCGTTTTCAACAACGACTGGAGTTTCGCCGGGGGCGGTTCGAGCAACGAATACTTATTCTGGTCCGGAAACGACGCGTATATCGACCTGGGGATGTTCGTCGACCAGAAGCTGCAGGTAACGGCATTGAGGGACGTCAACATCTTCAGCACCGATAACTTCTTCTCAACCTGCCGCGTGACCTATAAGCCACCGGATATTGATGTGTCCGCTTTCCCGGTCGAGATGACGATTACCAACTTGAAGGAACTGCCTAGCGAGCCAAGCGAATAGACGGCCGATCTGCGAAATAGACGGATGCCCGCCTTCGGGTCATCATCCGTTATTTGTGGATTGACGTTGTAAAAGACCTTGCATGGATTATGTACGAGACATTTGCCTGACCTTGCCATTTGTCTATAACCTATAGGAGATGTCACTTCATTGCGCAGGGATTTATTATTGAACGAGGAGATGGCCGTTGCTCTCATGTACACGAAGTTGTGAAATCTTGCCGATATAATTTTTTACCAGCGGAGAAGTGATGGAGGGACGCCGGCTACAAGAAAGGAGGCGAGCGTTCTGGATGCCAGTGAATATGCGGAAAGGCGAAGGGGATTCAACGTATTGATGAGAGGAGAGGGACTCGATGCCCTGCTGGTAACGCACCTTCCCGATATACGCTACCTGTGCGGTTTCAGCGGCTCGAGCGGAGTCGTCCTGCTGCTGCAGGACAGGGGCTACCTGCTCACCGATTTTCGCTACCGCGAGCAGTCCGCGCTCGAGGTATCAGGACTGAAGGTCGTGATATACGAAAAGGGAATAGAGGATGCGGTCGCGGCTGCATTGAGACGACATAAGGGTTCGAAGCTGGGCTTTGATCCGGCATCATTGTCGTATGCGGGAGTGATAGCCATGCGGCGCCGTCTCAAGGGACTGGCCAGCCTCGTGCCGCTCAGAGGCTCTCTGACGCTTCTGAGAGCGCGTAAGAGCCCCTCAGAGCTGGAGATTATACGGAAGGGTATATATATAGCGGAAGAGGCCTTTAAAAAGGCCGTACACGAGATGAACAGCGGAAACAGCGAGTCTGATCTCGCGGCCGCCATAGATAACGAGGCCAGGCGCATGGGCGCGGAAGCGCCTTCTTTCGAGACCATCGTGGCCAGCGGGAAGCGGGGGGCGCTGGTGCATGCCGCTCCGTCCAGAAAAAGGCTGAGCGGCGCTACGGTTATCGACTGGGGCGTGGTGTACAAGGGATACTGCACGGACGCCACGCGCACGGTGGCCTTCGCAAGGGTTCCCGCACTGTTGAAGAAAGTCCACGGCATCGTCCTGGAGGCGCAGAAACGGGCGATGGATGCGGCAAAGCCGGGGGTAAAGGCCGGTGATGTCGACGCCGCCGCCCGCGAGGTCATCGAGAAGGCCGGCTATGGCGGGGCTTTCGGGCACGGGCTGGGACATGGAGTCGGGATAGAGGTTCACGAGCGCCCATCCGTGGGCAAGACCAGCAGCGACGTGCTCGAGGAGGGGATGGTATTCACCAACGAGCCCGGCATCTACCTGCCGGGTGTGGGCGGCGTCCGCGTGGAGGACATGATGCTCGTAACCCGGGGCGGAGCGGAGCTGATGACAACGCTCCCCCGAGGTCTCGACCTCTCCGATTACTAGGATAAACCTCGTCGGCGGTATCTTTTCAAACTGCCCGCCAGGCAATGCTGTGAATAACCTGCCGGTGGGCGGCGAGAGCTATGCTAAAATGATTGACGCGATACATAACGGAGCCAGGAGAGTGAAGGATGATATCTACGGCGGATTTCAGGAACGGGATAACCATAGAGATGGACGGAAACCTGTACAATGTCGTGTATTTTCAGCACGTGAAACCCGGCAAGGGAGGTGCTTTCGTGCGCACCCGGCTCAAAAACCTCAAGACGGGAGCGGTAACCGAGAAGACCTTCCGGGCGGGGGAGAAGGTCGAGCTGGCGATCCTGGACAAGCGCAGGATGCAGTTCCTATACCGGGAAGGGGAGAATTTCTTCTTCATGGATCTTGATACCTACGAGCAGATGCCGATAAGCGAGGGAGAGGTGGGGGAGACGGCGAACTACCTCACGGACGGGGTGACCGTAGAAATATCCCTCTATGATAGTAAACCCGTGGGGGTGGAGTCCCCCCTCTTCGTGGAGATGGAGGTAGCGGAGACGGCACCGGGGGTGAAGGGGGATACAGCGAGCGGAGGGAGTAAGCCGGCCACACTGGAAAGCGGGCTGGTGGTAAACGTGCCCTTCTTCATCGAGGCGGGAAACAGGATAAAGATAGATACCCGCAGCGGAGAGTACGTGGAAAGGGTGGAATGAGCGAGACGCGGGATAACGAGACATTCAAGATGCGCGCCGGGATCATGGAGCTTATCGCAGGGATAGCTCTCTCGGGTGTGGAGGGCGTATCGGGCATAGCCATGCGGCCGGAACACCCCGAAGACCTGAAGAAGCGAAAAAATCTGAGCAAGGGGATCAAGGTGGAGGTCGAGGAGGACAGAGCTGCGGTCGATATCGACGTGAACATGGAGTACGGGAGGGATTTTATAGCATCCGCCCGCAAGGTGCAGGAGGCGGTCACGGAGATAGTGGAATCCATGACGGGGCGGGATGTAGTAGCGGTGAACGTCAACGTGGTGGGGGTGAGCGCCCTCTAGGTGAACGAGCCTATGCCCTTCAGCAGGCGAACCCTGGCCCGCATGCTGGCCTGTGATATCCTTTACCAGATGGATCTCACCGGGGACAGCCTGGAAAAAGCGGTAAGGGACTTCGAGAGCATGCTGCAGGAGGGAATAGAGGACGAGACGGTGCCCCCGCAGGATATACCGCACATCTCCCTGGAGCACGTGCGCATGCTGCTCGGAGACAGCGCCAGCATCGAGGAGCTGGTGTCGTTCGAGTCCGAGAGCTTCGAATACCCCGAAAGGATCCCGGAATTCTCGCGCGAGCTGCTGGAGCTGTATCTGGGCAATCGGGAAAGGATCGACGGCTTGATCTCATACTATGCCGACCGCTGGTCTCTGGAGCGGATGCCCATGGTTGACCGTAACCTCCTGAGGCTTGGTTTTGCCGAGCTGCTCTACTGCGGTGATATCCCCACCAACGTGACCATCAACGAATACCTGGAACTGGCCAAGGCTTTCTCGACCGAGGATTCGGGAAAGTTCATAAACGGCGTTCTGGGCAAGCTGGTAAAGGACAAGGCAGCCGGAGGATGAACCCGAGCAGGAGAGGAGTATTGCCCTCGCACGCAGGGGAGTGTTATTCTTTGATAGACCTTTAATTCAGTCCTGCGAGGCTGGCAAGGAAACATATAGAAAAGGGAACGGAGCCTTCTTGCGCCGGCCGCAGGGAGGCTTTTTCACGTTGGAGGTGGCGGTTGACGTTCAAAGAACGCGTCAAGGTCATGGAGGAGGCGGATATACGCCGCGCCGTGCAGCGGATATCGCACGAGATAGTCGAGCGCAATAAAGGAGCCGGCAATATAGTCCTGGTGGGCATACGGACCCGGGGCGTGCCTCTGTCGCTGCGCATAGCCGGGCTGATTGCGCAGATAGAGGGCATGGAGGTTCCCGTGGGCAGGCTGGACATCACCCTGTACAGAGACGACCTGCACACCATGAGCCAGCCGGTGGTGAAGGAAACCCACCTGCCGGGGGATATCGAGGGAAAGAACGTGGTCGTCGTGGACGACGTGCTCTACACCGGCCGCAGCGTCAGGGCCGCTCTGGATGCCATCATAGATTTCGGAAGGCCCGCCTCCATTCAGCTCGCAGTCCTTGTGGACAGGGGACATCGCGAACTGCCCATAAGGGCCGATTACGTGGGCAAGAACGTCCCCACCTCCGCCAGGGAAAAAGTACGGGTTGCCCTGCAGGAGGTGGACGGGGAGGATGGCGTATACATCGGCTACGAGGAGGAATGACCCCGCCCGACGGCGGGGTTTTTATTTTAGTGCCCCCTGGCAAGGAGGGCGGGTAAAAGAAATACCCGACCTCTTGCCGGTGTTGTGTTCGCCGCCTGGGGGTAGCGGGGGGCATGGTCATGGGAAGGAGGCCCGGCTTGGCTGAAAAAAGGCATCTCCTGGACGTGGACGACCTGAAGCGAGGTGACATAGAGCGAGTGCTGGAGACCGCGGGGTCCTTCTCGGAGGTGCTGAGGCGTCCCATCAAGAAAGTGCCGTCGCTACGGGGGAAGACGGTGGTTAACCTCTTCTACGAGCCCTCGACGCGGACGCGCATGTCCTTCGAGGTCGCAGCGAAGCGGTTGAGCGCAGACGTCATGAATTTCACCGCATCGACATCTAGCGTGGAGAAGGGGGAAAGCCTCAAAGACACCGCTCTCACACTGGAGGCCATGGGGGTTGATGCGGTGGTTATCAGGCACCCCGTCGCAGGGGCACCGTGGCTGCTGCGTCAATGGCTGCAGGCGGCTATACTCAACGCCGGGGACGGCGTGCACGCTCATCCCACGCAGGCCCTGCTGGATCTCTTTACCCTGCGGGAGAGGATGGGAGATGTCGAGGGCAGGACGATAGCTTACGTTGGTGACGTGCTGCATTCTCGCGTGGCACGCTCGGGGATCAAGGCCTGCAGGGCCATGGGCATGGAGGTTATAGCGGTAGCACCCCCCACGTTGCTGCCGCCGTCTCCCGTTGCCGGTCTGGAAATATCGCACGACCTCGATGCGGTTATACCGCGCTGCGATGCGATCTACGTGCTCCGCATACAGAGGGAGAGGCAGGGGGAGGGCAGGTTTCCATCCCTGGAGGAATATAAGCGGCTATATCAACTTGACGCCCGGCGGCTGGGCAAGGCGAAGCCCGGGGTGGTGGTCATGCACCCGGGTCCCATGAACCGGGGGGTGGAGATAGCCGCGGAGGTGGCGGATGCGCCTTACGCAGCTATAACAGCGCAGGTCTCGGCAGGTGTGGCAGTGCGGATGGCGGTGCTCTTCATGCTCCTGGGAGGAAGCGAGGGGGGTGAAGGGATTGCCTGAGATGCTTGTCAGGGGAGCAAGGGTAGTAGACCCTTTCAGCGGAATTGACGGGGTCAGCGACGTGCTCGTGTCAAGGGGGCGTATAGCGGCGACGGGCAGGGGGCTGGAGACGAAGGGCAGAGAGGTAATCGAGGCAAAGGGTATGGTGCTGGCGCCGGGTTTCATCGAGATACACGCCCACCTGCGAGAACCGGGGAGCGAGGATGCGGAAACGCTGGGCAGCGGGTTGAAGTCCGCCCTGCATGGAGGCTACACCGCCGTGTGCTGCATGCCCAATACCCAGCCCCCACTGGACAACGCGGCCGTAGTGGAGGGAATCGCCGCAAAGGCCGGAGAGCTCGGGCTCGCAGACCTTTTCCCCATCGGATGTATCACCAGGGAAAGGCGTGGATCGGAACTCGCCGAGATGGCCCTGATGCATATGAGCGAGGCAAGGGTAAGGGCCTTCTCGGACGACGGGAACGGGGTCGAGGATGCCGGGCTCATGCGCAGGGCCATGCAGTACGCGTCCGCATTCGGCGCGGTGATCATTTCCCATGCGGAAGATCCTTCCCTTTCCGGGGAGGGGCAGGTCAACGAGGGAGAGGTCTCTACCCTCATGGGCCTGCGGGGCATTCCGGCCCTGGCTGAGGAGGTGATGGTGTCCCGCGATATACTGCTGTCGGAAGAAACGGGTTGCCGTCTGCACCTGGCGCATATCAGCACGGCAGCTTCGGCACGCATGGTGAAGGAGGCGAAATCACGCGGCGTGCCGGTAACGGCGGAGGTCACGCCGCATCACCTTGTCCTGAGCGAATCGGATATCAGGGGATACGATACCGTTTTCAAGGTCAACCCACCCCTGCGCAGAAAGGAAGACATCAAGGCGCTGCGGGAGGCGTTGCGCGACGGGACCATTGACGCGATAGCGAGCGATCACGCGCCGCACACCGTCGAGGATAAGGAAAAGGAATTCGACTATGCGTCCTTCGGCATGGTGGGGATGGAAAGCGTTTTCCCCGTGCTTTACGGCGAACTCGTGCTGGCGGGAGAGATAGGGCTGGATCGCCTCGTCGAGCTGCTGACCGCCGGCCCCGCCCGGGTGATGGGGTTGGGGCCGCCCGATTACGGGGCGGGGATAGTAGGGGGGGCGCGCGCCGACCTGGTACTGCTGGACCTGGAAAACACGTGGACACTGGACGCCCTTTCCTTTGCATCGAAGGGTCATAACTGCCCCTTCCATGGCAGGGAGGTCAAAGGGAAAGTGTTATGTACCATCAAGAACGGGAAGGTGGTATTCAGGGCAAAAGAGATGGGAAGTGCCTGATATGGTGGGACACAAAGGCGACGCGCTGGTTGTCGGACCAGGTCCGGTCACCCTGTCACAAGGCCCGGCGTTTCAATACATAGCCGCAAGGGGTTGCCGCCTGCTGAGACGGCGGGGAATGCGTGTCCTGGTCCTGGAGGACAATCCCGCCACCCTCATGGATAAGGGGGACAGCGGGGAAGACCTTTTCATGGAGCCTGCCGCGGTGGAGGTGGTGCGGCGCATCGCGGAGAGCAGGCGAGTGGGCTCCATCTGGCAGGGGCTGGGGGGCAGGCGGGGGTGGATGCTGGCCATGCGGCTTGCGGAGGAGGGATGGTACGAGGACGCCGGAATCATTGCGCCCGATACGGACGACCGCACGCTATGGCTATGTGGCGAAAGATCGCTGCTGCGGGAGGCACTGGAGGCCGGGGGCATTGATAACCCCGCATTCCAGGCGGTGGGAAGCTTGCGCGAGGGTCAGGACGCGGCGGACAGGCTGGGATTCCCCCTGGTTGTCAGGCCTCATTTCTCCTGCGGCGGATGTGGAGCCGGGCTGGCCTTCAACCTAGAGGATTATCCCGCACTGCTCGAGGAGGCGATGAGGGAAAGCCTGACGGGAGAGGTGCTGGTCGAGGAGGCTTTGAACGGCTGGCGGAAATATATTGCGGTCGTAATGCGGGACGGAGCCGGAAAGACATGCGTGGAGGGTATCTTCGAGCAGCAGGAGCTGCTGCCGCTGCATGAAGAGGATGCGGTTCTTGTCTACCCGCCGCGCAGATGCGGAGCGGAAGGCGAGTTCGCGCTGCAGGAGATGTTAAAGAGGGTTGTGGAGGCCCTGGACCTGCTGGGGCTGGTGGAGGTAAAACTTGCGGCTTCCCCGGGATGGGAGCATCTCTTCGTGATAGACGTCAATCCTAGGCCTTGGCGGATAATGCCCATGCTGGAGGCCGCGCGGGGAACGGATCTTTTGAGGGCACATCTGGACCTGTTGACGGGAAAGACCCTGCCGGGGGAGTGCTTGGAGCTGGAGGAAAAGCGCCCGCGGGGGTTTGTAGTGGTCGTCCCCAGGCCATCTTTCAGCGGGGAAGGAGAGGGTGAGAGTTACCTCTCGCTGGCATGCAGGTCCATGGGGCGCGGATTCTTCCGGGGAAGCGATGCCGGCGCTGCGGCCGCGCAAGCCATGGAGGCGATACGCGGTGGGGATAAGGATTCGAGGCTTGCAAGCACGCTGCAGTCACTAGAGGAATTGATGCGTCTTGGCGGGGGCTTCCTGAATGCAGGCATGGAGAGAGGGATTGCGGAGCGATATGGGGCTGATCCTACGTTAAATATGGCACCCCGGGATGATGACGGCCTCTCGGATGCCTTCATGTTCGTGGGGGGGCCTAATGACGGGCCCGCCGGCGGCTACGAGGCCAACGTGAACTGCCTTTCGGCACTGGGGTCCTGGAAGGCGGAGGGTAAAAGCGCGGTCCTGTACACTCCCGACATCGGTTTTGCGCAACTGGCGGCCCTTTACGCAGATACGGTCTTTGTCGGACCGCTTCAGGCGGAGGAGATCGCTCATGCCGCAGACGAGTGCGATGTGAAGACCGTCATAGTGCACTATGCAGGCCGTGCGGCAAAAGGGGTGGCGGCAGGTCTTGCCAGCGAGGGTCTCGTGGTGATGGGATCGCCGCCAACAGGCGCCGGAGGCGCAATCAGGGAAGCACTGGAAAAAACGAGGCATGCGGGCCTGAGAGTCGTGGATTACAGCCTGAGCAAGGGGTGGGAGGAGGGAAAAACGGTCCTGGAGCGCTCGGACTACCCCCTTATGGCGACGGTCGAGGAGGCTGGCAAAAGGACGGCCAGGAGGATGATATACAATGCCGAGGATGGGATGGTTTTTCTCCGCGACCATGAGAAAGGCGAGGTCCTCTGGCGGCCTCTGCGCGAGGAGGCACAGGAGGTCCAGGTAGAGGCGGTGGCATGGGATGAGGGACATATTGCGGTGCTGTGGGAGAATGTTGATGCGGCAGGGATATTCTCCACGGATGGGCTGGCCGTATACCCTCCGCTATATCTCACATCCGAGCAGTCGCGCAGCGCTCTCGAACTGGCGGGGCAAGCGATAGGTATACTGGGATGGAGGGGAAACCTGTCCATGCGCATGCACGTGAGCAACGGGGACACGATTATATGGAACATTTCTCACGGACCGGCGGCCGACCTGCCGTTTCTTGAACGCGCATCCGCTCTGCCTCTGGCGGAGATGGGCATGAGGGCCTTAGGCGGAAAAAAGATAGAAGCGCGAAGGGCGGAAGCCTACCGCAGTTCGGTGAGAGCGCCGCTGATACCATACGGATTGATCGCGGGTTCGGATATCCTGCCCTCTCCGCAACGGCGATCTACGGGGTCCGTGATGGGTATAGCCGGAGATCCGGGCATGGCCCTTGCCAAGGCTCTCTGGAGCCAGGGATTGCGGCTTAAACCAGGAGGAAAAGTATTTCTCAGCGTGGCCAACCGGGAAAAGAGACGTGCCATCATGCTGGCGCGTGAGTTGCAGGAGGCTGGATATGTGCTCATGGCCACCAGGGGAACGGCGCATGCACTGGACGCCGCGGGGATAAAGGTCGAGACGGTTAACAAATTACGCGAAGGGCGCCCGAACGTCCTGGACTTCATACGTAACGGGCAGATCGGGCTGGTGGTCAACGTGCCACGTGGCAAGCACCCTCATTCCGACGGCTTCTACATAAGGGCGGCAGCCGTGCGCCACGGGACGCCATGCATAACGAACATGGAGGTGGCACTGGCATTGGCCGGAGGAATACGGCATGCGGATCCACCGGCCTGGGAAATATCTTCCCTGCGCGTAAACGCTGTGCCTGCGGACAATACCGGGGGTGAATGAAAGTTGCCGGCCAGGTACACGGTGGAGATAACGGCCAGGAGATCGTTCGGCCGAATGGAAAAGATAGAGTTTGCGGTGGACAAGACATTCAAGGCGGAACCCGGTCAATTCGTCCACGTTCGCTGCGAAAAACAGGAGTTGATCCTGAGACGACCGTACAGCCTGTGTGAAGCCGGTAAGGATACAGCATCTATTATGGTGCGAGATGTGGGCGCAGGCTCCGCATGGCTATGTGCTACAAAAGCAGGCCAGACGCTCGACATCATGGGGCCTATGGGCCGGGGGTTCAGCATAGAGGGCGGAGGAATGCATGCCCTGATCGCGGGGGGTACCGGAGTGGCGCCCATGATATTCCTGGCCTCGCGACTAGAGAGCATGGGCGGTGAGGCAACTCTCTTCTGGGGGGTGGAAAGCGAGGACGAGTACGAGGGGCTCGCCGGCGAACTGGGAGCCGTCCTGGACCTCAGGCTCGCCACCATGGACGGGGGGTCTGGTTTCGCGGGTAGCGCCGTCGACCTGTACATGGAAGCGCCGACGGACGGTGCGGCGAGCATATATGCTTGCGGTCCAAGAGGGATGCTCGCCGCGCTCGCCGAAAGCATCGATAGCGAGGAACTGGCCGGTTTGCAGGTATGCATGGAGGAACGCATGGCCTGCGGGATCGGAGCGTGCAGGGGATGCGTGGTCCCGGCTGCGGCGCCGCCGGGGAGCTATCTTGCGGCATGCAGGGACGGCCCGGTATTTCGGGGAGGGGAGTTGGATTGGAAGAGGATGCGAGGGTGAGCCTGGAGGTTGAGCTATCAGGTATAAGGCTGAAAAACCCGCTGATGGTCTGTTCGGGCACCTTCGGTAACGGCAGGGAATATGCGGAATGGATGGATCTGGAGTCGATGGGGGGGCTGATAACCAAGTCGGTAACCCTCGAGGCCTGTGACGGAAACCCACCTCCCCGCCTGTGGGAGACGCCCTGCGGTATGCTCAATTCCATCGGGCTCGAGAACAAGGGCCTGGAGTACTTCCTGGAGCAGGACCTGCCATGGCTTTCCGGCCTGGACCTTCCCGTCTTTGTGAACGTGGCGGGGTTCAGCCTGGATGAATACGAGGAAGTTGCGCGGGAGATATCTCGCGGCGGCATGGCGGATGCCATAGAGCTCAACATCTCCTGCCCTAACGTAAAGAGCGGGGGAATACACTTCTCATCCGATACGAAGCTTGCGGCATCTCTGGTCGAGAGGGTGAAGGCAGTGGTGGAGATCCCTCTCTACGTGAAACTGACGCCGCGATGCGGAGACATAGCGGGAATGGCGATAGCCCTGGCGAGGGCGGGCGCTGACGGCTTGAGCCTCGTCAATACCTTTCCGGCCATGGCCGTGGACGTGGAAAAGGTCGAGCCGCGATTGGCGAACGTAACCGGAGGTCTTTCAGGGCCTGCCATACACCCGATTGCAGTTCTCATGGTCTACGAGGTGGCGAAAGAGGTGGACCTGCCGGTCATAGGCATGGGAGGCGTATGGTCATGGAGGGATGCCGTGGAGATGATGATGGTGGGGGCTGATGCGGTCGCCGTGGGAACCTTGAACTTCACGGACCCGGCGGCGCCATTGCATCTGCTGGACGGCATGAGGGATTATCTGAAGCGCAGGGGTATCGCCTCGGCGGCGGAGCTGGTGGATATGGCGAGATGGGGGGAGGGCTGAGATGACATCAGCTCACGATCCCTTTATCGTGGCGCTGGACCTGGATGAGCGGGAGAGCCTGCTGAAAATGGCGAGCATGCTGCGCGGTGAGGTGGAAACGGTGAAGGTGGGGCTGGAGGCATACTCTAATGCAGGGCCGGGGATCATCGGCGCGCTGAGGGACATGGGTTTTCGGGTATTCGCGGACCTGAAGCTGCACGATATACCGAATACCGTGCGAGGAGCGGTCAGAAGCCTGGTGCGCCAGGGTGCAGGTATGCTTACCGTGCATGCAAGCGGCGGCAGGGCGATGATCGAGGCCGCGGTGCAGGCCTCGAGGGAAGAAGCAAGCGCGGCGGAAGTCCCGGCTCCTGTTATCCTGGGGGTAACCGTGCTCACCAGCCTAGACGACCTTGACCTGGCCCAGATCGGATGGCGGGGCAAAGCGGGCGATCTGGTATTGAGCCTGGCGGAGCTCGGAATGAATGCGGGCATGGACGGAGTGGTTGCCTCGGCACGTGAGGCCGCAGCGCTGAGGAAGAACCTGGGGCGCAAGCCCCTGATAGTCACCCCCGGAATAAGGGAAAAAGGTAAAGATAGGCAGGACCAGGCGAGGACGTCGACTCCGGGGGAAGCGCTGCTGGCGGGAGCGGACTACCTGGTAGTGGGGAGGCCGGTGATAGCGCAACCCGATCCGGTATCCGCCTTGCGCCGCTTGCGGCAGGCGGCGGACAACCCGGGAAACGGTAGGTGGTGAGAGCGAGCGTGGGGGTTGATGCTTGCCGGTGGGCAAGGTCCCGGCAGGGCTGGCCAGCCGGCGGAAAGAGGAAGGGAGATAGGCCATGAACCAGTGGGAAGTGATGGAGATACTGCAAAGAGAGGAGGCAGTACGCAAAGGGCACTTCCTCCTCACCTCAGGGCTGCACAGCGATACCTACATACAGTGCGCCAAAGTACTGCAGCACCCCTATCTTGCAGAAAGCCTTGCCGACGAGATAGCGAAGGGCTTTCGGGAACAGCAAGTCGACCTGGTGATCAGCCCGGCAATGGGCGGGGTCATAATAGGATACATGGTCGCCATGGCCCTGAAGAAGCGCATGATCTTCGCGGAGAGAGTCGAGGGGGGCCTGGCCTTGCGACGGGGACAGTCCATATCCAGGGGAGAGA
Organism: uncultured Actinomycetota bacterium; assembly: GCA_964462595.1. GTDB lineage: Bacteria > Actinomycetota > Geothermincolia > Geothermincolales > RBG-13-55-18 > SURF-21. The sequence goes on from CAYWXM010000036.1 coordinate 88,860, forward strand.
GAGCACTGGTCGTGGAGGACGTGATAACCACCGGAGGCTCGGTACAGGAACTGATCGGACTGGTAGAAGATTCGGGAGGCAAGGTGGTGGGCCTTGCTGCCCTCATAGAACGCGGTGATGGAAGGGATTTCGGGGTTCCCAAAAAAATACTGCTGAGCCTGGAGGCTCCGGCCTGGGAGGCGGAGATCTGCCCGTTATGCGAAGAGGGGGTGAGTCTGGAGACTCCTGGGAGCAGGAGGCGGGCTTGAGGGATGCAGGTATATCCGCGTAAAAAGCTGAAATATTGCTTGTATGCAGGTAAAAGGAGGTTTATACTAGTTAAGATTGTTGCTGTAGGGAAAGCTTTGACTCGAGGAGGGTTATAATGGCGAAACAAAAGCTTCCGGAATTGACGGCCGAACAGCGCAAGGCGGCTCTTGAGAAAGCGGCTAAGGTAAGGAAGGAAAGAGCTGAGATCAAGAAGAAGCTCAAGGCGGGACAATTGAAGGTCAGCGACATCCTGAAAAAAGCGGATGATGAGATATACGGGAAGATGACCGTAAAATCGGTGATAGAGTCGGTGCCCGGCGTAGGCAAGCTGCGGGCGGCGAAGATAATGGAGGAGATAGGTATCAGCACCTCCCGCCGCGTGAAAGGCCTTGGCCCGAAGCAGATCGCCGCTCTCAAGGACAGGTTCGCCTGATAAACAGGGTCGGCCGGGCGATAATAGAAATACCGCGATAACATTCCGGAACAAGCCCGCAGGAGAGGTAATGCCCCAGGGACGTCTTTTCGTCGTCGCCGGACCGTCGGGCGCGGGGAAAGGCACGCTCATAAAGGAGTTGCTCCGACGTTACTCTGGCGCATGGCTGTCTGTATCCGCCACCACCCGAAAACCAAGGCGAGACGAGGTGGACGGGGAACATTATCATTTCCTGGATGAGGAGGAATTCAGGAGGATGGCGGATAGGGGAGATTTCCTGGAGTGGGCTGAAGTGCACGGCAACCTGTATGGAACGCCGCATGAGAAGGTGGTGAAGGAACTTTCGGGCGGTCATGACGTCATCCTCGAGATAGACGTGAAGGGAGCCAGGCAGGTCAGGGAAAAGATGCCCGACGCGGTTTCGGTCTTTGTCCTTCCACCTTCAGTCGAAGTGCTCGAGGAGAGGCTACGAGGGCGCGGGACGGAAGATGAGGCCGAAGTGAAGGAGCGCCTGATAAACGCCCTTGAGGAAAGCAGGGAAAAAGACGATTACCAATATGTGGTCTTGAACGACCTGCTGCATCGCGCAGTGGAGGAATTCTGTGCTATATATGAAAAGGAGAGTCTGCTTAACAAGTAAAGATGAGATGAAACGGGAGGGTTTTGACAAGTGCTGATGAAGACAAGGATCGACGATCTCTTGCAATGGATCGATAACTCGAGATTCGGTCTGACCATAACGGCCGCGAAACGAGCGAGGCAGATTAACAATTACTTCAGGCATCTGGGTGAGGGCCTGGGGCACGATTCGGGCCCGCAGATAAGGTCCGCTTCCAACAAGTCCCTTTCCCTGGCCCTGGAGGAGATAGCCGCCGACAAGCTCGAGTTCGAGCGACACGACGAAGTCACGAAATGAGTTAACGGATCCCTGGTTCCTGCCAAATGAACTGCATTGTTATGGGCGTTACAGGCGGTATAGCCGCTTATAAGGCGGTCGAGATCGCACGCCAGTTTACGGTACTGGGATTCGACGTAAAGGTATTGATGACCGAACACGCGACCAACCTCGTGGGACCCGCTACCTTCCATGCCATAACCGGAAATCCCGTTGCCGTATCCATGTTCGCGAGCACGGCAGATCCCATACAGCATATAACCCTGGCCAAGGAAGCCGACCTGGTGGTGATAGCACCGGCAACCGCCAACATACTGGCGAAAATGGCGAAAGGGCTTGCGGACGACCTGCTTTCCACGACCTTGCTCGCTACACGAGCGCCCCTGCTGGTTGCGCCGGCGATGAACGTGCACATGTGGCAACATCCAGCCACGAGAGCCAATGTGGAAGAGCTGAGAAGGAGGGGCTTGCACTTTATCGGCCCTGAGAGCGGCTCGCTTGCCTGCGGGGACGAAGGCGAGGGGAGGATGTCGGAGCCGGACCAGGTAGTGGAGGCGGCCCTGCAATTGCTGGGATTAAAAACGAGATTGGCGGGGAAGAACGTCATGGTGTCGGCGGGAGGTACGAGGGAGCCCATAGACCCGGTGCGCTATATAGGAAACAGGTCGAGCGGCAAGATGGGTTATGCCCTGGCAGTGGCGGCAAAACGCATGGGGGCGAAGGTGACGCTGGTAAGCGGACCTACTGCACTAGTGGCGCCACAGGGCGTAGAGGTTATAGAGGTGGAGACCGCGCAGGATATGTGGCTGGAGATAACGGCCCGGGCAGCGGGATGTCATGCGGTGGTCATGGCAGCCGCGGTGGCCGATTTCACGCCGGCGGCAAGGGAAACGGAAAAGATAAAAAAGGAAGGTCGCGCCGTCATCAATCTCGAGCTCGAGGCGACTCGGGACATACTCAAGCATCTGTGCAGGGAAAAGTACGCCGGGCAGGTGATCGTAGGCTTCGCGGCGGAGACGGGCGCATTGCTTCCACACGCACAAGCCAAGCTCAAGGATAAGGGAGCAGACCTACTGGTGGCCAACGACGTCACGGCAGCTGGGTCCGCTTTCGATTCCGATTACAATCGGGCGACTTTGCTTTTCGCGGATGGCCGCGTGCTCGAGCTGGACATGATGCCCAAGGCAGATCTGGCTGTACGCGTCTGGGAAGAGGTGGCCGGGCTTCTTGAAACCTGAAAAGCGATGGTTGAATATCAAGACCGGATGTGACCTGGACGATAGAATAGTGGCGTCGACTTTCGAGCGAAGGATGATCGTCCGTAAGAGGGCGTTGGAGGAAGTGAATTGTCTAAGATCACAAAGCGTGGCATCATCTTGAACGTATCGACTTATCCCCTGCCGACGCTTATGCCTAAACGTTCGGACCGTAAATCGAAGACGCTTACTTTCGATATCAACTTCGATCTCGTAGAGGTCGACGGAAAAAGCACCAGGGTATGGTTTTACAGGGGGTTTCGTTTCCCCCCTCCCCTTGAAGACGGGGATAGGATCGCCGTGATCGGCAAGTTCGGACGCATATCCAGGGACATTTTTTATGCGTCAAGGATAATAGACCAGCGCAGGGAGAGAGTATATACTGGTTTCCGTAACCGCAAGCTAAAGGCAGGCGAGGTGGAGCAAGAAAGCCAGTCAGCTGGAGTTTAAAGGGCCTGGCGCATGCGAGTCGGAGTGGCGGAATCGGTAGACGCGCTAGGTTGAGGGCCTAGTGAGGAGCTTCCTCATGGGGGTTCAAGTCCCCCCTCCGACACCAGGATAACACCCCGGCAAATGCCGGGGTTTATTTTCACGATTTGCGGATAACTCCACGGGCGCCCGGGCTGGGCAGGTGGGAACAGCAGCAGTAAATATGGATCCCGTGGACAGAAGGTTCGAGGATAAGGCGTTATCGATGATTTCACAGGCGATCTCGTAGACGTCTCGTAGTCAGGTTGCTGATGCCTCCCAACCCTCGAAGATACGCACCGCCTCTATGGCGTCCCTTCCCAAAGCGTCGAGCGCGAACCTGTCCAGTAATTCCTGGGTCGTGCAGGCTCCGCCGAGGGCGATCTTCACCTTGTCCCGCAGCCCGGCCTCTCTGATCGCGTCCACGACATCCGCTACGGAAGAGATCATGGGGGTCAGTAGCACAGACATTCCCAGGAGGGAAGCGCCGTGTTCCCTCAAGGCATCGACCACCCGCGATTCCGGCACATCAACGCCGAGGTCTATGACCTTGAAGCCTGCGGCGGTCAGCATGGTGGCCATGAGGTTCTTGCCTATGTCGTGGATATCGCCCTTGACGGTGAAGACGATCACCGGACCTTTATTCAAGACGGCATCGCCGGCCAGGTGGGGTTCAAGGATAGCCATGGCATCCTTCATGGTCTCGCCGGCCAGGACCAGGTCTGCGAGGTAATACTCCTGTGACTGGAACAGGTCGCCCACCTCTCTCATGCCCTCACCCAGTCCCTTTAGGGCCACGTCCAGGGCGGATACGCCGGAAGAGAGGGCTTCTCTTACCACTTCCTGGATATTTTCTATTTCCAGCTCGACAAGGGTCTTCCTAACCTTTTCGATGGCTTCCACGGCGTTACCTCCACCTATCCGAGAGCGTCGGCTGAGCGGAATCCATTATAACCGGAGCCGTCAGGTGCATGGGGGGTGTCCCACACGTCAATATCATGCAACTTAGTTGCTCCCGGGGAAATCGCGCAGGAATTCCCGCATATAGGAATTAACCAGATCCGGTTGTTCCTGCTGCACCCAGTGGCTGCAATCGGGCACATATTCAATCTCCAGAGGCCTCTCGACCTCGGCCTGGAAATCGTAGGTGAGTTCCTTTCCCAGGGCGCGGTCCTCCTCGGCCCATATGACCAGAGTCGGACATTTTACCTTCGGCCTCTCGCGGTCATTTCGCCGGGAAGAGGCCAGGAACTGACGGAAGGCGGCGCGGTAGTAGTTTATGCCTCCCGTAAGGGCGCCGGGCTTGGAAGCGGCTTCCTTGAACATGGTTATATCGCGATCACTGAAGGCGCTCTTATCGATGGCCCAACCACGGAACAACTTTGCGATCATCTCGTAATCGTGCGCCCGCAGGTACGACTCCGGAAGAAACGGGACCTGGAAAAGGAACATATAGAAGGACCGGCGGCGCTGCGCTTTGTTGCTCATGAGGTGTTTCACGAGTACGGCAGGGGGTGGACAATTGAGGATAATCAGCCGGTCCACCATATGCGGGTAATAGGCGGCGAAAGGCCAGGCAACTCCTCCCCCCCAATCGTGAGCCACCAGTACTGCACTGGACTCACCCAGGCTTTTTATAAGCCCGCCAACATCATCCATGAGAGCGCTCAAGCGGTAGTTGCCCACGCCTACCGGCTTCTCCGTCTGGTTGTATCCACGCATATCCGGGGCTACTACCCGGAATTTTTCGGACATCGCGGGGATCTGATGCCTCCAGGAGTACCAGTATTCGGGAAAGCCATGCAGCATTATCATGAGCGGTCCTTCTCCCGCGCTCACGTAGTGCATACGGATATTGTTGACATGGGCGTAATCGTGGTGGAAAGAGATATCTCCGCTCATGACCCGGGCCTCCTCTCCAGAGGGCAATGGTTGCTGAACGTACGAAGGGAATGCTCCCCTCCATGATATTATTACATCTTGCGATGGCAATGTAGAGCTTGGATGCAGGCAAAAGTCCGGAGGCAACCCAAGCTGCGCATGCCGACCATCAAAGCTCAGTCCGCCCGGGAAAGCGCGGACACGAGAGAAAGTCTCCAGGGATGTGAAGTGGAAGAGGGAATGAAGACAAGGCGTATGCGCCGGGAGACAAAGGCTGAGCAAGCCACACCCCCTGCCCTGGCGAGAACAAAGTTCAAGCGCGGCGGCGTCCTCTCGGCCTTCGGTTATCGCGATTTCTCCATACTGTGGTCGGGTGCGCTTCTATCCAACACCGGCACCTGGATACACATGAGCGCCCTCAACTGGTACGTAAAGGAGATCACGGGATCCGATACATGGGTTGGATTGGTCACCGTGGCCAACTTCATACCCGTGTTCTTCCTGGTGCTGTTTGCGGGGTCCATGGCTGACATCCATAACCGCAAGTTGCTCATACTGGTAACTCAGGTGGTGATGATGCTGTGCGCCCTAGCGCTCGGGGTCTTCACGTCGTTCGAGGCGGCGGACATGTCTGTAATCATGGCCATCACTTTTGTCATGGGTATCGCGTTTACCTTCAATTTCCCCGCCTGGAGGGCGGTCATAACCGACCTGGTAGAACCGGAGGATATCCTTAACGCCGTGGCACTGGATGCGGCCGAGTTCAACGTGGCGCGCTTCATCGGTCCGCTGCTGGGTGGGCTGATCGTGGCCTTGTTCAGTGAGAGCACCGCCTTTTACGTCAACGCGATAAGCTTCTTGACCGTGATAGTCGCCATCCTGATGATCAGGACGGAGACCCCTGCCGCGCAGCGACCTCCGGGGGGAATAGTCCGGCATATCCAGGAGATACTCGTATATGTATGGAAGAACCGCTGGGCGCTAAACATCCTGGTGGTATTGATAATCGCATCCATCTTCGGACTGCCTTTTGTGGTTCTGCTCCCGGGCATGGCCCGGGACGTCCTGGGACAGGGATCTGCCGGTTACGGTTTATTGCTGGGATGCGTGGGCCTGGGAGCGGCGGGAGCCGCGCCGTTTGTTACCTGGCTGAACCACCGTTTTAGGGAGAGCGAGATAATCAAGGTATCGGCATTGCTTTCCGGCCTTTTGCTGGTCGGTTTTTCACTGTCACGCAATATGGGCTTGTCGGCAGCGCTCTCTTCTGCGCTGGGCGCCGCTTTCCTCATGATGTCGGCGGCTATAAATACCGTTCTGCAATCGAGGGTGGAAAGAAATATGCGGGGGCGCATAATGAGCCTCTACATACTCGTGTTCCAGGGTATGTTGCCCATAGGCGCGATCGTTATGGGGGTGCTGGCGGACAGGATATCTGCGCCTTTCGTTCTCATGGTAGGAGGAGTAGTATGCGCGGTTATGGCAGTGCTCCTGCTGATATTCCCTGTTTTCCTGGGGGATGCGGTATCGCCCTCCCGCCTAGCGGGGAAGTGAGGCCGGACCCCGATGTACAGGATACATGAATGGTGTGAACAATGATCAATGGACGGCTCCACATATGTGGCCGGGAAGCTTGGGGGGGGGTAGCTCCGGGCAAGGTGGCGTCAAGGGGTTTAAAGATGGAATATGATAACCTGTGATTTCAGGACGAGCCCATGCTCAAGGTGCACATAACGCAAGGATAACGGGACCATGCAGGAGATCTATCTCCCACGCGTCGCATTGAAGACGGAGGCGGAACCGCCTCGGGGCATGAACACCTATCAGGCCATACCGGAAATGGTGGAATTCAGGCGCTCGGAGGTGCCAGGGGGAGAGGTACACACCATAGCGTTGGGCAGGCTGGCGATCAGCATGGAAAGCGAGAGCAGGGAGCTTGTAAGCCTGCAGTCATACGTAAAGACGGGGCGCTGGAAGACAAGCGAGCATGGTCCGTCGCGCCATATCGATGCCCAGGGGGTTCTGGTGATCAAAGATCCCGGAGGTGACGAGGGCTTCGCCTACCATGCATCCGAGGCACGTTTTTTCTGGCACGAGGAAAGCGCTTCACTGCATATCGCGCTGGGAGATGGAGCAGCTCTGGCCTTCAAGGTGGCGGACTGCCTGATGGTCGAGGTGGACCGGGAAGGCCGCCTGACCGACATATGGATGCTGGGCCTCGACCTGGAACAGGGATAAGAATAAGCGGAGCTGAAGGTAAACGGAAACCGACAGCTCCGCGTATTCTAAGGCCTCGGCCCGGGGCTACCCCCTATTCGCTGAACTGTGCCTTGAGCTCTTTTTTAAGTATCTTGCCCGTGGCGGTGCGTGGCAGTGCTTCGACAAAGGCCACTCTCTTGGGGATCTTGTATTTTGCCAGCTTGCCCTTGCAGAACTCGATGACCTCTTCCTCGCTCACCTCGATGCCGGGGGCGGGCACGACCACGGCCAGTCCCACCTCGCCCCACTTTTCGTCCGCTATCCCTATCACGCCGGCATCCGCTATCTTTTCGAAGCCCATGAGTGCGTCCTCGACCTCTGCGGGATAAACATTTTCGCCGCCAGAGATATACATGTCCTTGCGCCTGTCTACGAGGTAGAGGTAACCTTCGTCATCTATGTATCCCATGTCCCCGGTGTGCAGCCACTCGTCGGTTATGGACTCTGCCGTGGCCTCGGGGAGGCGCCAGTACTCACGGATGACGTTTGGCCCCTTTACCCAGACCTCTCCCATCTCCCCACGAGGCAGGTCCTTGCCCTCCATGTCAACTATCTTTATGTCGGTATGGAATACAGGCTTGCCGCACGAACCCAGCTTGCGCAGGGCGTCTTCTGTGCGCAGGGCTGTTATAGCGGTGGCGGTCTCGGTCATACCGTAACCCTGGTTGAAGGTGATGCCACACTTCATCCAGTTCTCGATCAACGGACGAGGGCAAGGGGCGCCCCCCGCGATGAAAAAACGCACGCTGGAGTAATCCGTGGTCTCGAACTCCGGCACCTGGGTCATGAGCAGGAACATGACCGGTATGCCGAACATGGTGGCGATCTTTTCGGACTCGAGCAGATGCAGCGTCTCGACCGGGTTGAAAAAACGCTGGATCACGAGTTTTGACCCCACGTAAAGCGAGGGAAAAGCCGAAACCGCCAACCCACCGATATGGAACAGGGGAGCGCACGCTATGTTGATGTCCTCGTTGCCCATGGAGTACATGTTGATGGCATTGATAGCGTTCCATTGCGTATTGCCATGCAGGATGGCGGCCCCCTTCGGCTTACCGGTGGTCCCGGATGTATACATGATGAACTGGTAATCGTCCAGGCCTATTTCGGCGTCGGGAACCGGCTCGTCCTCCGGCTTGCCCGCGATCAGTTCTTCGTAAAGGAGGTCGTCGTCGGAGCCTCCCTCGAGTTCCCTGAGGTACTGCTTCATGGAGGGGACCTTGCCGCGCAGTGCCTCCGCCGCGTCCGCGAATTCCGGAGAGTAGATGATGCCTGTGGGCTCCGAATCGTTAAGGATATATTCCAACTCGGGGACCGCGAGGCGGAAGTTCAGGGGCACCATTATCCCGCCCAGCTTGTTCAATGCCAGCAATACCTCAAGGAAGACGTTGCTGTTGGCCATGAGCGCGGCGAATCGCGTACCTTTTTTCACCCCCAACCCCTGGAGGGCATGGGCCAGTCTGTTTATCCTGGAGTTGAAATCCTTCTTGCTGAGCTCGAGGTCTCCGTACTTGATGCAGGGTTCGTCGGGATAACGCACCGCCCATCTCCAAGGCCATTCCCCGATATTCATCTTCATTCCCCCTTTGATTGTTGTGTTCTTGCAGTGCAGCCTGCGAGAGCAGCGACTGCCAGGCGTTACGCAAAGATTTTTTCCATCGCAGCTGTTACATCCCCCCTTTCAGCCGTAGCTTATGACATACCTTCTATCCAGGAGTCAATAGATATATATATACGCAAATAATCGGGAGCTGAAACATGGCTCCGGCGAGGGATTCTTCAGGCAATCGCATGGTTGAAGGCCGGGAAGACGCTTTTAACGATACAGCCAAAGGATATGATGCGATCGAATTCATCAAGCAAACGAAAAGCACTCGTGGCATGCCGTGTGTCACCCCTGCATCCGTGAAGGCGGTTTTCAACTGCGGCGTTAAATATTATATACTCTATCCATGAGCAATCACGAGGATAGAGCACCACTGCTGTTGAAGGTAGCCCTGAGGCAGGCGCTGCGGAGACTGCTGGACGAGGCGGATGCTTTTTCCCAGTTCGAAGCTCTGGCGGCGAACCTGGGTTGGGACGATGTCTCCGAAGCCGCGGCGGGCGCTAAGATGGCGATTGCACAGGCGGCGGAAAGGGCGGGCGACGCCGTCGAGGCCACGGTGATGTTGCAGGCCGAAGCGTCCCTGTCCCATGCGCATAGCCACGAGCACGGGCATACCCACTCTCACCCTCACGAGCATCCACACGATCACGATCATTCGGGGGGATAGAGCCACTGGCCCGGAATCCTTCCACCTGACTCCACGTTCGCGGCAAAAAGTGTAAGACGAGGCGGGCGATGGCGCGAAAAGCAGCCCTAGCCGAATTTATCCATGAGGTCGGTGAAGGGCAAATGGTAGTTGATGAATGTCGGGATGGGATAGCGTACTCCGCGCGCGTTGCTCGCCTCGAGACCCTCGATTATCCGTTCCGCCCAAGATGCGGGAAAGGCGAAGACAAGCTCGTCGTCGTGGGCGGTGGCAAAGACGCGATCGCCGTTTCCGGGAAGTGCGACCCTGGGCATGCCGCTTGAGAAAGTACGCACCAGCCCTTCGTTGCAGGAACCGGCGATACCCCCGAATTCGGCGGCGACCCTTTCGCCCGTCCAGTAGGCGGTGGCGTGTACCAGCCGCATGATCTGTGCAGGGTTGCCGTAGACCAGCACGACGTGGGGCTCGACGCGCGTGCGGGTCAGGGGAGACAGGACCAGCGCGGAGAACCTTCCCGGTTCGAGCATGGCCATGTCTTCCGCTCTTTTTAAAGCTAATTCATCGTCACGGGCGTAGTTCATGGCACGAAGGAAAGCGGCGGCAAAGGACGGTCCGATACGTGTTTCCCAACCCAATGCGGCGTTGGCGAGCGGGCAGCTCGATTCCTCCGGCTCGAAGAGCATGGTGAGGCCTCTTTCCCTGGTAAGGGTAAACCCCTGGCATAGTGCTATCTGGCAACCCGTCTCGTCTCTGGGCCGACGGGCCCTTTGCGGGGCCTCCTCCTCAGGCACCAGGAAGCGCGCCGCTATCGGGAAAGTAGCGGGACGGATAAACGACTCCAGCCTGATCCCAAACTCGTTCCAGTCCCCCATTTTAAACTCCTTTCAAGCAGGAATAACGCGAAACCTCCACGGCGTAACGGGTAGCCGGCAAATCAATGTTCGCATAAAAGAGGCCCCGCGGAAACCCGGGAAGGGAGCGAGATGTGAGCGGTATCGGAAATGATAGAGCAGGCAGCTGCCGCATGCCGCGCTTATAAAGGCGCTCTCTTATTGCGTAAGGGTATCAGCGAGCAGTAGAAGCGTGGGCGGCATGGGACAGCTGCGTTTGTAGAGGCAAGTCATGGGCAGGGTAACAAGACTGGATGGCATTACCCGGCAGATGACCCGCCCCCCCCGAAACCGCCCCCGA
>CAYWXM010000037.1:0-34153 GCA_964462595.1 uncultured Actinomycetota bacterium
CGCAGCCACAATGGGTAGGTGGTGAAGAGGGCGGCGCAAACAGCGTGCCCCCTGGGGCTGACGTTCTCGTGGTCGAAGTGGAAAACCCCGGAGTTGATCATCCAGTCACGCCCAGAATCCGCCTTGCACATCTCCCATATCCAGCGGGTCCACTCGCGGTTGAAGTACAGGCTGATGCTGGTTACGTAGAAGATCCCGATAGTCGAGTAATCCAGGAACTTTCTGACCCTGGCCTTCTTCTCTTTGTCTTCGACCAATTTGTCGGTGGCTCTGGCGTAGAGAAATCCCAGGGATGCCAGCCAGGGCGGATCGATAAGGAAGCTGTCGTAGGGCAACAACTGAAGCCCCCCTTTCAAAAATACCGAGAATTACGGTCGCATTGCCTTTTTCCTTGTAGATTATATCCCTCTCCGGCTGCGTGTACACCCCGGTAAGGCTTTGGGGTAGACTACCTTGAGGCGACGCTATGGAATCGAGCCTTCTTTCCATGCCGTCCCCATGTCCCTCCCCGGCTGCGTGTACACCCCGGTAAGGGTTTGGAGTAGACTATCCTAAGGTGATGCTATGGAATCGAGCCTTCTTCTCTGCAACGCGGCCGAGGTGGTAGGCGACCGCGTATTCGTCCTCGGGGGAGGATGGATAAGCCGCAGCCCGCGCATACCCAGCATGGCCGTGGTAGTGCTGGTCAACGTCCCCTGGGACCAGGCCAACCAGAGGCACGAGATGGAGCTGGTGCTTCTGGACGAGGACGGGAACGTGATCAGCGCCGGGGAACCGCCTCGCGAGATACGCATGCGCGGCAACTTTGAAGTGGGCAGACCGGCCGGGCATCCCGCGGGCATGCCCCTGCGTTTCATACAGGCTATAAACTTTCACCGCCTGCCTCTGCAGCCGTCCAGGCGCTACAGTTGGGAGCTGAAAATCGATCGCGAGCCGGCGTCCTGGACCTCTTTCTTCACCCTGGCCAAGTAGGCGCGGGGATCGAGGCCGTACCGTTTCCTGCTTTGACCGCCTGACAATGCCACGGTTGCCCTTATCTATTTGAATGGGGTGCGATATGGTGCATAATATCCCGGAAGCGGTTAAACCGGCGGACCGATTTTTGCTGACATCATGGACGGTTCCGATCAGAGTCCGGGTGGGATAAGAGATGAGGCTGCTGCGCAAGAAACTCCTGCGGGAGATACTGGAATCGAAGTTCCGCTTCTTCGCTATCTCGTCGGTGGTCGCCATAGGGATACTCCTCTTCACCGCCTCCTACATGTCCTTCCTCAACCTCTCCGAGTCATATGAATACACTTACGACCGGCTCAACTTCGAGGAGCTGCTGGTCAGGGTGGACAGGGCACCGGAACGCGCGGCGGAGCGCCTGTCCTCTCTTCCCAACGTAGAGCTGGTAACCCCAAGAATAAACGACCCCCTGGGCATGGAGCTGGAAGACGGGACGCGCATCACCGGCCAGATAATCAGCGTGCCGGACAGCGAGCCTTACGTGAACATGCTCTACCTCCGCGAGGGAACCGGGCTTACGGGAAACGAGCAGGAGCTGACCTGCCTGGTGGAAAACCACTTCGCCGAATTCAACGACCTGGGCGAAGGTGACACGATCTACGCGGTGAAAAACGGGCAGAGGATACCCATCCGCATCGCGGGCGTGGTCTCCAGCCCCGAGTACATGATAGTGTTCCGCAACCGCCAGTTCCCCATGACCTCGGCCACGGTCTACGGTGTCTTCTACCTGGGCGAGGAACAGGCCCGAGCCCTCACCGGCTTCGCCTCGAATTCCTACAACGAATTCGCCTTCACCCTCAAGGACTATGCATTGCTGGAGACCACGGAGAACCAGGTGCGCGCGGTACTCAAGCCCTACGGCATCGAGGAGGTAACCACCAGGGACAACCAGATATCAAAGATGCTGCTGGATATGGACCTGCGGTCTTTCCACGACTTCGCCCTCTTCTTCCCCATACTATTCTTCTCCATAGCCGCCTTCAGCATCTACATGATACTCTCGCGCCTGGTGCGTACCCAGAGGCCCATCATCGGCCTCATGCGCGCCTTGGGCTATTCCTCGCGCACGGTGCTCTTACATTACATGTCGTTCGCGCTGGTGGTGGGAATCGTGGGGGTCGTGCTCGGGAGCCTGCTGGGTTGGGCGGCAACCGGTATCGTGTCCAAGGTATATTCGATCCAGATGAAGATCCCCTTCGTGCAATACGGGACCTACCCCGAGGTGTTCCTGTACGGTTTCCTCATGGCCATGGGGTTCTGTGCCATCTCGGGAATAGTGCCCGCGCGCAGGTCGGCGAAGGTCCAGCCTACCGAGGCGCTGCGCGGGGTTGTCGATCCCACCAGGTACGGCAAGGTCTCCTGGGTGGAGCGCCTGCTGCCACGCATCGACAAGCTGAGGGTTTTCTGGAGGCTGCCCCTGCGCAACATCTTCCGCAACCGGCGGCGAACCGCTTTCACCGTTATCGGCATCATGTTCGCCATCATCCTCATCATGCTCAACCTGGGGATAAACGACACCATCAACGCCAACATGGACCAGGCCTTCAACCACCTCTTTACCTTCGATATCGCCGCGCTCTTCCTCGACCCGCAGACGCGCGTGACGCAGAACAAGATCGAGAAGATACCCGGCGTCACCGTAGTTGAGCCGGCCATCGGCGCCCCCTGCACCATCAGCAACGGCGACGAGGACGTGGACAGCATACTCATGGGGGCCCTCGTGGACACGGTGATGCGCGGCTTCCTGGACGAGAAAAACCGCGAGGTGGAGATAACCCCCAACCACTGCCTGATGAGCAGGAACTATCGCGATGAGCTGGGTGTAGCCGTCGGCGACATGGTGGAGGTCACTACCTATAACCGCTCGCGCTCCTTCATGGTCTCCGATTTCATCATGGAGCCCATGGGATCCTTCGTCTACGTTCCGGTTGACGAAGCCCGGGAACTTCTGGGCTACGGAACGAAGTCCTCCGCCTTCTACATTCAGGTGGACGAGGGGTATTACCAGCAGGTTAGGGACTCGCTCTACGAGATGCCCGAGGTGCTGACCTTGGTCGACCTGAGCCAGATCCAGAAAGAGATCAACTCCTACATGGCCCTCATGTATATCGTCATCGCCGTGATGCTGGTGTTCGGGATCATCATGGCCTTCTCGCTTGTCTTCAACACCTCGACCATAAACATCATGGAGCGGGAGCAGGAGGTGGCCACCATGCTCACCCTGGGGGTCCCGCAGTGGAAGGCATCACTCTCGCTCACCCTGGAGAACGTGATCATGGGGCTGCTGGGCCTGTTACCCGGTTACATCGCCGCGCGTTTCGTCATGGTCCAGGCCATGAAATTGTACGAGACCGATCTCTTCGCCTTCACCCCGGCCATCTCCGTGTGGACTTTCATCGTCACCGGCGTGCTGGTCATTGTGCTCATGGTGCTCTCGGAATTTCCCTCCCTGCGGCACATACACAACCTGGACCTGGCCCAATCCACCAAGAGACGTTCGCTGTGATGCGGATGCGCTCGGGAAGCAGTTATCGCCCCGCCCGGTTGATGTCCGTTACCCGCGAGGGGCGTTTTCCCGCATCACGCGGAAAAGCGCGTTCAGCTCGTCTACGTAATCCTGCGGTTCCACGTAAGGGCGGCTGTAGCCCTCCACGGTCTCTTTGCTGATCCCCTCTCCCACCACTTCCCTTCCAGCGCGGAAGACGTACTCGAGCTGCTCCGCTGCCGGGCATGGATCGCGCGCCAACAGCACCGACGAGGGGAAGAGTATGGCGGCATGCAGCCGGCCGCCTCCAACCTCTGCCATGCGCTCCTCGGTCGCCACCAGGGGATCGAAGTTGCGCAAGCCGGGGAAACCACATGTGGATACGAGCACGTTGCGTACCTCCCGGTTAAGCTCGTGCGGGTGGGAGCACACCCCGTCATCGTAGGTCTGATACGGTTCGGCCAGGGGCATGATACGGTCCAGGAAGCGCTTCATTATCGCGTTCATGTTGCAGACGTATAGAGGCGTCGCGTGTACGATCACGTCGGCCCGCAGCATTTTCTCGTGCAGGGCGGGGACATCGTCCTTGTGGCGGCATACTCCCGGGGTCTTGAACCAGCACCAGGTGCAACCGAGGCAATCGGCGATCTTTTTCTCCGCGAGGTAAACGGTCTCCGTCTCCGCCCCCTCATGTTCCGCCCCGGCCATGAAACGCTCGAGCACCATGGCGGTAAAACCCTTCCCCTTGCGTGGGCTCGAGTTGAAGGCGAGAACGTATTTTTTGCCCATCCGATCATCCTTTCTTCTTTTCGTGTGTCGAGACCTGTTTTCCCGCTGCGTCATATATGGACTGTCGCAGGGATTATAAATCATAAAGGCCGATCGATGGGGGGTTGCGCTGATCGAGCCCGCGTATGCCGCTTTCTGCAAGGGCGGGTCTATTCCTCTTCCTCCGCCTCGAGCATGGACTGGTAACATTCGCCGCAGTAAATGATGCCGCTGGAGAGCCCCTCCACCACGCCCACGAACAGCCACTCGCCCGGCTCGAAATAGTGGCCGCAGCGCGTGCAGCAGGAACCCGCCAGCACCTCGAAGCCCATTTGTCGCTCGTCCAGTCCCAGCCCGTCAACCGCGAGGGCCGGCTCCAGGCTCATTACGCCCTCGGGGAGTTCGCTGTCTTCGGGTCGGCATTCCTGGCAATACAGGTACTCCTTAATGGTTTGGATCTCCTGGGCCAGGGCGTAGACCTTCTCGCCGCCGCGCAGCCGCTTTCCGCATCCCTCGCAGATGCCGCCCCCGCTCACCAGTCTTCCGCTCACGAATTCCCTCAAGTCCGTCTCCAATCTGTAATGACCCTTTATTGCTATTTTAACCCTTCTCCGCAAGCCCGGTATTTCCGCCTGGCATTACAGGTCCCCGATATCCCCACATATCCCGGACCGATATGAAGGTTGTTATGCAGGAATGGTATGGTCTTCCCCCGGTGGCAGCAAGTCGCTTGCGGGTATGTAACCCGCCCTCGCCCGCGCCCCTTGACTCCGTAAAGGCGGCCGCGACAGTGATTGCGCCGGAGACTTTTACGCAAGCTGGAGAAGCCCCGGATAGCCTCTTTTGGTTCCCCGTGCCTTATAGGTTATAATGAATGGGATTTACGCAGCAGAGCGAGCCAAGAGGTGGTGATAATTGAGTTCGGTAGTGAAGAAACGCCGCAAGAAGATGCGTAAGAAGAAGCACAAGAAGCTTCTCAAGCGCACCCGCTGGCAGAGAAGGAACAAGTAATATAACGGCATTTGCCGATACTTTCCCCGACCCCCAGGTGGGGACGACAGCTCATCACATTACGGGTATCCCCACGCATGGGGGTCGAGTCTTGCATAAAGGACCAAGATCAAATCCTCGACTCGGGTATCTCCGCGTGCGGGGGGTCGATTGCGTTGAAGCCGATGGAGATGTAGAACGTGAACAGCGTATCCCACTCGCGGGGAGTCGAATGCTCTCGTGTCAGCCGCTAAGGTCGCTTCATATGGTGACGTCTTTCTGGGATAATAATGCCTGGTGTTTTCTATGAATAAGATGTCTCTGGGCGTGCTCCTTGCAGTACTGTCGTTTACCTTGCTCGCACCGGGCGCTGGAGCACTCGGTGCCGATGAGGTCCATGTCAGCTACCGGGTCGACGTGACCGATCCCGAAAGCGGCGAGATAGCGGTTGCGCTGGAGGTGGAGACTTCCTCAGCTCCACTGCTCCTGGAGATGGCCGACGACTACGGCGATGTCCTCGCGACCGACCTTTCCTCGCACGTGGTCGGGGAGCGGGCGGTCGACGATTCTGGAAATGACCTGCCCTTCAGCAGGGATGGGAACACGTGGTCGATAGATCATTCCGGCAGGCTGACCTTCAGCTACAAGGTGCGTATGGATGATTACCAGGCTGGGACATCTTACCTCGAATCGCTGTCCGGAAGCGGCGCCCCCTGGCCTTACTTCCCCCTGCTGGAACCGGAGCTGGCTTACCTCCCCGGTTACGCCGTATTCGTCCGCCCGCTCGGGCCGGATTGCATACCCTCCCTGGAACTGGAACTTCCGCAGTCCTGGCAGGCCGCTTTGCCATGGCGGGAGCAGCCATCCGGGATGGACGACCTGCTGAATAACCCCCTTTTCGCTGGGCGCTTAGCCCTGCTGGAGCGGGGCTCGCTCCTTGCCGCCGTGCCAGTTAGGCCTGAGGCCTCTTCAGCGGCGGGCCTGGAGGATTACGCCGCAAAGGCGCAATCGCTGCTGGAAAAGGCCGAGAGCCTGCTCGGCGGGCTGGGCCTTGAAGAAGGGCACAGGCTGGTTCTCGCCCTCCTCTTCCATGGCGGGGAAAAGTCAACGCAAGACGTATACTACCCATCGTCCCCGTTCTCTTCCAGCGTAGTCATCCCGGATGTGGAGGGAGCCGACCCCCTTACCGATGCCGCCATCGAGACGACGGCGCGCGGCATGGCGTCTTTGCTGCTCTCGCGGGAACTGAGCGTGGAGAGCGAAACCTTGTGGCTGCGGGAGGGGGTTTCATGGTACATGCAGGACCTGCTCCCGTACGAGGGCGGCCTGTGGGGGGCAGCACTTTTCTGGGACCGCTTCAACCTGCACTATGACACCTATCGCGAAGCCCGGGCCGATTTCGCGCCCTCGATGGCTGAGGCGGGAGCAATGGGATACGAATCCGAGGGTGCGGCGGTTATGCTTACCTGCGGCGGGGCTGCCGCATGTGCCTCTTTCGACTCGGAGTTGAGATCCATGGAACCTTACACCATGGACCTCGCCACCTTCGTGCGTAACCTCTACGAGCTGGGAGAATCTGAAGAGCCCCTGCGCAACGACGACATATCCGCCGCCCTTACCAGCCTCACCGGGCGCGACTGGTCCTCCTTTTTCAGGGATTACATCGAGGGCGACCTCGAGATCCCCGCATCTTCGTTCTCCTCCCTTAACATCGCCGAGCCTGGAAGCTCGAGCCTGCCCCTTGAAGACCTGGACACGGAGGCCTCGACCTCGGACTGGATACTCATTATCGTGGCCGCCCTGGTCGTCTTCCTCATCCCCTTTGTCCTCGAGCCCTACACCATGCGCCCCCGCAAGCCCGGTTTTCTCGAAAAGGAAATGGCCAAAGACGACGAGGACTAAGGGGCCAGGTCTTGTTTTTTGCATTATGTAATTGCAACATCAGCACAAAATAGCTGATGAGAAATGTATATTTGCCAGGATTTACCTTTGGATACCAGAGTACGCAAAAAACAAGACCTGACCCCATTTACGGGAGAGTGGCCTTGACGGAGTTGCTGTACTTTATGATGGTGCCGTCCTTGTAGATGCCCACGCGGAAGTAGTAGGTGTGGCCGGAGGTCACGGTGGTGTCGTTGTACGATCTCTGGGCCGCATCCACGAAAGTGCAGGTATCGCCGGGGTAGCTGGGGCTGGTGTTCGTCTCGGAACGGCAGACCTTGAAACCGCTATAATCGCCCTCGCCGCTCACGCTCCAGCTCAATTTGATCTTGCCGCTCTCCACTACCGCGCTCAAGGCGATCGACAGCTCCTGTGGCGCCACGGGTACGGTGACCTGGACGGTATTGCTGTAGCCCAGCACCATGCCGGCGTTGTAAACGGCCAGCCGGTAGTAATAGGTCTGCCCCGCCTGCACGCTGGCGTCGGTTGCGGAGCGGGTACCGGCACCGTCGATATACATCCACCAGTCGCCGGGATAGGAAGGGGCGGGATTGGATTCCGAGCGGCATAATTTGAAGCCCTGGAAACCCGTGTAACCGGTAAGGGTCCAGCTGAAGTCCACGGCGCCCTGCCTCGGCGACCCGGAGAGGGTCAAGCTGCTCTCGACAACCGGCTCCGGTTGAGGTGCGGGCTGGGGGGCGGGGGCGGGTTGCTCGCCTTCTTCATCCTGCTCCTCCGGGGCCTGCGGTTGTTCCGGCTGCTCCGGCTCCTCGTTGACGGCGGCCTCGTCCAACAGGGAGAAGGCGCCTACGGGCAGACCCAGTGCCTCGTCGAGCGATCTGTTCCACCTCAACCACTCGTTATCAAGCTCCTCGCGCATCAGGTCCAGGACCTGGTTTTCGGTATCCTCCCCGTAGATAAAGACGTCTCCCTCCTCAAGCCGCGAGGTCCAGTCCGAGGGATCTTCGGAATCCACGCTCACCTGCACCGATGAATGCAACGAGATGACCTTGCCCGATCGAGCTTCCACGTCGAAGGTGAAAGCCGTTCCCCGCGCGCTGACGGTGACGCCACCGGAGCGGGCGCTATAAGGAGTGCCGTCCACAACGCGGTGATAGCTCTTGCCCTTGAAGATCTCTGCCACCACTCCGTCCTCGCCCGCGGACAGGCCTATCTCGGCCTCGCCGTGCAGGCGCAGGATGCAGCCCGACGCGAACTCCACGATGCCCCGTGCGTCGTCGGCGGCCATTACGACGTCGCCTTCGTTTATCACCTCGCTCGCGCCGGCCTCACGTTCCTCCCCCTGTGCGCTGCGTATCGTGACCACGCCACGGTCCAGGTGAAGCGAAGCGATCTCCTCCGGCTGCACGACCGTGGGGCCACCCGTGCTCAGGAAGACGACGAGAAGGACGGCAATAACCGCCAGCGCCATCACAGCCGCTCCCGCCCATGCCAGCCGCGGCAGGATGCCTCCCCGGCGCGGCAAGACCGCCGGTTCGCGTTCCTCCGAGGCGATGCTGTTCCATATCCTTCGCCGGGCCATCTCGTCCAGGCCTGGGATATCAGGCAGCGCGGCGCGAACCCTGCCCCCCAGCTCGACCAGTTCGCCCAGTTCCCTGTCCAGCCTCAGATCCTCGCCGTCCAGGGCGCGGAGGAGGTATTGCGCGTAGTACTTGCCGTTCAACGCAATTCCCCCTTCTCCAGCCTCTCGACCTCACGCCTCAGGGCTTTCAGCGCCCGGTGCACCTGCACCGCCAGGTTTCCCTTCTTGCACCCGATCGTATCCGCTATAACCTGGTTGTCCATCTCGTCCACGAACTTCAGCTCGATCACCTTGCGATATCTTTCCGGGAGACCGCCCATCGCCCTCAAGAGCAGCCGGCGTTCTTCCTCTCGCTCTATCCCCGCCGTGGGGTTCTCGTTTGCTTCCAATTGAGGCAGCACTTCCTCCAGGTCGACCATCTTCGCCTTTCCTTCCCGCCGGTAATGGTCGACCACGGAGTTTGCTGCGATGCGCACCAGCCAGGAGCAGAAGGATGCGCCTTTCCACTTGAAATCCCCGATACCCCCCAGGGCTTTCTCGAAGGTACGCGCGGTGATGTCCTCCGCATCGCTCGCGTTGCCCACGCGCCTGTAGACGTATCCATAGATGCCATCCACGTAATGCTCGTACAGCTCGGCGAAAGCATCCATGCTGCTCCCGGCCTTGAGCACGAGCTCCTTCTCTTTTTCCCGGTCCATCGGCACCAGGGGCATTTCCTACTCCTGTCCCTTAAAACGGCCGCCGACCTGCTTTCTTACATGCGCCGGCATGACGCCCGTCAAGCCCTGGCGGATGATGCGCGGCGCGGTTTGCGTGATGCTTGCTGATTTGGCGGTCATATTCTCTTTTCGGATGCGCGGCCTCGTGGCTTGATGCACAGCCCGCGTCGTTCCGCGCCGCGAGCTGGATGATGGTGCCAGGATCATATGCGGTGGTCCGGGGGCCGAATATGCAGCAAAGATGGCCCGTGGGGGCAGGGTTGCGCCGCCGGCGCCAGGATCTCCTCATCTCCGGGATGGACGGGTTTTCCGCGCAACAACGCCGGTTCGGACTCCCTGGCGCAGAAAAAATCCTGCCGCCATAACGTCATCGCTACGGCGGCAGGCGAAGCAACGTTGCCGATCGTGTCTCCCTTCCTGGCCGTGGAACCTACGGCCGCGAGGTCAGGACTCCTCCTTCATCTCCTCGTAGAGCGCGAATTTGTGCACCTTGCCCAGCGGGGTGAGGGGCAGCGCGTTCTTGAAGACAACCTGGTCAGGTACCTTGTATTTGGCCAGGTGCTCGCGGCAGAACTCCTTGATCTCGTCCTCCGTCACCTCCGTCCCCGGCTGGGGAACGACGTACGCCCTCCCCTTTTCCCCCATCACCGCATCGGGATAGCCTAGAACCGCCGCGAAGAGGACCTTGGGGTGTTGCAGCAGGACGTCCTCCACCTCCGGGGGATACACGTTCTCGCCTCCCCGGATGTACATCTCCTTTTTCCTGCCCAGGATATGGATAAAGCCATCGTCATCCACGAAGCCCATGTCGCCGGTGAAGAAGAAACCATCAGCGTCAAAGACCTGGGCGTTGGCGTCCGGGCGCTTGTAGTATCCCTTCATCACCGCGCCACCGCGCACGGCTATCTCGCCTGCCTCCCCCTGCGGCACCTCCACGCGCTCCGGGCTCATTATGCGCACCTCGATCCCTTCGTTAGGCACGCCGATTGTGCCGGCGATCTTATCACGCGGGTGCTCTTCGCGGGTGAAGGTTATGGCGCCGCTGGTCTCGGTGAGTCCGTAGCCGATGAATGGAGCGGCCTGCAGCTTCTCATCGATCTGGCCGATAAGCTCCGGCGGCACCGGGGCTCCCGATATAACGGCGTATTTCACGCTGGAGAGGTCGTAGCTGTCGAAATCGGGCAGCATGAAGAGCAGGATGTATTGCGCCGGTACCTGGCCCATCACCGTGATGCGTTCGTCCTGCAGCGTCTGCATCACCTGCTGGGGAATGAAGGCATCCAGCATCACCAGCGTATTGCCGCTGACAAGCATGCTGAGGATGGCCATGACCGCGCCCCCCACGTGGTTGTTGGGGATGTCCATGAGCAGCCGCTCTTCGTCGCCCAGGCCCGTGGAAGACAGTTGCCCTTCCACGTACTCGATCAGGTTTCTATGTGTGAGCATGGGGGCCTTGGGTAGCCCGGTCGTCCCCGAGGTGAACAGCAGCAGGGCGACGTCGTCCTCCTCGACCTCTTTCTTCCTGGCGGCAAGCTCCTCGTCCAGCCCGGGGTCATCGGAGAGAAAGTCGTCGTAAGACATGGCTCCCGGCACCTTCGCCACGTCTTCCCGGGAGCCGATGACAACGACTTCTCTCAGCTCGGGCAGCTCGCCCCGCACCGCGTTTATCTTCTCGATGAAATCGGAGTCCATGAAACTAGTCTCCATGATGACCAGCGAGGAATCGGAGTGGCCCAGTACGTACTTGACCTCCGTCGAGGCGAAGCGCCAGGTCACGGGGACCGCCGCCGCTCCCAGCATGGAGCAGGCGATATAACCGTATACGAACTCCGGATGGTTGGGGATATAGAGGCCTACCTTGTCTCCTCGCTTTACGCCGAGCTTGAGCATCCCTCGCGCCACCCGTTCCACCTCGCGTTTGTGGTCGGCGTAGTTGATGCGCCGGTCACCGTATATTATGGCCTCCCGGTCGGGCCTTTCCGCGGCCCACTTCTCCAGGTATTCGAAAACAAGCACCTCGCACCTCCTTACTAGCGGACAGCCTTCTCTTTCCATGGCTCAAGGGCCAGGTCGCCCTGCTCGTTTCACATCCGCAGCAGTGATTAAAGGCCTATATCCGTTCCCCCTTTCGCCCCTCCTCCGTATAGATAACTACCGGTATTGGCCAAAGCTTCCTGCCGTGACCCGGGGCTTTCAACAATGCCTGGCCTTTGAACTGGATTTAGGGGAGTATGAACCTTCACTTAATATTATCAGAATCCGCGCTCTTTGTAACGGCGGCAGTGGGATTTTATGCGCAACGGCCCGTTGAGCACGCTTGCCTGTTCCATCCGGCATCTATCCCACCGGCAGGAAAACCAGCCTCGGGGAACGCCAGCCCCGACCGCCCCGGGGCGACGTATTCACTGCAGGAAAGAGGACGACCAGGCCGGCCTTTCGGGCAGGTTTTCGGACCCCGCCGTCTCCCGCCAGGCTTCATCCGTCACGTGGCTGTCCGCGGACTTCACGAACTCGAAATACGAGAAACCGGCCCCGACGGTGAGGGTGGGGACTCCCCCCACGGGGGCGATCACGTAACAGGTAACGGGCTTCCCCACTGCCACCTGCAGCACCTCGCCGAAGTTGCTGTCTTCATAAACCGTATCCACCAGAGGCAGCGAGGCCTCTATACCCAGCCCCGGCTCCGCCCCTCCATCCGCAGGGATGGCTGCCAGGTTCCGCAGGGTATCACCTATGCCCGCGATGGCCGCGTACTCCTCCGCGCTAAGGCTTTCGCCGCGCAGCTCCTTTTCCGCCATGGTCTTGAGGCTTATCAGCAGGTCGTACAGGCCCTGGAGCCTCTCCCGCAACGGTTCCGAAGCGAGGCCGCGTCCTTCCAGGCCCCGCCTAATCATGTCCGTTGCGGCCGCAAGGCGGGCGAAGGCCTCGGGGTTCGGCTCCACGTACCCCCCCGGCGAAACCGCCTGAGCTTCAGACTGCCGTTCGCCCCCCTGCGCGGCATACGCCTTATCTTCGTGGCGCAACTCCGCCCAGGAACCCAGGAAGGCGTACAGGCCGCGGTCCTGCCAGGCGCTCGATCTCATGAAGGCGGGATATCCGTCTCCGCAGGGTTTGAGCACGAGGCGAAGGACATCCAGGCGGCTCAGGTACAGGTTGGAATGGACCTGCTTAGGGTCGATATTCCTGAGCAACCCGCGCAGATAGTTCATCTTATCCTCATACCCCTCGAAGATCTTCTCCCCGTAGAACTGCTCCAGGATCTCCAGGGCGCGCTCCGATCCCAGGGCCGCGGGCACGTCAAGGCCTCGGGGCATGAACCTCTCCGTGACCTCCGGCGCCACCAATTGCCCGAAGATGTAATCGTCCGGGTAGCCGGACCGTCCGAAGAGGCGGAAGGCCACGTCCGACTCGCCTGACCTCAACCCCTCGCCCGCGGCGGACAAGATCAGGGGCGTTTGCTCCTCCAGCGCCCGCTGGATGAACTCATCCAGCAAGGCATCGTCACCGAGGCTGCTCAACGGAAAGCTGTCTCCCATAAGCTCCCTCGCCAGCCGGGTATATATGCAGGCATTGAGGTCGTCGGCACAAGAGGCCAGGAAAGATGTGGGCTGGTAGATGCGGTCCCATACGCCGTAAGCGGGCTCACCGTCAACCTCGGAAACGTGCAGCGCACTGACCAGGAGCAACGCCTGCCGGGTCATGTGGCGCCCGGCCTCTATGTCCCCGGAAAGTGCGCCGGGGCGGGGATAGAAACCCGTGCCACCCAGCCAGGTCATGGCCCGGTAATAACCCTCCAGATCGCCCTGACCCAGGTAATGGCCGCGTGGACGGTAGCGGCTATAATCATGCACGTACCCGGATAAGGGAGAGGGGGCCTCGCCCGACGCAGCCTCGATGAGGGCGATCTCCCCGTTTACCGAGGCCTCCACCTCGGGTGTGACGGCTACTTCGATTCCCAGCAGCCTTGCGGCAACCCCCAGGTAGGCCAGGTTCGACAGTGCGGCGTCACGCACCTTTCCCTCGCACCCGTCGCGCATGCGCAGGGTGGTATCGTAAAGGGCGGAGATCAGGCCGCCCAGGTCTTCGACCAGCGATCCCCTTTCTATATCGCCCAGGGCATATATGCGGAGCCGGTCAAGCGCGTGCATGACCACATCGATGGTCACGAACTTCGGGCCCGCGATATCCAGGTAAGCATCGAACATGCTTTCGCCCCCGCCCGCTACGGTTACGAATCCCTGTGCCGCCAGGGTACGGGCCACCCCCGCGGGCAGGCTGGCCGCATCCATCCCCACCACGTCGGAAAGATCCATGCTCACCGTGTAGGCTGGAACACTGGGGGTGATGGAAGCGCTCACCGGGTAGTAGAGGGCAAAGGAGTCCTGAAGCGCCAGGTCCTGCAGCTCGGCCTGGGTTATCTCCTCCCCCCCGCCGCCGCAACCTGCGGGCAGCATCGCCAGACACACCATGAAGACGATCAGGACGGCGGCAATAAAGGCCCTGGGTCGCAAGCTAGCCCTCCTTATCCATGGGGCGAAATGCGGACACCCCATATACTAAAGCACCGCGCCACAACTCCGCGAACGGCGATTATGATCTGCACCGCGCGTCGATGGTCCCTGCACGTGCAATCCGTAAAACCCGCGCTCTTTCCGCTTTGCCACCTCGCCACACCGGGCGGTTATACTTGAGGTGGTTGTTATTTTATAAAGGACGCAGTAAAGGACTGGGGGAAGGCTGCGATATGGGTTGCTCCGGGGGCGATGGCCATGAACGCCGCAATGGGGCGGGGATGGCCCTGTTCCTCTTCGCCTTGCTGGTTGCGGTTTTAACGCTTCCGCTGACCCTCGCCGGCTGTGGCGAACGGGAGCTGCCTCCTCTGGCCGGCGTGGAAGATGAAGCCCGGATCGAGTACGTGCCCGGCCTGTCCGGGGACCAGAGCCGGACCCTGGAGGAGATGGGCTATCCCGACCATTTTTTTATCTCCATCGACCCGGAAAGCTCGGACCGCGTGGAGAGGTGGATCTACTTCTCCCGCGGCAGGGCGCTTGACTTCGACAACGGGCACCTTTTCGGAGAGGAAGCCATAGAGGACCAGGCTGTGGAATATCCGCCCACCGATCTCCGTCCCCAGGATTTCGACACGCTGCTTACGCCGGAAGAGGCATCACAACTTCTGGGCGAGCCCCTGTACGCACATGAGGTAGAGGACAGCCTCCTTCCCGAGAACACCATCATGGTGTACGAAAAGGCGGTGCTTCTATACCGCGGAGGAAAACTCATAGGGGTAGATACCCAGGTCAGCCCGCCCGAACTCTATGTGCCTTAAACCGGTGGGGCGACCAGCTGAAACCGGGCCCGGGGAAGAGGGGGTCTGGGAGGTAGCCTGCCGAGTTAGCGATGTCGCGTCAAAAGGAACGTACGGTCCCTCTCGCTGGCTCAAAAAACGGCTCGATAAAACACGTTTCTTTATGCGGCTGGAAACGTCTAATATATGAAAGAAAGCGGCGGGGACAGGGCGTCGAGAGAACGGATCATGGCGATGAAGAGATGCCGGGAATGCGGTTTTCCTTTCTGGTTGGCCAGGCTCATCCGCTGGAACGAGAACGGCACAATCACCATGACCGTCAACCCGGATTACCGCGTGGTCATAATAGAATCCGGTTTTCTCTCCCATATCTTTTCGCTTATCGAAGAGAGCCTGGGGATGCCCGTCTTACACCTCGCCTTTGAAGCCCAGCGTAAAGCCTCTGTGTTGACCATCGATTCGCAATTGAAGCGGTTCCCCTACCTTATGGGCCGCTGGGGCCCGAACAAGCACATGGTGGTAAAGACCTTCTGCGGCCTCTCCAGCTGGCTGGGACAGGCGTACGTCAGGCCTGTCGAATACAAGCCCGGCAAGGGGGGTAAAGCCATCGTGCGCAACCCCTACAACCCGGAACTCATGGCGGCTATAATCCTGGGCGCTTTCGAGAGCCTGGAGAAAAGGCCGTTCGAACATACCTGGATGGAAGAAGAGGGGGAGAACGCGATCTCCATACGGCCCGCGGAACGGAGCCCGGACAAGCCCGCAGGCCTTGAACTGGAGCGTACACCGCTGAAGCCCGGCCATTTTCACATGCCGCGCTGCCGCTCCTGCGGAACCCCTCTCGAACTCAGTTACCTGCGCTGGCACGAAGACGAGGGCACCATCATCGACAACCGCCGCAACACGCGCCTGTGCTTCCTTGACGGCTACGTCCCCACCAGTGTTTTCCGGGAACTGGAAAGGGGATTGGGGAATAACATCTATCCCCTTATCATCCAGGCGGAGAAGGACTACACCCACCGGCGGTTGCGCGAGTTGGGCATGGCTACCAAGAGCAGCGGGGTGCTCCCCCGCCGCGAGAAGGAGAGCATCTACGAGAACGCCCTCGCTACCCTGCCGCCGCGAGGCCAGGGCAACCCGGTGGATTACAAGTACGGCTACGAGGGCCTTACGGTCACGGTGGAAAACCCCTACAACGAGCACCTTCTGGCCGGCCAGATGGCGGCGCTTTTCGAGGCGGCCGAGGGCAGAAACGCGGTGGTGAACTGGCATTCCCCCGATCCCTCGAGCATCGTATTCACCGCGAGGGCCGAGGAAAGGCCCGGGCTATGAACCTGCCGTGCCCGCTTACCCCGCGGGTATAAGGCTGAAGTCAGCCGCCGGCAAGAACCGCCGACCGCACCCGACTTCGCCGTACCATCAAGGCCAGTCATTGCCAAGGAAAGGGCGGGCATATGGCGGTGCTTCGCGGTAGAAATAGACGATGGCCGTAAGCCTGTGCCCGCTGTCCAGGGTCACCTCCAGCTCGCCTTTCTCGAAGCCCGCTTCCCCCTCGATGACGTCGATTACCTTCACCATCTCCTCGTACATTTCCTCCAGTGGGATGAGCAGCAGGCCGTTGATCAGCTGTTCCTCATCGCTACCCGCCCTTACCAGCAGCGGGTACCCGAAAGGGGTGTCGTAGAGTCGCCCCGGTGTGGTGGCCGGAACCGCGTCCTTTACCGTATGGCTGATATGCCGGAACATCTTCTCGCCCGGCTTCAGCGTTCCGTAGACGAAAACTGGCATCATATCCATGACGGCTCCTCAACGGTTTCTATCAGCGTACATCACCTGCCGGAAATGCTGGTTCTCCTCCAGCCCCGCCCCCAGGGCTCCCACCAATATGGTGGCCCGGCGCGGGCTTTATCGCGGGGGTATGAGCTTGCCCGGGTTCAGGATATACGCGGGGTCCATGACGCCTTTTACGGCCCTCAAGGCCTCCAGGGAGACGTCCCCCAGTTCCTGCCGCATCCACGGGGCATGCTCGTAACCCACGCCGTGATGATGGCTTATCGTTCCCCCGTATTCAAGGATGGCATCGGAGGCGGCGCGCTTTACCCTGTCCCACTGCTCTTCCTCCCTGCCCTCTTCGGCCATGGGGGCGAAGAAAGTGTAGTAAAGGGAAGCCCCCTCGCGGTAGGAATGGGAGACATGGCATGCGACCATGCTCTTGCCCCCTCCCTCCTCCAGGGCGCTGCGCAGAGCGTTGCGGACCTCTCCGTAGAGATGGAGCATGTTATCCCAGGTGGTGGCGGTCTCGATGGTATCCACCAATACGCCCAGGTTGATGAGCTGCTCGCGGAAATAGGCGGTCTCGTGCTGGCTGTTATACCACTGCCTGCCCGGACTCGTCCCCAGGTGGAAGCCGCCCAGCTTGCGGCACAGCCGCAATATGCCGGCCCGCATGTACTCGGTCTCTTCCCTCTCCCCCTCCAGCCCCAGGACCATGAAAGCCCCGTCGTCGAAAGAATAACCCCTTCTGGCCAGGAGGTTGAGGGCCACGTCCTCCCCTTTCCTCTTCCACTGACTGCCGCTGGTGGAACGTATGCTCTTGGCCAGCGCGGTCTCCGTGCGGTCCGAGAGGCGCACGCATGTCGGCACCATGCCCCCTTGCATCATCTCGCGCACGGCGGAGACCCCGGCCGCGAAATTGCGGAAGAGGATGCCGCGGTAGTCGATGACGTCGGGGTAGGGACGTATCCTCATGGTCGCCTCGGTGATGATGCCCAGGACCCCCTCGGAACCGATGCAGAGCTGGAGCACGGAAGGGCCGGCCGCGGTGTTGGGGACCTTGCGCGTTTCGACGACACCTCGCGGTGTTACCATGCGCAGGGCCAGCACCATGTCCTCTATATCGCCGTATCCGGTTGACTGCCGCCCCGAGGCGCGGGTGGCTATCCATCCCCCCAGCGCGGAGTGGTCGAAGCTCTCCGGGAAGTGTCCAAGGGTGAAGCCCTGCTCGTTGAGCTGCTCCTCTATCTCCGGCCCCAGGGCGCCCGCCTGGATGACCGCGGTCTGCGAGGTGGCGTCCACCCGCAACACGCGGTTCAGCCGGGCCAGGTCCAGGCTGATCGCGCCGTTCTTCCCCTCCGCCATGGGCTCCACCCCGCCGGTGACGCTCGAGCCTCCCCCGAAGGGGATCAGCTCGAGGTCGTTCTCCTCGGCCAGGCGCATCATCCCGACGATCTCATCTTCCTCCCTGGGCCACACCACGGCATCCACGGGCCTCTTTATAATCCGCATGCGCATGCGCAACGTGTCCCGGTAGCTCTTGCCCATGCAGTGGCTTACGCGCTGGAACTTACCTGTGGAGACGTTCTCCGGTCCGCACAGCTCCCGCAGCTCGCTCAATACCTCTTCCCCTATACGGGGGGACGGGAGATCGATCTCGTCCAGGCTGGGATCGTTGAACCTCTCATGCTCCAGGGCCATGCCCAGGTTCTCGCGCATGAAAGGCATTATGTTCTCGCGGTTCTCGACGTCGAACCTCTGGTCCAGGTCGCCCCATCCCCACCAGCGGGTCTTTCCCTCCACGTAATCGGACATCTCCTCGGCCTCCTGATTTGCAAACGACCAATACTACGCCTTAGATCCGCCGTTTATATTCTACTGCGTCAACTCGAACTCTTGCGCCTGTGCCGCCTCCGGCGGCAGCTCGACCACTATTTCCTGGCCATAGTCCAAGAAATCCATCTCCATGTAGCTCTTTACCTCTCCCATTTCCGGCAGCCCGGCCATGGTGTACGACATCTCCATGCGCTGGACCAGGTCATCCGCCTTTCTGAGCCACATGCGTATCTCGGCCCGGAAGTCGGAAATAGACTCCTCCGCCAGCTGCAGCCACTCCTCGGGGAACTGCTCGCCTCCCTCCTCGATGCTCTTGCGGAAAAGGTCCAGGGAGGCCTGCAGGTATTCCTGGTCGAGGCTGAAGGAAAGGGCTATGGTCTCGTCATCCTCTTCGACAATCTCGGCGTCCCTCGCCAGTTGCGCCATTACCTCCATCTGCTCTGCATCCATGACCCCCATGCTCATGTTCTGGCTCAAGTTATAGGCCCCGGTGCTCATCTTCATCCATCCCTGGCCGGGCAGGTTCTGATAGTACACGCCATCCACGATATATGCCTCGACCTTGTAATCGCCCATGGTCACGAACATGTGCTGCCGCATCTCGCCATCGCTGTTCTGCACGTCGGCCCTTATCTCCATTGCTATGGTCTGGCTCTGCTCTCCCGCTGCCACAGCCCCGGATTCCATCTCGATGCTCCCCTCGATGCGGTATCCGCCCACCTTCGCCATGGCCTCCGAGTAATCCACGAGAAGGGAGAGGCTGCCTGTATCCCCGCCCTGCGTGTCTCCCCCGCACCCGGCAACAGACACGAACAGGGCCGCCACGAGTAATGCCGCTACGATGCGTTTCATATCCGTCCTCCTTTCGATGCATCAATGATATGTCACATCAACTTGCCCCGCCAGCAAGGTCGCGTCTGCCGGGTGCATATATGCACTTAACTTCCCTTTTCGTCTTCCAAGGGAAAATTTTCAGCCACGGTCGTTTATAATCAGAAAAAGGCAGAAGGGGGTGTAGTTTTGAGATTCGCTATATTTTCCGACATACACTCCAACCTCGAGGGGCTGCAGGCGGTGCTGGGCGAAGCGGAACGCTTCGAGGCGGATACCCTGCTCTGCTGCGGCGATATCATCGGCTACAACGCCGACCCCAACGCCTGCGTGGAGCTGGTGCGGAAAAAGGGCGTGCGCTGCATCCAGGGAAACCACGAACGCGGCCTGAGGGAACTGGACGAAGGCCTGGAGCCCAACATGAACCCGGTGGCCATGGAGGCCCTGCTCTACACCAGCGCGGAATTGAGCAGCGACAACCGCGCCTGGCTGCTGTCCCTCCCCGAGGAATTGGCGGTCGAGGATTCCCTTTACCTCTTTCACGGTTCGCCCGCGGACCCCGACGAATATATCTTTGACGCCTTTGAGGCGGCCTACGCCTTCAAGTCCCTGGTCCTCGAGCACCAGCCCCCGGCCAATTTCCTCTGCTTCATCGGGCATACCCACGTCTGCGCGGCATACGTATACGACGCCGCGAACCAGCGCGTGGGAGAGAAGCCGGTGGGCAACGGAGACCGCTTCCTCCTGAAGCCCGGGGCACACTACATGTTCAACGCAGGCAGTTGCGGGCAGTACCGTGGAGGCCTGCCCATCGCCACGCTGTGCCTGCTCGACAGCGACGAAATGACGGTCGAGTTCCGATTCCTGCGCTACGACATAGCGGCGGCACAGGCCAAGATCGTTTCCGCGGGCCTGCCCGCCTTCCTCGCGCATAGACTCGGGATAGGACAGTAGCGCTATATAGACTATAATCTTTATCATGAAAGACAGAGAAGAATTACAGAATATGGCAGCAGCGGGAGACCTGCGGGGGCTCGTCGAGGCTATGGGCCATTCTCAGCCTTTCATGCGCTTCGCCGCCTCCGATATCCTGGCTTCAGTGGGAACGGCCGCCTTCCCTTACCTTATAGAGGCGCTTAAACATGAAAACCCGGAAGTCAGGAAAGGTGCGGCCAGGGCGCTGGGCATCATAGGCGACAAGAAAGCGGTGCGGCCGCTCCTCGACCGCCTGGATAAAGACAGCCCGGGGGTCAACCAGTTCGTAGTCGACGCCCTCGCGGACATCGGCGACCCACAGGTGGTCGATGAGCTGTGCAAGGCAACGCGCAGCCACAGCCTCTCGCTCCGCTACAGCGCGGTAAGGGCCCTGGGCAAGCTGGGTGACCGCAAGGCCACCCCCTTCCTCGTAGAGGCCCTGAGCGACGCGGCCAGCATAGTCCGCCTGCGCGCGGTGGAATCGCTCTCTCACATGGATGAGCCGAGCCTGTGGGCCCCCATCAGCGAGATGCTCACCGAACCTTCAGCGGGGGTGAGGGCGGTGGCGGCGCGAGCGCTGGGGGAGATGCACAACCTGCGCGCCATAGACTGCCTGCTGCCACTGCTGCAGAGCGACATAGAGAGCGATATACTCGAGGCCGCGAAGGCGCTGGGAAGGCTTGGAAGCGCCAAGGCCCTCGATCCCCTGCGCGCGGCGCGCGAGCGCGAGGGCCGAGATAAGGTCCTCGAGGCCATCACGGCGGCCATGCAGGCCATAAAGGAGTCCGCGGGGGACAGCTGAAGCATCCGGGCTTTAGCCCGCAAGCTTGGCCCGCTCGTATCTCAGCTCGACGATATCTCGACAAAGCAGTTTATTTTCGATGTATAAAGGGAAAATCTCTATGGAAGCGAATTATTCCTAAGAAAGCTGGAAGATGCGAAGGAGGTGACTCATGAACAAGGCGGAACTGATCGATGCCGTAGCCAAGGACGGCAAGATTAGCAAGAAGGATGCCGCCGCTGCCGTTGACGCCATGATCAAGACCGTGACCAACGCGCTCAAGAAGGGGGACAAGGTTACGCTGGTAGGCTTCGGCACCTGGGAGGTCAGGAAGAGGGCCGCCCGCAAGGGAGTAAACCCCAGGACAGGCGAGGCTATCAAGATCAAGGCGACCAAAGTCGTGTCCTTCAAGCCCGGCGCAGCGGTCAAGCAAGCCGTGGCGGGCAAGAAGTAAAACGGCGTTCTCTGTTCACATCACAACTTCTTTTTTTAAATTCAAGCCGCTCCACCGTGGAGCGGCTTGAATTTCCTTGCCTTTTTCCACCCCGGATTACATAATATATATTCGCGTGCGCCCGTAGCTCAATTTGGCAGAGCAGGGGACTCTTAATCCCAAGGTTGAAGGTTCGAGTCCTTCCGGGCGCACCAGGGATATTAGCAGGTCAGAGGGTATATACTCCGGCCTGCTTTTCTCTTGAGCGTGAAACGGTGATCCTGCAACCCAGCAATAGCCCAGCATTATTTTGGTCGCCTGCCTTTTTCGAGGCTTACAACCTTCCCGTTTTCCAGGCCCCGGAGCAAAGCATCCGCCTTGAGCACGGGGCCTTCCATGTTCTCTTCAAGCAAGTGGGCGTAGGTGTTAAGCGTCATGCTCACCGTGGCGTGGCCCAGGGCGCGTTGCAGGGCCTTGATCGAAGCGCCGGAGGCTATCATCACCGTGGCGAATGAATGGCGGAGTGAGTGCATGGTAACGTGCTTGAGCTCTGCCGCCTCTAGGGAGCGCTCAAAGACCTTGCGGGCGTTGGCCGGATCAAGAGGTTGTTTATCCCTCGCACCCCTTGTCTTGCAGAAGAGTAATTCATCCGGCTTGCCGCGCTGTGGTCCAAGGATCTCCGCGAGGATAGGCAATAGCGGCACGGCCCGGCGGCTTGAAGTTGTCTTGGGCTCCCCTATCCCGCCGTGAATGGAGTATGCCCGCTGTACCTTGATAGCCCTCATCTCAAGATCAACGTCCCTCCACCTCAAGGCTAGGGCTTCACCTAAGCGAAGGCCGCTATAAGCGAGAACCGCGAATAGGGAGCGCTCAGGCTCCGGGGCCTTCTCCAGCAGGGCGGAGATCTCGGAGGGCTTGAGGTATTCAAGCTCTTCATGGGGAACGCGGGGAAGGATGATTCCCAGGCAAGGGTTGTTGTGTGTCTCCCCTGTTTTGTACGCGTGGAGAAGGCAGGATCTCAGGTAGCGATAGGCACGGCGCACGGTGGCCGGGGAGATCTTCTTAGGCGCTTCCTTCCCTTTAGGCTTCATTTTCTTCGCTGCCATCTTATTGATCCAGGCTTGAATATCCTTGGGCCTTATATCGTCCAGGCGCATCCTTCCCAGGGCCGGGAGGATATGGTTTCTGAAGGTATGTTCATAGCTAACGGCGGTGGAGGACTTGAGCTCCGTTGTCTTCGCCTTTATCCACCCCTCATAATACGCGGCAAGGGTGAGCGGTTTCCCCTCCCGCTTACGTTCCCTGGGCGGCTTCCAGGTGCCCGCCGTGATTTCTTTTTCAAGGCGCTTCCTGAGGTTGCCCGCCGCCTCTTTCGAGCTGAAGGCCCCCTCTTCGTGCTGGTCCCCGTGAGCGTCCCGATATACCACGCTGTAAACGGGCTTGCGGCCCTTCATGCGCTTCTGGATATACATAGCTCACGCCTCCCCTTAACTCCGCCCGACAATATCATACTTCACGGCCAGGGCGTGAAGCGCTTTCATTGTCCCGGCCTGATCCCGCTTCATGGCTTCATCGTTCAAGACCGCGCTTATATCGTCCAAGAGTTTACCGTGATAAACATCATCCCACTTCCCGGCCTCAACCCTTCTCCTGGCCATGCCCCGCATCCGTTGGGCCTCCCGGAACTCTTCTGCCCGCTTGAGATTGCTTATGCGATTCTGGCATACCTGGGAGCAGGTGCTAGACTTCGCCCGCTCAAGCGGAATAGGCCGCCCGCAATTCTCGCAAGTCAAATAGCGATCATAGACGCGGCTCCCGGCAGTTAAGAGCTCTATGGCATAGAGGGCGGCAGCGCCTATAACATCGGCCCCCGTAACGCGGGGATGATAGTCTCCGCCCTGTATTTCTCCTATCACGATATGACAATGCTCATCGGCCAGGGCCCCCAGGGCGGCCAGGGCTTCAACGTCTTCTGTCTCTAGGGCCTTCCCGATCCCTGCTTGCGTGGCCTTGATCTTCGCCATAGTCTTTACCCTTACCGCCTCCACGTCTCCCGGCTCCCACGTATCAGACTTGCCCGCCATGTAATAGACATATTGCTTTGTCGGCTTCCCTCCAGCACCAACCCAGAAGGACTCGGGCAGAAGAGGGCAGAAGGTGGCCTCGATCCCGAAACGCATAACAAAAGATCTGAACGCCTCCGGGCTTTCCATATCAAGGCTGAGGAAGCTATTAAGGAAGTGCTCATCGGCCAGGCGCTCATAACGTGTGCTGCCCTCCGGCCCTGCCGCCTTCAGGGTAACTCCATCCTTGAGGCTGCCGATGTTTATAGGCCGGAAGTATAAGGGCTCTGAATCAAACTGCATTTTCCCTTCCCTTCTAAACGTTCGTTACGACATCACGGTATTAACATTAACATATATAACGAAGGATAATCAAGCCGTAAGACGGAAGGCTATGAAGAAAGGATGGTGTAGAGAGAATGGCAGCAACTAAGCTACTCGGAGTCCCCGAGGTGGCCGAGCTCCTGGGCGTTGCTAAGTCCGAGGTGTATCGACTCACGGAGCGCGGCAAGCTGCCGCACTTCAAGGCGGGGAAGTACCTCAAGTATGACCAGGAAGAGATCTTGGAGGCGATACGGCGGCCCTTTAACGGGGAGAGCGGGGACAATGGGCGGAGTTAACCAGGCCTCCGCGCATGATCCTTTTCAATCCTACCTTCAGAGCGAAGAGGTCAGAGATCTGATCGAGCCCGAGAAATCCCTTTGCCCTTTCGTCCCCTATGAGGATTTTATTCAAGGCCCCACGGAGATCCCCTGGCTGGTGCCGGACCTTATTCCCGAGGGCGGGCTTTGCCTCATAGCTGGGAGGCCCAAGGCTGGTAAATCCTTGCTTGCGCTTAACCTCGCCCTGGCCGTATCCTCCGGCTCCGACTTCCTGGGCCGCCCCTGCCGCCAGGCCCCGGCAGCCGTGATACAGCTAGAGGACCCCCTCGCCCTGATCCGCAGTAGGCTTGCGGCGATGGACGGGCACCCTTCCGGCGGCTTCCTGTACTTCGATAATGAGGCCCGCTGGAATGAGGCTACAAAGCTATCTCTCCCGGCCTATGTCGAAGAGCTCGGCCTCAAGCTGTTAATCATCGACCCCCTGGTTAGGTGGTCCCCTCCAGGCGCAAAGGAAAACAGCGCGGAGGACATGGCCGTATTGATGTACGGCTTAAGGGACCTTGTGAGAGCAACGGGCTGTAGCGTCCTGGCGGTTCACCATAGCAGGAAATCAGGCGGTAGTGGCGGAGACAGTATCCGGGGCTCCAGCGCGATTCTGGGCGCGGTAGATGCCGCCCTGATCCTCCACCGCTCGGGAGACGATGAAGGCGAGGCCTGGGAGATCGAGGGCACTTCCGCCCGGCTGGAGATCTCCTCCAGGATGGCAGCCATTGACGATGAAACCCTAAGCCTGGATATTGAGGCGCTTACATGGCAGAGCGAAGGTAGCGCCCGGACGTACCAACGGGAGCGCCAGGAGAACAGGATACTGGATCTCCTCGAAGGCGAAGGCCCCATGCCCGCCGGGGCGATAATGGAGCAATTGGGCGTTACAAGCGCTACGTTTTACAGGTGCATCAACAGCCTAAAAAAGCGGGGCCTGATAGGTGAAAAACAGGGCGGAAAACATGGCTCATCTAAGGGCGGAAGACCAGGCCGGGAGTTTTTCTCAACCCCCTGGGAAAAACCCCCCGAAAATAGCCCCCATGAGAAAAACTCAAAAGCCGTATCTACCAGCGGCGATAGCTCGGAAAATGGGGTTTTTCTCACGCCGCCGAACCCTAGGGTTGAGAATGTGAGAAAAACCCCCCTTGAGGACGATTTCATACGCGCTTTCATCGAGTGGGAGGCCAACGATTTTCAAGGCCCCGGGCCGGAGAAACCCAAGGCTTCCGGGGAGGGTGATTAGAATGGCGGAACCGTGGCAGCAGAGATTCAAGTGGATGGCCCGGAGGCACAAATCCTACCCGATGGACCGCCCCTTGTGGGCGCTTGAGAATTGCCGCTGTGATTCATGCCACTTCGAGTTAGCCCGGAGGCGCGGCGATAGATCGACCTTCCATGAAGGGATCCCCGGGGGAAGGGTTATCATCCGAGAGTACCCGGAGCTTCACCGCCTGGCCATGACCGGCAATACTTCACAAGCCCTAGATTATATCGAGGCGCTTTGCCGTGACTCTCATTGAGCAGATCCAGCAAGCGGTTACTATCGAGGCTGCCCTCTCTCATTTCGGCGTGGAGGTCCCGCCCCGTGGCCGTGATACCGTTATGGTCCCCTGCCCCTGGCATGAGGATAAGACCCCGAGCATGGCGGTTTACAGGCGGGACAACCGGGCGTGGTGCTATTCCTGCAACCGCGGTGGTGACGTCCTGGATATAACGGCGCTCTTTATCAAGCGCGATATTAAAGAGGCCGTGCGCTACTGGGCTGACCGCCTGGGCCTCTCCACCTCCCGGCCAGATCTCGGGGCCGCGCGAGAGATGAAGGAAGCCCGGGAGCGCGGGTGCGTACGGGGGATAGCGCACAGGGCCTCCCTCAAGGCGGAGCAGGGCATACCGCGCCCGCGTGATCCCGAACTACTGGATATGTTCGATTACGTCTATGAGGCGAAGGACGCCATAGACCAACGCTATAAGGGCGTTGGTGATAGGGCGGGGCTCATGGCTTATCTCAAGGCCCTGGGAGAATGGCGGGGTTATGCCTCCCGGCTCCTGGGTACATGGGAAGTGTCACCCCCTGATGTTAATATATAGGGTTGAAAGTAAACATAGAGGTTATGGCAAAGATGATGATAGGAAGGTGATTCGATATGACCCCGCAGCCGCCGAACGCGTCAACCCAAATCCCGGACAGCGTGGCGCAAGATGCTAGGAAGATGAGGGCCGTACTCCTGCTCGCCGAGGGCGTAAGGCTTAACCAGACTTGGGAGGAAGTGGCGGAGGAAGCCGGGACCACCAGGCGCACCCTCCAGGAGTGGCGCAAGGATAGAGACTTCCAAGAGGCCGTGCTTATCCTCACCCGAGAGAATCTGCGGGATATGCTGCCCGTGTGCTTCCGCGTCTTGGAGGAAACACTACAGAGCGGGGATAGCCGTTCAAAGCTACGGGCGGCGGAGCTGCTGCTCAAGGCTATGGGCGAGCTGGTGGATAGGGTAGAGACTCAGACAACGTTCAATGCTGCCAACATGGACGCTAAGTCTATCCTTGCCAACCTTGCGGAAGAGATCGAGGCTATGGAGCAGAGCACATAACCTGTTGGTATATATTCCCAGCTTTACATAATGGTGATTATCGGCGGTTATCAGCAGTTAGGATAACTGGCCGCTGACCTGGGATTATGCTACCTAACATATAGGGGTGGAGGTGTACCCCTATCCCTTATCCACCTCTCTCGGCCCTCTCCTGCCCTGCCTGGAGGCGCGTATATATGGCAGCGCGAGCACGAGCGCGAGCACCTACCCCCCACCACCACCCCCCCTACAGATATCACCCCTCGGGCAGCAAGGCCGCCGGGTGTGAGCTCGTTGTCCAGGGCACCAGGGCGCGGTTTCAAGGCACAAATTCTTCTCAGATTGTACGGGGGTACCCATACCCCTTAGAAAAATTTTTCTCACGTTCTAGGGCCGTGAAACGGTGCCTAGCCCCCCCTTCAAACAAAACTAGCGGGAGGCACGGAAGGGTATAACCACCGCGTCCATAAGACCCCTGATAATCTCGGGGCTGTATAGCTCCTCGGGCTCCACCTCCAGCAGACTCGCAAGGCGGTCTATCTGATCTAGCCTTGGCAGTATCTCCCCCGCCTCGATCCTCTCAACCAATTCGATGTTAAGAGTCTCACCAATATGGTGCGCGAGATCTCCACGGCCAAACCCAAAACCCTCCCTCAATTCCTTGATCCTGTTCCGATACACAATGCACCCCCTTTTCCCTATGGACGCTTCCTCCCTCTCGGCTTACTGAGAGCCCCTCTAAGGCTCGATCTCTTATCGCCTATAGCGATATATACCCCGGCTTTGATCTCCCGATGGAGGCCACCTCCGCGCCCTTTCCTTCGAGGCTCGGGGCGGCCCCGGCACAACCCAGCAATAGCCCAGCAGGATACCGGCCAACACTATTTAAGACTATATAGAAACATATAATAGCATATAACGCTGTAATGCCAGTATTCATGCGGGATTCTGGCACCACAATAGAGCTGTAATGCAGGTATGTTAAATATTGTAAAGTCCGAGATAGTAGGACTCTTAATCCCAAGGTTGAAGGTTCGAGTCCTTCCGGGCGCACCATTATTTATGCACATAGAACGGTGCAAGCGAACAGGCGCTACTCAAGGGCTGCAATGACTAGCCTGCTTTTTCCACTTATCTTCCGTTCACTGACTGGAAGCCCGCAGTGCATGCATCTTGTCGTCCTTGCCGTTTAAAGAGGCTATCTTTTTCTCTTTGCAGACTCGTGGACAAACCCGCGGCGCCCGCGTGCGCTCCGAGCGACGCCTTGCGCGTATCAGCCATGGTGAATAATCCCGTTCGTATCCATGCTCGGCAGGCTTCAATGACCCTGCGAGGACGGTCGTCTTTCGGATAAGCGGTTTCAAAAAGCGGGGGAACCCGCTCGGCGCAGCCCGTGGCCCAGATCGCCAATGCTCTCTGATCTTCCTTATCGAACCTCATATATAGGATTCTAAGCCAACCCGCCCGTGGCGACGAAACGCGCGCGCGGATCAATCACCGGCGGACCCCTTGCGTCTCTGCTTTCCCTCCATGATAGCCATGCCCATGTTCAGGACGCGGTCGTAGGGTTCCTCCCTGTCCTCCCTCAAGGACATGCTTATCGCCCCACTGGGACATGTCCCGGCGCAGAGTCCGCAGCCCAGGCATTTCCCCCTGTCAACGGAGGCCGTCTCGTCCAGGGCGATCGCCCCCACGGGGCAGCGCTCCAGGCATTCGCCGCAGGCCGTGCACGCCTCCGCGTCCACCAGCGCCTCGAAAAGGGCGTTCATGAAGTAGCGCTTGTCCAGCCCGCGCTGCATTATCCCCTTCATGGAGGCGCAGCAGCAGGGGCAGCAGTTGCAGATGTTCGAGAGATGGGTGGTGTTCACCCCGGCGTGGACGAGGCCGGACTTGTCGGCTTCCTCCAGGATCCTGATGGCCTCGTCGGCGGAGATCTCGCGCCCGATCCCGTTCTCGATGTAGTACTCGGCGGCGACCCCGAAGCTCAAGCAGGTCTCCAGGGGGTGGTCGCATCCCCCACCGGTAAGGCGCGCCTCCTTGCGGCATATGCAGTCGGCCACCGCTATCACCCGCGCCGCCCTTACCTCCTCCACCAGGTTGAGGAAAGGATACAGCACCATGTCCGCGTGCACGCTCTCGCCGATGGGAAAAACTCGGAAGCCGGGGACACCGCTCGCGGCCATCTCTTCCATGTAGGCCGCCTCGTAGTACTCGCGGTAGAGGGAGGCGAGCTCCTCGTCTATCACGCCTACGGAATACTCGTAGAGGCCGATCATGAAAGGCGCGGCGTTGTACAGGGTCTTTCCTTTCCTGCGGCTGCGGAAGACCAGGCCCTTACGGGACATGGCATCGAGTTCCGCCTCCAGCTCCCGCGGGTCGCGACCGCAGCGCTCGGCTATGCGTTCCGTCTCCTCCGGCAGGGGGGAGAGGAGAACCGCTATTTCCGCCTCCCCGGGGGTGAAGAGCCTCTGCAGTATCTTTATCTCCACGCCCGACGCGGTGGCCGGAAAGCCAAGCGGGAAACCGTCGAGGAACTCCTGCAGCGCCCGATAGACGCCTTCGGTCGGGTTATCTCTTTCACCGGCATCGGCCATCTGTCTCCCCCTTTCCTTTCCAGGCTGGAAAGCCTTGTCTACCGCAACACCCTCCTCGCACGTCCCTCGCTTTCCGTCGCAGTAAACGGTACGCCGAGATCAGAACACCTGGGCTACCAGCGCGAATGGCTGGGGTGAAAAGGGCACGTTCCAGGCGCTCAGTTCTATGGTATAGTCTCCAGGCTTGCCCTCTATATCGATGACCACCCTTTCCACGTTATTCAAGGGATCTCGCGAATTCCTGGCGTTTGGATAGTACACGTTGCCATCGGGGCCGATAAGCCTCAGGTCGAGGTCGTTCACGAGGTGAAGGCGTGCCTGGGGCAGGGACGGGTAGTCGGACCAGGCAAGGGTGATCCGTAACTCCCTTCCGGAAGTGACTTCCACGCGGAAAACCCTCGACTCCCCCAGGCGCATGCCCTCTTTATCGTCCAGGACTTTGGCCCAGGAAACCGTCTGGGAGAAAGCTTCCAGGTCCAGGCTCCCCCATCCTTCCACCGCGTTAGGGGCAGGTGGTATCTCGGCAGCCTGCTCCCCGTATTGCCCGGGGGCCAGGTCCTTCGCGCCGTTCACCAGGAAGGCCTTGAGCAACGCCGCCGATGGCTCCCTCTCCTGTACGCCAGCCAGGGGAAGGCGCATGGACGCCAGGGCCGCCGCAACTTCCGCGGCGGCCATGCTGGTCCCGTACGCCTGCGCGTAGCCCTGAGCCGCAGTCGCGAAGATGTTGGGTGCCGTCGCACCGCCCGGATACAGGGTGAGAATACATGTGGACGGAGCAACCAGGTCGGGCTTGATCCTTCCGTCACGCGTGGGTCCGCGCGAGCTGAAGGCGGCCATTCCGGTGGGAGTGCCCACGCTCGAGTCTTCCCGCAGGGGCGCGGCGGGGAACCTTCCCGAAAACGCCCCATCGAGCTCGAGGTAAGTCAGGGGCTGCCCGCAACCTTGTGCGGCAGTGGCGCTCTCGCAGCCCCCTACGCTCAAGACGTTCTTTGCCGTTGCTCCTCCCAGCAGGCTGCCTTTGTCCACGCTGCCGTTTCCTTCGCTGTCGGTTCCCTCGTTTCCCGCCGCCTCGACGACCATCATGGTCGGGTTGTTCCAGATGAAGGCGTCCCTCAGCAGAGCGTATATCCCGTAGGCGCCCAGTGATTCCTTGCTCTCGGGCACGCTCCCGCTCAGGAATATCCTCACTCCCTGCCCGTAGGCGTCATCCAGCAGGGAATAAAGCGACAACGGTTGCGGTGGGCAGCCCAGTCCATAACCGGTGGCATAAGCGAGGATGGATAGCCGCGAGGAAGCGATGGGCGCCGTTTCGTCCGCAACCAGATCGAGCATGGAACCCGCAACCGCGGTCCCGTGGCCGTTTGCGTCCGCGCCGCTGTCTCCCCGCAGGGAATACAGGGCTACCACCCTTCCCGCCAAGGGGGCCATAAGACCCTGGAGCCCGCCGCTACCAAGCCCTGTATCCATCAAGGCGACCAGTTCACTGCCATCCACATTGACCTGGGGAGAGGTTTCCGTGGTTATGGAGCCGCCCGGGCCGCCGGCAAGCGTTGCCGGGAGCGTCCCCGACGCGCACAGCTCCATCCATTCCACTGCGGGAAGAGAGGCCACGCGGCTCGTCTCCTCCACGGCCATGCGAAGGGCTATCACAGAGCACCACGCATCGCTTCCCGTCCCGATGACCTCGACGGGGAGCTCTTGCAAGGCTTCCAGGGTCTGTTCAAGGTAACGGGCCGAGAAGACCTCCGCCAGGACGGTGACCTCTCCGCCCTGCGAAAGCCGCAGCTGCAGCGCCGGCGATATCTTAAAGTAAGGTTGATAGAGACCGTGCCAGGTAACGAAATCCAGCTCCTCGAGGCGGGAACGCACGCCTTCGTCCATCCCCACCAGCAGGGTATTGTAAGGGAGGTAGCCCCTTGGCTCCGCCCCGATGCGGCGCAGGTCTTCCACCCAAACCTCCTTTATGGCGTCCTCGCACTGCACCAGACAGAGGGCTACCTGCCGCGAAGGATAGCCGTCAACCCTGAAGGATTCCGGCAGGTCTCCGGCATCGTATTCCTGGGCATAGACCGCGCCATTAAGCAGCAGTACGGGCAGTTGCGGCGTGGAGGATTCGTCCTGGGCGCGCGCCTCATGCGTGGAGACCGCCAGCGGCGAGAACAGGACCAACGCCACGAGCAGCACCATCCACGGCCGATAATACCTGGCCGGGCTCTGGCGGGAGCAGCTCAAAAGAGACCTCCTTGCGAGGAAAACCTACACCACGTTATGTTATCCGCTGGCCGGCGCATCGGTAAAGGATAAGGCAACCATTCAGGCCCGGTTGCGCGCAGGCGCGCAGGCTCAAGAAATGCTGCCGTGGGGCTTCCATGCGCGTACTTCCTCCATCATCGCCTCCAGGTTACGCATGGGCGTATCGACGGGAACGTCGCACCCCGTGGAGAGGATGAAATTACGCGCCTTGCTCGTATGTCGCAGCAGGCGCCGCACCTCCCAGCGCACGTCCTCAGAGGTGCCGCGCTGCATAACTCGCTTGGGGTCGATATTGCCCATGATAACTACGTTGGAGGGCATTTTATCGAATCCGCGTTGCAGGTTCACCCTGGAATCCAGGCACAATCCCTCGGCGCCGGTCAGGGCCAATTCCTCCAGAAGATGGGTGGCGTCGCCGCAAACGTGCAGCAGGCAGGTAGCCCCGGATGACCTGATAATCCCCACAAGGCCGCTTACGTATTGGCGGTAGAGCAAGCCATACTCTTCCGCCCTCAAGGCCTCGGCAGCGGAATCCACCACGACTATCATGTCCACCCTCGAAGCCAGGGCGGCGGCATATTCGCCCACGACGGCCGTTGAAAAGGCGAGCGCTTCGGTGAGGGTGTCTCCCAGCTTAACGCGGTCGAGCAGTTCCTCCATCCCGATAAGCTGGGCCAGAAGCGTAAACGGGCCGGTGACATAGGATGCGCTTATCCTGCCTCCACCCTCGGACAAACCCTCGGCGACCTCGAGGAAAACGGGCATGCGCGCCGCCTCCTCGGGATCGGGCAGGCCGAGCTCGTAGAACCTCTCCAGCCTGGGCAATCTCTGCCTGGCAAGGCTGGCAGGCATCTTGTCGTAGAAGTCCACCCCCAGGCCCAGAGACTCGGCTTCCACGGTCAGGTCCAGGAGTGGAAATACTATGTCGGGATGGAGCCTCTCTTCCAGCGATCTCAAGGCTTCCAGTTGAGTACCGGAATCGTGCAGCGCTTCCCGCACCGATCGCCCGATAAGCTTCACGCCCGGGTAACCAGCAAGAGGAGCCACCAGGCGCTCGCTACTACTCATCACGCGGTCGAGCAGGTTCATACCTCTGATCACCCTTGTCTTTTCACGTTCTCGCTGCCTCCAGGCGACGCAGGAATCCCGGGCATGTAAACGCAGACACAATTAGGATAGATCATCCGGCTGAATCGGGCCAACAAGGCCGCTTTCCCTAGAAGCCGTGACGCAGGTGATGACGGCTGATGGCACGTGGCAGATACACTTCCCTGGATACCTCGCGCACATTGCCCGCATCTATCTGGAAACGGCCGACGCGGCGGCAATGGCCGCAGATCAAGGACCCCCTGGCCATGAGGCTGCCGCAGAGGGGGCAGTAGATCCCTCCCCCGGAGAAGAGATATCCCTGCTCGAACCGTTCTCTCATCCCGCTCCCCTTTCGAACGCGCCTTCACCCTGATTCAACGCCCCGGCGGTTCTTTTCTTACACTGTTTTCATCATTTTCTTCGTCTGAATATATAATTACCTCAAGTATTTTCTAGCTGCCGGACGGGGGGTATCGCGCGAACATGAAGGAAACGCATGGCGACGCCGGTAAGCCGGAGTACGGGCAAGCGGAAGAGGTATCGCCTGCACCGCTCTGGGGCTGGGGCGAAACGCTCGTCGCTGCCGGCTGCCTTCTCTGCATAGTGGCCGCGGCCTTCCTCCCCTGGGCCAGGGCCGAGGTCTCCTGGAAAAGCATATTGTTCGGAAACGATATCGAGCTGGGAACTTTTACCTTCAAACTCACCGACAACCCGTGGCTCGCCATAGCGCTGATCTC
Organism: uncultured Actinomycetota bacterium; assembly: GCA_964462595.1. Classification (GTDB taxonomy): domain Bacteria; phylum Actinomycetota; class Geothermincolia; order Geothermincolales; family RBG-13-55-18; genus SURF-21. The sequence goes on from CAYWXM010000037.1 coordinate 33,342, forward strand.
GCTGGCTGCCCTTTGCCTGGCCGCCATTTTTTGGAAGCGGCGCGCAGGCAACATCGCCATCATGGCCTCCCTGCTGCTCATCGGGGGTTCCGCGGTCTACGTCATAAGCCTGATCGAGGACGCCTACGACTTCCTTGGCTTCTACGAGCGGCTGCTGCAATTCGTGAGGAACCTTCCCATGGTGGGTTACCTGCTGGAATCGGCGATCCGCGAAAACCTCTCCATAAGTGCCTTTCCCCATGCCGGCGTGTATGTGTTCTTCCTGTCCACGCTGCTTATCCTCACCGGGGGACTGCTGATCAAGCGGCGCTCACGCATTCATGTATAATACTGCCATGAAGATAGTGCATTACACGGATGTGCCGGCCGAGAACCCGGGGGGAGAAACCCGGGGCGTAACCATCCGCTGGGTCATAAGCGAGGAGGATGGAGCCCCCAATTATTACATGCGGGTCTTCGATATCGCGCCCGGAGGCTATTCACCCCTCCACCGCCACCCCTGGGAGCACGAGGTCTATATCCTCTCCGGGGAGGGAGAGATAGTGCAGGAGGATGGGAGCACAAGCGTCAGCCCGGGCACGGCCGTTTTTATCCCCGGCGATGAGCTGCACCAGATAAGAAACCCCGGCGAGGAAATCCTGCGTTTCATATGCACCATCCCCTCCAGCGGCAGCTGAAGAAGAACTCGCATATCATAAACACATCCCCAAGGACCTTCGCATCGCGCCCGGGCATAGAAGCGGCAAGATGGGATAGATAACGCCCGGGTGTCGCCTATACAAAAGACACTTCCCGAGCTCCGGTCACGGTCC
>CAYWXM010000038.1:0-22209 GCA_964462595.1 uncultured Actinomycetota bacterium
GCCGCCTTCGCCACCGGTGTTCTTCCCGATATCTGCGCATTTCACCGCTACACCGGGAATTCCACTTCCCTCTGCTTGACTCTAGCCTGCCAGTATCGAATGCAATTCCTCGGTTGAGCCGAGGGCTTTCACACCCGACTAAACAGACCGCCTACGAGCTCTTTACGCCCAGTGATTCCGGACAACGCTAGCCCCCTACGTCTTACCGCGGCTGCTGGCACGTAGTTAGCCGGAGCTTCCTACCGAGGTACCGTCACGGACAAGTCCGCTTCGTCCCTCCTGACAGGACTTTACAACCCGAAGGCCTTCATCGTCCACGCGGCGTCGCTGCGTCAGGCTTTCGCCCATTGCGCAATATTCCTCACTGCTGCCTCCCGTAGGAGTCTGGGCCGTATCTCAGTCCCAGTGTGGCCGTACACCCTCTCAGGCCGGCTACCCATCGTAGCCTTGGTGAGCCGTTACCTCACCAACAAGCTAATGGGCCGCGGGCTCATCCCGAAGCGGAAGCAAAGCAACCTTTCTTGACCTCATCATGCGGTATGGTCAAGGTATCCGGTATTAGCACCGGTTTCCCGGAGTTATCCCAGTCTTCGGGGCAGATTACCCACGTGTTACTCACCCGTTCGCCGCTAACCGACCCCGTCTCCGAAGAGACGGGGTCGGTCCGCTCGACTTGCATGTGTTAGGCACGCCGCCAGCGTTCGTCCTGAGCCAGGATCAAACTCTCCAAAGAAAATGCAGTCCTTGCGGACTTACATGCTTCTGAAGTGTGTATCCGGGCTCCATACTGACCGTGATCCATCTTGCGACGGATCTGAACGGAATTGATTGGAGCTCAATTTCTCTCTCTGTTACGCTGTTTAGTTTTCAAGGAACGCGATTCAAGCACCGAATTCAACAATGCTACAAGGTAGCACGCACATTTCGCTCTGTCAATAATGCGGCAAGAAAAAACCGCTTTTTCCAGCGGCGTCCAGACACTGACTCACAAAAATCCTTAAGTATCCGGAATACCGCCTCCTTCTATCAATCGGGATAAACCCGGCGGCCTTGCCGCAACTTTCATAATAACACTCGCAAAATGGCATGTCAAACAGGGTTTTACGCCCCTATATCGTCTTTATCCTGCGAAAATGGCGTTTTCCTTTCTGGATAACCAGTCCCTCGCATTCCTCCGCCGTAAGTTCTCTGCCCTCGTCCTCCACCACCTCGTCGCCCAGCTTTACCCCTCCTTGGGATATAAGGCGCCTGCCCTCGCTGGAGGACGAGGCCAGGCCTGCCAGGACCAGGAGGCGTGGCAGCCATATCCGGCCTTGCTTGAATTCGCCTCTCTCCACGCGCACCTCGGGTACATCCTGCGGTTGCTCTCTATCCACGTGCACGCGGTCGAAGGCCTTCTCCGCCTCCCGGGCCGCCGTCACTCCCCAGTACAGCCCGACCACCTCCCCGGCCAGTCGCCTCTTCGCCTTGACCGGAAGCAGCCTGGCTGCCTCGATATCGTTAAGGATCTCGTCCACCTCGGATGGTTCCAGGGCCGTCGTGAGCCTGAAGTAATCCGGCATGAGCTCGTCGGCCAGGGACATGAGCTTACCGAACATCTCCTGCGGCGGATCGGTAAGGCCGACGTAATTGCCCAGGCTCTTGGACATCTTCTTCTCGCCGTCCAGACCCACCAGTATGGGCAGGGTGAGCACGCTCTGCGGCTCCTGCCCCAGGGCCCGCTGCAGTTCCCTGCCCGCCAGCAGGTTGAAGATCTGGTCGGTCCCCCCTATCTCCACATCGGCTTCCAGGGCCGCCGAGTCGTAAGCCTGCATGACGGGATAGAGGAACTCGTGCAGCCCTATGGAGACGTTCTCCGCGTAACGCTTGGAGAAATCGTCCCTCTCGATCAGGCGCGCCACGGTGAAGTTGGCCGTAAGGCGAAGAAGCTCCTCGAAATTGAGTGGAGCCAGCCAGCGGCTGTTGTAGTCCAGCACGGTCTTTTCCTTGTCCAGGATGCGGAAAGCCTGTTCGGCGTAGCTCTCGGCGTTGGCCTTCACCTCCTCCGGTGTGAGCTGGGGACGGGTCACGTCCCGCGCCGAGGGATCCCCCACCAGGGCCGTGAAGTCCCCGATGAGCAGGATGGAGGTATGGCCCAGGTCCTGGAACTGCCGCAGCTTGCGCAGGGGCACGGCGTGGCCCAGATGCAGGTCGGGGCGGGTGGGGTCCACACCCAGCTTTACCTTCAGGGGGCGGTCCTCCTTTATGGCCTTCTCCACCTTGGCCTGCAGATCCCCCTCGGGCAGGCATTCCGCCGTTCCCGAGAGGATAACCCTCATCTGGTGCGCGAGGTCCTTATCCAGCGCCATCTATTTATCCTCCTCAATGTCGAGAAAAGGATACAGCAAGCCAGCGGTCGGGGTAAAGCAAGTCCTGCCCGGCGCAACCACTCCGTCGAACGTATCTCCGGATAAAGCTCCGCGGGAAGCCCTCCGTTTCTGCCAGCAGACGTAATGGAAAGGGAAGCGTGGAGCGGTGGCGAAGATAATTCCAGGTCAAAGGGAACAAAACGACCCTACGCGGCGGTCAAACAATAAGGTAAAATCGGAACAGAGCGAAGATTCGATATCTTGCTTTTGCGAGGTGGAAGATGCGCGTATTCTTACGCATAGCCTTGACTTTTTCTCTCTGCATAGCGCTGATAGCAGGGGGCTTTCTCTTCTGGTTTTACACCGGCATGGGCCTCCCCCACCTCGAGGACCTGGAAAAGCGCCAGCTCGATCAGACCTCCAAGATAATCGCCGCCGATGATACCCTGATAACCGAGCTGCACGGCGAGCAGAACCGCGAGAACGTAAGCCTGGAACAGATCTGCAAGGATCTCCAGGATGCGGTCATCGCCATAGAGGACGAGCGCTTCTACCATCACGGCGGCGTTGACTGGGAGGCCATAGCGAGAGCCTTCTGGACCAACGTAGTGCAGGGCCAGGTGGTACAGGGGGCTTCGACCATAACTCAGCAATACGTCAAAAACACCCTGACCGGAAAGGAGAGGACTTACTGGAGAAAGCTGGAGGAGGCCTGCCTCGCCAACCAGCTGGAGCGCCAGTACTCCAAGGACAAGATCCTCGAGATGTACCTGAACGACGTCTATTTCGGCCAGGGTTGCTACGGGGTCAAGACCGCCTCCGAGACCTTCTTCGCCAAGCAGCCCTCCGAGCTGTCCCTCGAGGAGGCGGCGCTGCTCGCCGCGGTTATCAGGATACCCAATTACTACAGCCCCTACCTCAACATCGAGGCTGCGAGGAGCCGGCGCAACGTGGTCCTGGACAAGATGGAGGAATTGGGATACATCTCGTCCTCGCAGTGCGCAGAGGCGAAGGCCAAGGAGGTCGCGGTACAACCTATCCCCGAGGAAGCCCCCAGCCCGATCGCCCCCTATTTCGTCGAGTACGTCAAGAAGTATCTTTACGACGTATTCGCCGCCGACCCGGATATAAGGGCCAAGTTCGGCGATCTCTCGCCGGACGACATCATCTTCCGCGGCGGGCTGCGCGTTTACACTACCCTCGACCCCACGCTGCAGAAATTCGCGGAGGAGGCGATCGCAACTACCCTCAACCGGGAAGGAGACCCCAGCGCCGCTATCTGCGCCGTGGATCCCCGCAGCGGCGAGATAAAGGCCATGGTGGGGGGAACGGATTACAGCGAGCTGCAGTACAACATCGCCGCACAGGGAGGGCGCCAGCCGGGATCGTCCTTCAAGCCCTTCGTGCTCACCACGGCCATCAGCAACGGCATGTCTCCTTACAAGACCTACGACTCCTCTCCTACCACCCTCGAGTTTCCGGACGGCACGAAGTGGAAGGTAGGTAACGCCGAAGGCTCGAGCTACGGCAGCATAAACGTGTATACCGCCACCGTACGCTCGGTAAACGTGGTCTATGCCCGCATCATAAGGGACGTGGGGCCCCAGAGGGTCGCCCAGATGGCCCAGGCCATGGGCATCAAATCGACCATCCCGCCCTATCCTTCCATAGCCCTGGGGACGAGCGAGGTAAACCCGCTGGAGATGGCGAGCGCTCTCGGCACCCTCGCCAACAACGGGAGTTACGTGCCACCCGTCTGCGTCACCAAGGTCACCGACGCCGAGGGTGATATCATATTCGAGAACCACCCCAAGGGTAAGCAGGTCGTGCGCGAGGACGTGGCAGCCGTGGTCAACTCCATCCTCCAGGACGCCGTGAGGTACGGTACGGGCCGGGCCGCCCGTATCGACCGCCCGCAAGCCGGAAAGACCGGGACTACGGACGATTACGCGGATGCATGGTTTTGCGGATACACGCCCGATCTCTCCGCCGCAGTCTGGGTAGGCTATCCCGAGGGCAGGATACCCATGCGCAGCGTCCACGGCATCACCGTCTACGGCGGGACCTTTCCGGCCCAGATCTGGAAGAAATTCATGGAGAAGGCGCTGGAGAACGTACCTCCGTCCGATTTCCCCGAGGCGGAGTTCGACGGCGATGAGGATGAATCTGAATGGGTAACGGTGACCATATGCACCGAGAGCGGCATGGTGGCGACCCCATTCTGCCCTCACACCGAAACGAGGTCCTACAGGCGGGGAGAAGAGCCAACGGATACCTGCACCATACATAATTCTCAGGTACAGAAAGTCACCGTGCCGGGGGTAACAGGCATGAGCGAGAGTGCCGCCCTGGAGGCCATCCGCGGGGCAGGTTTGAATCCCGTAGCGAGTTATGCCTACTCGAACACCGTCGCCAGGGGCACCGTCATCAACCAGTCACCGCTCTCGGGCACATCCGTCAACACCGGGTCCTCGGTCTCGATCACCGTCAGCCAGGGGCCGGCGCCTCAGACGAGCGTGCCCAACGTGGTGGGCATGAGCGAAACCGCTGCCAAGGATACGCTTACGGGCGCCGGCTTTATCTATAAAGTCGTATACAGCCTATCGGACGCCTCGCAGGTGGGCATGGTTATCAGCCAGTTCCCGGGAGGAGGGGCTTCAGCCGGACCGGGTTCACAGATAATCATCACCGTCGGCAAGGCCGCCGGTTGACGCTGACGGGTTTTATTCCAGCAGCCTGCGCAGGGATTCGCTGTAGCGCAATTTCTCCAGGCAGGTGTCGTGCATGGCATCCTCCTTAAGCGCTGGGTCCAGGTCCAGTGCTTTTTTCAGGTATACTGCACAGGGTCCCTTCCTTCCGCGCAGCGCACTAAGGCAGGCCAGGTTGTAGTATGGCCAGGAATATTCGGAGTCAACCTCAATGGCGCGCCGGAAAAACCCCTCCGCCTCGTCGAGCATGCCGCGTTCCATGAGCGCTGCGCCCTTGTTGCTCAGCGCATACTTGTTTTCGGGATTTATAGCCAGGCACTTATCGAGGTATTCGAGCTCCGTCTCCACGTCCCCCATGCAGCCCAGGGCATAGCCCTTCTCCAGGTAGGCACTGTCGTTCTTGGGGTCCAGCTTGATGACGCGGTCGAAATACGCGGCTGCCTTCTCGTACTCACCATTATCCAGGTGTATGGAGCCCAGGCTCACCAGCGCCTCCAGGTTGTCCAGGTCGAGCATGAGTATCTCGGAGTAGACCTCTACAGCCTTCGCGTCATCCAGCATGTCCTCGTAGATCCCCGCAAGCTCGAAGAGGACGTCGGTCAGCTTTTCCCTCTCCCCTTTATACAGGCTGATCGCGGTCTGGAGGTTGGCGATGGCCTCCTCGTAACGTCCTTTGGCCACCAGCAACCTCGCCTTGTTGTAATATGGATAGCCGAAATTCGGCTCCAGTTGCATGGCGTGCTCGTAGATAGACAGGGCCATATCTTCGTCCCCGAGCTCGTGGTAGGCTATGCCCAGCTCGTTGAGAAGATCGGCGTTATCAGGGTCCCTCTCCAGGGCTTCGTTGTAGAGCTCGACCGCGGACTCGAAATCGCCCTTCTCCATCATCACCAGGGCCATGCCGTCATACGAACGAGGATCCTCGGAGCTGAGCACCTTCACCCTCTCGAAACGCAAGACAGCCTCTTCCAGGTCGCCTTTCTCGTAAAGAGCGATGCCCAACTGGTACTGTCCTTCGATGTCGTCTGGAAAGTCGTCCAGGAAGCGGCGAAAACGCTCGATGGCTTCCTCGATACGGTTCTCGGCCAGCAGGCGTTCTCCCTGTTCAAGAAGCTGGTAACCCTCGTTCATCCTGCCCTCCGCTTGATCAATTATTGACCGGTCACGCTCCCGGATACACTTCGTCAATCTACCTGTAATCTATTCCGGCCTCTTTTTCAAGCAAGACTTGCATGCAGACCTCGGGGCTCCTTCGCCGCTTCAACTCCGGGTACGTCCCGTCTTCTTGCGTGCCCTGGAAACCCGGATCAGCCCCGAAACGGGCAGGATGCGCACGCCTTTTTCCTCCAGGCGGTCGAGGATCAGGTTGACTCCGAGGGAATCGGATACGATATGCCCCGCGATTATCACGTTGATCTTCTGCTTCTCCGCCTCTTCCTTGTGCTTCTCGGAGTAGTGCATGGCGACTATGGTGCCCACCCCTGCCTGCGCCAGTTTCTCCAGCACCTCCTGTGGGCCTTCGGTACCTCCCGTCATATCCACCATGATCTTTCCGGTCCTGTTTTCCCTACTTCCCACTATGGCCACCGGCCCACATTGCATGCGCGCGGCGGCCTGGTACTCCGGGATATCGAGCAGACGGTCGATCACATCCCCCACCGTGAGCGGCTTCTTGCGCGCGAAGTAATCGTTGAGATATGCCTGTACCTGGTTATCCGCCACGGTATGCATGCTCATGAACGGGATGTCCAGCAGCCGGGCCATATCAAGCGCGCGGTCGTGGTTCCGGGGCAGAAAGGCGCGGTATATCTCCTGCATGCGCTTGCCGATAAGCGCCTCCCCTACGTTTATGGGCACACCGTGGCGGTACCACTCGTCCGCCTGAAGGGCCATTACCTTGTCCAGGTTGACTAGGCCCTGCCCTTCTGGATGATGGCTTATGATGAGGTCGACCGCCTCGCCTTTCTCGCGCAGGCGATCCGCCAGGAGCACCTCCGGTCCTTCCATATCTATTCCCACCAGAACCGTCTTTACCTCGGTCCGGGGATCGCCCACCAGGATGCGAGAGTCGGGGAAGGGGTTCTCCAGGGTCAACACGTCGAAATATTCCTTTTCTTTCTCCGGCAGTTTATCGTACTTTTCCTTGTTCTGCGCGAGCAGCCTTTTTATCTCCGCCTTGCCACGGGGATCTTTTTCAATGCCCATCTGCACAGCCAGCTTGTAGATCTCCTCGAGTTTCAACTCCAACCTCCTTATTCGATGCCGGTGCCTTCAAACATCGCTTACATACGTCCCGCTCAGGAAGTGAACAGGGATCCCTGGTCGAACTCGTCGCCCTCGTCCTCGCGGGATAGAACGCGCCTCACGCGCAGGATGAGGTCGTCTATATCCAGCCCGGTTTCCTCGCGGATGCTCCTCCTGAGTATCGGCCCTACCTTCTCCATCTCGTGCATCACGCGTTCCAGCATGCCCAGAACCAGGGAAGCCTCGTACTCCTCCTGGGAGATAGCCAGGTCTTTTAAGATCGCCTCCTCGGAGCGGGACGCCACCACCGGGTCGATGCGACCCTCCACGTAAACGTGGGTGCGCCTTGCCGGGCCCCTTTCATCCTCGATCGGCTCCAGACCGACGATCTTGTCGGAACGGTAATATTTACCATACCCCAGGGGTATTATCTCGTTCCGCCTTATCTCCATGCTCACCCCTCCCCTGTTTCCACGGCCCACCGGGCACGCACCCGCTGTTTTCGCTATCGTCTTGAATGCCGTTAATAAACGCGGCGATCTTAGCCATATTATATGAGCTTTTCACCCCACTGGGGTAGCACTTGCGTCATCTCCGGCTGCGGCCTTCCCACAGCCATTCGAGCAGCTCCACGGTATCCATGGTGTTGAGCACGTCGCCCTTCCCCAACCATCCCCTCCTCGCCGTTGCGACCCCGTAGAGCATGAAATCCAGGTGCTCGGGGCGATGGGCGTCGGTGCCCAGGGATATCTTTATCCCGAGTTTTCTGGCCTCCATCAGCTTCTCGTCACCCAGGTCGAGCCTTTCGGGAAAGGCGTTAAGCTCCAGCGCGGTCCCTGTGTCGCGCGCTTCCCTCATCACCGCCCGCAAGTCCAGCTCGTAGGGCGGACGCTGCCCTATCAACCTGCCCGTGGGGTGGCCTATCACCTTCACGTGCGGATTTTGCATGGCCTTCACGATGCGGCGCGTTAGTTGCTCTCGATCCTGCCTGAAACCGCCGTGCACGGAGGCGATTACTATGTCCAGGAGGGACAGCATATCCTCTTCGTAGTCAATACCTCCCTCGTTGTCTATATTGAGCTCCGAACCCGCGAGGAGGGTGACGGGCGAGTCCCCCGCGTCGTTCAACCTCCTTATCTCCTCGACCTGCTTCTCCAGCCTGTCGGGCTCCAGCCCTCCCGCGATCTTCAGGTTGGCGGCGTGGTCGGTTATGGCGAGGTAGCGATATCCCAGCCTCTCCGCCGCCCCCCTCATCTCCTCCAGGCTGGCGATGCCATCGCTGGCCTTGGTATGAGAGTGCAGGTCGCCCGCGATGTCCCCGCGCTCGAGCAGCACCGGCAGCTCTCCCCTGCGAGCCGCCTCGATCTCCCCGCGGTTCTCCCTTATCTCGGGTGGGGGGCACGCCATACCGAGGGCCTTGTATACCTGTTTCTCGGTCTTGCCGGCAAGGCGCTTGTTGCCCGCCACCCGGAAAACCCCGTATTCGTTTATCTTCATGCCCTCTTTCTTGGCGATCTCGCGCAGGTGGACGTTATGCGCTTGTGAGCCGGTAAAATACTGCAGGGCCGCTCCGAAATCGCCAGGGCTCACCACCCTGAGATCCACCTGCAGGCCGGCACGGGTGACGATGGTGCTTTTCGTATCTCCCCGCAGCAGTACCTTCCCCACGTTAGGCAGGGTGCAGAATGTCTCCATCACCTCTTGTTGTTCATTGCTGCCCACAAGTATATCTATATCGCCGATGGTCTCCTTCATGCGCCGTAGGCTTCCGGCCGGGGAGACGGTAAGTCCGGGTACCCTCTCCTGCAAAAGCTTCATGATCTCCTCCTGGATGCGATGCGCCTGATGCAGGAGAAGCCTGCCCGAATCGGCCTGCATATGCTCTATGCCCTCGAGGATGTTCTGCTCGGCCTTGGGGCCGAGGCCGGGGAGATCGGCCAGCTGGTGCTCCTGCGCCGCCTGACGCAGTTCCTCTATGGTGCGCACGCCAAGCTCGTCATACACCAGCTTCGCGCGTTTGGGGCCCAGGTTCGGCACCCGCAGCATGGCGATGAGCTCAATGGGTACCTCCTCCTTCAGCTCCTCGAGCTTAGAGATGACCCCATCGTGCTTGAACTGCAGTATCTTCTTGGCTATACCCTCCCCTATGCCGGGATATCTGCGCAGTTCCTTGACCTCGTCCAGCTGCAGCAGCTCTTCGCCCTGCGACCTCACGACCTCCGCGGCGCGGTTATATGCGTTCACCTTGAAACGCACTTCCCCTTTTATCTCCGAAAGCTCGGCCAGCTGTTCGAAAGCCTCGGCCAGTCTTTCCGCGTCGCTCAAGCCAGGTCACCTTCCCGATCTTCTTCGTGCTTAATCACTTTCATTAGTATATCCATTAACCGCCGCGGCTTACCTCCTCGATTGGCATTTATTCTGCTCTGTTCTCGTCATGTATCGCGTCGCTGGTCTGTGGTAATGGGACGTGGGGCCAGGATAAATCCTGGCCCCACAGCGCTGCGCGTCGCTGGCCTCGGGGGGTGGGTGGTTAATGCTCTTCCCTGCGTTGCCCTGGAAGGGGAGGAAGTGCGCAGACAGGCGGGTTACATGGCGGTGCGGCCTGGCGCAGAAAGGCGTCAGGGGCGGAGCGCCTCCAGCCAGCCGCGTGCCTCGGAAAGGGCTTTCTCGACCTGCGCGGGAGCCGTGCCTCCCGCCAGGTCCCGGGCTTTCACGCATGCCTCCAGGGATATCCGCTCGTAGATATCCTCTCCGATAAGGGGTTCCTCTTTCCTGTAGTCGTCCAGAGGCAGGTCTTCCAGGCGTATGCCCCTTTCGATGCAGGTACGCACCAGCTTTCCAGCGGAGTTGTGCGCCTGCAGGAAGGGAATTCCCTTGCGCACCATGTAATCCGCGAGATCGGTGGCGTTCGTAAAGCCCACCATGGCCTCACCGCGCAGGCGATCCGCGTTGAAAGCCGACGTCTCCAGGGCGCGGGCGGTTACCTCGAGCATCGATGCCAGCTGATCGGAGGCATCGAACAGGCCCTCCTTGTCCTCCTGAAGATCGCGGTTGTAGGCAAGGGGCAGTCCTTTGAGCACGACCATCAGCGCGGTGAGGTGGCCGATCAACCTGCCCGTCTTGCCACGTACCAGTTCCGCCACGTCGGGATTGGCCTTCTGGGGCATAATGGAGGAGCCTGTGGCATATGCTTCGTCCAGGGCAATAAAGGAGAAGGGGGGCGTCGACCACAATATCAGCTCCTCCGCCAGGCGGCTCAGGTGCACGGCGGTCATGCCATATACGTACAGGTGATCGGCCACGAAGTCGCGGTCGGAAACCGCGTCTATGGAGTTGGCGCTCAGGGAGCTGAAACCGAGCTCATCCGCGATCATACGCCGGTCGAGGGCAAAAGTCACCCCCGCCAGCGCCCCGCTTCCCAGGGGACAGCAATCGAGCCGCTTCCGAGCCTCCTCCAGCCTCTGTAAGTCGCGTCTGAACATCTCGAAATAAGCCAGCAGGTGATGGGACAGCAGCACCGGTTGCGCGGGCTGGAGGTGCGTGAAACCGGGCATGATCACGCCCATATTCGCCTCCGCCTGCTCCAGGATAACCCACATCAGGTCCATCAAGCGCTGGCCAAGGCGCGTGGAGGTCTCCATGAGGCAGAGCCGCAGATCGGCCGCCACCTGGTCATTGCGGCTCCTGGCGGTCCTCAGCCTGGCACCGCTGTCGCCGAGCCTCTCCACCAGCGAACGCTCAACCGCGCTGTGAATATCCTCGTCGTCGGCATAGTCAAAGGTGCCGCTCTCCATCTCGCCCCTTATATCCTGCAGGGCGGACAGGACACCCTCTTTTTCCCGGACGGAGAGGACGCCGCATTCCTCGAGGGCCAGAGCATGGGCCGCGCTGACGGCGAGGTCGTAGAGGGCAAGGCGCCGGTCGAAGGGCAGTGACGAGCTGAATGCATGCGCCAGGCCCTCCGTATCCTTCTCGAACCTGCCTCCCCAGAGTTTCATCCCTCATCCCTTTCCTTCGCCGCCGCCACCCCCGCCTCCCTGCCTGATGCCCCACACCTTGAGCGGAAGTCCCCACAGCTCGATAAAGCCCTCGCTCGAGCGGTGGCTGAATCTATCGGCGCGGTCGTAGGTGGCCAGCGAGTAGTCGTACAGGGAATACACCGACTTCCTTCCCACCACGGTGCACGCGCCCTTATACAGTTTCACCTTCACCTCGCCGCTCACCTTCTCCTGGGTCGACGCTATGGCGGCCGCGAGGGCGGCACGCAACGGGTCGTACCACAACCCGTAATAGACCAGCTCCGCGAGCTTCGCCTCCAACTGTGGTTTGAAATGCATGGTCTCCCGGGTCAGGGTAAGGGACTCCAGGGCGCGATGGGCTTCTATCAGGATAGCGGCGGCAGGCGCCTCGTAGATCTCCCGGGACTTGATACCCACCAGGCGGTTCTCCACCATGTCTATGCGGCCTACTCCGCATTTTCCGCCCAGCTCGTTAAGCCTGGCGATCAGGGATGCCGGTCTCATCTCCTCTCCATCCAACGCTACGGGACGCCCGGCGGTAAAGGATATCTCCACGTAAAGCGACTCGTCGGGAGCCCGCTCGGGAGAAACCGTCCATTCGTAGGCGTCGTCGCGCGGCTCCACCATGGGATCCTCCAGAACCCCCGCCTCGCAGCTCCTGCCCCACAGGTTCTCGTCCACCGAATAAGGGCTTTCCACCGTAACCGGCACCGGGATACCGTGTTCCCGCGCGTAAGCTATCTCGTCCTCGCGCGACATGCTCCATTCCCTCAGGGGGGCTATGATCCTCAGCTCGGGACCCAGGGCCATGGTGGCGAGATCGAAACGGACCTGGTCGTTTCCCTTGCCGGTGCAGCCGTGAGCGACGGCCGAGGCACCCCGTTTTTTTGCCTCCTCCACCATGGCCGAGGCTATGAGCGGCCTGGCCAGGGAGGTTGCCAGCGGGTATTTGCCCTCGTAGAGCGCGTTTGCCTGCAGCGCAGGGAGAACGAATTCCTCGGCAAAACGTTCCTTGAGGTCCAGGGTCACCGCGTCCGCGGCGCCCACCTGCAGCGCTTTCTGGCGGATGGCTTCCATGTCGCCAGGCTGCCCCAGATCGGCGGCAAGGGCCACCACCTGCATGCCGTACCTGTCCTCCAGCCATTTTATGGCCACCGATGTATCCAATCCGCCGCTATAGGCCAGGATCACCTTTTCCTTCATTTTCACTCTCCCGTCTCTTTATCCCGCGATGCCCCGAAACCCCGTTTTCTGCCTGCTTCCTCTCGTTCAACCCGCGATCTCTCGAAATACCGCCGCCAGGTCCTTAGCCTCGAAACCCTCCCTCACTGCGACCAATATGGTGTCGTCGCCAGCCACCGTTCCCGCCACTTCCCTCAGCCTTGCCCTGTCCAGTATGGCGGCCATGGCCTGGGCGTTCCCCGGCGCCGTACGCAGGACGATCATGTTCCCGCTGGCCTCGATGCTGATGACGTATTCCTTCAAGGCACGCCGGTACTCATCCCTGTTAGATGGGATACCCCATTCCCCCGGAAAACCGTATATCGCCCCACCGTGCGGCCCGGGCATGCGGTAGACTCCCATCTCCTTCAGATCCCTCGAGACCGTGGATTGGTCCGCATCCACTCCCCGCTCGATCAACCTGGCCACCAGTTCCCTCTGGCTGGCGGGAGGATCGGACTCTATCAGTTCCCTGATGATATCCCTCCTCCGTCGTCTATCCACCTCGCGCCTCCAGCTTATCCTCCGATCAACAGGTCGAGCAGCGCCGCCTGCGCATGCATGCGATTCTCCGCCTGGTCCCATACCACAGAGCGGGGGCCGTCGATCACCTCGCCGGTGATCTCCTCGCCTCGATGGGCGGGCAGGCAGTGCATGACTATCGCCTCCGGGTCCGCGGAGGCAAGCAGGTCTCCGTCCAACCGGAACGGCTCCAGGTCGCGCATCCTCTTGTGGTCCTCCTTCTGCCCCATCGAGGTCCAGACGTCCGCATATAGCACGTGGGCGCCGGAGACGGCCTCGCCGGGGTCGTCTACTACCCTGACCGCCTTGTCCCCCGCGATCGAACGCGCGTATTCCATTATCCCGGTATCGGGTTCGTATCCCCGGGGACAGCCGGCGGTAAAGGCCATGCCCGCCAGCGCACAGCCCAGGGCGAGCGAGTTGGCGACGTTGTTCCCATCCCCGAGGTAAGACAGCTTCAACCCCGAAAGGCCCCCTTTGCGCTCCCTTATGGTCATGAGGTCGGCCAACACCTGGCAGGGATGCTCCAGGTCGGTTAGGGCGTTGATGACCGGCACATCCGCGGACCGTGCCAGCTCTTCCACCTCATCCTGGCCGTAGGTGCGCAGGGTTATGGCATGCACGTAGCGCGACAGCACTTTTCCCGTATCGGCTATGGTCTCCCCCCGGCCCAGCTGCATCTCGGATGCATTGAGGACAATGGGCTTGCCACCCAGGTGATCCACGGCAGCCTCGAAGGACACCCTGGTGCGGGTGGAAGGCTTCTGAAAAATCAGCGCCACCAGCTTGCCCTCGAGGCTCTGCCGCGCCCTTCCGTTCTCGAGGGAACTCTTGAAAGTGTCGGCGGCGTCGAGCACCTCGAGCAGTTCCGCGGCATTGAGGTCAGACAGGCTGAGAAGATCGCGCCCCTTCAAATCCGTCATCTTTATCCCTCCCCGTTCATATCGCGCTCTTCCCTGCCGCGAGCAGCTCTCCCAGGACTCCCAACAGGCCGTCCACCTCGCGGGTGGAGATGGAAAGCGGCGGCAGGAAACGCAGTATTCTGTCGCCGATATTGTTGACCACATAGCCTCTTTCCAGGCAAGACAGCACTATGTCCTTTGCCTCTATCTCCGCCAGCTCTGCCGCCAGCATGAGTCCCACACCCCTCACCTCGGCAATGACATCCGTGCTCCGCATCAGGTCCAGCAACCCGTCCTTGAAATAGCCGCCTACCCTGGCGGCGTTATCCATCAACTGTTCCTCCTGCAGGACCATCATAACTGCCATGGCCGCGGCACATACCACGGGGTTGCCCCCGAAAGTGCTGCCATGGTCGCCGGGCGCAAGACCCTTCGCGACCTCGGTGGTCGTCAGCAGGGCGCCTATGGGCAACCCTCCCGCCAGCCCCTTGGCGATAGTCATGGCATCGGGGATCACGCCGTAATGCTCGTGGGCGAAAAGGGCGCCGGTGCGTCCCATCCCCGATTGCACTTCGTCCAGTATGAACAGGGCTCCCTTTCTGCGGCAGATCTCCATCGCTCCCTGCAGGTACGAGGTCTCCGCCACGTAAATACCTCCCTCACCCTGTATGGGCTCCAGGAGTACGGCGCAAGTCGATTCATCGACCGCCTCCTCCAGCGCCTCCAGGTCATTGAAGGGGACGTGTACGAAACCTTGAGGCAAAGGATAGAAAGCCTCGGACTTGTCCGCTTGTCCCGTCGCCGCGAGCGCGCCGAAAGTACGGCCATGGAACGACTTGAGAGCCGATACGACCTTGTGCCTGTCCTCGCCCCTGACCTGCCGCATGTACTTGCGCGCCAGCTTGATCGCCGCCTCGTTGGCCTCGGTGCCGCTGTTGCAGAAAAAGGCTTTATCGGCGAAGGTATAGCTTGCCAGCATCTCGGCCAGCTCGCATTGGGGCCGGGTGTAATAGAGGTTGCTGACGTGGATGAGCTGCGAAGCCTGGCGCGCTACCGCGGCTATGACCTCCGCGTGGCAATGCCCGACCACGCAAGCCCCGAGTCCGGAGACGAAATCGATATATTCCTTGCCGCTATCGTCCCAGAGGCGCGTGCCGTGCCCGCGCACGAAAAGCACCGGCAGCCGTTTGTAGTTCTCCATCAGGTAATGCTTTTCCTGGCTCTTGGCGTTTTCCAGGTTGTATTCCATTTCTTCCTCCATGCCTGTCTCGTGCGATAACTTATGATGTTGCCTTCACGCCCGCACCATGGTACCGATACCGGCATCCGTGTACAGTTCCAGCAGCAGGGCGTGCTCGATGGTGCCGTTGATGATATGCGCTCTCCTTACCCCGGACTTCAGCGCATCTATACAGCTGTGCATCTTGGGGAGCATTCCGCTGCTCAATCCACCGCTCGCTATGAGTTCCAGGGCCTCGCCTATGTTCAGCTCGGGGATAAGGCTGGACTCGTCCCCCAGATGCCGGTATATGCCGTCCACGTCGGTGAGGTAGATGAGCTTGTCCGCCTCCAGGGCCTCGGCCAGCGCTCCCGCTACCAGGTCGGCGTTGATGTTATAGCTCTGCCCCGCGAAATCCACGCCGATGCTCGCCACCACGGGTATGAATTCGTCCCTGATGAGGTTGTTCAGTATGCCGGGATTGACCCCGTCTACCTCTCCCACGAATCCGAGGTCCACTTCCTCGCCGGCGGTGGAATGGGTCTTCTTGCGTGCCTCGAGAAGTTTTCCGTCCTCGCCCGAAAGCCCCACCGCCAGGGTTCCATGGCCGTTTATCAGGGACACTATCTCCTTGTTCACCTTGCCCACCAACACCATCTTGGCCACCTCCATGGTGGCGGCATCGGTCACGCGATGCCCGTCGACGAAACGCACCTCCAGGGACAGGCGTTGCATGTAATCGGTTATCTGCGGCCCTCCTCCGTGCACGATCACCGGGTTCATTCCCACGTAGCGCATGAGCACGATGTCGGAAGCGAACCTCTCCTTGAGCTCACCTTTCTCCATCGCATTGCCACCGAACTTCACCACCACCGTCTTGCCGTAGTACTCCTTGATGTAGGGAAGGGCTTCCATGAGCACCCTGGCTTTCTCGCGCGCTTTCTCCATATCACGTTATCCCTTCTTCTTCCCGGGCACATCCAGCCTCACGTCTGCCGAGCGCGTACGTGCCGGGCCTCCACTTCCGGAAAGCTGGAGGTAAACGCACCGTTCCGCCGCCCTCCGGGCGTCGCCGGCGCCTTCGCGCCGCATTCTCTCCAGCATCATGCCGTTAATCCGATCTACGTATGGTATTCCGCGTTGATCTTCACGTAGTCGTAGCTCAGGTCGCAAGTCCATACCTCCGTCTCCGCCCCTCCCCGCCCGAGGTAGACGTCGATCGCGACCTCGCTTCCAGCCACTGCCGCCTCGAGTTCTGCCTTCTCTACCTGCACGGGCAAACCGGCCTCGGCCACCGTGGCACCTCCGATGCCGACCCGTACCATCGCGGGGTCGGCGTCCTTTATGGCCTGTCCCAGGGACTGGACGATCCTCCCCCAGTTGGGGTCCCCTCCGAACAAGGCCGACTTCACAAGGGAGGATTCCGCTATCTCCATGGCTGCCCTCTTCGCCTCGACTTCGTCAGCCGCCTCGTGCACGCGTACGGTCACGAAGCGGGTGGCGCCCTCTCCGTGAGCGACTATGTCCCGGGCCAGAAGGGAACACAACTCCCTCAGGGGCTCCCCCATCTCCTCGGCGTCAAGGCGTATCCCCGCCTCACCACTGGCCATGGCCAGCACCATGTCGTTAGTGCTGGTGCAACCGTCGACGGTAATGCGGTTGAAAGTACTTTCCACGGCGGATCGCAGCGCCATGGCCAGCTGCTCCGGCTCGATCGCCGCGTCCGTGGTTATAAAAGCAAGCATGGTCGCCATATCGGGTTTTATCATCCCGGAACCCTTGGCCATTCCCCCCAGGAAAAAGCCATCGCAATCCAGAGCCGCCTCCTTTGGGTAAGTGTCGGTGGTCATTATGGCCCGCGCGGCCTCCGCGGACCCAGCTTCGTGCACGCGAGAGGCGGCTGCCTCTATACCCGATGCGATCTTTTCCATATCCAGATAGCGCCCGATGACCCCGGTCGAGGCCACCGCCACGTCTGTGGGGTCGATCCCCATCTCGCACCCCGCTATCTCAGCCATGGACCGGGCGTCCTTCATACCCCTTTCTCCCGTCCAGGCGTTTGCGTTTCCCGCATTGACCACCGCCGCCCTCAGAAAACCGTCCTTTTCCAGGTGTTCCCTGGTCACCAGGACGGGAGCGGCGCGAAAGGCGTTAGTGGTGAAGGTCGCCGCCGCCGCGCATCTCTCCCGCGCCACGAGTATGCACAGGTCCAGGCCCCCCCCGGCCTTGAGGCCGCTGGCCGTGGCCGCGGCCATGAATCCCCTTGCGGCGCATACCCCACCCTCTATTTTTTTGCCCTTCATTGCCTCTCCTTAGGGGAAGATGCCCGGGGCCTGAAGCCCTCTGTCCTCATCCCAGCCCTGCACTATGTTCAAGCATTGGATGGCCTGCCCAGAGGCCCCTTTTACCAGGTTATCGATGGCGGAAGCCACGACGAGCATGCCTTTTGCCTCGTCCAGTTGCCAGCCGATATGGCAGTAGTTGCTCCCGCATACCGCCTTGGTCTCGGGGAAGTTACCGCTGCCCAGAAGAACCGCAAACGGACTGTCCGAATAGAACGCCTGGTAGATATCCTCTATCTGCGTGGCCGAGACTCCCGCGCCAACGTTCACGTAACAGGTAGCCAGTATGCCGCGGCTCATAGGCGCCAGGTGGGGGGTGAAGGTCAACCCCACGTCCGCTCCGGACAGTTTCGACAGCACTTCCTCCATCTCCGGGGTATGCCGGTGTTTTCCCACGCTATAGGGTTTGATGCTCCCGTCAGCCTGGGGATAATGGGTGGCCAGTGAAAGAGACCTTCCCGCCCCCGAGATCCCGGATTTGGCGTCTATGATAGCTCCGTCCACTCCAGGGCAAGCAGCATCGGCCAGAGGGGCCAGCGCAAGGATGGCGGCGGTCGGATAACACCCCGCCACGGCCACCAGTCTGGCCTGGAAAATAAAACTGGCGTTTATCTCAGGCAATCCGTAAACGGCTTCTGGCAGCAGGCCGGGTGATGTATGCTCCAAGCCGTACCATTGCATATAGACATCGGCATCGCTGAGGCGGTAGTCGGCTGAGAGGTCTATGACCTTCGCTCCAGTCTCCAGAAGATGCGGCACCACCCGCATGGCCTCTCCGTGCGGCAAGGCTATGAAATACGTGTCCAGCTGAGGCAGGGATGGACCGGGATCGAACGGCTGGAATACCATGTCGCCATAGCAATGCAGATGCGGATAGAGCGCCGTTACCTTTTGCCCTGCATATGTGCGTGCACTGACGTAGGCTACCTCCACATCCGGGTGGCCGCTCAATATGCGTAAGAGTTCAGCTCCCGTATATCCGGAAGCCCCTATTATCCCGACTTTCATTTGCTGCTCCTTTTTCGCAGATTGCATATTATGCAATAATATTCATATATATGCATATAAGTCAAGCCCTTCCCCACCGATACCGAAGTGACCCGGAACACCTTATATCCAGGTTGAACGATCCATGAAATAACGCCCCCGTAATCGTTGACAGCGGGTTTTTGGCCTTGTGGCGGATATCTTCGAGCCGCTACCGCGGAGGGCGCGGTACCGGGCGGGCAGTTCTTCCATTATCTCGAGAGCCTTTTTTAAGCTCTTCTTCCCCTCGCGGCAAGGCTGGAAAGGCCGGAAACCGCCGTTTCGGAGGCGAACTCCTCGTCCAACTCGCCTGTTTTGATGCCGGCATCCACCCTGACCAGGATCGACAAGGCCTTTCCCAGTGTCTCCTCGTCTAACCTCGCAGCCTGGGGTTTGAGTTTCTTTCCAACCATCCACGCCTGGTTCTTCGGCAGTTTGAGATAATCCACTATATCCGCTTCCTGCCGTCCATCTTCACGCAACGCGCGGTATAGCAGCAGAAGCCGGAAACGCCTGGCCAGAGCGCTGATGATGTAGGTCGTTTTCTCTCCCTGCTGCAGCAGGCGCCGCAGCAATTTCAAGGCCTGGTCGGTGTCCCCCGTGGCCACCCTGTCCACCAGCTCGAATATAGACCTTTCGGCCGAGGGCGCAACCAGAGACACCACCTCATCGAGTTCCACCGCTTCCTCCCCCTCGTGATAGAGACAGACCTTTTCCACCGCGCTCTCGATAGCCATGAGATCGTCTCCAAGGGCCTCGTGAAGATAGGCCAGCGCCTTTCCCGAGACCTGCGTCCCCCTCTCCTTGAAGCGGCTGCGTATCCAACCCGGTATCTGGTCCCTGCGTTTGCTAACCTCGCGCACCCTGCCCCTCTTCCCGAACGCTTTCACCAGGGTGGAATTCGTCTTCAGGTCAACCGCGGCAAGGACCAGGGTGGAGCTCTCGGCGGGATCCTCCAGGTAAGCTGCGAGCTTTTTAACCTCCGCCGCGCTCAGGTTCTGGGCATCCTTCAAGATGACGTACCTTTTGTCGGATCCGAAGGGCAGCGTTTCCGCGGCCTGAAGTACGTCCTCGATGGGATCCGACCCCGCCTCGAATACGTCCAGGTTGAAATCCAGATCGCCTGTTTCGGCGATCCTCGCCTTTATTTTATTAAGCTCGTCTTCGACCAGGAGGCGATGGTTCCCGTAGATGAGAAAAGCCTCGCCCGCGACGGGTGGGTTCATTGTGATTCCTCCTGGGGAAAGAAGCAGGCGGCGCTCATTACCTCTCACGCTCGACCCGGTAGCCGCCCTGCACCACATGGATTACTATATCACCGCACTGGTCCGTACGGTAGACGGCACAACCTCTTTGCTCCAACGCTTCCAGGGTAGCCCACGACGGGTGGCCGTAGGGGTTGTCCTCCCCCACGCTGACCACCGCGATCTCGGGATCGATATGATAGAAGAATTCCTCGTTTTCTTCGCAAAACCCACCATGATGCGGTACTTTGAGGATATCGCTCTCGAGCGAAACCGCCGAATCCATGAGCATGTTCTCCCCTTCCTCCTCGACGTCGCCGGTGAGAAGCAGGGAAAACCCTGCGCCTTCCGCTCGCAGTACCAGCGAGTACTCGTTAGTAGAAGCTGCCTCCGGCACCACTCGCGGCGGACCGTAAGCGGCAAGCGTCAAGTCGTCCAGGCGGAGGTGATCGCCGGCTCTCATGGTCTTCACCTCCACCCCGCATTCCTCCGCCAAGGCAAGCAACCTGCCCGCCTGCCCGGTGCTCTTCGTTGCCGGATGCACCAGCATCCCCACCTCGCAGTTCTCGAGCGCCGCCTCGAGCCCACCGATATGGTCGGCATCAGGATGGCTGAACACCACTGCGTCGATGCACCTCACCCCTCTCGTTCGCAGGTCCGCTGCCAGCACCCCCTCCTCCAGGCCCCCGTCCACCAGCACCGTTGCCCCGGAAGGCATCTGCAGCAGGGTGGCATCCCCTTGCCCCACATCGATAAAGGTGATGCGTATCCCTTTTTCCGCTCCCGGCATGCTCAGGTTCGGTAATACCCCGGCACAGAGAGCGATCGCCAGCAATACGGCCAGAGCAACCCGCCCGATCCGTCTCCAGCTCCCCCCCGCCAGCAAGGCCGCCGCAAGGGCCGGATAATAAACGGCCATCCACATGGGATGGAGGGGGTAGATGCGCAGAACCGTCCACCCCGGCGATGCCAGGTTACGCGCCACGACGATTATCCCCCGCGAGAGAAAGACAGCGGCCTGCATGAGCGCCCCGGCTGCGGGCAAACCCGCCACCTCGAGAAGGGAGGAGAGCATGGCCAGCGCCATCACCGCAGGTACCAGGGGCAGTACCAGGAGGTTGCTCAAGGGGGCCAGGAGGGACACCTCGCCGAAGTGATAGAGAAGTATGGGACCCACCGCAAGCTGGGCTGCCAGGGTAGCCGCAAGAAGCGCAAGCGCTTTCGAGCCGCCTCCCCCCATCGCCTTGCCCAGGGAACGGTAGAGAAGGACCATTCCCAGGGCAGCCACGAAGCAGAGCTGGAAGCTGACCCCGGCGGCCGCCCCGGGATCTTTCCATACCAGGTACAGGATCGCTATCCCCATGGCAGGGATGAGATCGAAATCCCTGCCCAGGAAAAAAGCCGCCGCCGCGAGCAAGGCTATCACCGCGGCCCTCATTATGGGGATGGAGAGCCCCACGGCAAGTGCATAGACCAGCAATATCGGAGCGTTCAAGGCCATTATGGTGCGCGCCGGAAGGCGAGCCCTGCGACCCAGCCAGATTACGAAGCCGGCAAGGATAGCGAGGTGCAGCCCGGAGGCTGCACAGAGATGGATGAGTCCCGTCAGCCTGAAAGACCTGAGATCTCGCGCGCTAAGCATGCGGTAATCTCCCAGCACCATCCCCTCGATGAGGCCCGAGGCAGAGGTGTCTTCCACCTCCTTCATGCGCCTTTGAAAGACATCCCGGTAGGCAAGGGCCAGCCTGAGCAGGGGGTTTCCAGTATGCGAAAGCAGCTCCAGTTCATCCGCTACCAGGCTGCCGCAGATCCCCCCATCCTCCCTTTCGAAAAGAAATACCTGGCCTTTGACCAGGACCTTATCTCCCCAGCGAGGCGAAACTGGGGCGCCGTATCTTTTGCGCAGAAGGTAGCGGTCCCCGGCTCTTGCCACTTCGCCGCTCAAGACCTCGGTCACCTCGAGGATCTCCAGGATATCCCCGCGCTCTCCCCGGCACCCCACATCCACCTCGCCCCGCAGGGATGCCTCGCCCACCTCTCCTCCTCGGTCGCGCCAAGCGGTGTAGCGGGTATGCCCGAGGTAGAGTCCGGCACAGAAAAATAACATGCAGGCGAGAGAACACCCCGCTTTCCATCCGCGCTTACGCGTGAAGACCGCGAGCAGGGAAAGCAATGCCCCGGGTACCATCAGCCACATCGTTGATGCGAGCCCCGCCTTTCCCACCGCGCCTCCCAGAGCGGCGGCACATGCGTAGATAAACATCCGGCCGCGCAAGAGAAGACCCGTCACCAGCCCTTATCCCCTTTCCAACGCAGCAGAGGATCTACCCCATGCCGCGCAGACCGCGAAACCCCTCGCCCTGCATGACCCCGGTCCGCCGAATCGGCGGGTTTTCATATCTCGACCATGTCGC
>CAYWXM010000039.1:0-115365 GCA_964462595.1 uncultured Actinomycetota bacterium
ACATGCCCCTGAGGGGGGTTTTTCGTGCCATGTTTCGAGTAGATTTTGATTTTGAGGCAACGAACCCGTTTGGAGTAGATTAATTATGAGTCAATTCGGCGGTTTGACACCTCCGAAAAGCCGAACCTATAATTGATTTAAAAGGAAGGGACGGAGGTTAAAGACATGCAGGAAGCAGATTGCGCGGAATTCCAGAAGACGGTTTCGGAGCACCTAGTACGCAATCGCAGTATCCTGGATGTTATGACGAAACTCCAGGATGCCGCGACCAGGGTAAACCGGGCTCTGGCCAAGACGGTGACAAGCTGCGGATGTTTGAGCGTGGAAGCCAGCAAGCAGGAACTTCCCGAGGATGTAAGTTTTTCCCAGGTATCCAATTACGTAAAGAGCCATATCCAGGGGGAACTCTGCCCCAACTGCGCGGACGTCATAGAGACTGAACTGGGCAACGCCATCTTCTATCTTGCTGCCACCTGTTGTCTGCTTGGCCTGGATCTCAAATGCGTTCTGGAGAGGGAGAACGATCGCATCAACACCCTGGGAGTATACAGCCTCACCTGAGCGCATAAATAATATATAGCATCGTTTCCCGGTAGAACGGATAACATTGTTCTGAAGCGGACTTTGATTTCATATGTCAGTAGTGGCCTGGTGAGACGAAACCTCACACGTAACCACCCTGATCTATTGGATATATTGCAGATAATTCCGTCTGTGGAAAAGAACCGCAGAGACTCCGTCAGACATGAGAGGTGATGAGGATGTTTTGTGTTGGAGACGTTGTGGTTTATCCTCACCATGGAGCGGGGGTCATCGAAGGCATTTCCGAAAAGGACGTAGAGGGGGAGACGAAACAATATTTCGTTTTACGTATGTGCCAGGGAAACCTCAAGGTCATGGTTCCAGCTGACAACTCACTCCAGGTGGGGCTGCGCAGCGTCATCTGCAAGGATGACGTGAAAAAGGTTCTGGGTGTGCTCGGAGAGGAACAGAGCCCAATGCCCAGCAATTGGAACCACCGCTACAAGAAGAACCGCGACAAGCTCCGCAGTGGAGACATCTTCCAGGTCGCCGAGGTGGTCAGGAACCTGACCCTCCGAGACATGGAGAAAGGCCTTTCGTCGGGCGAGAAACGCATGCTCGTCCAGGCGCGGGACATTCTGGCCAGCGAGTTGATGTACGCGGTAGACGTGGAGGAAGCGGAGGCAGTTCGCATGATCGAGGAGGTTTTTTCCCCCTCCTGAGGTTATAATCATATCAAACGCCGGGTTTATTATTTTTTATCATCGCCCCGGCGAAATACGTTGAAAGGAGGGTTACCCCAATCAAGAGGGAATTGAATCCATAATGGTTGTTCTGCTCGTCCGACTTATCTTCATGATTCTCGGGGGAGTCGGGGGATATGCGCTTGGAGAGCTGTTCAAAGCGACCTATCTGGCGGATTACGACCTAACCTATTATATTATCGGCTTCATAATATCCATACTGGTCGGAGTGGGTCTGGGGTTCGTCTTAGGGGGAGCGGCGGGGAGATACGCTGCCAAGCTGCTAAACCGCTTTCAACACGCTATCCAGGATATTCCCGGCACCGACATCCTGATGGGAGTCATCGGCGTCATCGCCGGGTTTATCGTCGCCTTTCTTCCCTCGGTTATACTGTTCCGCTCCGATTGGGGATGGGTGTCGGAGTGGGGTTGGACATTCGCCCTCATCGTTTACGCCGTCTGCGGGGTCATCGGTTACGTTGTCGCGGTGCAGAAGAAGGATGACCTGCTGAATTTCTTCAGCCCTTCCCGCTCCCGCCACGAAGGGGAAGCGGGAAGATCACAGGCCGGCGTCCCGGCCCGCATACTGGACACCAGCGTTATCATCGATGGCCGCATCACCGACATCTGCTACTCGGGTTTTCTGGAGGGCGAACTCCTCGTGCCGCGTTTCGTCCTCAACGAGCTGCAGAGTATCGCGGATTCCGAAGACCCCCTCAAGCGCAATCGCGGCAGGCGCGGCCTGGACGTGCTCAACGCCCTGCAGAGGCAGGACCGGGTTGAGGTGCGCATAGAGGAGCTCGATTTTCCCGAACTCTCGGCGGTCGATTCCAAGCTGGTCGCCCTGGCCAAGTCCCTGAACCAACCCGTGATGACCAACGATTTCAACCTCAACAAGGTGGCCGAGCTGCAGGGGGTCAGGGTGCTGAACATAAACGACCTCGCCAATGCGCTCAAGCCGGTCGTGCTTCCGGGAGAATCGATCACCCTGAACCTGATCAAGGAGGGCAAGGAGCAGGGGCAGGGCGTGGGCTACCTGGAGGATGGGACGATGGTGGTAGTCGAGGAGGGCAGGAAGTCTATCGGCCGGGAGGTGGAGGCCACGGTGACCAGCATATTGCAGACCTCGGCGGGAAGGATGATATTCGCTACTCTCAAGGAGAGATGAGTATGCCTGCGAAGGCGGCTGCCATCATAGCGGGGGCGGGGCGCGGCGAGAGGGTCGGCAGTAAGGGGGGCAAACAATTCCTGGAGCTGGCGGGCATACCGGTGCTGGCACGCTCGCTCTCAAACGTCGCCGCCGTTCCCGAGGTCGAGGAGATCGTGCTGGTCGTCAACGCTTACGATACCGATCGTACCCTCGAGAAGATCGCCCCCTACGCCAAGGGCAAAAAGACCAGCGTGGTCGAAGGCGGGGAGCGCAGGCAGGAATCGGTCTCCCGGGCGCTGCATTCCCTCTCCTCTCCCTGCGATTTTATCGTCGTACACGACGGGGCAAGGCCCCTGGCCACCCCGACGCTCTTTCAGCGTGCCATCAAGGCCTTGTTGGATTGCGACTGCGAAGGGATCATCGCCGCCATCCCGGTCGTGGATACGGTGAAGGAGGTCGAGGGAGGATGGGTTACCAGGACCCCCGACAGACAACGCCTGTGGGCGGTGCAGACCCCGCAGTGCTTCCGTGCGCCGGCACTGCTCGATGCGCACGAGCGAGCCTTTCGCGAAGGGGTGTGGGCGACGGATGACGCGGCGCTGTTGGAAAGGTACCGCTATCGCGTGAGGGTGGTGGAGGGGGAGCTGACCAACCTGAAGATAACTTATGCGAGCGATCTCGTTCTGGCGGAGGCCCTGTTGTCGAAAGGAGGTCTGGCGGTTGCAGAACCGGATAGGCCTGGGATTTGACGCCCATGCCTTCGAGGCCGGAAGAAGGCTGGTGCTGGGGGGCGTGGAAGTACCGCACGACCGTGGCCTGGCGGGACATTCCGACGCTGACGCGCTCGTGCACGCGCTCATGGATGCACTGCTCGGTGCGTGCGGGGAAAAGGATATCGGCACCTTTTTTCCCGACACGGACCCCGCGTACAAGGATATATCCAGCATTGTCCTGCTCGAGGAAGTGGTGGGAGTGATGAGGGAGAAGGGCTATCGCGTGGTCAATGCCGATTGCGTAGTCATAGCACAGGAGCCGCGCCTGGCGCCGTACATAGACCGCATGCGGGTTATCCTGGCTGAGACCATGGGGGTGAGTCCCGGCTGCGTTAGCGTCAAGGCGACCACGACGGAGGGGATGGGGTTCACCGGGCGTGGAGAGGGCATCGCCGCCTTGGCAACCGTTTTGCTGGAGAGCGCTTGACATTGCTTGACGGGACCCCCGGCAGCCAGCAGAAAGCCGGGAGGCGTGCATAGAGATAGCTGAAGGCAGTGTACCTCTCCCGGGTGTCGCCTATATAAAAAACACTTCCCGAGACCCGGCTTCATTTGTTGAGCGCCCCGTCTGCGCTGCCACTGGCCCGAGAACTATGGGGTCGGTCGGAGCGGAGCGTATAGAGCGGAGCGAGACCGTTACCCCAAGGCTCGGGCCGGCAAAACACCCCGCAGCTCAAACCACCAACCCCGGTCTCGGGAACAAAAAGAACTCAAAGGCCGAGCTCGTCGGAGATGCCCTGCATGGCCTCCAGGGCCAGGGCCAGGAACTCGTCCAGCTCGAAGCTGGCCTGCTCGCATTCCAGGATGACCTCCCTGCGCGCCCCGCGGGCGAAAGCCTTCTCCTTCATGCGCTTGCGCAGGGAACTCACCTTGACTCCTTCCAGCTTCCTGTCCGGGCGCACCAGGGCAGCGGCGACTATGAAACCGGTGACCGTCTCGGCGGACGCCAGGGCGTGCTGGAGCACGGTGCTCCTCTCCCCCAACTCCAGGCCTTCGGCGTTATGCATGCGCACCGCATCCACCATCTCCGCCGGGGCGCCCCTTTCCTCCAGCATGCGCGCGGCGGTGTCAGCGTGCACGGACATATCCCCGTTGCATATTTCCAGGTCGAGGTCGTGCAGAAGCCCGGTGAGGCCCCAGAGGTGCTCATCCTCTCCCTTTTCCCTCGCCAGCATTCTCATCACCGCCTCGGAGGCATAGGAGTGCTTGAGCAGGTTGTCAGCCTGCAGGTTGGATCGCAGCAGCTCGATCGCCTCTTCCCTTTCCATGCTCTTAACCTCCATTGTCCGGGGCCATGCCGCGTCCTTGTATGAGGGTAAAAAGTTTACGCCCGCTGTTTATCATCCTCTATTATGTACGTCCGGTCATCGGAAAACCATTTATCGCGTGCGATCCACTTTCCGGCCATGTAGTGTTTGATGGTTGAGGTTGCAGCGTATGAGCATCATGTATATCATGATAATGAAATGCTTTGAGCGTATCGGCGGCAAGAAGCCGCCGTGGAAGCAAAGATAAAAGCGGTAACGGAAAACAGTGGCCACGAAGGTCGCGGACCTTCGTGGTTTTTTATTTGCCGGGCTGATTCGCCCGCGGAAAACAGACGGCGGGAGCGGCCCCATATCCGGAGGAGATGGTCGGAGCGTGATGGCAACCAGGTGTTTCTTTAACGACACGGCCGAGACCTGGGACATTACGAACAGCGTGAAGGTGTTGGAAAGAAAGACGCGGGCGGGGATGGGTCTGAGAACGGCATTGCTGATAAATGCCTTACAAAGGGGAGATTTGATTTCTGAAAAGCATCTAGCAGCGAAAGGAAAGAGCGTACCATGTCGGTAAAGGCGAGGGTTTTAGTAGCGATTTCGGCCGTAGTGGTCATGGCCGCGATGCTGCTGGCGGGGTGCGGCAGCCAGGCGGGCGAGGAATCGGAAACCCCGGATGTGATAGTGGTGACCGATCTGGCCGGCCGCCAGGTCGAGATCGACTCGCCGGTTGAAAGGGTGACGGCTATCGGGCCGGGCGCCCTGCGCCTGGTATGCTACGTGGGCGCCGAGGACAAGGTTGTGGGGATCGAGAACATAGAATCGCAGATGCCCACCGGCCGCCCTTACATGATCGCCAATCCCGATCTGCTCGAGCTGCCGGTCATCGGCCAGGGTGGGCCCGACTCCACCCCGGATCCCGAGATGCTCATCAATGTCGATCCCGACGTGATCTTCGCCGCTTACCTCGTGGATGCGGCCAAGGCGGACGACCTGCAGTCCAAGACGGGAATACCGGTGGTGGTGCTGAGCTACGGCCAGCTGGGGACGTTCGATAAAGAGGTGTTCGAATCCATCTCTCTTGTCGGAGAGGTTACCGGCAACACCGCGCGTGCGAGCGAAGTGGTGGATTACATCAAGGCCTGCCAGGATGACCTGGAAGGGCGCACCGCGGACATCCCGGAGGCGGACAAGCCTACGGTGTACGTGGGCGGGCTGGGCATGAAGGGCACCCACGGCATAGAGAGCACCCAGGGCAGTTTCCCGCCCCTCGATGCCATAAACGCCGTGAACTTGGTGGACGAGACGGGGACCAGCGCGAGCGTGATGATCGACAAGGAGCAGCTCCTGGAATGGGACCCGGATATCATCTTTATCGATGAGGCGGGGCTGCAGATGGTCAAGGATGATTACGCCGGCAACCCCGGTCTCTACGACACCCTCAAGGCGGTCAAGGAAGGCAGCTTCTACGGCTACCTGCCTTTTAACTACTACACCACCAATATCGACACCGCCCTCGCCGACACCTACTTCATGGGCAAGACCGTCTTCCCCGGCGCCTTCGAGGACGTGGGCCCGGTCGAGAAAGCCGACGAGATCTACGAGTTCCTGGTGGGCGAGGCGGTGTACGAGCGCATGGCCGCGGATTTCGGCGGTTTTACAGAGATCGATCTCGCCGCGGATTGATGCACCGGGAAAGATGACGTCAGCGGGAAAGGAAGGTTAACGGGCTCGTGGAAGCGTCCGTGGAACATGTGGGCGAAGGTTACCGCGCGTACACCAGGAGAAAGGTCCTGGTGATCGCGGCGGTGATCGCCGCCACTGTTGTACTGGCTATTATTTCCATGGCGCTGGGATCCGCGGGCGTCTCCCCCATCGATGTCCTCAAGGCACTGGCGGGACAGGCCGATGAGCGCACCACGCAGATCGTGATCAACATCAGGCTGGTGCGCGTCCTGGCAGCCATGGTAGCGGGGGTCGGACTATCCCTGGCTGGATGCATCATGCAGGGGGTCCTGCTCAACCCCCTGGCCTCCGACTATACCCTGGGAGTATCCCAGGGCGCGGCCTTCGGCGCCGCCGTGGCCATTGTGGCCATGGGGGCGGGAAGCGTGCAGAGCTCGGGCGCGGACGCGGTGCTGATACAGAACCCCTACCTGGTCACCGTGGCGGCTTTTGCCGGAGCCATAACAGCGACCATGGCCATCCTGCTCCTGGCCAGGTACAGGGGCATATCCCCCGAGGCTATGATCCTGGCCGGC
Source organism: uncultured Actinomycetota bacterium (assembly GCA_964462595.1). Taxonomy (GTDB): domain Bacteria; phylum Actinomycetota; class Geothermincolia; order Geothermincolales; family RBG-13-55-18; genus SURF-21. The sequence goes on from CAYWXM010000039.1 coordinate 6,709, forward strand.
ATCGCCTTCGGATCCCTTTTTTCCGCCGCCACGGTGATCACGCAGTATTTCGCCAACGACGTGCAGGTGGCATCCATCGTCTTCTGGACCTTTGGGGATATCGGGCGGGCTTCCTGGCAGGAGCTGGCATTCATGACGGCGATTACGCTTCCCGTGACCGTTTACTTCATACTCAACCGCTGGAATTACAATGCCCTGGAAAACGGAGACGATACGGCCAGGAGCCTGGGGGTGAACGTGGGGCGTACGCGCATGTTGGGCATGTTCCTGGCCTCGCTGGTGACCGCGGTGGCCGTGTCCTTCCTGGGGATAATCGCCTTCATAGGCCTGGTAAGCCCGCACGTAATGCGCAGGATCATAGGCAGCGATTACCGCTTTCTCATACCCGGCTCGTGCGCCATGGGGGCGCTGCTGCTCCTGGCATCCGATACATTGAGCAGGACCATCATCGCCCCCATCGTCCTGCCGGTGGGGGCCATAACCGCGTTCATGGGCGCTCCCCTTTTCCTCTACCTGCTCGTCAAGGGCTACAGGAGGGTATGATGCTTTCGGTAGACGGCATAAGCTTCGCGTATAACTGCAAGCCCGTCCTGGACGGAGTGTCCTTCGACGTCGCCAGGGGAGAACTCTGCTCTATCCTGGGGAACAATGGCGCCGGCAAGAGCACCCTGCTCAAATGCATCTTGAGGATATTGCATCCCCAGAAGGGCACCGTGCTCATCGAGGAGGAGGATACCTCGCGATTGAACCGCATGGAGATAGCCCGCCGCATGGGATACGTGGCCCAGAAGGAGAGCGGGAACGCCAGGCTGACCGTCTTCGACGCCGTGCTCATGGGCAGGAGGCCTCACATCAACTGGGGGGCCGGCAGGAAGGACATCGAGGTGGTACAGGGGGTCATGGAGGAGCTGGAACTGGACGATCTCTCGCTGCGCTACCTGGACGAACTCAGCGGTGGGGAGCTGCAGAAGGTGGTGATCGCCAGGGCCCTCGCCCAGGAGCCCGGGATCATGCTGCTGGACGAGCCCACCAGCAACCTGGACCTGAGAAATCAACTGGAGGTCATGGAGACGGTAAAGAAAGCGGTTGCGGAAAGGGGTATCGCGGCCATGATGGCCATACACGACGTCAACCTGGCCCTGCGCTTCTCCCACAAGTTCATGCTACTCAAGGGCGGAACGATCTTCGCCTGCGGGGGCACGGAGATCATCACCCCCGAGAACATGGAGATAGTGTACGGCGTAAAAGTCGAGATCGAGATGCTGGGGGACAGGAAGGTGGTCATACCGCTGACGGCGATCGAATAGAGAATCGAAGAGGGTGTATTCGCGCGCTGCCTGGCATTCACCTATTCAGGTACTCAGGCGCCGGCGGATGAGTCGAGAGGAGTGAGACGAAAATGGAGCTGCGGCCGGATTAATTCAAACAGATGCTGCCCCTGCCGGTCACGGTGATCACCACCATCGACGCGAAAGGAGTGGCGAACGCGGCGCCCTACGGCTGCGTCATGCCCATATTGAGGCCGCTCGACCTCATCGCCATCGCCTCCGCACTGCCCCGGCATACCCTCGCGAACATACGGGAGACGCGGGAGTTCGTGGTCAACGTCATCGGCCTCCCTTCCTTTGACAAGGCCATGCTGACGCCCACAGAGAGACGGCCCGGATTAATCCCCCTCAGTCCAGCTTGAGGTTGGAGAGCACGTAGCCGGTCTGCTCGGTCACGTTGCCGAACTCTCGCCCGCCCTCGAGGCTCTTTATCTTGTCCAGGTTGGACACCACATCCTCGATGGTTATCTCGCCCTCCGGGTTCAGGAACACGCCAGGGCCTTCCACCACGGCGGAGCGGCTGAAATAACCCGCGCCGGCCATGTAGATCTGGCCGCTGACATCGCACTGCTCCGACGCAAGCCAACCGACTATGGGAGATACGTACTCCGGCTTCAGCTTCTCGACAATGTTGGGCGGCATGACGGTTGCGGTCATGCGCGTGCCGGCCTGGGGGACGAGCACGTTGGCCAGGATATTGTACTTGGCTCCCTCCTGCTTCACGCAGTTGGTCAGGCCCACTATGCCCATCTTGGCGGCGCCGTAGTTGGTCTGCCCGAAGTTCCCGTAGACCCCGGTTCCCGAGGCCGTGGATACTATCCTTCCGTAGCCCGCCTCGCGCATGTGGGGAAGCGCCGCCTTGATGCAGAAGAAGGTGCCGTCGAGGTGGACGGAGCGCACCAGCTCGTAGTCCTCTATGGTCATCTTGAGCATGCTCTTGTCCCTCAGGATGCCGGCGTTGTTGACCAGGATGTCTATCCTGCCGAAGGCGTCCAGAGCGGTCTGGACGATCTTCTGGGCGTTTTCCCATTCGGATACGCTGTCGTAGTTGGCCACCGCCTCGCCGCCCGCGGCCTTGATCTCGTCCACCACCTTCTGCGCCGGTGTCTGGTCGCCGCCGACCCCGTCCACGGACCCGCCCAGGTCGTTCACCACCACCTTGGCTCCCCGGCTGGCCAGCAGCAGGGCATGGGCACGTCCCAACCCTCCCCCGGCCCCGGTGACCACCGCCACCCTGTCGTCGAACCTGACCTCGGCCATGATGCTTTCTCCTTTCCATGCGATTGGAAAACTGCCTTCTACAAGCAATATATCCATTAATAAGCGCCGGGCACAAGCGTAATCGCTGTATGGGACTCCGCCCCTGAACGGCGCGCCGGGGGACTCGCAAGGCCACGGGATGAGAAAGGTATGATAAAGATATACAAAATAACCTGGCCTGTATTGACAGACGCCAGCTATTGTTGTATAAATAAAAGCAGCAGTGGCGAGTGAGCGCTCACTTTTTACATGATGATCAAGCTTTTTCCTCCTTCATCTTCGTGAAACAAGGGGAACTGGCAACCTTTGAGGGATGGTGCGCAAAGAATGGTCAAGGGGAACCGGTACAACGAGATCATCCTGGCATCCATAGACGCTTTCTCGCGCACAAACTACGAGAAAGCCACCACAGTCCTCCTGGCCAGGGAGGCGGGAATCGCCGAGGGGACACTTTACAAGTATTTTTCCAGCAAGAAGGAGCTGTTCCTGGCGTGCTGCCGCTATATCGAGAGCCTGCTCATCGAGCGATACGACGCCATCTACCTGGAATGCAGGGACGACCCGCTGGAGTATCTCAAAAGGGTCTCCAGGAGCTACCTGGCCTTCGTGCGCGAGAACCCGACCATGCGCAAATTCCTCGCCTTCGTCCTCAACAATACCTTCGATGAGGATTTCCGCCGGGAACTCGAGGACTTCATCAGCCTCAACATCAGGGCGACGGAGCACATGCTCAGGAAAGGCCAGGCGATGGGCGAGGTCAGGAAGGACCTCGACCCGCGCGTAGTAGCCTGGTTCTACGTCGGGGGGTATTTCACCCTCATCCTCATGGCGGAGATGGACGCGGAAGAGGTCGAAGACCCCGATTTCATGGACAAGTTCCTGAACATGCTTCAACTGGGTGGAGCGAAGGGGAGCGCGGGCGCTCCGGCCGTTGAGGGAGATGCGGATTACGGGCACGGTCTTTTTGAGGGTCTGAAAAAGGCGAGTGAAGATGCGACCAGGTAACTTGGGCGCCGGTCTGGATCCGAGCATATAAACGGCTTTGAAAGAGGTGATCTTATGACCCCGGAGGAGAGGAAGATGTATTTGCGGCGGGCGTGGGTGGGCTGGCGCCTGCTGCGTTCCTTCGCCCTGTTCGTGGCCGACGAACGCAGGAGGGGCACGCTCAAGGAGAACCTGCGCAGCATCAGGGAGGCCGGGGGGCTTTCCATCGCGCGGGACATGTCCCACGCGGAGTTGCTGGAGGAGAAGGCGGAGAAGCTGAGAGACCGGCCATTCCTCTATTTCAAAGACCAGGTGCTTAGTTACCGCGACATGAACCTCAACGCCAACCGCGTGGCCAACTTCCTGCGGGAGTTGGGCGGGAAGCCGGGCAAGGGCCTGGCCATTATCATGAAGAACTCCCCCCGCTGGCTCGACGTCTTCTTCGGCCTGGAGAAACTGGGGATGTACACCGTGCCGGTGAACACCGCACTGCTCGGAGACCAGCTGGCCCATGTCATCGACAACTCCGACGCCTCCTTCGTGGTCGTCGACCACGACCTGCTGCCCATCTACCAGGCGGTGGAGAAAAGGTTGAACAAGATAGAGAAGGTCGTCGTCAACACCGAAGGCGCCTCCTCCGGCTTCGAGCTCCCCCCGGGCATGGAGGAGCTGGCGAAGGCCTACGGCCCCGGCTCGGACGCCTCCACTCCTCCGGAGAGATACAACCCAGACGATCTCTGTATGCTCATGTATACCTCCGGCACCACCGGCATGCCCAAGGGCGTCGTCTACCGCTACAACAACACCAACGTCAAGGCCATCTCCGTCGTGGGGCGCCTGCTGACGGGCAGGAGCGACATCGCCTATACATGCTACCCGCTTTTCCACGCCAACGCCCTCTTCCTCACCGTGACGCCGGCCATGCACTGCGACGGCAGCGTTGCCCTGGGCGAGAGGTTCAGCGCCAGCCGCTTCTGGGAGGAGGTGCGGCACTACGGGGCGACCACCTTCAACGGCCTGGGAGCGGTGATGCCCATCCTCATGAAACAACCCGAGAGGGCCGACGACGCGGACAACAAGGTGCGCTTCGTCCTCTCCGCCGGCTGTCCCGCCGACATGTGGGAAGCCTTCGAGCGTCGCTTCGGGCTCAAGATCTACGAGGGTTACGGGGCGGTCGACGGCGGCGGCGTGCTCATCGTCAATTTCGAGACCGCGCCCGTGGGCTCCATGGGCAAGCCCCTCGGGGCGAAGATCAGGGTCATCGACAACGATGGCAACGACGTCCCACCGCATACCCCGGGCGAGCTCATCTGCTACGTGGGTGAGCGCAAGGGCTCGGTGGAATATTACAAGAACGCCGGGGCCACCAGCGACAAGATGCGGGACGGCTGGCTGTACACCGGGGACCTCGTCTATAAAGACGAGGACGGTTACATCTATTTCGTGGGCCGCAACACCGAATCCATGCGCGTGAAAGGGGAGAACGTCTCCGCCTACGAGGTGGAGCAGGCGGTGCTCAAGCACCCCGACATCCTGGAATGCGCCGTCTATGCCGTCCCCTCCGAGCTGGTGGAGGATGAGATCATGGTCACCCTGGTGCCGGTGGAGGGGAAGACAATAGATCCCGCCGCGGTTCCCGGTTTCCTCTCCCAGGAGCTGGCCAAGTTCGCCGTGCCCAGGTATTACCGCGTGGTCGAGGCGCTGCCCAAGACGGAGACACACCGGGTGATAAAGAAGGAGCTGGAAAAACTGGGCGTGACCCCAGACACCTACGACAGGGAGAGGAAGGCTGGATGAAATGGGCGACGAAGTATACATACTCGGGATAGGCATGATCCGCTTCCAGAAATACCCTGAGTTGAGCATCAAGCAGATGACCGCCGGGGCCATGCAGGCGCTCATGGAGGACGTGCCGGTGAAGAAAGGGGAGATCGAGGCGGCCTGGTTCTCCAACTCCGGCTGGGGCATGAGCCACAGGCAGCACTGCATCCGGGGCCAGGTAGCCCTGGCGCCCCTGGGCATACAGGGCATCCCCATCACCAACGTGGAGAACGCCTGCGCAGGCGCCTCCACGGCCGTGCACCATGCATGGATGGCAGTGAAGGCGGGCGTCTACGACCTCGTGCTGGCGGTGGGCGCGGAGAAGGTCTATATGCCCGAGGACAGGGAGAAGATGTTCGAGGGCTTCGCCTCCGGGGCCGACGTGGAATTCGTCGACGACATGATCGCCGCCTTCAGGGCCGACGCCGCCAGGAAGGCCGCCGAGGCCAAGGCCGAGGGCAAGGAGAAAAAAGGCGGCGGGCACACCGCCTTTATGGACATCTACGCCATGGGGGCGCGCATGCACATGAAGGCCTACGGTACCACCCAGAGACAGCTGGCGGTGATCGCGGCCAAGAACCACCATAACGGCTCCATGAACCCCATGGCCCAGTACCAGATGGACATGACCGTGGAGCAGGTGCTGGAGGATTACCAGGTGGCATACCCGCTCACGCGGGCCATGTGCGCCCCCATCGGGGACGGGTCCGCCGCCGCCTTCATCTGCTCGGAGCGGGCGCTTACAAGGTTCCCGGACGCAAAGCCGGTGCGCATCCGGGCCTCGGTGCTGGCCTCCGGATCGCTCCCGGACAGCGGACTCGAGGGCATCGGCGAGCGGGCCAGCCGCCGCGCCTATGAAGCCGCGGAACTTGGCCCGGAGGACCTTGACCTCGCCGAGGTGCACGACGCCACCGCCTTCGGAGAGCTGGCGCAGTACGAGTCGATGGGCTTCTGCCCCCGCGGCGAGGGTGGCCCCTTCGCGGAGTCCGGCGCCACCTCGCTGGGAGGCAGGCTGCCGGTCAATACATCGGGTGGGCTGGAATGCCGCGGCCATCCCATCGGGGCTTCGGGACTGGCCCAGATGTACGAACTGGTGCAGCAGATGCGCGGCGACGCCGGCTCGCGCCAGGTGGAGGGAGCGCGTCTGGCGCTGGCCGAGAACGGGGGCGGCTTCATCGGCATGGGTGAGGCGGCCATGTGCGTCCACATCCTCGAACGCATTGATAAGTAAACATTGCGGACGTTTGCATCGTGTAAGCGATTGCGCCGTAGGCGAGCGTAGCGAGGTCCAGGCCTGGCACGCATGCGTGGGGAATTACATAAAAGAAGGGGGTACTTGGGATGAGAGGGACCATCAGTGGAGAACTAAAGATGCTCGACGAGATGGCCAGGGACTTCGCGGCCAGGGAGTTGGTGGATGGGAGGGAGGAAAGAGACAGGTTCCCCTTCGCTCCCCTCTTCGAAAGCGTCCTCGCGAAAGCGATGGAGGTGGGCTTTTTCGCGGTGATGCTCGCGGAGGAAGCGGGCGGGTCCGCGGAGCCGGTTTCCGCCCTCTGCCTGGTGCTGGACGAGATCTGCCAGGCGGATGCCAGCCTGGGAGGGGTGATCTTCACCAACGCGCTGGCGCAGGAGATCGTCAGGCAGGCGGGGGGAGCCGGCTTGCTCGAGGAGATGGTGTCCGATGACGGTTCCCTGCAGCAGTACCTTATCGCTTTACCCTCCTTCAACAATCCCGATGAGGTGGACCATTGCGCGAAGGCGGCGCGTGCGGGGGGCGGCTATAAGCTGTCCGGAACGGTGGAGTACGTGGTGCTCGGCGGTGTGGCCAACCGTGCGCTTCTGCCGGCCAGGCTGGAGGGTGCGAGCGGGTATTCCTTCTTCCTCGTGGACCTCAAGGCATCCGGGGTGGAGGCGAGCGAGCCCGTGCTCAGCCTGGGCATGCATGCATGCCCGGCGGTGGACATCTCGCTCGATGGCGTAGCGGGCACGCTGCTGGGAAGCGAGGGCAAGGCCGGCGAATACCTCGAGACCTCCATCGACCGCCTCTCGGTGGCGGCGGCGGCCATGGCCGCCGGAGTGATGAAGGGCTCCTTAGTGGAGGCCATGGATTACGGCAGGCAGAGGGAGCAGGGGGGCAGGCTTATCGTGGACTGGTCGGGGTTGAGGATAGTACTCGCGGACATGTCCTTGAAGGCGAAAGTCGCGGACATGCTGGTGGAGAAGGCCGCCTGCGCGGTGGACCGCGAAGAGGAGGGGTGGCAGCTCGCGTCCAGGGCCGCCGCGCTGCAGGTCACGGAGATGGCCGCGGAGGCGACAACCGACGGCATACAGGCCCTGGGCGGCTACGGTTACATGAAGGATTACGGGCAGGAGAAGAGGTTCCGCGACGCCAAACAGATACAGTCGCTCATGGGCATCACGCCGCTGCGGCGTCTCAAGTTCATCGGGCGGGTATTGGACGGGGAAGCGGCCTGGTGAGGGTTAGGGGGTGAAGATATGTTTGAAGGTATGACCGCATCGACTTTACTGGAAGAACATCCCAGGCTGGAGGACGTGATGTGCAGCCTGGACACGGTGGGCAGGATGCCCAGGGGCATAAGCGGCGAGATAAGGCAGGCCGTGGGCATGGCTCGCCGTTTCAACCACACGGTGGTCAGGCCTTACGCCCTGGAATTGGACCGCAAGATGCAGGAGGACCCCACCTACGTCCCCTGGGATCTGGTGAAGGAGATTAACAGGTGGGGCTTCTACACCGCCTGGATCCCCAAGATCTTCGGCGGCAAGGGCTGGAACCTGAACACGATAGTCCCGGTGATGGAGGAGCTCTGCTCCGAGTGCGCCGGGATAGGCAACCTCATGGGAGTACAGTATTTCGGCATCTCCATCCTCTTCGCGGCCTGGAACCCGCGCATCATAGACAAGGTCTGCCGCGAGGTGGTGGAGGGGGAGAAGAGCGGCGAGCCCTGCCTGGTAGCGGGCCTGGTCACCGAGCCGGGAGCGGGGACCGACGCCGAGGAGACCGAGCTGCTCCATAAGGCCCAGGTGAGGTGCCACGCACGCAGGGTGGAAGGGGGCTACGTGGTCAACGGCACCAAGGTCTTCATCTCCAACGGCCACGTATCCACCTGGCACATGACCACCGTCTTCGAGGATATCAACCGTCCGGAAGAGACCATGATGTGCCTGGCGATAAACAAGGATATGAAGGGCTTCAACTTCGGGCGCATGGAGAAGAAGATGGGGCAGAAAGGATGCCCAGCGAGCGAGATCATCCTCGAGGACTGCTTCGTCCCCGACGAGTACGTGTGCATAAACCCGGAGCAGATAAAGAGGCTCAAGCATTCCTCCAGGGAGACGGCGCAACAGGTCATAGACTTCGTGGTCTCCCTCACCCGCCCCGGCGTGGGGGCCATGGGCGCCGGCGTGGCGCGGGGCGCCTTCCAGGAGGCGCTGGCCTTCGCGCGCGAGACGGTGGTCGAGGGCAAGCCGCTCATCAATCACGAGTGGGCGCAGTGCCTGCTGGCGGAGATGTACAAGAACGTGGCCCTGGCTCGCCTCACCTACATGGAGTGCAACCACATCAACGGCCTCTACGGTATGGCCGCGCTGCTCAACATCAAGCCGCTCTACTACTATATGAAAGCCATGCCCACCTCGGTCCTGGACCGCGTCATGCCCATCGCCAACAGGATGGAGGCGACCAAGCACATATTCCGCAGGATCATCATGGACTGGCAGAAGAAGGAGGACGCGGAAAGAGCCTCGGGCTGGGCTTCCCTCTCCAAGTTCGCCGCCACCGACCTGGGCATCAAGAACTGCCACCTGGCCGTGGAGTTGATGGGCCAGGCGGGGATCAGGCACGACCGGCGGGTGGAGAAGATGCTGCGCGACTCCAAGCTGCTGCAGATATACGAGGGCACCAACCAGCTCAACCGCCTCAATCTCTTCAAGTGCCTGGTGGTCCCGGCGGCCCCCGAGGCGCGGGTGTTCGAGGAATAGGAAAGGAGCGGCGACATGACCGAAGTGATGGATATAGAGGTGAGGGAAAAGGCCGCGCCAGGCACGGGCGAGATGTACACATGGCACGAGAGCATGGACTGGAACCCGGTGGAGAAAGTCATACTGGAGCGGCGCAGCGTGCGCAAGTACAAGGACAAGCAGGTGCCGGAGAAGCTGGTGCGGCGCATCCTGGAGGCGGGGAGGTACGCCCCCACGGCGGGCAACTCGCAATCCTGGAAGTTCGTGGTGGTGCGCGACCGCGAGATGATCGACGACATGCAGAAGTACGTGCGCCTGCGCTGCCGCGTGTTCAAGTTCTTCCTCAACTGGCAGAAGAGCCCCCTGGGCAGGCTGGCCTGGTTCTACACCCAGGTGACCGCGAGGTTGATGCCCAACCTCATGCACCCCATCCCCTTCGGCGCCATCACCCTCATAGCCGAGGGCAAGCTCAAGCTGTTCCACGACGCCCCCACCGTGATCCTTGTCCTCATGGACAAGCGCGGTGCGGCCAAGCCTCCCGTGGACACGGGCATCTGCGGGCAGAACATGGTCCTCGCCGCCCACAGCCTGGGCCTGGGCACCTGCTGGGTGGGTTTCGTGGAGGTCTTCAAGTTCGGCACCAAGTACAAGAAGAAACTGGGCATCGAATGGCCCTACGTGCTGACGGAAGGCATCGCCCTTGGTTACCCGGTGGGCAGGCCGGACGGCATGGTCGAGCGGGAGCTGCAGGAGATCGACTGGTGGGAAGACGGCCGTAAGAGGACCGTCTTCTAAGGGAGGTGTAAATATGTCTTATCTCAGTCTCAAGGAGAGGATGACCATACCCACTTACGACAACCCGGAGCACGGCACCTCCGGCCACGTCGCTATAGACCACGACAAGTGCAACGGCTGCGGCAACTGCGCCCTCATCTGCCCCGGTTCCTGCCTTTACGTGGCGGGGGTGGGAAAGAAAAAGAAGGCCTACATGATGGAAGTGGCCTTCCCGGACTGCATGTCCTGCAACGACTGCCAGGCCATATGCCCGCGCGGAGCCATCAAGGTCGGCGTGACCTACGACTTCGGGTATTTCTACAAGATCCTGCACCGTGGAGATATGTCCCTCCCCCGGAATTTCTGATCGGCTGATCGGGGTCGGTTTTATCGTGTAACGTACACGTGCCAGGCCTGAGACAAGTTCAGCGCAGGTAAGCGGGACATCAGACACTGGTTTGAACTTGTCCAGGCACAGGCACCTTCACGCCGCGGACGGCGTTGTCGCTTACGCGATGCAGACTGTCTGGCGTTGTCCGAATGCGCGGACGTTTACATCTTCGATTGCATGTCCGGGCGGTCGCGGTTGGCGAGCCACCATTCGTAGAGCCGGGGGTAGTAGTCGCGGATATGCGGGCAGGATATTCCCGTGCTCGCGAGCATCTCCAGCGTGTTGCTGGTGTCGAAAAGGCCGACATGGTTTACGTAAGTCATGGAATCGGGCGGGATGCCCACAAAACTGAAAGCCCATCCGAGCTTGTTGGCCACGAAGTCCACCAGGCTGGTGGGTATGCTGATCCTGGGCTTCTTCCCCGACGTAAGCTCGTATATCACGTCGAACATCTCCCGCGCGGTGGGCGGGTCGGGATCGACGACGTGGAAGCATTTGCCTACCGCGGCGGGATTGCGGATGATGGCGGTCACGGCGTCCACCAGGTAGTCGATGGGAACGAAGTTGGGCCGCGTTTTTCCCTCCCCGAGGTACAGGGGAGGGATTTTGAGCCTGCCGAGGAGGTTGAGCACGCTGAAGGTCAGGTAGATGTTGTCGAACTTGTCCGTCTCACCGGTCCTGGAGTCTCCCATCACACCTGCCGGCCGGATGATGATAGCGGGCAGCCCTTCCCGCATGGCCCGGCGCACCTCGACTTCCCCCCAGAACTTGGTCATGAAATAGTTATTTACGAGGTCCTGGCCGGCGTCCAGCTCCTCCTCCATGATCAGCCCCCCCTCTCGGCGTGCACCACCACCGAGCTGAAGTGGGCCAGGAAGGAAAGGCCGGCGCAGGCCTTGCAGAAATCGACGGTATGACGCACCCCCCAGTAATTGACCCTGCGGGCAAGCCCCTCGGGGACGTTGAGGTCGAAGGCGCCCGCCAGGTGCCAGACCTCGGTGGCCCAATCGGCGAGCGATTCGTAACTTTCCGCAGAAAGGCCCAGGCGCGGGTCCGTGACATCGCCGACGATGGCGCGCAGGCTGCCCCTCTCCGCCTTGCCCTCCCTCTCCAGCGCTGCGATGTCCTCCGCGGCGCGGCCCATGAATTTATCCTGCACCAGAAAGATGAACTCGACATCCGGGTCGTCAGCGAGTACGCTCCTCACCTGCCAGCGGCCTATGAAGCCGGGGTAGCCGGTGAAAAATATTTTCCTGTTCGCCACGGGAAACGCTCCTTTGGCTTATGCGCTCGGCACTTGTCATGCTGCAACGCTAAGGATGCCTTCACTAGCTTAACAGGAGCAAGCGGGATGATGAAGATAAATATGTACGAATTTGTATTGAAACATCGAGCTCTGGGCGGGCGCTTGTCGCGCTTCGGAAACATGAAAACGATGCTCTTCGAACGTTTCGGATGCTTGGAGAGGCCAGGGAGTAATCAAGGAGTATATTAGACCAGTATATGACGAGAACGGCGGATGAAGGTGACGTGCTTTGCTGGAAGGTGCGAATGAGATGAGGATGGAGGTGCCGACATGTTAAGGAGACTATCTTCACGCGCAAAAGGCCCGCAGTGGTTCGTTGGCAAGATCGTCCTGGTAACGGGAGCGGCCTCCGGATTGGGGCGGGGCATAGCCCTGAACTTCGCCCGCGCCGGATGCGACCTGGTGCTGGCGGATATAAACCAGGCCGGCATGGAGGAGACGGCATCGCTGGTTGAAGCTATTGGTAGAAATTGCCTGGTTAAGCGGGTGGATGTCTCAAACCGTGCGGACATGGAAGCACTCGCCGATGAGGTGCTCTCGGAGTGGGGGCGCGTTGACGTGCTGGTGAACAACGCCGGTGTCGGGGTCGGGGGAGAGCTGGACACGATCCCCTTAGACGATATCGAATGGATAACCGGTATCAACCTCATGGGAGAGATCTACGGAACCCGCCTTTTCCTTCCTCAGATGATACGGAGGGGTGAGGGGCACGTCGTCAACGTGGGCTCCCTCTCCAGCCTGGTAGCCCTGCCGCTGCATATCGCGTACACGACCACCAAGTTCGCACTGGCAGGCTTCTCCGAACTGCTGTGGGCAGAGGCGAGGAACCACGGCGTGGGAGTGACGTTGGTCTGCCCGGGTGCCGTAAGCACCAATATTGGCTCCACTTTCCGGAGCCACTACCGCAGCGAAAAGCAGCGCGCCAACGAAGAGAAGTTCACCGCCATGCTCGCGAACAAGGGTATGGACCCCGAGGAGGCAGGCCGCATGGTGGTCGAGGCAGTTTCCAGGAACAAGTTCCTCCTGCTCATCGGGGGCGAGGCGTATTTTATGTACTACTTCAAGCGCTTCTTCCCCGGCCTGCAGTTGCGGCTGGTCTCGGCGGTGAGCAAGCGCATCTCTGGATAGGAACCCCTTTCGGGAATTATGTGTCGTAAGGCACGCGCGATAGACCTGCTCTGAAGCGATTTATCCGATTGACATAAAGAGCCGATGCGCCCATAGTTGGGAAGCGCATCCGCAGGGTCGGCAAGAGGGACGAGAAGAAGAATCGGAAGTCAGGGCTTGCGCGCTCGGTGTGAGACCGGCTTAACAATAGAGGTGAAAGGTAATCCGCTGAGCGACGCGAAAAGGATAGCAAAAAACATAGCTTTTATCATGGGCGGCGGGGTCTTCCGGGCCGTCCTCATGCCACTCTTTACCATATTCATCGCCAGGGAGCTGGGCACCGAGGGTTTCGGCGCCTTCTCCTTCGCCCTCTCGCTGGCCTCCATCCTGGTCATCGTGGGGGAGATGGGCCTGCCCAAGATGGTGGTGAGGGAGCTCTCGAACCACAAGGAGGACGTGGCCAAGTATATAGGGGACCTCACCATCCTGCGCCTCATCACCGGCCTGGCGAGCATGGGTATCGTGGCCATGATCCTGGCACTCACCCCCCGGGCTCCGGATACGCGTATACCGCTTTTTCTCATCGGGTTGAGCCTGCTGGTCTTCACCGGCCTCAGGCGCTTCTTCGACGCTATCTTCCAGGCCTTCGAGGTGATGAAGTACCAGGCGCTGGTGGACATGGTCGATATCCTGCTGACCTTTGGTGTGGGAACGGCCCTCCTCTTCAGCGGTTACGGCCTCATGGGCATAGCTTTCGCCATGATGGTGGGGGCCACCATCTCCATGGCCATGGACTTCATCATCCTCACCCGCAGGCTGGGAAAACCACAGTTCTCCTTCGACCTGGCTTTCTGGAAGCGGATGGCATTGGGCGCTCTTCCCTTCGGGGTCATCGGGGTGCTGACCTTTCTCTTCGGATACTCCAATACGGTGCTGCTCACCATCTTCAAGGGCGACGAGGAGGCCGGCCTCTTCAGCTCCGCTTACCGCGTGATTTGGATGCTGGCCATCATCCCCGCGACCTGCATGACCGCGGTGTTCCCCTTCCTGACCAGGATAGGCAAGTCATCGGATGACAGGCACAAGGACGCCATAAGGATGCTGGTGAAGTACCTGGCCTGTTTGAGCCTGCCCTTTTCGGGTCTGCTCGCGATCTACGCGCCACAGATAATCTCCGCGGTCTATGGAGAATCCTACGCAGGGGCCAGCCCGGCGCTGTGGATACTTGCGGCCATCCCCCTCTTCAGCTTCGCCTATATACCGTTGATCGACCTTATGAACTCGCAGTACAAGCAGCGGTTCTCGGTTATCGCCATCCTGCTCTGCGCGGCGATCAACACCGCGCTGTGCCTGGTACTGGCTCCCCTGCTGGGGCTGGTGGGCGCCGCCGTGAGCACCCTGGTAGCCGAGGCATGCCTGTTCGGGATCACCGTCTTCTTCTCATGGAAACACATGCGCCTGAGTCCGCGCATCTTCAACCTCTGGAAACCACTACTGGCCTCGCTCACCGCCGCACTCGGCATGCTGCCGCTGCGCAACATCCTGTCCATACCTCAGATGCTGCCGGCTTTCTTCCTGGTGTATATAGCGGCATTGCTGATATTGCGCACCTTCGACGTAGAGGACAGGAAGCTCTTCCGTTCCCTGATCCCATCGCACACGGCGCCCCGGCTCTGATGTTTACGAAACCGGCGGCCGGTTGTTGCATGATCCCGGATGCATTATGCAGAAGCCGGACGGTGTGCTCTATCCCCTTCCCCCGGAAAGGGCGGAGGGATCCTTCAACGCCATGGACCGGAGCGCCGGGCACTCTATTTATATCGTAAACCCATAACTCATTAAGTTGCGTAAATCTGTTATAATATCGCTACCTCTCGGTAACCAGAGAAGTAAAAATCAGGCTTCGGCCTGTTGAGACAGGCCGGAAGAAACGTGGAAAGCGAGGTAGATAAGACATGGCAGAATTGAAAGAAGCCGTCCTGATTGACGGGATGAGGACCCCTAACTTCAGGGCCCACGCCGAGAAAGGTTGGGCGAGGAACATAAGGCCCGACGAGTTGCTCACCTACGTCTATGAAGCCCTCTTCGAGCGTAATCCACAGGTGAAGCCGGAGGAGATCGAGGCCGTTTTCTGCGGCACGGCCAACCAGACCGGTATGCAGAACGATATCGCGCGCCTGGGCTGGCTGGCATCGGGGTATCCCGACAGCGTCCCGACCAACGGCGTAAACCAGCAGTGCCCCTCCGGGATGTCCTGCGTCGAACATGCCTGCCGGGCCATAATGTGCGGCGAAGGCGACACCTATATCGCTTCCGGTGTGGAGGACATGCAGAACGTGCCCATGGGCATGGGCATGGACTTCCCTCCCCGCATAGCCAATTACTATGATCCCGCTGGATTACCTATGGGTCCCACGGCGGAGAAGATCGCCCAGATGTACAACGTCTCCCGCGAGGACGCCGAACTGATGGCCTATCACAGCCATCTCAAGGCCGCCGCGGCAAGGGACGCGGGCAAGTTCTCGGACGAGATCGTTCCCGTCAAGGCTCTCGATGACAGCGGCAACGAGTTCATGTGCGACCGCGACCAGTGGATAAGGGACAACCCAAGCCTGGAGCAGATGGCGGGCATGAAGCCGGCCTTCCGCCCCGACGGTATCGTGACCGCGGCCATAAGCTCGCCGCTTACCACCGGTGCCTGCGCCGCCCTCTTCATGAGCCGCGAGAAGGCGGATGAGCTGGGCCTCTCCTACCACCTCAGGTATGCCGGCGGCGTCATGCACGGGTGCGACCCCACCGTCATGGGCTACGGCCCGGTGCCGGCGGTGAAGAAGCTGCTACAGCGCAAAGGCCTGACCGTAAACGATATCGACGTATGGGAGCTCAACGAGGCCTTTGGCACCCAGTCCCTGGCAGTTATCCGCGAGCTGGAAATCGGGAACAACGCCCCCTTCGACAACCTCAACGTGTGGGGCGGAGCACTGGCCCTGGGCCATCCCCTGGGAGAATCCGGATGCCGCATCGTCATCACCCTGAACAGCATCATGAAGACGGATTTCGCCGACGCCAAGCGCGGTATAGCCACCCTGTGCGGCGGCTTTGGCAACGGCAACGCCACCCTGTGGGAAAAAGTCTGATTAGCTGGAAAGATGGGGAGGGGCACCGCCCCTCCCTTTTTTAATTCCCCTGACCGTTCTTTCCGCCCCGGCCTCGGAATGACGGCCCCCGCTCCCGAACCTGCCTGCAGGCAATCCCACTCGCTTTGAAAACCATAACTTTACCATCTTCCCGTTTCTATCGATACAAGGGTAGGAGGTGGATATGGATGCCCTGCAGATCGTCCTGCTGATACTGGCTTTATGCTTGGCTATACTGGCAGTTGTCTACACGGCCGCTTATCTCGTCATCAGAAGGCTGCGCGCACGGGCTATAGCCGCCTTGCGCGGCGATACCGCCAGGGAGACGGTCTATCACGTGGCGGACTGCAACTTCTTCGGGGTGCTCTCCTCCGGAATCGCGCAGGTGAGGGGGAATGGCCTGCTTGCCCTGACCTCCACAGGCATCCGTTTCCGCATGCTTGCCCCCGCGAGGACCCTTTTCATCCCCATGCAGTCGATCCGCGGCGTATCGCATCCCCGCTGGTTCCTCAAGAAGTCGAAAGCGAGGGAGCTGCTGCGTGTCGATTTCAAGAATGAGACGGGAGAGGACGATGCGGCGGCCTGGCTCGTCCGTGACCTGCGGTGGTGGAGCGCCGCCGTCAAAGCGGCGAACGGCGGGAAAGAGCTCCCACCCCGTCCTGTTCCATGAATTTTGCCCAGGCATAAAGCATCTGATCCTGAACGATGCCCGCTGACCAGCCAGCGTGCCTTGGCCCAAGAAGTCCGTTGGAAGGATAAGACTTGAAAATAGGCGAAGTGAGGTTATATTAGAGGCGGGTGGCGAAGCGGAGAAAGGCCTGCCGTTGAAGAGGATACTGATCATCGAGGACGAGAGGCCGCTCGCGGAAGCGGTGGAATTCAGCCTGGAAAAAGAGGGCTACGAGGTCGAATTAGCCCTGGACGGAGAGACGGGTTGGAAGATGTACGAGAGCGGGTCCCACGACCTGGTCCTCCTGGATCTCATGCTCCCCGGCATTGACGGGATGGAGATATGCCGCAGGATAAGGAGGGAGGGGGCCACCCCGGTGATCATGCTCACCGCCAAGGATTCCGACGTGGACAAGATCCTAGGCCTGGAGATGGGAGCGGACGATTACGTGACCAAACCGTTCAACATGCGCGAACTCGTGGCGCGGATCCGCGCGGTGCTGAGGCGGGCCGAGTCGGCAACCGGGGAAAGGCCGGGAAAACGCCTCGAGGCCGGGGGTATCGTCCTCGACGAGGAGAGGCACGAGGTCATCGTGGGCGATAAGGTGGTGGTCATGCCCCTGATGGAGTACCGGCTCCTGGAGCTTTTCATGCACAACCCCGGCAAGGCCCTGGCCCGGGAGTACCTGCTCAACAAGGCCTGGGAAGGTGATTTCTACGGCCAGACCAAGACCCTGGACGTCCATATCCGGCGGCTGAGGGAAAAGATAGAGACAGACCCGGCCAACCCCGAGCATATCATCACCGTTCGGGGGGTAGGGTACCGCTTCGAGGCGGGCGGACGGGCTTGATGAAGAGCCTGAGGCGTATCCTCTTCTTCAGATATGCCTTCATCATCGTTGCCGTCCTGGCCGCAGTGTCGCTCTCGGTGATCATCCCCATTCGCTCTTACACCATTTCCCGGGAGCGCGATAACCTCGAGGAACAGGCGATACGGTTCTCCCGCGAGATCGCGAGGTACGTGGACGGGGGTATGGTACCCGCCGATATCGACGCTTATCTGAAGGAGGTCGCGGGTGACCTGCCGGAGAGGTTGACGGTCATCGATACGCGGGGGGTGGTGCTGGGTGACTCCAATGCGCGGGCCGAAGAGATGGAGAACCATGCCGGCAGGCCGGAATTCGCGGCAGCCCTCGAGGGCCGGGTGGAATCCGCCCGGCGTGAGTCCCGGACCCTGGGTGAAAACTATATCTATGCCGCCGCTCCAGTAATCGTCGAAGGGGAGATAGCGGGAGCTGCCCGCGTCGCCCTCGAGGAAGAGAACGTCATGCCCGTGGTCACCCAGTTGTGGTGGATCTTCCTGGCCGCTCTCGGGGTTCTGCTCGTGGTGATCATCCTGCTGAGCGTGTGGACCGAGAGGACGGTGAGCGCGGACCTTGGCGAGATGAGGGAGGCGGCGGCCGCGCTGGCACAAGGGGACCTCGGGCGCAGGGTGGCCGAACCCGGCATCGAGGAGTTCTCCGAACTGGCGAGGAGCTTCAACGTCATGGCAGAACAGGTCCGGCGCCAGGTGGAGGAAGCGGCCGAGGAGAGCGGAAAACTGGAGGCGGTATTGAGCAACATCTCCGCCGGAGTGATGGTAACCGATTCCGAGAGCAGGATAGTGCTGCTGAACCCGGCTGCCGAGAGGATGCTGAGGGTCGAGGCGGGCAAAGCCGCCGGACGCCGCATCATCGAGGTGTTCTCGAGTCGGGACCTGGACGTGACGGTGTCGCGTGCGGTGGCGGGGGAAAGCGTGGATGAGGAAATCGACATCGTCTATCCCCAACGCATGTCCCTTCATCTCAAGTCGGATCCCGTGATAGGGGCCGAGGGCAGGGTGGTGGCAACCGTAAGCGCCATCGAGGATATCACGGCCCTCAAGAGGTTGAGCCAGATCCGGCAGGATTTCGTGGCCAACGTATCGCACGAACTGCGGACACCGGTGGCCACCATCCGGGCCATCACGGATTCCCTGCTGGGTGGAGCGGTGGAGGACGGGGAGAGGGCGGAGCGTTTTCTCGAGGACCTGGATAAGGAGACCGTCCGCCTGTCACTGCTCATCGAGGACCTGCTCACCCTGAGCAGGTTGGAGGCCAAGGAGGCGGAGCTGCAGGCAGAAAGGTTCTCACTCTGGGAGTTGCTGCGGGAGTGCCTGGATTCCAAGGGTAAGCTGGCGGAGGAGTACGGGGTGGTTTTGCGGATAATCCCAGGCGGCGAGGACGTGCATATAAAGGGTGACCGCAGGCTCCTGAGAACCGCCATGAGCAACCTCATCGACAACGCGATCAAGTATAACCGCAGAGGCGGAGAGGTGAGCGTGGGCGTTAGTTCCGGCCAGGCGGAAGGCAGGCTGGTCGTCGAGGTCGAAGACAGCGGTATCGGCATACCTTCCGAGGAGCTGCCCCGGGTTTTCGAGAGGTTCTACCGCGTGGACAAAGCCCGTTCCCGGGACACCGGCGGAACGGGGTTGGGCCTCTCTATCGTCAAGCACATAGTGGAACTCCATGGGGGCACGGTTGCAGTGAACAGCGTAGAGGGAGAGGGTTCGACCTTTGCCTTGAGCCTCCCCGCCTCTTAACGGATGCTCCTGACCCCCGATTTAACCGGGGGTTCACCAATATTTACCTTTTCCTTAACCTGCTTTTAACAACCGTCTGGCTGAATAAGGTATGGAACGCGGCCTCGAACCGGAAGGAGAGGCCAAGGGTAAATACAAATGAAGAAAGGAGGGAAGAAGATGTTTATCGAGGAGACATCGGCAAGAGAGCTGATAGAGGAGTGCATGGAAGTCAAGTACGCGGCTGCGAGGGATCGAAGGGTCAGCCTGGAGGCGGAACTAGACGACCCGCGGGATACCCTGAGCGGCGACCGCCGCCTCCTGAGGACCGCCCTGACCAACATGATCGAAACGGCGATCAGGAACAGCCGTCCCGGCGGAAAGATCACCGTGGGCTATCACAGCGATCCCAACAGGGAGTCTATCGTGGTCAAAGACAACGGCAGGGGAATTCCCTACGAAGACCTGCGCAGCATCCGCGACCTCTTCTGCCGCACTGGCGCCCACGAGGCGGTCGAAGGCGATGAGATCGGCGCGGACCTCATGGGACTTTCTATCGTCAAGGACGTAGCCGACCTGCACGGCGGCAGGGTAGGAGTGCGCAGCGTGGAAGGCGAGGGTTCCGTCTTCACCATGCATCTGCCCAGGCGGCAGCGCATTGTCGCTTAACCGGGAGTTAATCTTCCTGCAAGGAAGATTTCTCCCGCTTTTTTACCTCTACTTAACCTGGCGTTTGTAAAGATTTAAACCGCATTGCACCCATTCTTAAACCACCGCTTTTTAAATCGTTTATGGGATGAAAAGAGCCGTTATCGCCAATGGATGCCGAGCCGGAGCCATCTTCTACGGGATGGCGATGATACCTGGATGGCGATGATGTTAGGAAAGTTACTTGGAGACATATGGTGGGGCGGTGCGGGGTCGCCCGTCACGGGAGGGCAAGAGAGCGGTCATACCGCCGCGGGGCAGTTCCCGTGTTTCGCCTGCAGGCATGCGACCGCTTGTGGGCGGCGCCTTCGGATAGACCATAAGAGTGGCGGAGTAAACGTAAAAAGGAATGAGGAAAGCATGGAAAAAGGAGGAAAGGGATGACGAAGAAGAGACTGGGCCTGATAACGGCAGTCTCGCTGGCGGTGGCCATGATGATGGTGTTCGCCGCCGCGGGCTGCGGCGAGAGCGACAACGGAGCCGCGGAGCCGGATGAGCCGACGCTCTCCGGTACCCTCGACCTCTCGGGTTCCACCACCGTGCTCCCCATCGCCCAGGAGGCTGCGGACATGTTCATGGACGAGAACCCCGACGTGACCGTCAACGTACAGGGCGGGGGCTCCAGCGTGGGCATCTCCAACGTGGCGGAGGGCGTGGTGGATATAGGCGACGCTTCGCGCGCGCTCAAGGACGACGAGAAGAGCCTGGGGCTGGTGGATCACGAGATAGCCCTGGACGTGGTGGTGGTAGTGGTCAACAAGGACGTTACCGTGAAGGACCTCACCGCCGAGCAGGTGAAGGGCATCTTCACGGGGCAGATCAACAACTGGAAGGATGTGGGAGGTGCGGACGCACCCATCGTCGTCGTCATACGTGACGAGGCTTCGGGTACCCGGGAAGTCTTCGACGAGAAAGCCCTGGAAAAGGAGGACCCCGTCGCGGGGGCGATCGAGACCAACAGCAACGGCATCGAGAGGCAGACGGTCAGCTCCACCCCCGGCGCCATAGGGTATATCTCCCTGGGTTACCTCGACAGCTCGGTTAACGTGGTGAGCATCGACGGCGTAGAGGGCAATAAGGACACCGCCGTTGACGGCACCTACCCCATCAGCCGTTACCTGCACATGTTCACAAAAGGGGAGGCCACCGGCCTGGCGGAGGCTTTCCTCGATTTCATCCTCTCGGACGATTTCCAGGACGAGACAGTGTCGAAAGAGTACATCCCCATGACCGAGATCTAGGCGATCTCGATTAAACGGGAATCCAGGCGGCGACGGAAAGGCGAGGAGGCCGGTTTTGCAGGGCGCGATCGACAGGGAATGGGTGGTCAGAAAGACGCTCTTCACCCTGGCCATGATGACGGTGCTGGGCATAGCGCTGATAATCTTCTTCGTGGCCAGGGAGGCGATCCCCGCTTTCACCGAGGCCGGTCCCGCCAACCTCTTCAGCGCCACCTGGTATCCCAAGAACGGCCAGTACGGCATGCTGATCTTTCTGACAGGCACTCTAGCGACCACCGTCGGGGGGCTTCTCCTGGGCACCCCCCTTGCCATCGGCTCGGCATTGTTCCTGACCCAGATGGCCCCCCGGCGGGTTCGGTCGATAGCCACGCGAGGGATCGAGCTCCTGGCCGGCGTGCCTTCCATCGTCCTGGGATGGCTGGGCTTCACGGTTATGGTGCCCTGGATAAGGTCGGCCACGGGCAGCAGCGGCACCGGCGTGCTGGCGGCCTCCATCATCCTGGCCATCATGGTCATCCCCACCATCGCCACCATATCCAAGGACGCCCTGGAGGCGGTTCCCGAGTCGCACGTACAGGCGGCCCTGGCCATGGGGGCCACGAGGTGGCAGATGATACGCCGCGTGCTGCTTCCGGCCGCCAAGCCGGGCCTGCTGGTGGCGATAATACTGGGCATGGGCCGGGCGATCGGCGAGACCATGGCCGTGGCGCTGGTCATCGGCCCGTCAACCGCTTTCCCGACCTCACTTACCACTCCCACGCATACCATGACCACGAAGATACTCATAGAGATGGGGGAATCGACCGGAGTGCAGCGCTCGGCGCTTTTCGCCATGGGGCTGGTGCTGTTGCTGCTGGCCATGCTGCTCATCCTCCTGGTCAGGCTGGCATCGCGGCCGAAGGAAGCGATGAGATGACCACCGACCTGGAGACGAGGGTGGAAACGGAAAACCCGGTAGTAGAGGTGACGGGGGATGCCTGCGGGCTCAAGGACGAACGTATAGAGAGGGTCATCCAGGAGAGCATCGCCAGGACGGAGAAGAGGGCGCATCTCTTCGACCGCGCCGCCACCGCCACCGTATGGACCCTTGCCCTGATCGGGCTGGGTATCCTGGCCTTCATCATCTTCATCATCCTCTACAGGGGTATGGCGACCGCGCTCACCCCCGGCTTCGTATTCGGCAAGCCGCAGGCCATGAAGGAGGGAGGGGGCATATGGCCCATGGTCGTGTCCTCATTCTACCTGGCCCTCCTGGCCATCGCCGTGGTGGTCCCGCTGGGGGTGGGAGCGGCCATCTATATGACCGAGTTCGCGAAAGAGGGGCGTATAACCAGGCTGGTCCGCTTCGGCGCCGACTCCCTCTCCACCGTGCCTTCCGTGGTGTTCGGTATCTTCGGCATGGTCCTGTTCGTCATCTATTTCGGCCTCGGCTATTCCCTGCTGGCCGGGGCGTTGACCCTCGCCCTGCTCAACATGCCCACGGTGATGCGCACCACCGAGGAGGCCATCAAGGCCGTGCCCCGCTCCTACCGCGAGGCGTGCATGGGCCTGGGAGCGAGCCGCTGGGAGACGGTGAAAAAGATCGTGCTGCCCAGCGCCATGCCGGGGATAACCACCGGCGTGGTGCTGACCGTGGGCAGGATCGTGGGCGAGAGCGCCGCGGTTATATACACCGTCGGCCTCTTCGTGAGGAAGGTGCCGCTCTCGCCCCTGCAGCCGGCGGCACCCATGGCTGCCAATATATGGCATATGTACACCGAGGGCGCCCTGGTGTCCGACTGGATGCGCGTGGCCAACGGTGAGGCAGCTTTCCTGCTGCTGGTGGTGCTGGTATTGAACCTGGGGGCGAGGCTTATCGCGCGCGTCTATCAGAGAAAGCTGGGTATGGTGAGTTGAGATGACGGAGAACGGCTACAAGTTCGAACTAAGGGACATGGACCTCTACTACGGGGACTTCAAGGTCCTGGAGGACGTGAACCTGGATGTCAGGAAATGCTGCATCACGGCCATCATCGGGCCTTCGGGGTGCGGCAAATCGTCCGCACTGCGCTGCCTCAACCGCATGAACGACCTCGTTGATGGAGCCCGTATCGAGGGGCGCGTATCGCTGGACGGCACGGACATCTACGGCAGGGATTACAGCGTGGTGGGCCTGCGCAAGCGCGTGGGCATGGTCTTCCAGAAGCCCAACCCCTTTCCCAAGACCATCTACGATAACGTGGCCTTCGGGCCTCGCCTGTACGGCATAAAGGACCGCGAGGTCCTGGACGGCATCGTGGAGGAGAGCCTGAAGAGCGCGGCGCTTTTCGAAGAGGTCAAAGACAAGCTGAGGACGTCGGCGCTGGCCCTCTCCGGGGGACAGCAGCAGCGCCTGTGCATCGCCCGGGTGCTGGCGGTGCAGCCGGAGGTCATCCTCCTGGACGAGCCCTGTTCCGCCCTGGACCCCATAGCCACCCAGAGAATAGAGGACCTGCTCTCTGACCTCAAGGCCGGGTACACCATCGTCATCGTCACCCATAACATGCAGCAGGCCGCACGCCTGAGCGACTTCACGGCGTTCTTCATGATCGAGGAGCAGGGGGACCCGGGGAAGATCGTGGAATTCGGGGACACCAACACCATCTTCACCAAGCCGGCTGACGAGAGGACGGAGCGTTATATCACCGGCAGGTTCGGGTAGCGAGGGGGTTGAGCGGGTACATGGAGATTCAGGTCAGGAAGGATTTTCACGCGCAACTGGACGAGCTCTACGCCGAGCTGTTGCGCATGGGGAGCGATCTCGTGGAGTGCATAGAGTGCACGAGGATATGCTTCCTCGATCTGGACCGCGTGACCGCGGACGAGATAATAGCCGGGGACGTGCGCTTCATGGTCGAGGGAAACTGACCCCAGCTTTCGAGCCGCGGGTATTTCTTCCGCAGACAGGTTGCGGACAGCTGCGTTCGCCTGTATATCGGGACGTTGGGTGTGAGGTAACGGCTGTTGTTGTCAGGTCTTAGCCTTTCGCGCGTTCCGCGCAAAAAGCAAGACACTGACCCCACCCTTCGGGGAAAAGAGCGTACCGGGGTGCGCAGACGGAGGGGTTATAGAGCGGGGCGGGGATGCGCAGATGCATGGGTTATAGGACTTAGGAGAATGTGCATAAGGATGGGCCTAAAGAAGGGCGGAGTGCGTAGGGTTGCGTTTACCTCCTGTTAACTTTCTGTTAAACCTCATGTAACTTCTGGCTGATTGAATTGATATGGCTCCCGATAAGGCGAGCTGTCGTGTCGAGCCGATGTGAATGAGAACAACAAAGGAAAGGTGTTCTTTCTGTTGAGGAAAAAGGCATTCTTTCGCACATGCGCAGCGGCATGCGTTCTCGTCCTCTTTATCTCCTTCCCCCTCTCCGTAACGGCGTGCAGCGTATGGGGCACCGACGTGGTCAGGGTTTCGGGTTCCACCACCCTCCTGCCCCTGGCGCAGGAGGGTGCCGATCGCTTCATGGACGCTTACGAAGGGAAGACGGTGCTGGTGCAGGGCGGGGGTTCGAGCGTGGGCATCGCCCAGGTAAAGGAGGGGATCGTGGACATCGCCAACAGCTCTCGCGAACTCAAGCCGGAGGAGGAAGACGAAAAGTTGGTGGGGCACCCCATCGCCCTGGACGTCATCGTCATCGTGGTACATCCCGATGTCCCGTTGGACGGCCTCTCCAGCGAGCAGGTCAAGGACATCTTCACCGGGAAGGTCACCAACTGGCGGGAGGTGGGGGGGGCGGACAAACCCATCCTGGTGGTGGTCAGGGACCGGGCTTCGGGAACGCGGGAGATGTTCGACGGCGAGGCGCTGGAAGACGAGGAAGTGGTGGGTTCCGCCATCGAGAGCAACAGCAACGGTATCGTGAGGGAGACCATAGCCGCCACCCCTAACTCCATCGGCTACGTCTCCATAGGTTACGTCAACGTGTCCATCAAACCCCTGAGCTATGACGGGGTGGTGCCCACCAACGACAGCGCCAGGGACGGCAGCTACAAGCTCTCCCGCTATCTCCACATGCTCACCTACGGGGTGCCCACTGAAAACACAAGTCAGTTCATAGATTACCTGCTCTCGGAGGAGTTCCAGCTGACGGTGGTGGCCCAGGATTACATACCGGTAATCGGGCTCGAGGAAGAGTGAGGTCGGTTATGGAGAGAGAAAAATATGTCAAGATGCTCCTGATGGCCTGCGCTTCGCTTTCTTTTCTCTCCATCCTGCTCATCTTTCTATTCATCTTCCAGGAGAGCCTCCCCGCCATCACCAGGATAGGCATCCCCAACCTCTTCTCCGCCGCGTGGAATCCGGACAAGGGCCAGTACGGCATGCTGGCCTTCCTGGTGGGGACGCTTCTCAGCACCCTGGGCGGACTGCTTATCGGGGCGCCCCTGGGCATCGGCACCGCGGTCTTCCTCGACCAGGTGGCGCCCACCAGGATGGCGGACATCATACGCAGGGGGGTGGAGCTGCTGGCGGGTATCCCCTCCGTGGTCATCGGCTGGTTCGGGCTGATCATCCTGGTTCCGTTCATCGCCAGGGTCACCAACTCCGCCGGTTACGGCATCGCCGCTGCCTCCGTGGTGCTCGCCGTGATGGTCCTGCCGACCATCACCGCCCTGGCCGCGGAGACCCTGAGGTCCCTTCCGCCGGAACTGAAGGAGGCCAGCGTGGCCATGGGCGCCACGCGCTGGCAGACCATCCGCAAGGTGCTGCTTCCCGCCGGCAAGGAGGGCATCCTGGTGGCGGTGATCCTGGGCATGGGAAGGGCTATCGGCGAGACCATGGCGGTTCAGATGGTAGTGGGAAACTCCAGCCAGTTCACACTCAATCCCTTTCAGCCCACGGGGACCCTGACCTCGAACCTGGTCACCAACATGGGGGAGGCGGTGGGCGATTTCCGCGCCGCCCTGTTTGCCCAGGCCCTGGTGCTGCTCATCCTGTCCATGATCCTCATCGTCACCATAAGGCTCGTAACCCGCCGGAGGGAGGACTGAGATGGACGCCAGAAAGGCCGACCGCATCGCCACTGCGGTTTTCTGGTTTATCGGGATGATAGCCCTGGGGATACTGGCCTTTATCGTCGTCGAGATCTTCGCCCGCGGCCTGATCGCCGCCATCAAGCCGTCGTTCTTCGCCGGCAAACCGGAAGCGTTGAAGGAGGGCGGAGGCGTGGGACCCATGGTCGTTTCCACTATCTACCTGGTCGTTCTGACCATGCTCATATCTTTTCCCATCTCCGTAGGGGCGGCCATCTACCTTGCCGAGTTCGCGCGCGAGGGCAGGTTCACTCGTTTCATCCGCTTCTGCCTCGACAGCCTGGGGACCGTTCCATCCATCGTCTTCGCCATCTTCGGCATGACCCTGTTCCTGTTCTACCTCAACTGGAGGACCTGCCTGCTGGCGGGCGCCATTACCATGGCCCTGCTCAACCTGCCCGTGTTCCTGCGCAGCGCCGAAGAAGCCCTGAGGCAGGTGCCGGTCACCTACCGGGAGGCCTCCATGAGCCTGGGGGCGACCCGCTGGACCACGATTAAGAAGGTGGTACTGCCCACGGCCATGCCGGGGATAATAACCGGGACCATCCTTCCACTGGGACGCATAATGGGCGAGTCGGCCGTGGTCATCTTCACCGTGGGGGTCTTCGTGCGCGCCATGCCTCTGAGCCCTTTCGATCCGGCGGCTCCCCTGGCGGGATATATCTGGTACGTGCAGAGCGAAGCGGTGGTGCCCGACTACCGCACCATAGTGAACGGAGGCGCGGCGATCCTGCTCATCCTGCTCTTCGCGATAAATTTCGGCACGCGCAGGCTGGCGTCATATTATAGTAAGAGGAAATCGCTGGGAGGTTGAGGTTGGAAGGCAACGGCGAAGGCAACGGAAACAAGATGCGGGTGAGCAGACTTAACATGTACTACGGGGACTTCAAGGCCCTGGACGACATCTCGCTGGACTTCGCTTCCTGCTGTATAACCGCCCTCATCGGCCCTTCGGGCTGTGGCAAGAGCACTCTCGTGCGCTGCCTTAACCGCATGAACGACCTCATCGATGGAAGCCGGGTGGAGGGAGAGATAACCCTGGACGGGGAGAACGTCCTGGAAAGCGGGTACGACGTGATCTCGCTGCGCCGCAGGGTGGGCATGGTCTTCCAGCGCCCCAACCCTTTCCCCAAGAGCATTTACGATAACGTTGCTTACGGACCCCGCCTGGTGGGTATGAAGGATAAGGAAAAACTGGACTTCATCGTGGAGGACAGCCTGAAGAGAGCAGCCCTGTGGGACGAGGTGAAGAAGATACTCGGGAGGTCGGGACAGAGCCTTTCCGGCGGACAGCAGCAGCGCCTGTGCATCGCCCGGGTGATCGCGGTGCATCCCGAGGTGATCCTCTTCGACGAGCCCTGTTCCGCCATCGATCCCATCTCCACCCAGAAGATCGAGGACCTCATGGCCGAGTTGAAAAAAAACTACACCATGGTTATCGTTACTCATAACATGCAGCAGGCGGCGAGGGTAAGCGACTACACCGCCTTCATGCTGGTGGAGGAGCAGGGGCAGCCCGGCCGCATCGTGGAATTCGGCGACACCAACACCATGTTCACCAATCCCGCCGATAAGAGGACCGAGAACTACATAACGGGACGTTTCGGATAGGCACAATGGGGTGATGGCTTGGAGGTAAGGAAAGACTTTCACGAGCAGCTCGATGAGCTCTACGCGGAGACGCTGCGCATGGGCAGCGACCTGTTGGAGACCATCGAGAAGACGAGGCTATGCTTCGTCAACCTCGACCGGGAGCTGGCGGACGAGATCATCCCCGGCGACGACGTCTTCGACGCCTATATCGACCGCATCGAGGAGGGCGGACTTGAGCTGATGGCCCGCCAGGCCCCGGTGGCCGTGGACCTGCGCATGATCATCGTCATCATGCGCATGGCCCAGCATTTCGAGCGCATGGCAGACCTGTGCGAGGACATCGCCACCGCCGTGAAGCATATCCCGGCGGATTATCTCAGCGCCTGGATACGCGAGGCCATAGACGAAATGGCCCGCCGCGCCATGCGGCTGGTGGAACGCTCCATCGAATGCTTCAAGGAACGCAACGTGGAGATGGCCCTGGAGCTGGACGAACTTGACGACGCCGTGGACAAGCTCAACCGCAAGTTCTTCAAAGAGTTCGACAGCGGGCGCGAGGAGGACCTGGAGATAGCCGTGCGGGTGGTGATGGTGGCCAGGTTCTTCGAGCGTATTGCGGACCACGCCGTGGATATCGGCGAGCACGTGCGCTTCATGGTGGAGGGCACCATCTCCCCCTCGTGATGGGCCAGCGCCACGACCGGCCGATCCCATCCACCTGCAATTCGGGACTGGCGATACAGAACAGGATGGCAGGGGTATCGTCGATGTCTTTACCCTTCACGTGGATGTTGGGATCGGTGTCTATAACCGGTCTCTTCCTCGAGTCAGGCCCCCTCCCTCGAGGCCTTCTCCAGCTCCTCCCGCGTCACCGTCTGGATACCCGGCCGGTGATACTGAATGGTGGCGGCGAGGACGGCGGCCTCGCTCGCCTCCATGACGCTCCTGCCCCGCAGGATCTCCGCGCACAGCACCGCCATCGCCTGGTCCCCGCACCCCGTGGCGTCGCTCACCCCGTACTCTCCGGCCTGGGTCACCGCGATATGTTTTTCTTCCCCGCCGTCGAAAACGTAGGCTCCGTGCTCGCCGTGGGTCAGGACGACCGCGCCCGCCCCTTTCGCCATGAGGACGCGGGCGGCTTCGCGCGCTGAACCCATCCCCCGCACCTCGATACCAGTCAATATTTTCGCCTCGTGCTCGTTCGGTTTGAGCACGTGTATCCCCAGGCCGATGATCTCGCCGTAATCCCTCGTTTCGCTTATCCCCCCGGGATCGACCATGACCTTCATGCCCGATGCGATCGCCTTGCTTACGGCGTAGACGGCTGTTTCGGCCGGTATTTCGAGGGTGAGCGCGAGTATGCGTGTGCCTCCGCCGGTTTCGAACAGCGATGCTGCGTCATCCACGTCCCGCGGACACAGGGCATCGTTGATCCCGGGGATGCTGTAGATGTGGTTCTCGCCGCTGCGGTTGACCGCTATGAGGGCGACGCCGGGATACTCTCCCGCGGCCTCGAAGTCCAGTACCTTTACGTTCCCTGTGTCCACGCCGGCCTGCTGCAACGCCGATACCGGCACCCGCCACAGGCCGTAGGGGTCCCGCGAAGTCTTGCCGATCATGGCCACCTTACGTGGAGCCGCCAGGTGGGCCGCCATGCGCGCCAGGTTGCAGGATTTGCCCCCGGGCCCGATCAATATCCTGCCGCTGCGCGTCTGCTCGCCGCTGGCCAGGAGCCTGTCCACGCCCAGGGCCACTATGTCGGTGTTCAGGCCACCGATGACGACGATCCCGATATCCTCGCCGCTCATCATCCCTCCTCGCGCGGGCGTTGCCGTGAGCACGGCCTCGAGCCTGGCCCGCCTTTTCCTATTCTGACCTCTATCGCGGGCAGGGACAACGGGCAGGAACCAGCCGCCGGTCCGGTTGAGCGGAGACAGGGGCGGCTATATACTGTTAGAGGTCGAGACTCGGTCGCATCGAGGTGGAGGCAATTCTGAAAAAAACCAACCGCTCAAAGGAAGCATCATGCCCGAGATAAACACTTGCTCGCAATGCGGCGTCCCATTGTACGTAACCAGCCAGCATGAATGGTTGAGCGACGGGGTCATCCAGTCCAGGAGCGAGACCAGGCACCGCCTGGTTTTCTTCGAGAGCGGTAACCTGGACCACCTCTTCGACGGGATCGCGGAGATGCTCGGGACACCCATCGAGCACATCGTCATCGACGCGTCGCGGCGATCCACCCGCGGTTACATGGAGAGGGTGATGCCGGATGACATAAAGGCCATGATCCGCTCGGGCGACATCGACCTCAACCTGGTCTTCGATTCCACCTTTCTTATCTGGCGGGCCATGGGATACGGCAGGCTTACCCTGGATTGCGTACGCTACGAGCGGGACGAGGGCGATTTCATCACCGTGCTCGCCGAGAGGCCATACTCCGTCCCCCTTTCCGTGGGCAACTTCGCAGGTTCGATAGAGGCGCTGACAGGATTGGAGCCGGGCATCGAGTACGAAGAGACGACACCGGGCGTTTACAGGATAACCATCGTCGAGGCCGAGAACCCCTCGGAGCTCAGGGAGAGGCTGCGATGGAGGGGTTACGACCTTGAGTACAAACGGGGAGATATAGAGTTCGAGAGGTGTCCCGGCTGCGCTGCGCCGCTGGCTTTGGGCGATTTCCATTGGGACCAGGCGAACGGCTCCATCAGGAACACGGTCACCGGTCGCAGGATGGTGATAACCGGCCCCTCCATGATCGACCCCATATTCGAAGAGCTGGAGGCGGAGCTGGGAGAGACCATACCGAGCGTGATGGTGGAGGCCCAGAGGCGCTTCGTGCGCTCCGCTTTTTTCTCTGTAATGGAGGTTGAAAGCGCGGAGGATATGCGCATACAGATGGCCCTCAGGGGACTTGGCAATATAAGGGAACTGAGGATCGGGAGGCATGGGGTGAGTTTGAGAATGGAAAACGCCGCCCTGCCCCTTTTAAGCGTGGGGTCCACCCAGGGGCTTTTCGAGAAGGTATTCGACAAGAGCAGCATAGTCGAGTGGGAGATCTTCGCGGACGGAGACCTCGAAGTCGAGGTCCGCGCCCGCTGATATTGGGGCGTGGCCCTCCGTGCCCAGTAAGGGAGGACGTATCCCGCCCTTCACGGCCATGCGGGTGCCGCATGAAGCCCGCAGGCGATCGGCAGGCTTCAAGGGCTGCAGGAGGGTAACGACCCCTGAAAAACGTGTTTCACGCATGTGATAGAATCGCGGCATGGGAAGCCTGTCGTGATGATTCTCTGGAGGCGGTGCCATGGTCAGGGTAAGGTTCGCCCCGTCGCCGACGGGAAAACTACACCTGGGCTCGGCGAGAACGGCGCTCTTCAACTGGCTGTTCGCGCGGGGGCAGGGAGGCTCTATGGTGCTGCGCGTCGAGGATACCGACCCGACCCGTTCCAGCCGAGAACTCGAGGACTCTATCCTGGATGACCTGCGCTGGCTCGGCCTGGACTGGGACGAGGGGCCGGACGTGGGTGGGCCGCACGCTCCTTACCGCCAGAGCGAACGCGGGGAGATATACCGCGAGCATGCCCGGCGGTTGCTGGAAGCGGGCAAGGCATATCCGTGCTACTGCACCTTCGAGGAATTGCAGGAGAGCAAGAACAAGGCCCTGGCCGAAGGGCGAACTCCCGTTTACGATGGCAAATGCCGCGACCTGGCCCCGCAGGAGAGGCAGAAGCTCGAAGCGGAAGGGAGGCGGCCGGCTCTTCGCTTCCGTGTCCCGGCCGGAGAAGTGGCCTTCCAGGACCTGCTGCGCGGCTTTATCCGTTTCCCCCCCGGGTCGCTGGGAGATTTTATCATCGTGCGTTCGGATGGGACGGCCGGCTTCAACTTCTCCGTGGTGGTCGATGACACCACCATGGGCATAACGCACGTCATCCGCGGCGAGGACCACCTTACCAATACCGCGCGCCACGTTATGCTTTTCGACGCCCTGGGCTACCCGGTGCCCATCTACCTTCACCATTCCTTGTTGCTGGGTCCGGACGGAGCCAAGATGAGCAAGCGCCACGGCGCCACGGGCGTGCGCGAATACCGGAAGATGGGATATCTCCCCCAGGCCCTCACCAACTACCTGTCCCTGCTCTCCTGGTCTCCGCCGGAGGGAAAAGAGGTCTTGAGCCTGGGCGAGTTGGCGCGCCTCTTCGACGTCGGCGATCTATCATCCAGCCCGGCCGTTTTCGACAAGGCCCGCCTCGACTGGCTCAACGGCAAGCACCTGCGAGGCATGTCCCCGGACGACCTGGCAGCGATGGCGGAGGCCTTCGCCCCGGGTTGGGCCGGCCACCCGCGTTTCTCCATCATGGTGGAATCGGTTCTCGATAACCTGGTGAACATGGCTGAGCTACCAGGCTACCTGGAGCCTTACGGGTCACCAAAGGTCCCGGATGAAGTATCGGCGGAGTGGCTGCGTGGGGATGTGGCGACGAGGGTTGTGAAAAAAGCTATAGAGGTCCTTGCGGGTTCACGCGATGAGAGCGTTAAAGATGCGGACGACGTTATCGCGGAGATCAAGCGATATTACGCCGACAGGGACCTGAAACCCAGAGAGGTACTGATGCCGTTGCGGGTGGCGTTGACGGGCAGGGATAAAGGCCCGGCCTTGCATTATCTCCTGGCCGTGCTGGGGAGGCAGGAGTCCATCGATCGCCTGGAGCGGTCCCTGGAGAGAATGAGGTCGGAAAAATGAGCCCGCTGTATGGAGGGTCGCGCAAGCAACGCACGGGAACGGTTTTATCGGGCCTGCGCTCGCGTTTCAGTTTCATACGCGGGAGTCGATGGCCGCATTACAGGTCACGCGGTTCCTGCCGCCATTGCGCCCGCACCGCCACTACGCCCTGGAAGGCGCAATGCCCCAGTTACCAGCTCGCCCGGCGCATATGGGTGAGAGAGGCATGAGGGTCGAGGGAGCGCCCTTAAAACTCGGCCTTGCTGCCGATATAATTGTCTTTACGTGAGAGAGAGAAGGAGATATCTTGTTCGGGATCATGAAGCAGGACATAGAAGCGGTGCGGGACCGGGACCCCGCCGCCCGTAACACCCTGGAGATAATCCTGGCCTATCCCGGGCTGCATGCCCTGTGGATGCACCGCATAGCCCATTTCCTCTGGAACAAGGGATTGCCCTTGATGCCGCGCCTTATCTCCCACATCAACCGCCTGATCACGGGGATCGAGATCCATCCCGGTGCGAAGATCGGCAAGGGAGTGTTCATCGACCACGGCATGGGTGTGGTAATCGGCGAGACCTCGGAGATCGGAGATTACGTAACCCTCTACCAGGGCGTGACCCTGGGGGGCACCGGAAAGGAGAAGGGCAAACGCCACCCGACCGTGGGCCGCAACGTGGTCATCGCCGCGGGCGCCAAGGTGCTCGGCCCCATAACCGTTGGGGACAACTCCAAGGTGGGCGCGGGAGCGGTGGTCATCCGGGACGTACCTCCCCGCTGCACCGTGGTGGGCGTGCCCGGCAAGGTGGTCATGCAGGAGGGCGAGCCGGTGGTGGACCTGCATCACGAGCTCATCCCCGACCCCGTCATGGACCGCATAGAGGTCCTGGACGGCCTGATCAGGAAGCTGGAGGACCGCCTGCTGAATACCCAGCTCGAGCTGGAGATTGCCGAGGACAAGATGCGGCGCTCAGATGACGAGCTGCACCGGGTAGAGAGGTCCATCGAGCCGAAACAGGGCAATAAGCAGGGCAGGAGAGGCGACGAAGAGGGCGGAGGAACGCCGTGAGCCTGACCGTCTACAATACCATAAGCCACCGCAAGGAGAAGTTCATCCCCCGCGAAGAGGGCAAGGTCTCCATGTACGTATGCGGCCCCACCGTCTATAACTATATCCACGTCGGCAACGGCAGGGCTTACCTGGTTTTCGACATCATACGGCGCTATCTCTCCCATAAGGGGTATGAAGTACTTTACGTGCAGAACTTCACCGACGTGGACGACAAGATAATCAACCGCGCGAACGAGGAGGGCAAGGCGCCTGAGGAGATAGCGCGTTTCTACGAGAAGGCCTTCCTGGAGGACATGAAGGCCCTGAACGTTAAGCCCCCCGACATCGCCCCACGCGCCACCGAGACCATACCCCAGATGTTGGAGATCATCGAGGCGCTCGTGGACAAGGGCCATGCCTACGAAGTTGACGGCAACGTGTATTTCCACGTGGAGAGCTTCAGGGAATACGGCAAGCTGTCCGGCCGCTCGCTGGACGAGATGCGCGCCGGCGAGAGGGTGGAGGTGGACTCGCGCAAGTCTCACCCCATGGATTTCGCCCTGTGGAAGGCATCCAAGCCGGGAGAGCCGTCCTGGGATTCCCCTTGGGGTAAGGGACGCCCAGGCTGGCATATAGAGTGCTCGGCCATGTCCCTGCAGCACCTGGGCATGGGCTTCGATATCCATGGAGGCGGGCAGGATCTCGTCTTTCCCCACCACGAAAACGAGATAGCCCAGTCCGAGGCCTTCGCCGGGACGCAGCCCTTCGTGCGCTACTGGCTGCACAACGGCTTCGTGAACATCCAGGAAGAGAAGATGTCCAAGTCGCTGGGCAACATCATCCTGGTAAGGGAGATACTCAAGCAGTATCCGGCGGACGCGGTAAGGCTGCTCGCGTTGCAGACCCACTACCGCAGCCCCATCGATTTCGGACCCGATGCCCTGGAGGAGGCGAGCAGAGCTTACGAGCGCCTGGAGAACTGCATTTTCGCCCTCGACGCTTTCCTCACCAGACCCGCCGCCAGGACGGCGCCTCAGCGTGCCCAGAGGGAAGTCGCGCTCTCCGATTCCTTTTTCGATTTCCAGCGGCGTTTCGAGGAGGCCATGGACGACGATTTCAACAGCGCCAAGGCACTGGGCGTCATCTTCGAGCTGGTGAAGGAGCTCAACACCTATCTCGACGAACAGGAGCGCTTCCGCTCGCCGGCGGCTCCCATGGTCGCCAGCCTCGGCCGCGACACGCTGCTCAAATTGTGCAACATACTGGGCTTGTTCTCTCCTGGCGATTCCGAGGAGGAAAAGCGAGGGACCGCGGTCAGGGCGGAAAGCGGCACCGGGACGATGCCCTCGGCGGAAAGCCTGATCGAACTGCTGCTCGAGGTAAGGACCGTGGCCAGGAACAACAAGCAGTTCGAGACCGCGGATCTCATACGCGCCCGCCTGCGCGAACTCGGGATACGCGTTGACGATCTGCGCGAGGGGCAACGCTGGAAATATGTGGGACCCCCCGAATGACCCTCAGTATCACGGAAATTCTTGACCGCCGGACCATGACAGCGAGGAGGCTTGACGGGCTTTGAGATATGAACAGGTGGAAGGAAGGCGCGCCGTTCTGGAAGCCCTGCGCGGTGACCGGGCGGTGTACGAGCTGCTGCTGGCCGAGGGCATGCAGCCGGGCAGGGTGCTGGACGATATACAGGCGGCGGCGCGCAGCAGGCGCCTGGCGGTGAGTTTCCTGCCCCGCCGCGAGATAGAGCGTCTCGCCATATCCGACACCCACCAGGGCGTCATCCTCAGGGTGGAGCCCTACCGCTACGCCAGTTTCAAGGCGGTTTACCGCGCCCTGGAGGATAAAGACGACCCCTTCGTGGTGTTGATGGACAGCGTCACCGACCCGCGCAACATGGGCAGCGTGGCCAGGACCTGCGAGGCGGCAGGCGTTGACGCCATGCTACTGCCGCGCAGCCGCTCCGCACCGGTGACGCCGGCGGTGTTCCATTCCTCGTCCGGCGCGGTCGAAAACCTGGCCATCGCCACCGTCCCCAACCTGGTAAGCGTGATGAAGGAGCTGAAAGGACTGGGGATGTGGGTGGTGGGCGCGGATATACGCGCGGAGAAGACCTGCTTCGAGGCCGACCTCACCGGCCCGCTCGCCCTGGTCATGGGCTCGGAGGGGGAAGGGATGCATCGCCTGGCCCGCGAGACCTGCGACATCCTGGTGCACGTGCCCATGTTCGGGAAGGTATCGTCGCTCAACGTCTCCGTGGCTGCGGCGGTGATCATCTACGAGGCCCTGCGGCAGAGGAAGGGGTTATGAAAGCGCTTCTCGTAGACGCTTACAACCTCATCTACGCCCACCCGGAGCTCGCCCCCGCCATGCAGAGGGAACAGGAAGAGGCGCGCGAGGGGCTGATCAGGGAACTCTCACCCCTGTCTTCGCCCGACTATTTCGAGATGCTGGTGATCGTCTTCGATGCCGCGGGGTCCATCCAGCCGGAACCGGTGCTGCGGGAAAGCGGGGGGATAACGGTGGTCTTCACCCGCAGGGGCCAGTCCGCCGACGATTTCATCGAGGGCCTGGCACGCCGCCTGCTCCCCGCGCACGAGGTGACGGTAGCCAGCTCCGACCGCACGCTCGTAGGCCTGGTGGGCGGATTCGGTGCCCGCACTGTTCCCGGGCCGTCCCTGCTGGAGTTGGCTAAAGAGGCGCAGCTCGCGACGAGGGAGGATATAAAGAGGATAGCCGGGAGCAGCCGCAATC
This sequence comes from uncultured Actinomycetota bacterium, assembly GCA_964462595.1. GTDB lineage: Bacteria > Actinomycetota > Geothermincolia > Geothermincolales > RBG-13-55-18 > SURF-21. The sequence goes on from CAYWXM010000039.1 coordinate 43,187, forward strand.
CCCTGGAGGAACGGATCGGCGAGGAGGTCCGCCGCCTCCTGGACGAGATGCGCTACACATAGTAAAAAGGGTCAGGTCTTGTTTTTTGCATACCCCGGTATCTTTCGAGAAACACCCCGAGATCATTACAGATAACCTGGCTTTTTCCGAGTAACGCGTACTCCGGTATGTAAAGAAAACAAGACCTGGCCCCGACTTTGACCTTACCTTGCGGAGAGAAGACCGCAGCGCGTGCAGCCGACAGGCGGGTTGCTGATCGGGGCGCCAGTCATAGGTAATGAGAGTGGGATGCCAAGCCCCGGCTTTTCGCTCCCGCAGAGCAAGGCGCAGAGCGCTGGCCCCACCCTGCGGAGAAAAGATCGCGGCGTTGGTTTAATATAATAGGGATAGCGAGCCGGTGTAGCTCAATGGTAGAGCACCCGCCTTGTAAGCGGACGGTTGGAGGTTCGATTCCTCTCGCCGGCTCCATCTTTCGGCATATCCACCGGCATACGTTAAGACCCAGGCCGGCTTACGCGGCCGCCTTCCTGATCCACCGCCATCAACGGGGCGGGTGAAAAACGGCCTGGAACGGCTGTTGATAAAAGGGAAACGGGAAGGTCAAGAGTCGGCCGTGAAGCGCGTCTCCCGGCGAGCTGACCCCGCCTCACCGGTCGCCCCGCCCCGGGTCCTTACAGATCCGCTATGGCGAAAGCGGGACGATGGCCTGCGCGGTTTTTTCTCCTCGCCCTCGTCGCGGCGCAGGGAGAGGACGATGGCGCCGCCGATGATGAAGACGAAAGAGAGCAGGCGCAACAGGAACATTCCCGTGCTTGACGGCATGGGCTCGTGCATGGCCACGATACCGATGATGATGGGGATGAGGTTGGACATGCCCGTGGTTATGGGCACCACGACGATGGCCTTACCCCGCTGCATGGCGGTCTGATCGAGCACCAGGGTGACCAAGGGCAACAGGATGATCAGGTACAGGTAGGGTGAGAGCAGGGCATTGCGAAAGCCGTGCTCCCAGAAACGGCTGCCGATGTCGTTCCAGCCCAGCTTGATGATGACCGCGGTCAGGCCGATGAGCACCCCCGAGGCCACCGCTATGAGGTTGGGGGCGTTGGCGTGCTTTTTCGTAAAGCCTTGATGGAGAGAAACGCCGGCGGCGGCAAAAAAGAAGATGACGAAAAACCACAATACGAAGGGATTGTAGGAAAAGGCCTTGGATGGTACGCCGATGAGGGTACGCCCGAGCAGGATGAGCCCGAGGATTATGGTGCCGATGCCCAGCCAGTCCGAGATGGACGGCTTTTCCCCCAACTTGGTTATGGCCAGCACCGCCAGCACCGCGATGCCCGCTGTATTGATGGGCTGCACCACCGACAGGGGTGCCAGCCCAACTGCCATCCCTTTGATGAAGGTGCCCGCGAACTGCAGCCCCTGCGCCTCCAGCCAGGGCCGGCATGCTATGAAGGCTTTTACTGTCTCCAGGGGCTTCTGGGAGCCGATGAGGGGGAGCTGGTCGAGCTCCCTCTTCTGCATATAACCGCTGTAATTGATCATGGTGGTGGCGACAAGGGACATCACCACCGCTATGGCTAGAACCATCACAACCTCCTGGCGCTATTCTAATGGTTGAGGGTGATGGCTTAAAGGCTATTCGACGTGATAATACCAGGTACCTTCGCGGACCTCCCGGATGACCTTTTCGTCTTTCTCCAGGAGAACCAGGTGGCCGAATACCTCGCGCATGGCCAGGAAGATATTCGACGGCGACATATCGGCCTGGACGAACTGTATGAGGTCGAGGCCCATGGCGAGTATGGTCATCTCGCGCCCCCTGAGGTTGGCCACGATGTAGCGCTGGCGCTGCTCGTGGTGGGTGAGGATGTCCCGGATACGACCGCGGAAATCGGAGATGCAGTTGCCGTGTCCGGGGAAAGCCTGGATCACGGGCAGGTCTATGAGGCTGCTTATGGACTCCAGGTAGGCGGGCAGGCCGCTTTTCATGTCCCCGTCCTCGCCGCGATATATATCGGGGTTAGGCGTTATCTTGTCCAGGAGAAGGTCTCCGGTGACGATGAGGAAGTAGTCCGGGAGCGAGAGCACGATATGGTCGAGACTGTGGCCGGGAGTGTAGATGACCTTTAGCCTGAAAGGGTCGCCCTCGAGCAGTTCACCCCCTTCCAGCAGGCGGTCGGCCTGCGTGGAACCGGCAACCTCCAGCCACTGGTCCATCATCCGCTGGTTCGTTCGCATGAGGTCGGGAGACAGGCCGAGCATCAGGCTGAATTGCAGTAGTTCCTCCATCTCCTCGACCACCGCGCCACGATAATCGGTGACCTTGGGCGCCGCCAGCCGGTGGCACAGTAGCTCGGCGCCGCTGTCCTCCCTGAGGCGGGCGGCAAGGCCCATGTGGTCGGGGTGGGAGTGGGTGAGCACGATACGCTGAAGTTGGGACGGCCGGTAGCCGAGCTGCTGCATCGCTCTGGTGAGGTCCTCCTCGACCCCTTTCATCATGGGGCCGGTGTCGATGAGAGTGAGCGGAGAGCCCTCCAAGAGGTAGACGTTTACGTGGTCCATCCTGAACGGCATGGTCAGCTGGATCTTGCAGACCCCTGGAATTATGCGCTTGACTAACACCATCGTAAGCTCCGTGTCCCAGAAGAACGGTATAGAGCAGGGGCGAAAGCACTAACCTTCATAACGCTCCGATTATATCCCAAACCCGGCCGGAGAGTCCCTGGAAAAGGAAGCCGCAGCCGCTGCGTGACCATCTCCCGCATGTCCGGCACCCGCATCCAGACCGGCCAAGCGAAAGAGGGCGGGGCTACAGCCGATATCTTCTCCCCGGGCTTCATATGCTCGAATCGAAAGTAGGAAAGACCGGCGTTTGTCAGGCTCCGGCCGGTGGCTACGTTTCGGACTCAAGGCTGGGCCCGGATGATTCACCGGCGGATATCGCCGCGGTGTCCCCCGCAGCCGCCCGTGACCCGATGTTCCTGCGCTTGGCTACGATGGCCAGCACGCTGGGCAGAACCAGTATCGCCCCGAGGAGAGCGCCCAGCAGGCCCACGGTCGTGGCCCACCCGAACCTCTGCATCATCCCCATGTTGGAAAAGCCGAGGACGGCGAAGACGCCGCAGGTGGTGAGGGCCGCGGCCAGCAGCGCGCGCCCCACGTTCTTCACCGTGTTCTTTATGGCATCCTCCAGGCTGCTGCCGTTTCCATGGAATTCCTCCCGGAAGCGGTGAGTTATATGGATGCCGAAGTCGATACCCGCCCCGATGACCAGGGCAGAGACCATAACCGTCATGATATCAAGAGGCCATCCCATGGCGAAGAGGAAGACAAGCTCGGCCACCATGCCGCACACCACGACGACAATGGTGGCGATGCCGTACGTGAAGGACTTGAACACGATGATCAGGACAAGGGCACACAACAGCAGGGCGAGGCCCGAGGTCTTGACCTGGGTGGGCAGGATGTTGCCCATCAGGTCGGCCACCAGCACCGTAAACCCGGTGCTGGTGAACTCCAGGTCCGTTCCCTCCGCGATGGCGGCGGACTGGTCGCGCATGATAGCCGTCTTGACCCTGAGCTCGTCCTCCGTATCCGGGAATCCCGATCTCAGGTAGATAATGGCCGTGTCTCCTTCCTCGTTGACGAAGGCGCTGACGGGCATGCGCGCCGCCAGCAGCTCCACGATCGCCTCCACCTCCTGTCGAGACCCGGGCACGGTGCCGTCCGGGGTTCCCATGAGCACGTAGTCGGCGATGGAGCTGATCCTGTCCCGGGCGAAGTAATCCTCGCTGTCGGGAAAGTTGCGCGAGTCGAGCGGTAGGGCCTGCTCCAGCTCCAGTATCGCGGCCAGGTTAGCGGGGTCTAGGATATCCCCCTTCACCAGGATGATATCGTTGTTCTGGGGGCCGAAGATGTCTGTGATCATCTGGCTGGCCTGTGTGCTGGGGAGGCCCTCGGGGAACATCTTTTTGATATCGGCGCCGGTCTTCACGTTGAACATGGCGAAGACGGAGAAGGCTATGAACAGCAGGGTTATTATGGCCACCGTCCAGTGATGGCGCTCCGAGACGAGGGCCATCCTCACCAGGGCGCGGTCGATGAACTGTCCGTACCATGCATCGCGGCGCCTCTGGCGCATCTTCTCCAGGTGCGACTCCAGCTTCTCCGCCTTCTTGCGGCGGTCCCGGATGACGATGATCGCGGGCAGCAGGGTCAGCGAGAGCAGGAAGCTGAAGGCGATGCCCAGCATGCACAGCAGGCCGAAGTCCCGCATGGGAGGTATATCGGTGATCATGAAGGAAGAGAACCCGATCAGCGTGGTGATGGCGGTGAGGAACACCGCCACTCCCACCGTCTTGATGGAGGTGGTGGCGGAGAGGTCCACGCTGAGCCCGTCCTCCCTCTCCTCGTAGTAGCGGCTGAGGATATGGATGACGTAGGCGATGTTTATACCCAGCATGAGGGGCATGATGGCCACGCTCATGGTGGTGTAGGTGATGCCCACCCAGCCCATGAAACCGAGTATCCAGAAGATGGCCACGAAGATTATAAGCAGCGGCAGGCCCACGTCCGAGAAGCGCCGGAAGGTGAGGTAGAGGATGAACATGATGAAGAGTAAGGCGATGAGCATGAGCTTGCTCGTCTCCTTCTGCATGAACTCCAGGGAGTCCTGGGTGCTGGTGGCCTCACCGGTCACGTAGGTCTCGACGCCCGTTATGCCGCCGAACTCGTCCACCACGAATTCCCGCATCTTTTTGCCCAGGTTGTTCAGCTCGTTCTGGGTCAGCTCGGGATCGAGCTGGAAGTTTATGATGGTCGCCTCCCCGTCCTCGGAGATGACACCGGCGATGTTCTCGCTGTTGTCCTGGAAGACGGCCAGGAACTGCGACTGTACCTCGGGTGGAAACCCGTCCCCGAAAAACCCGGCCAGCATATCCATGACCGGTGATTCGGGGTCGGGATGGATATAGAACTGCAGGAACTGCTGGAGTACGGCATCGTCGATCGCCGCGAGGTCTATTTCGCTCTCGACACCAGCCATATTCATCATCTCGGGCAGCTTGTATTTCAGGAAATCCAGGTAGGTCTCGACCTTGAGGATGTTCCCTTCCTCGAAACCCGCCTCCGCCATCTTCTCCACGCTTAACCCGTAGATCGTCCTGGCGACCTCGGGATCGGTCACGTCGTCGGTCACCACGAGGACGGTCTCGGTGGTGATGCCCCCGACGAGCTCCTTCACCTCGTCGTAGGCCTGGATCGACTCGTAATCCTTGGGCATCATGGCTTCCTGGCTGAGCTCGGTGCTTATGCGTGGTAAGCCGGCGGCCAGGAAGGCGGTCAATAGAACTACCACGAGGACCACCAGCCAGGGCCGCTTCTCCGATTGACTGGCGAAAAACTCAAAGACCTTCACTGTTTCCAGACCCCGCTTTCTGTATCCTGTCTTTCATCTCAATCCATCCGCTCGAGATCCTTAGCCAGCCAGAACCGTATAAGGAAGTTCCAGGCTCGCTGCATTTTCTCCCATCACGTCCGTTCAACTCGGGCCTGTTCAGGCCGTCCCTTCTTTTTCGAATTGCAGCTGCAGTCTCTTTAGGAGCCGCAGGAGGTCTTCTCTCTCATCGGAGGGGACGGCGGCCAGGGCCTCGCTCATCTTGCGCTGGTTGTACTCTTCGATCTGCCGCGCGATGTTTGCACCTTCAGCGGACAGGGCGACCATAACCAGTCGCCGGTCGCTGTCGTCCCTGCCCCTCTCCACCAATCCCTTCTCCAGCAGGAGGTCCACCATGCGGGTAGCGACACTCTGCGTGACGCGCAGCCCCTGGGAGAGTTCCCCCATGCTGATCCGGCCTTCCCTTCGCAGCACCAGAAGGAGCATGGACTGGGGGAAGGTGAGTCCCATCTCCTCCCACGTCCCCATGCCGGAGCGGAAACTGTGGATTATGCGCATGATCGTGTCCCACAGCTCCTGCGTGTAGCGCTCCATTTCCCGGTCGTCTATTGTTGGCATAGCTAATATTTGCTCCTGCTAAATAATCGGTCGCTTCCCAAAATACTTAACGGTGTTCTCCATGTCAAGGGATTTCGCCAAACCCTTTCCCCACCTCCCGCGCCGCGATCATTTTACCGCAGGAAGGGTTCGGGTTCTGCGTTCCGAGCCGCAGGCGAGGAATACCAAGGTTGAACCCATCGCCCAGCTGCGCCGCCGGGCAACGCGGAGCGTTGGCGCCGGGGTTTATCCTGGCACCACTCCCCCGGGACCGACTTCGGGTGCTCGTATCACTATAATGAAAAGATGAGCCGTGAACGGAAAAGCGTCGTGGTGTCCATGAGCGGCGGGGTCGATTCATCGGCAGCCGCGGCGGCACTGCTGGATCAGGGATGGCGGGTTACCGGGGTTACCTTCCGCATGTGGGAGGGCTGCCCGCTGTCGCCCGTATCGGGCCCGGCTTCGCGCGACTCGGTCCTCACCGTGCGGGAGGCGGCGGCTGCCGCCCTGAAACTGGGCATAGAGCATAAGGTGATCGACCTGCAGGAGCGTTTCAAGGCGCTGGTAGCCGAGCCTTTCGTACGGGAATACCTGCGCGGGCGCACCCCCAATCCCTGCGTGGAATGTAACCGGAAGGTGAGGTTTCCCGCCCTGTTCGAGGTGGCCGGCGAGCTGGGGGCGGGCGCCGTGGCCACCGGGCATTACGCCCGCATCCGCCCATTAGAGACGGGAGAATACTCCCTCTTGAGGGCCGTGGCGCTGGGGAAGGACCAGTCATACGCCCTCTACGGCCTGGACCAGGAGCAGCTCTCGCGCTGCATCTTCCCCAACGGCAGGGTGTCCAAGGAGGAAGTGCGAAAGGCGGCGCTTTCGCGGGGGCTTGCCGCAGTCGACATAGAAGAGAGCCAGGATATCTGCTTCCTTTGCGGGGGAGACTACCGGGATTATATCTCTCTTTACAATCCCGAGGCCGCCGTGCCGGGCCCCATCCTCGACACCGCCGGGAAGACCATCGGCGAGCACCGTGGCATCGCGTTCTATACCGTAGGCCAGAGGCGGGGGCTTGGCGTCTCCACCCCCGCGCCCTTATTCGTGACGGCGCTGGATCCCGCGCGGCGGGAGGTCGTCGTCGGGAGCAGGGATGAGGTGCCGGGCCAGTGGCTGCTCGCGGAGGAGGCGCACTGGATCAAGGGCGGTCCCCCGGCAGGGTCATTTGAGGCTTCGGCCATGGCGCGCTACAACACCAGGCCTGAGCCCTGCCGGGTAAAGGTGCTGGATGACGCCTTCGAGCTATATTTCCAGGCCAGGGTATGGGCCCTCACGCCCGGCCAGCACGCCGTGCTCTACCGCGGCGACGAGGTCCTCGGAGGGGGCGTCATCACCTCCGCCAAATAAAAAGGGTCAGGTCTTGTTTTTTGCATACCCCGGTATGTTTCAGAAAACCCCACAACATTACCTCACTGGACCTGGCCTTTTAGAGTAAAACGTACTCCGGTATGTGGAGAAAACAAAACCTGACCCCGCATGGGCATTATCTCAAGCCTGCGGCGACAAAACGCAAGACCAGACACCCTACGGGGGCCGGATCGAGGCGTGAGTTAGCGATCAAGTGAGACTGCGGCCAGGATAGATGCTCCCCCTACCCTTCACAACGCAAGCCTTTGAACCCGGTCATGCCAGCTCGACCTTGATGCCCTTGAGTTTGCGGAACATGCTGAGTTCGTAGAGGGTGTTGTATAGCTCCACGTGAAAGCTTCCCGGCAGCCTGCCGGACGACCCCGCCGCTTTCTCGCCCGCGAGGCCGAAAAGGGCAAGCCCGGCAGCGGTCGCCTCCAGGTAGGGCTTTCCCGAAGCCAGGAACACGGCAATGGCGGTGGTGGCCATGCATCCCGTCCCGGTGACCCTGCCCAGGAGGGCGTGCCCGTTGTGAACGCGGGCGGTACGCTCGCCGTCGCTCACCACGTCCACCTCGCCGGTTACTGCGGCCACGCAAGCGGCCGTCGAAGCCAGGCTGGCGGCTATCTCCCCCACATCCCCGCTGACGGAGAGCGAGTCCACACCGCGTATCTCGGCCTCCACCCCGGCGAGAACGGCCATCTCGGCGGCGTTGCCGCGTATGGCCGTGAAGCGCACCTCGTCGAGCAGTTGCCGGGCTATGCGGGTGCGGTAGGAGGTGGCTCCAGCCCCCACCGGGTCGAAGACCACCGGCACGCCGGCGCGGTTGGCCGCCTTACCGGCCGCCAGCATGGCCTTCTCCAGGTCGGGATAGGGGGTGCCCATGTTGAGGATCAGGGCTGCGGCCTGTGCGGCCATCTCCTCGACCTCCTCTACGGCGTGGGCCATGACCGGCGAGGCGCCCATGCACAGGGTGGCATTGGCGGTCTCGTTCATAACCACGTAGTTGGTTATGTGGTGGACGAGGGGTTTATTATTTTCGATCCACTCCAGCCTCTCCTTCATAAAAGCTTCCACGTCGAATCTCTCTGCCATCTCACTCCTCCCGATGTCACCGATGCGCTTTGGCCGAGGTGTGGGTTACGGTAACCCGCAGATCCCTTACCGCCGACTCCCGCGACCCTGTATATCCCTGTATATCACCCATAAAATGGTAACCTTGCCCAGTCCTGGTCGATGTCTGGTATGTGCCTGTCTCGCGCGATGACCGCACGGGAACGGTTCATATTATATCCTACCGGCAGGAACCCCCGGCAAGAGAAAACAGCGTCACGTGCGGGCATGGCATGTAAACAGGCTCCCATGCCCCGCCTAGCGGGAGAGAAACAGAGATCGTTGCGGGCGTTAGTCCGCTTCCTGCACGGGAGGGTGTCGAACCTGGAAATATATAGCTTTCGTGGCGCATCTCCAGGTCCTCGAGGGGTCACGTATTTCCAGCGTTCTAAAGTATAATCAAGTGGAAGTCAGATACCGAATCTGGTGCAGGTACCGGTTTTGGGATGCCGATACAGATGAAAGTGTACGCAAGCAACCCGTAGGGCTTAAGGAGCTGAGAAAGATGTTCTCGTCGCAGCAGAGGAAAAACGACATCGGGGAAGCCCGGGGCAAGGTCTTTGACGTGCTCATAATCGGGGGAGGGATAACCGGGGCCTGCGCGGCGCGGGACGCAACCCGCAGGGGCCTGTCCACGGCCGTCGTGGAGAAGAACGACTGGGCTTTCGGGACCAGCTCCCGCTCCTCCAAGCTGGTGCACGGCGGGCTGCGCTACCTCGAGCTCTTCGACTTCAAACTGGTCTTCGAGGCCTGCCGCGAGAGGCGGCGCCTGCTCCTCAACGCACCCCACGTGGTCTGGCCCCAGTCTTTCATGTTCCCGGTGTACAAGGGCGACAAGAACCCGCTTTTCATAATAGCCATGGGGCTGTGGCTCTACGATTTCATGGCCCTCTTCCGCAACGTGCAGAACCACCAGCTCCACGGGCCCAGGCGCATCCTGGAGGTGGAGCCCGCGCTGGACCGGGAGCGGCTTACCGGTGGAGGGCAGTTCTACGACTGTTCCACTGACGACGCGCGCCTGACCCTCTCGCACGTGCAGTCCGCCCACCTGGAGGGCGCCTGCTGTCTAAGCTATACACGCGTGCTGGGTATCCTGAGCGACGGCGGTAAGGCTTGCGGGGCAAGGGTGCGGGACGAGATCTCGGGGGAGGAGTTCGACATCGAGGCCAGGGTGGTGCTCAACTGCACCGGCCCCTGGACGGACGAGGTGTGCCGCATGGACGATCCGAGCGCCGCGCCCAAACTACGGCCCACCAAGGGAGCCCACGTCATCGTGCCCTGGGAGAGGGTGAAGGTCACCAACGCCCTGCCCATAATCTCGCCCAGCGATGAACGCCTCATGTTTCTCATACCCTGGGGGGACTTCGCCCTTATCGGCACCACGGACACGGATTACGACGGCGATTACGACACCATCCACGCCTCCTGGGAAGACGTGGAATATATCCTGGCCGCGGCAAACCGCACCCTTCCCGATGCGCACCTGACATTGGACGACGTCGTCAGCACCTACGCCGGTCTGCGGCCCCTGGTCGTGGAAGGCGGGGGGAAAGATGTAAAGGAGAGCAAGGTCTCCAGGGAGCACAGCGTCTACGAGAGCCATTCCGGGCTTATCTCCATCGCGGGGGGCAAGCTCACCACCGCCCGCTCCATGGCCCAGGAGCTGGTGGACCTCGCGGCCAGGCGCCTGGAGGAGCGCTTCGGGGTGCGTGCGGAGAAATGCAAGACCAGGAGAGCGCCGGTGTTCGGAGTGGACGGGGTAGACTTCCCGAGGCGTCTGGAGAGGCTGGCCGGCGATCTGCGCCTGGACGGAGATATCGTATCCAAGCTGCAGCTCATGGGCACCGGTGCGGTGCGGGTGCTGGGTATGATCGCGGAGGGCGGCTCCATGGCGGACCGGCTGGCCGAGGGCGTTCCTTATATCGAGGCGGAGGTGATATATTCCGCGCGCGAGGAGATGGTGGTGAGCCTCAGCGATTTCATGGTGCGTCGCAGTTTCATCTACTACGAAGACGGGGAGCAAGGCCTGGGGTGCGCCGGGAAAGTGGCCGGCCTTATGGGCAAGGAGCTGGGCTGGGACGAAGATGAAAAGAGGCGCCAGGTGGAGGATTACCGCCGGGTGGTCGAGCTGTCCCGCGCCTACAGGCAGGGTTGACCCCGCCGCATCTTTTTCTTCGCTTCTGCACGCGGCGGGTGATATTCCGAATATACTTACAAGCCGTTGATGGTATGGCAGCGTTGTCAGGAGGCATGGATGGGATACTGGGACGAATACATGGGAGAGTACGACATCCTTTTCGCCAGGGACCCCATGTATGCCGATGCCATACGCATCATGGTAGAGCTCATGGGGGATGCAAACCGCAAGCGCGTACTCGACCTGGGATGCGGCTCGGGGACGCTTATCTCGCGCATAGCCGGGTTAAACCCGGACGCCGAGATATACGGGGTGGACCTATCCGAGCGCATGGTGCAGGTGAGTGCCGAGAGGTTTAAGGGGATGCAGAACGTGCACATCGCCCTGGGCACGGCGGTGAAGATACCCACCCCAGACAATTACGTGCACTGCCTGATGTCCAACCTCGCCCTGCACCACGTGCCCCCGGCGGAGAGGGACGCCTGCGCGGCGGAGATAGCCCGGGTGCTCAAGCCCGGGGGCCGCCTCGTCTATACCGACATGTTCTGCGATGTCACCGGGCCCATCGACGACCCCGACCGTTGCAGGGATATCATTCATAAAATGGTAGGTAAATCCCTCTACGACCTGGAACAAGGCGCCTTCGAGACCATGCTCCTGCACATAGGTGACATCCCCGCGGTGATCAGGGAGGAAGGGGAATACTTCACCACCGACGAGGTCTGGAGGGAGCACCTTTCCGCCGCCGGCATGGGCCGCTGCGAGATCATCACCATCCCCCCGCAGGACTTCGGCTACCGCATCATCACCGGCATAAAGAAGTGACCGTAAGCTTGCTGCTACGTCCTTACGTACAAGTGCCAGTGCAAAACATGGCACCGTTGCGCCCGGGGGCGCAATCGCTTTCTCGATGCAAACCGTCTTTCGCTATCACTCCTCCAACCCCTCGAGGCTGCAGGTGCATACCTTGCCCAGGACCTTGGCCTCCGCCAGGTTGCCGGCCACGATGGGAATGTCCAGGGGAGGGCTGTAGGGAGGAGCGTAGGCCAGGTCCAGTGAGGTGAGATCGCCGGCCGTGAGCCCGGCGCCGATGCAGGTGGCGAAGACGTCCAGACGTTTGTCGGCGGCCGCGGAATAATCGCCGATAACCTGCGCACCGAGTATACGCCCCTTCCCCATCTCCACCGTGACGCGCGCGGTCATGCGCCCGCCGCCGCGGTAGTACCCGGGCAGCACCGAATCCTCGAGGGTAATGTCCTCGGCTGGGAAACCCGCCTCGGCGGCTTCCGCAGCGCTCAAACCCGTCTTTCCCGCCGTGAGGTCGAAGCTCTTGAGGATGAAGGTCCCGAGCACACCGGGGAAGACGCTCTCCTGGCCGGAGGCTGTCTCCGCGGCCACCCGCCCCTGCTTGCGGGCCGTCGAGCCCAGGGGTATCCATGTCTCCCGCCCGGAGACGAGGTGATGCGTTGTGGCGCAGTCACCGCAGGCCAGGATGCCGGGCAGGCTGGTGCGCATACCACCGTCCACCCTGATGGCCCCCTTCGCCCCCAGCTCTATCCCCGCGCGCTGCGCCAGGCCGCTCGCGGGGCGGATGCCGATGGAGAGGAGCACCATGTCCACCTCCTCTTCGCCCTTGGAGGTCACCACCCGGCTCGCATAGCCGTCCTTTCCTTCTATCCCCTCCACCTGCGTCCCCAGGTGGAGATGCACGCCGTTGGCCTCCAGGTGCTCGCCTATCGACGCCGCCAGGTCGGCGTCCAGCGGCGGAAGGACGTGGTCCGCCATCTCGATCAGGTGTACTTCCATGTCCAGCCGGCGCAGGGCCTCGCTCATCTCCAGCCCGATGGCTCCCGCCCCGACGATGGCAGCACGGTGCGGCGCTCTCAGGTCGATGAAGGATTTCATCTCCAGGGCATTGGTCAGCGACCTCAGCACGAACACGCCCTCCAGTTCCCGGCCGGGAAGGGGGGGCACGAAAGGAGTGGCACCGGTGGCTATGACCAGGGTTTCGTAGTCGATGGAGAACTCGCTCACCCCCTCGAGGTCCACCACGCGGACGGTCTTGTTTCCCGCGTCGATGGAATTCACGCGGTGGCGCAGGAAGACGCGGATGTTCTGCTTCGCCTCGAACTGGTCCGGGAGCCGGGACAGGAGCTTGCGCCAGTTGGGGCTGTAGCCGCCGATGAAATAGGGCAGCCCGCACCCGGCATAGGAGATGAACTCATCCTGGTCGTAGATCTCTATCTCCGCATCGCCGCAGCAGCGCCGCGCCTTGGAGGCAAAGGTCGCGCCGCCGGCGACTCCGCCTATGACCACGATCCTTCTCTTTTCTCCCATGTCAGATCACCCTCCCGCTGTAAATGGCAAATGGTCAAGTATATAATTCCCCTAGACCAGAAAGGATAACCGCTTGGCCGAGGTATACGTAGCCGGCGTGGCCATGACCGATATCGGCTGGCACGACCGGGACCCGCATGACATGGGGGCCCAGGTCTGCGCCGGGGCGCTGCGAGACGCCGGCCTGCTGCCCTCCCAGGTGGAAGGGTTGATATCCACCCCCCACGGATACATGTCCAGCACGCGCAAGATGATCACCCAGAGGATGGCCGATTACCTGGGTATCGAGTGCGGTATCATGCTGGATATCGACAGCGGTGGCAACTCCAGCTCGGTCGCGGTGCATATAGCCCGCGACCGCATCAGCCGGGGCAGGATAAGTTCGTGCCTGGTCTTCGCCGCGCAGAGGGAGACGCCGCCGAAGAATATAAGGGGCGACATCGCCGGGCACTTTTACCTCATCAAGGCCGCCAATTCACTCTACGACTCCTACCAGGCGGCTTACGGGGTCATCAGCCCCTTGCCCTTCTATGCCATGGCCATACAGAGGTACATGCACGTCCACGCCATAACGCCCGAGGACATCGCGCGCGTGGCGGTGCTGCTGCGCGAGCATGCCTTGAGGCACCCGCAGGCGGCATACGGTGAGCCGTTGACTATCGAGGAAGTGCTGTCGAGCAGCCTCCTCTCGCCCCCTATCCACCGCCACGAGAGCTCGGAGATGCACGACGGCGCGGCGGCGGTGGTGCTGGTGAGCGGAGAGACGGTGCAGGACAAAGGCCGGGCGGTGCGCCTGGCGGCGATGCGCGAGGCGCACGACTCAACCAGCTTCGTTCCCTACCGGGGGGAGATATCCAGGTTCCCCTGCGTGGGCAGGGCGGCCCGCGGAGCCCTGGAGGAGAGCGGGTATGCCATAGGGGACGTGGATGTGGCCGAAGTCTACGGCGCTTTCGCCGGCATGGAGCCCATGATGTACGAGGAGCTGGGTTTCTTTGCCCCGGGCGAGGCGCCCGCCGCCATAAAGGAAGGGCGCACCACCCACGGCGGCGAGGTGCTCATCAACCCCAGCGGCGGCAGGATGTCGCTCGGCCATCCCGCCTACGTCACCCCCCTGCTGGAGTTCACCGAGATCGTGCGCCAGCTCCGGGGAGAGGCGGGCGAGCGCCAGAGGCCCGGCGCAGCGGTGGGGCTGGTCCACACCGAGCAGGGTTTCATCAACGGTTCCATAGTGGCCGTCCTGGACAGGGGCGGGCGGTAGGCAGGAGAGCGGGCGAAGATGGAAATGGAGGACCGTCGTATCGGATGCGCGAGGAGCCGCCGGCTTCGCGGGTGGGCTGAAGGGATACTCTAATGGATACTAAACCCTACCTGCAGGACCGCGCGGCGGAGGAGTTCTTCTCCCGCCTGGAGCGGGGGGGGGTTCCAGACCACCAGGTGCCGCGCCTGCGGCGAGACCCACTACCCCCCCCGCGTGGTGTGCCCCTCATGCCTGGGCGAGGAGATGGAGTGGGTGGACCTGCCACGTGAGGGGACGCTCCTCGCCTTCACCCAGCAGTCAGACGCCATACGCTGCCGCAAGCCCGACGTAGTCGGGCTGGTGGAACTGGAAGGGATAGGTAACGTCGTCACTCGCATCGACGCGCCTTTCGAGGGATTGAGTATAGGTTTAAGGGTCGCTTTCGACACCTGGACTTCTCCAGATGGAGTGGTCCTGCACCAGTTCCGCCCTCTCACGTAAATGGGGTCAGGTCTTGTTTTTTGCATACTCTGGTATGTATGCGGATTGCGAGCAAATTGACCCACTGTCACCTGGGATTTTATATTGTATACCATAATATGGTATACAAGAAACAAGACCTGACCCCTGGATTGAGTCAACGGGACAACCCCGGGATGACTACGCCGAGCGCCAGGTATGCCCGGCGGCTATCCAAACAACCGCCGTCTCCATCACCAACGGCAGGTCGCAGAGCACCCCGATCGAGATACTATGCGACAACACCCGGACCCCGCCACGGGGAGGCACCTCTTCCTTTACTTGGGAACGATGTTGAGAGGAACGGCCCTGCTTACTCGCTCAAGGCTGTTTCTTCCACTGCCCCCATATCTTCTCCCATTCCTCCTGGGGGAACTCCGCGTACTGGATGATGGTCCCCATGGCCTCGCGCGGGTGGATGTAGCACTCCTTCCACAGCGGGTTGTCGGTGTTGATGTCGAAGGGGTTCAGGCCCTGGGAACGCAGGTGCGCGATCATCTCGTCGATGTCCCTTACCTTGAAGGTGAGGTGGTGCACGCCCTCGCCGCGCTTGTCGATGAAGCGGTTGACGAAGCTGTTGGGGTCGTCCGCGTAAACCAGCTCCAGCATGCTCCCCGAACCCATGAGGAAGGATGCGAAGCGGAATCCGCCCCACTCCATGTCGAAAATCTCCTTGGCCCCCAGGACGTTGGTGAGGTAGGCGGCGGCCTTCTCCTTATCCCTCACCGCGAAGGCCACGTGGTCCAGTTTCTCCACCAGGTCCATACTCAACCTCCTTTGCCGATACGGGGTCTGCAGATCATATGAATACTATCATGACATGTCTGTGGGATATGCATGCCTTCACGAAGATCTCCATCCATCCCTCGGAACTTTCGTGGAGGCCTGGCCCCCGATGTTGAAAATGGAGGGCAGACACCCGGTCAGGTGTAGTCGCGGGCGAATTTCACCGCGGACACCAGTATCACCGGCATCATGGTGAAGAAGCCGATGAGCGCCACCTGGGTCATGCCGTCGCAGGTCCAGTTCATCTCGAGCACGATCACCACCACTATGAAGAATATATAGAAATAGACCATGAGCGGCACCACGTCGACGAGGGTGCCGGAGACCCGGTTGGCCTTGTTGAAGAAGAGCATGAAGATAAGGACCATAAAGAAGGGAGCGACCCACCATCCCACGAAATTGCCGATGGGGATGCCGGGCATGCCCATGGCGCCATCGCCATGCAGTTCTTTGAGGTAGGGGCCGCCGTGGAACCAGTACCACCAGGGGTTTTGACCGCTCGCGGTCTTCCATACTCCCGAAGCCGCCATGGGGTCCACCATGAGGTCCCAGGCGCAGACCAGGGTGGCCGTGGCCGCCGCGACGAGGGCCGACCACAGGGTCTTGCCCCACCAGGTGCGGGCGCGTATCTCGCCCCTCGCACCCACGAGCCAGTCTATGAGCATGTAGGAGGCATAGACGATGAAGGACCAGGTGATGGAGATGAGTATGGGGACTCCACCGATGGCCGGGCCCAGGGTATCGGTGTAGTTATAGCGGCCGAAGAACCAGCCGTAGTTGTGGCCGATGAACTCGCAGAACCAGCCGATGAGGATACAGATAACGAAGAAGGCCACGGCCTGCCTGGTCCCCTTGACGACCACTGCGTGCCAGACGCAGATACCCAGCATGGAGAACATGGCGATGGCGACGAGATATATACCCAGCGGGGCCTCGTGCCTGGCCAGGGCTATGATGTGGACGACGCCACCCGAGAGGATGAACAGCGGCACCAGGGCCACCATGACCCGGTGGGAGAGGGGCATATCTCTCCAGGCCGCGCTGATTGAAACCCGTTTCCGCTCCTCCGGGGGCATGCTCTCATCCAAGGTGATCCCTCCTTCCCTCCGTATGCAGGGACTGGTCCCGGTTACCAGCCACACCCTAATTATTCATGCGCGCAGAGCCCGATACCTTTCTTCGTAGGTGGATCCCATATTTTTCTCGCTTGTCGTTGCCTTTTTCTCGGCTGCTCGTCCATGCAAAAGGGGAACGGGAGCGCTGCACAATCGCACCGGCCATGGGCTGAATCGAAGGCCTCACGTGTGGCCTGCGGTCATCCCTGCTGTTCCAGGTACTTCATGAGCTGCATGGTCAGCATGTAGGACTGGTTGCGGTTTTCCATCATCAGGGCCTCATCCATGCTGGACGCGTTGAGGCCGGCGTTCAGGACCTCCTTGGTGAGATGAAGCGCGAAGGGGCTCTTGTAGGCCAGGTTTTGGGAGATGGCGCCGGCCCGGGCCAGGAGTTCCTCCCTCTCGCAGAGATCGTTGACCAGCCCGATGCGGTATGCCTCCTCCGCGGGCATGCGGTCCCCGGTATAGCACATCTCCGCCGCCTTGCCAAAACCTACCAGGCGCCACAGAAGGTAGCTCGATGCGAGATCGGCCCCGCCGACCCCGATGTTGATATAGGCGGCGCAGAACACGGCATCCCGGCTGGCCAGGCGGATGTCCGAGGCCATGGCGAAGGACATCCCGGCTCCCATCGCGTAGCCGTGCACCGCGGCGATGATGGGCTGGGGACAGGTGCGCATGAGCTTGAGTATGGTCGAGAAGCGGGCCTGCTTGCGGTAGATGTTCTCGGGGGTCATACCCTCCTGCGAGTAACCTTCCGTGGCGTCCTTCATGTCGAAGCCGGCGCATAAACCTTTCTCGCCCCCGCCGGTGAGGACGATCACGCTGGTATCGAAATCGGTGTGGCGACTCTCCCAGAAATCGATGAGCTCTTCCATCATCTGCCGGTTCACCGCGTTGACTGACTTGGGCCGGTTCAAAGTGAGCGTCCCCACCGCCCCCTCCACTTCGTATAAGAGCGTCTCGTATTCCATCGCCTTAACCTCCTCGCATCGAATCTAACAATAAATAAACACAAGTCGCTGGCCTGGTGGCTTGATCAAGCCAATGGTTGATAACCAACCAGCCCGGGAACCGGAGGCCGGTCAGAGCGATTCCGCTTGCCCAGCCACCAGCCCGAGAACTACCGGGTCGGTCTCCGCGAGACCTTGCGAGCGGGACCGTTACCCGGAGGCTCGGGCTGCCGAACAAACTATAAGCGAAGATCGTTACCTGGAGGCCCCGGGTTCAATTGAACAATCTCCCTTCATCGAGCTAGTCCAGCGACTCCAGGAACGCCTGCATCATCTGCTTTACCTGCCCCTCGGAGTAGAACTTGGGATCGACGATGTCCGCCTCCAGGATGACGCCGCGCACCCCAGTCTCCGCGGTTATCCTGCGCGCGATCTCGTATTCCCCCAGGCAGTATGATTTGCAGGAGTGGTTGGAATGGATGACGAAACCGTCGAGGGAATAATCGCGGATGTAATCGACGTATATGGAAGCCCGCACGGGCAGCCGCATGTTGGGCATGATCGTCTGGTAGCATTCGGCCATGCTCTCCAGGGGGCGGGAGACGTCGAACTCCCCCCGCCATACGTCGGTGTAGGTGTCCATGGTGAAACACGCGCCCATGTCGGCACAGAAGTCGAAGAAGTCGCGCAGCGCGTACCAGGGGGGTATATGGTCCCAAAGCAGGCGGTACTTCTCTCCGGCCACCGCCCCTTCGCCGCGCTCCACCCTCTCGCGCATCTGGGCGAGCATCTCGCGGTAGTAATCGTAAGCCTTCTGCGTGCCGCGCAGGGTCACTATGATGGCCATGTGCAGGAACATGTCCGGGGAATTGATGGGGGAGGGACGCGCCCGCCGCAGGTACTGCACCTCCGACCACAGCTTGGCGGTATCGCTGGATAGCTGCAGGGTCTGCCAGAGCTTCTCCCGGTCCATCTCCCTGCCCAGGATATCCCCCAGTTCTGACACTATGCGCTCCAGCTGGTGTACCAGGTATGCCCGGTCCTGCGGCGTTGGCTCACCGGCACAGTAAGGGGTGTCGAAGAAGAGGAGCGGAACGCCGAAACGGCGGCTGAGCACCTCGAACCACTTGAACATGGTGCCGCAGCCGTTGTTGCAGGCGAGCAGGAGGTCGGGCGCGGGAAGCGCTCCCAGCGGGCCCTCGCCCCGCTCGGTGGAGGCGATGGTGCTGCGGGCGTAAGAGCAGACGCAGTCGTCGAACCCCAGGTCCCCCGCGGCCGAGCACAGGTCGGCTCCCATGTGCCTCGCGCCGATCATGGCCCCGTAGTTCTCGGGGAAGATGGGTATCACGTCGGCCGCCAGCAGCAGTTCCACGGGCGCGCCCGAGGTGACCCAGGCCTTGGGCCTGTCCGAGGTGAAGGCCTCGGTGTAGTAGGCGGTCATGATCTCCTTCATGGTCTCCTCGCAGGGCAGTTTCATCCTCTTGGCCATGGGGCATCACATCCCCTCGGAGAGGATCTCGGAAAGGGCCTGCAGGCGGGTGCGTATCTGGCCCGTGGGCTGCAGCGGATGCTCCAGGTCCAGCCGCACCGAGGGGATGCCCTCCGCTTCCAGACGCTTCTTGAGCCCCGGGTAATCGAAGGAGTGGAACTCGCAGAAGGCCTGCTGCGCGAATACCACTCCCTCGGCGCCCCGCTCCCTTATGCCCCGCATCATGTTCTCCTCCCGCAGGTTAGCAGGGTCGAGCTTGGTGGGGCAGGGGCTCCGCCGCAGGTAGCGCTCGGCCAGGGCTCGCAGAGGATCGTCTTTTTCCTCCACCATGCCGGCGGCGAAACGGGTGGCCGTGCTGAGGTCGTCCCAGACCACCTTCATGCCGTATTCCTCCAGGAGGTCGAAGACCTCGAGCTGGGGGACCGGCCCGCCCACAACGGCGACGTTCTTCGCCCCCGCTTTCATGGGCGCGGGCTCGATGGACCCCAGCATGGCCAGGAAATCCTCGGGGCCTGTGAGCTGCAGGGCGAGATAGGCCGAATAGAGCGGTCGGTTCCCGGGGTCCGCCTCTCGCAGGCCGTCGAGGGCGGCGCGGCAGCGGTTGTATATCGCGATGCTCTCGCGGATGTCGGCGTCCTCGATGCTCTTTCCCGACAGGTCCTCCAGTCCCCGCCGCAGCCCGGCCAGCTCCTCCACCATGAAATCGACCGCCTCGGGGGTGTGCGTGATGGTTGGGACCATGAGGCGCATGACGCGTATGCCGGGGGCGGCCGTCTCCACCAGGTCGGAGAGGTTGCGTATGGTATCACAGGTATGGGGCATGACCACGGTCGAGAGGTAGTCGAAGGTGCCGCTGCCGAGCCCCTCCAGGAGGCTGCGCGCGAACGAGCAGCAGAAGGGCTGCAGGTAAGCGCCCGCCACGTCGCCGGGAGCGGGGCCCTGCAGTAGCCGCACCGGTATGAACCCCGCGGCGTGGATAAGCTCCACAGGCACGTAGCTGCAGAAGTAACCGATGATATTCCTTCCGGCATCCCTTTTCTCTCTCAGGGCGGGGTGTGGATCGCGCACCATATCCATCATCCCGTCCAATGCCTCCGTTTGCTTCATTCTGCCTCCAATCAATGGGGTCAGGTCTGCTCGGAAAGCATGCGCACCAGTTCCTTCTTGACTATCTTGCCGATTGGGTTGTGCGGCAGGCTCTCCATGATCACCACCTTGCGAGGCACCTTGAAACGTGCCAGCTTACCTGTGAGGAATTCCACCAGCTCCCCCTCCGTGAGGGAAGCCCCCGGCTTGAGCGCCACCACGGCCACGGGTATCTCCCCCAGTTTGGCGTCGGGCTGGGGCACCAGGGCCGCCTCGGCTATGGCGGGGTGGGTGTACATGAGCTCCTCCACCTCGCGCGGGAAGACCTTCTCGCCGCCGACGTTCACCATCTCCTTCTTGCGGTCCACCATGAAATAGTAGCCTTCGCCGTCGTGGTAGCCCATGTCTCCGCTGTGCAGCCAGCCACCGCGCAGCGCCGCCTCGGTCTCCTCCGGACGCTTGTAATATCCCTTCATCACCAGCGGACCCTTTATCACCAGCTCGCCGACCTCGTTCGGCCCCAGAAGCCTGCCCTCGTCATCCATCACCCCCACCTCGACCCCGGGGTGGGCGAGGCCCACGCTGCCCTCCTTATAGGGCATGTTCATGCGCTGGATGGTAGCGGAGGCCGAGCACTCGGTGAGGCCCCACGCCTCCAGGATAGTGATGTTCAAGGCCTGAGAGCAGTCCTGCATGAGCTGGGCGGGCATGGCCGAGGCGCCCGAGATGCCGATGCGCAGCGAGGAGAGGTCGTACTTCTCCCGCTCCGGGTGGTGATAGACCATAAAGTACATGGCCACCACCATGGGCAGGAAGGTGACCCGGTACTTCTCGATGGCGCCGAAGACCTCCTCGGCGTTGAAGGGATCCAGGAGCACGAAACAGGTCCCCACCCGGAAGCAGCACAGCATGACGGTGATGCCGTAGCCGTGGAACATGGGCACCACCATGAGGGCGCGGTCGTCGCCCGCGAGCTCCAGCACCTGGATGATGGCGTCGGCATGGAAAAAGAGGTTGCCTTGCGTGAGCATGGTGCCCTTGGGCACTCCCGTGGTGCCTGAGGTGTAGAGTATCTCCGCCACGTCATCCTCGCCCACCTCGATCTCGAGGGGCTCGCCGGAGGCGTTCGACTCCAGGTCGCCGAACTGCAGGCCCTCCCCGTAAGGGCCGGTCACGATGAGCCACTTGAAGAGGGGCGGCCTGTCCTCGATCTTCGAGAAGAACTCGGCGAAGGTGGGGGTGGCCACCAGGGCTACGGCGTCTGAATCGCGCAGTAGGAACTCCAGCTCCCTCTCCTTGTAGAAGATGTTCACCGGTACCGCCACCGCGCCCAACCAGGAGCAGGCGAAGAAGGTGATGATGAACTCGGGGCAGTTGTTGAGCATCACCGCCACCTTGTCGCCAGGCCCCACCCCCAACCCCGCTAGGGCGTTGGTGAAGCGGGTAACCCTCTCCTCCAGCTCGCGGTAGGATATGGGCTCGTCCGAGTAGATCACCGCGGGCGAGTCGCCCATCTCCGCTGCCCGCGACTGCAGCAGCTCCTTCAGGGTCAAGGCCACCACCTACCCGATCTTGATAAGGATCTTGAGGTACTTGCGGCGGTTCTCCTCGAAGTTGTCGAAGAAATCTATCATCTGGTCGAAGGGGATGATGTTGCTGATGACGTTGCCGGGGTGCAGTTCCCCTTTGCCCACCAGGTCCACGACCTCCTTCATCTCCACGTTATAGCCCAGGGTGGCGAAATAGGTGTACTCGGAGGCGAAGGCCGCCAGGAGCATGAGGGGGTAGCTTGGCGACTCGTAGAAACCGAAGCCCAGGATACCGATGCGGCCGTTGCGCCTCGTTCCGTAGACGGCGGTGTCCAGGGTGGCCGTGGTGCCCACGCAGTCGAAGCTCACGTGCGCCCCCACGCCGTCGCAGATCTCGTACACCCTTGTGAGGGTATCCTCGACCTCCGGGTTGATGACGTGGGTGGCTCCCATCTCCAGGGCCTTCTGGCGGCGTATCTCCAGGGGCTCGCTGACCACTATCTTCTCGGCCCCCTTATACTTGGCCACGTTGGTGAGCAGCAGCCCCACAGGCCCGGCACCCACGATGTGTATGCTCTCCCCCGCCTCGAGGCCTGAGCGCTTGATGGCTCGATAGACCACCGAGGTGGGCTCGACGGTGGCGGCCTCTTCCAGGGTCACGTCGTCCGCGATTTTGTACACCGCCTTGTAGTGCAGGGGCACGTATTCGGCGAAGGCGCCGTTGATATGCATGCCGTGGGCCTTGGCGTTCGGGCACAGGTTCCACAGGTTTTGCTTGCAGTACACGCATTCCCAGCAGGGATAGTAGGGCAGGCCGGTGACCCGGTCGCCTTTCTCCAGGCCCGTCACCGCCTCTCCTATCTCCTCCACCGTGCCCGAGAACTCGTGCCCCAGCGCCAGTGGGGGATTAAATATCGTCTGTGGACCGTACAGGTACTCGAAAACATCGGTGTGGCAGATACCCGCGTATGCCACCTTGATCTTGACGTCCTCCGGGCCCACTTCGGGCTCGGGGATATCCTCAAACCTCATGTCGCGCTGCGCGTGCCATATAGCCGCTTTCATAACAGCCCCCTTTCCTCGATCAACACAGAGATCCTCTTGAAGCGCGCCTTAGCGATACGGGGCGCCGCATCATCCCGTTTCCCGGCAGTGATAGACGCGTCCCCGGCCGCAGGCCCCGTGCCGGGAGACGAGCCCCATTGCTCAGCGCCCTCCTTTCCCGCCTGCCGATAATAATTCACTATGTGAAATATATTCATACCTGGGAACCAGATCACCAGGGCCGGTTGATGTGCTCCAGGTAGGTCACGCGGTCCTCCAGCGTCTCGACCACGGTGCGCAGCACCTCGAGAAAACCCTTGATGTCCTTCTCGCTGACCTTCTCCCACACCGGAAAGAAAAGCCCCTGGCGGTGGCTCACGATGTTATCGATGAGCTTCCTGCCCTTGGGGGTGAAACGGAGCAGGGTCTCGCGGCGGTCGTTTGTATTCTTTTCCCTTTTTACCAGGCCTTTTTTCTCACATCTCTGGGCGATCTGGGTGAGGGTGGAATTGTTCAGGGAGAGTGAATCGGCGACGTCCTTCATGCGCATGTCCTCGCGGAAGCGCAGGAGCAGGAGCAGGTAGAACTCCACCTTGTCGATGTGGTAGAGGGAGAGTTCCTTCGCCTCCCACAGGGTAGTGGTGTAATCGAAGAGTGTATACAGCCTCTCGATCTCCGGAAGATGTGAAAAGATCTTCTCGCGCTCCATGGCGGCCCCCCAGGAATTAGTTCACATATTGAATTATGCACTTAAATCCTTCGGGCGTCAACATCGTGTTCTGTATGGGATTGAAGGTGGACATCCCCACTCACACATCGGCAGGTAAGCGGAGGAGGGTTGATTTCCCGACCCCCTCGCGTTATTTGGAGCTTAAGGAAAGATCCAGGTCTGACCATCGTGCCGCAGGTTTGGCTTACCCGGCCTCCTGCAACCTTTTGGGGTCAGAGCTCAGCAGTTGCATCTTTAGCCGTCGATACAGCCCGCTGCCGACAACCCACCTATAAAGAACCATTGCGGCCGATTTCCGGGCGTGACCCCAAGGCCTCACCCCAAGGCCTCCATGATAGCCGTTATTCCTCACATCGCCTGCCATAGGTTAAACTTTTATCATGGACGTAGATTTTTCGGAAAGGGGAGGAAAATGAGGATAGAGAGCCCGGAGGCATATATAGACAGCCTGCGCAAGCTTCAGCGCAGGATCTACGTCATGGGGGAAAGGGTGGATGACCCTACCGGACATCCCATGATCGTACCGTCCCTGAACGCCGTTGCCCAGACGTATGCCGTGGGGGAAGAGCCAGAGGCGGAGGGATTGCTCTTCGCGAAGTCGCATCTTACGGGCAAGCGCATAAGCCGTTTCACCCACATCCATCAGTCCACCGACGACCTGGTGAACAAGGTGCTCATGCTGCGCCTGCTGGGGAGGAGGACCTCCACCTGCTTTCAGCGCTGCGTGGGCATGGACGGCCTCAACGCCCTCTACTCCGTGACCTACGAAATAGACAAGGCGAACGGCACCGAATATCACGACAGGTTCAAGGACTACCTGGATTACGTCCAGGAGGAGAACGTGGTGCTGGGCGGGGCCATGACCGACGTCAAGGGCGATCGCGGCCTGCGCCCGTCCGACCAGACCGACCCCGACGTCTTCGTGCACGTGGTCGAGCGCCGCAAGGACGGCATCGTGGTGCGCGGCGCCAAGGCCAACCAGACCGGCTCCTTGAACTCCCACGAGTTGCTGGTCATGCCCACCGCATCGATGCGCGAAAAAGAGGGCGATTTCGCCGTCTCCTTCGCCGTGCCCGCGGACGCCGAGGGCATCACTTACGTTCTGGGGCGGCAGCCCTCGGACACGCGCAAGCTTGAAGGCAGCCCCCTGGACGTGGGCAACCCCAAGTACGGCAGCCAGGAGGCGCTCATCGTCTTCGACGACGTCTTCGTGCCCTGGGAGAGGGTGTTCATGTGCGGGGAGTATGAACAGAGCGGCAAGGTGGTGGAGCGCTTCGCTGCCTATCACCGCCAGAGCTACGGCGGCTGCAAGGTCGGCGCGGGCGACGTGCTGGTGGGGGCGGCGCAGCTGGCCGCCCTGTACAACGGGGTGGCCGGGGCGAGCCACATAAAGGACAAGATCACCGAGATGATCCACCTCAACGAGACCATCTTCTCCTGCGGCGTTGCGTGCTCGAGCCAGGGAAAGGTGACCCCCTCGGGGTGCTACCTGGTGGACATGCTGCTGGCTAACGTATGCAAGCACAACGTGACCCGTTTCCCCTTCGAGATATCGCGCCTGGTGCAGGACATCGCCGGCGGCATGGTGGTGACCATGCCCTCGCAGAAGGATTTCGAGAACCCGGAGATCGCCCCGTACCTGGAGAAGTTCTTCAAGGGGTCGGCGGACGTGCCTACCATGGACCGCATAAAGGTGATCAAGTTCATTGAGAACATGACCATGGGGTGCGGCGGAGCGGCGTACCTCACCGAGAGCATACACGGCGCCGGGTCTCCCCAGGCGCAGCGCATCATGATATCCCGCCTGGCCGACCTGGAAGAGAAAGTCAAGTACGCCAAGAAACTCATGGACCTGGAATGACGTCGGGGGCGCGGGACACGGAACCTACGCTTTCGGTGATAGCCCCTTCGTTTGCCCGCCCCCGCCCGTTCTACAGGCCGTCCGTCTGACCACCCCGGTCCGTCCTGTTCCCCGTAGTGTGGGGTCTGGTCTTGCGTTTTGCGCGGAACGCGCGAAATGTCAAGACCTGATCCATATCTCGTTACCTGCCACCCACCCATGTCCTGTTATTATATATTCGGCATGTTTCTCGGAAAGGGATGCGGGGTAAAAGCAGTGGAAGAGGAGACAGGGCAGCCGTTTTCCTTCATAGGACGCTGGAGAGGGCGCAGACTCTGGATACTTATGTGCGCGGGGTTGCTGGCTGCGGCGGCGGTGTTCGTGCTGGTATGGTTCAAACCAGTCTCCGATGACGGCACGGGACAGGCCTCGCCGGTGCAGCACGAGATGGCGCAGCCGGAACCGGCAAGCGGCACCGTGGGCGATACCGCGAACGTCCAGACGCAAGAAGCAGCCGAACCGCAAGGTAGCCAGCAACCCACCACAACGCCCAGGACGCAAGGAAGCGCGCCGGGTACGGTGGTAGAATTCCCGGAACCGGTGACCAGCGAGCCGGAAACGCCTCCGCCGGGGGGCTACACCGATATCTGCGGCCACTGGGTGCTTGATATGTCCGGCCCTGCTTACGGCCTTACCAACTGCCACATCGTCCTCAACGAGGACGGCACCATATCGTCTCCGCCCGAATACGATCAGGTCTTCCGTATCTCCGCCAGCACCTACAGCTGGCAGGAAGGCGATACCGCCTTCTCCGCATCCCTGCAGCTGGTTCTGAAGATGGGTTCGGGCCAGGTGCAGGTGCCGGTGCAGGTGGAGCTGGCGGGAAACGTAGATGAATCCATGCTCGAGATAATGGGTAACTTCACCGCTTCACCCCAGGGAGAAGCCTACGCCCCTTATTTCCAGCAGGGTGGCTTTACCATGCAGCGGTGAAACGCCCTTCCCTTCAAACAAGGACCTGAAAGCCACATGGGCAAGCCGATCACGTCGTATTAAAGCAAGGGGATTTGACCTCGGGTAGAAGGAATACCATTACAGGCAAAGAATCATTAGGAGAGCTGTAATAAACGCGAGCGCACGGTTTCAGGTTATCCTGGGCACGTTTGATTGATGGTTGTGCCGCTGATATACTGTCAAAGAAAGCGGTTATTAAGTATCAGAATCTGGGTATAAATAAGGGCATCAGCTTGCGAGTCATGCGGCGGGGGAGGTGATGTGGAAATCGTTTAATCGGGGGGTGAATCGCGAGATTAATTCTCGCTTCCGCAGTAAGCCAAACTAGAATTTAATCCACCAGATACACAGCATCGTCTTCACACATGTATTGATCCAACGTCGCAGAACAGGGGAGGAAACAGAACCAGGCATTCCCCGAAACCAGAGGGATTTTCCCTATCCCGATGCCGTTGAAGGAAAGGGAACCGCTGAAATCAGTATCCATTTTGTAATGGAAGACAGACCTTTTAAAAAAGGGGGGTTGAGGAACATGCGTATGAAAGCGATTATCGTGGTTGTTGTGGCCCTGATGATGGTCACACTGGGCTTGGCTTCATGCGGCGAAGAGGGAGGCGATGGCGGCGAGAAGGTCACCAAGAAGATTGGACTTAGCGCTCCCCTCAGTGGCGTTGCGGCGGCTTACGGTAAAGACATCCAGGCCGGGATCCAGATGGCCATCGACGACATCAACGAGGACGGTGGCATCACCATCGGTGATACTAACTACATCTTCGAGTTACTCTCGGCAGACGACGAGGCCACGCCGGAACCGGCACTCTCCAACGCCCAGCGCTTCATCCTCGAAGAGGACATCCAGGTCATCTTCGACCCGGTCGCCACTTCCATCCAGCCGCTGATCGGCATCAACGAGAAGGCGGGCGAGGAGTTTATCATGATGGCCTACACCAGCGTGCCCCTGTACACGCAGAAGGTGAACAAATACATGATCACCATGCCGCCGCCTTTTGCCTCCTACATCAGGCCATGGATCACACTGGCTATGGGCAAGGGCTGGATGAAGCTGGGCATGCTGCAGACCACCGGGGCCTACGGAGACCTCTGGGGCTCCACCTTTGAGACGGCGTGGACGGGCGCGGGTGGCACGGTGGTGGCCAAGGCGCCGGCCAGCTACTACACGGAATCCGACTTCACGCCCTACCTCACCACGGTACTGGCCGGAAACCCCGACGTCATCTTCTGCGGCGGGCCTTCTGACCCTACGGCACTGGTGATAGACCAGGCCAGGAGCCTGGGATTCGAGGGCGGCTTCATCGTCATCGACCAGGCCAAGCTGGACTTCATCGCCGACACCACGGGCATGGAGAAACTGGAGGGCGCCATCGGCGTGCTGCCCATCGAGGACGCCTACGACCTGTGGCCAGCCCTCGACACCTTTAACAGTGAATATGTCGAGGAATATGGTGGCGAAAGGACGACCTGGGAGAGCGCCATCGCCTATTCCGGGATGAGGATCCTGGCCAGGGCCATGGAGGAAGCCCAGAGCGTGGACGACGTGGAGGCCATCAGGGAGGCCTTCAACGTGAGCGGCGTTGCGGTGCTCGACGGCGCGGAATACCCGGTCGGCTACGAGGGGATCAATCCCGAGACGGGAGCCTTGTTCATGCCGGCGACGGCCACCATCTGCGAGAACGGCGTATTCCTCGAGCAGGAACCTGTGGAGTGGTGGAAGGAATAAGTTGCGCCTGTCAAACCTGGAATAAGTGAGGATACAGTTAAGGGAAGCCCCGATGGCGGGGCTTCCCGCTAAATAAAGGCCAGGTTCTTGACGAATCGTTAGATACGGATGGTAATGGGTCAGGCAACAGCAAGGGGAGAGAAAAATTGTCCTTTTTCCTGAACCAGCTGGTCATAGGGATACAGCTCGGCAGCCAGTACGTGATGGTGGCGCTCGGCTTGACCCTCATCTTCGGCATCCTGGACATCTCCCATTTCGCCCACGGCCACCTGTACATGATCGGGGCCTACATGCTGTACATCGTCATGGTCCTGGGCGGCATCAATTACTGGGTCGCCTTTATCATCTGCATGGCCGCGCTGGCCCTGGCCGGGATGGTGGTGGAGAGGGTCGTCTACCGCCCCCTGCGGGGGCAGCCGCACATAAACACCTTCATCGCCGCCATCGGTCTCATCCTCATGCTGGAGACCCTGGTTCGCGGCATCCAGCCCCAGGCTCTTAGCGTCCCCAAACCCATCGACACGACCCTGCAGTTCGCGGGCATCAGCATGGAGGCGCAACGCCTTATCGTCATCGTCGGAGCCATCGTGCTCATCATACTCCTGCAGCTGTTCATCAAGCGCACGCGCCTGGGCACGGCCATCGAGGCGGTAGCCCAGGATCGCGAGGGAGCCTCCCTGGTGGGTATCAACGTAAACCGCATCTCCGCGCTCACCTTCGCCATCGCCACCGCACTGGCCGCGGCGGCGGCGGTGCTCATGGCCCCGCTGGCCTTCATCTCTCCCGAGATGGGGAGCGTGCTCATCCTCAAGGCCTTCGTCATCGTGGTCATAGGCGGCCTGGGAAGCATGAAGGGGGCCATCGTAGGGGGGTATCTCCTGGGGATCATAGAGGCCATGGCCATCGCCTATATCTCCTCGGCTTACAAGGACGTCTTCGCCTTCGCGGTGCTCATCATAATACTGGCGATAAGGCCCACCGGCCTCTTCCGGGGGAGGGATTGACGGTGAAGAAGATCACCAAACCCGCGATATACGTATTGCTCCTGGGGCTGGCCGCCGCGTTTCCCTGGCTGAAGGCCATAGGCATAGACAAATACCAGATGCGCGTCATGACCCTGGCCATGGCCTGGGCCATAGCCACCCTCAGCCTCAACCTCATCCTCGGCTACACCGGGCAGGCCTCCCTGGCCCACGGGGCGCTTATGGGCATCGGTGCGTACTCTTTCGGCATCCTGGCCCAGAGGGTAGGTCTGAACTTCTGGCTGGCTCTGCCCCTGGCCTGCCTGGTAACGGCGTTCATCGGGCTGCTCATCGGGCTGCCCTCCCTGCGCACCAAGGGCCCTTATTTCGCCATCGTCACCTTGTGTTTCAACGTCATCGTGTACAAGGTCTTCGAGAACTGGAACTGGCTCTCCGGAGGGATACAGGGACAGGTGGTGCCGCAGCCGAGTTTCCTCACCCAGAGATGGGCGCGTTACTATTTCGTGCTCGGCTGTCTTATCCTGACCTTGATCATCATGCGTTTCATCGCGAAGTCTCTGCTGGGCGTCACCTTCATGTCCATCCGCAGCAACGAGAACCTGGCGGAGGCGGTGGGGATCAACTCCTTCCGCAACAAGCTGGTCTCCTTCGTCGTGAGCTGTTTCTTCGTGGGACTGGCAGGCTCGATGCTGGCCATCGAGAACGGCCAGCTGGACCCGACCATTACGACTTACCTGTATTCCTTCTATATCCTCATCTATCTGCTCATCGGGGGGGCGGCTACCCTGTCCGGACCGGTGATCGGGACCGTAGGTTTGTACTGGCTGCTGGACTACATGAAGAAGATAGGCATAGAGGGTATCGAGGAGTTCCGCTACCTCATCTTCGGCTTCATAATGGTCGTCGTAATAATCTATATGCCGCGGGGCATAGTGGGGGGAGTCAAGCAGTTCTGGGAATGGCTCAAGACGAGATACAATAAGAGAAAGACGGAAGAGGTGCTGGAGTGACACTGCTGCGCGTGGAGGGACTGACGAGGTTGTTCGGCGGCCTGGTTGCCGTGAACAAAGTAGACTTCGAGGTGCCGGAGGGCAGGGTAGTGGGTATCATCGGCCCTAACGGCGCGGGCAAGAGCACCCTCTTCAACCTCATCGGAGGCACCATCCCGCCCACCTCGGGAAAGGTCATCTTCGCGGGGAAGGACATAACCGGCTGGGTTCCCTACAACGTCGCCCGGGAAGGCATCGCGCGCACCTTCCAGACAACCGCCCTCTTCGAGGAGCTGCCGCTCTACGTCAACCTGGTTATCGGGCGCCGCATGCGCACCCGTTCGGGCCTGTGGGACGCCATCCTGCATACCCCGCGCTCGCGGCGCGAGAAAAAGGAGACCACCGCCAAGGTGATGGAGGTGCTGGAGTTCACGGGGCTGGGAGAATATGCCAATACTCCGGCGGGTTCCATTCCCCAGGAGGCGCAGAAGAGGCTGGCCATAGGCGTGGCCCTGATGGGAGATCCCAGGCTGCTCCTCCTGGACGAGCCCACGGGCGGCGTGGGCATGGGCGAAACGGACAACATCATCGAGCTCATCGACCGCATCCGGTCCAAGGGCATCACGGTCTGTGTCATCGAGCACAAGATGCGCATGATCATGAGCCTGGCCGACCGCATCGTGGCGCTGAACTTCGGGGTGAAGATAGCGGAAGGGGAACCGCAGCTGGTATGCGACGAACCCGCCGTGATCGAGGCATATCTGGGTGAGTGCATTGCTTGAGATAAAGGACGTGCGCAGTTTCATAGGCAAACACGAGGTGATCTGCGGGGCATCCCTGGAGATTCTCGAGGGAGAGCTCGTCTGCCTGCTGGGCGCCAACGGCGCCGGCAAGTCCAGCCTCTTCAAGACCATCAGCGGCATCATCAGGCCGAGCGATGGGACCATCACCTACGAGGGCGAGTTGATAAGCAAGAAAGGCGCCGACAGGATCGTGCGCATGGGCATCTCCCTGTGCCCCGAGGGGCGCAAGCTCTTCCCGCGCCTCTCGGTGAAGAAGAACCTCCAGATGGGCGCTTATTCCCGCTACCGCGAGAAAGAGGAAACGGCCGCGGCGCTGAAGGAAGTGTACGAGCTCTTCCCCATACTCGAGGAGCGCAGCGATCAGGACGCGGGCACGCTCTCCGGCGGCGAGCAGCAGATGCTGGCCATCGGCCGCGCGGTCATGTGCAGGCCGCGGCTGCTGCTTCTGGATGAGCCTTCCCTGGGGCTGGCCCCGCTCATCGTGACCAGGATCATGGAGACTATCCAGGACATCAATCGCAAGGGGGTCACGGTATTCCTGTCGGAGCAGAACGCCAGGATGGCGCTGGAGATATCCTCGCGTGGCTACGTGCTGGAGAACGGGCATATTGTGCTCGAGGGCGAGGCGGCTGAGCTCGCCGGCAACGAGGAAGTGAAGAGGGCCTATATCGGGGCTTGAGGACGCCGCCGGGACTGTGACAGGCGAACGTACCTGATGCTGGTGGCCATGCGGCGGTATTATAAAACAAATGCAGCCCGTAATGGCATCGTCGGTTTGCTGGCGGGATAAAAAACTGGGGGGATGCGGCCATGAAAAACACCAGGGTCTGCGAGGAATGCGGGGTTCCCATGGGGATCGCGCGCAACCTGAGCTGGAACGCCAACGGGACCATAACCCAAAGGAACGACCCCATGCACCGCCTCATTTTCTTCGAGTCCGACAACCTCGACCGCCTATGGAACCGGCTTTCGGATATCCTCGGGGTGACCACCGAGCACATCTGGGAGGTGGTCATCGATTCCAAGAGCCGCGCCACCCGCGCTTTCCTTCACCGTACCCTGCCGTGGGGCGTCAACCTCCTGGCCCACTTCATCGGCTACCGCTCCATGATCAAGAGCATAGAGTCGCAGGGGCTGGTCATGGGTTACGGCAAGATAACCGTGGGCGGGCAGTACCCCCGCCACGGAAGGCCCGAGAGAGTGACCGTTTACATAGAGGATCCCTACTCGCTGCCGTTTTTCTGCGGCGACTTCAAGGGCGCCGCGGAGGTGCTGGAGAGGCGCTGGGCCAGCATCGACTGGCAGGCTCTGGATTCGCGCCGCTACCAGATCGACGTCACCATGAGCGAGCGGCGCCTGGAGGGGGAGTCCTTCGTCTTCAAGGAGGAGATCGCGGGCAAGGCGGGGGATTTTGCCTTCAAGGCCTGTTCTTCCTACGGCACCCCGCTGGAGATGAAGGAGTTCGCCTGGGACCTGGAGGCGGGGATCATCCGGGACGGCAGGAGCGGCCGCAGGCTGGCCTTCTTCGGGACCTCGGGCATGCGGGCCGTCTTCGACGAGCTGGTGCACGAGCTGGGTAACCGCGTGAGCGACGCCATAATCGAGGTGGAACGGGAGAACGGCCTCGCCGCTTTGAGCGTCGAGGAGGCCCGCAGCGGATACGAGGGACTGCGCTACCTGGCGGCCGTCCGCGGCCTGGGACTGGTCACCAGCCTGGAGATGGGTGAGGAAAGGCTGATTCTCCGCATGTGCAACCCCTCCATACCCGAGTACATCGTCGGCCTGGCCCTGGCCGTCTTCGAACTGGCTACCGCCAGGCGGGGCCGGCATGCATGGAGCATAGAGCCGGACGGTGACCTGGTGGTGGAGATATCTTCTTGATTCCCGAGACCGGGGGTAACGATAATCGCTTTTGGGCCTTAGTGGCCCGAGCCCGGGGGTAACGGTCCTCGCTCAGCACTCGCAGGGTGCATATCCCGGGAAATTCCTCCTCTCGAGCACACTGCTCGCGAAGGTCGCTTCGGGTAAAGCTCTACAACCAGCGGAGCAGATGTGAAAACCATATCAAGGAAGGCAAGTATGCCTTATCCTGGACGCGCCTGTCGTGTTCTCGTTTCATCTCCAACCAGGTGCGTCTGGCCCTCTTCATCCTGGCCTGCAACCTCGGTAACTTCCTCCGGATCATGGGAAAGGAGGAAACTGGGGTTTGGACGTATCAGCCTGTCCGCGGGACGGTAGAATAATGGCATCAGGAGGTGCATATGGGAAATACTCGTTCAATTCTACCAATAGCAAAGGTAAAAACCTGTGGCCAGAATTGAATCATCCGGGTGGGGCCAGGCAAAACAGACGTGCGAAGGAGGAAGACATGCGTAAGCTGCGCTTGACCGCCCCTGTCCTGCTGACAATCAAAGCCTCCACTTCTCCGCAAGACTTCTGAGAAAACCCTCTCTGGTCTGGATACCAAACTATCGACTGTATCCGTACCCCAGCAATCATTTGCTCTTGCCCTGTCCTTTGGGACGGCCCTTCTCCTGTCCTTTGGGGCGAGGGGGTGAACATCCTCCCCTGCCCTGATTGGCACGAGTTCCTCTACCACTGCCATCTTTTTTCGGTACTCCTTTCGGCATCTCTACACCTCCTCTCGTTATTCCCTCGACACCATCTCTATTATTGCAGCCTGACATTTCCCCATATGCAACTCCCGACACCACCATTCTACCATCCCGCAGGGTGGCTAACTCTCCCCGGCGCCCTTCTTTTCCACAGTCATATATATTTAAATCTCCACTTTAATATCCTGGAGTTGTTAGGGGCCTGTAACGGGCCCGTTAAAATACTGTTAACCTCAGCCGTTCCCACGTAAACGGATACTTATGTTTTCTGCGCGGGTTCGTTAGGCGTCGTCGACTACAACCGGTTCCGCGTTCAGCCGGTAATAACACCGCCGGAGATGGCGGGCTTCCAGCCGGGACGCAATCCCCGATATAACGGGAGCGCGCGAGTTGTGGCAAGGAAGCCTTTCCGGCTCTCCAGCGCTCCTGCTTGGGGTATAGTAGTAAGGTAAACGCCGCGGCGGAAACCAGCTTTCCAAGCAGGAGGTAGATGAGAAATGGGCAAGAGATTCGTGGACCTGAGCATAGCTGTAGAGGACGGCCTTCCCTCCGACCCACCGGCAATGATCCCCAGGATCATGTACATGGAACACGAGGCGGGCGCCGCGTCGATGGCGGAGTTCTTCCCGGGCATCGACCCAGCCAAAGACCTGCCCGGCGGGCTGGGGTGGGCGGTGGAGATAGTCACCCTGGGCACCCATTCCGGCACCCACCTGGACGCACCCTGGCATTATCATCCCACCATGGACAATGGCAAGCACGCGCTGACCATCGATGAGGTCCCCCTGGAATGGTGCATGGGGCCCGGTGTGGTCCTCGATTTCCGCCATTTTCCCGACGGTTACCGCGTCATGGCCTCGGACATGGAGGAAGCTTTCGAGAAGATTGGGTACGAGCTGAAGGAGGGGGACATCGTCCTGGTGATGACCGGCGCCGACCAGTACTGGGGCAAGCCGGAGTACCTCGTCAAGGGCTGCGGCATGGGTAAGGAGGCCACCCTGTGGCTGCTCGATCGGGGGGTAAAGGTGACCGGGACCGACGCCTGGTCCTGGGACCGGCCCCTGCCCATGATCGCCAGAGATTTCGAGGAGACCGGCGATGCCTCCCTTATCTGGGAAGGCCATTTCGCGTCCATCGAGAAAGGGTACTGCCATATCGAGAAGCTGACCAACCTGGACCAGCTGCCGCCATACGGCTTCACCTTCTTCTGCTTTCCCGTGAAGATAAAGAAGGCCAGCGCGGGGTGGATACGGGCCGTCGCCCTGCTCGAGGACTGAAAGGCCGCCGCCTTTCGGAGGGGAGAGGCAGGAGCCGCAGACCGGCGGAAATGCCCGCTGCCTCCCGTGAGGCCGCCCGACAAGCGATCCGGGGGACATGGGGGCCGCTGGTGATGCTTCTTTAAAAAAGCCCGGGGTCGGGGACAAAGGGCTTCCGCGCTCAGCCGGGGTCGGCATCGGGGCTTTCGGGGCGCCGGCGTCGGCGGGTTGCTATATAATAATCCAATCCGCGAATAGCACGCAGGAGATGGAGGGGAGAGTGGGCGGAACCGTGGAGATGGACGAACAGCTAAAGCAGTTGATGGCCAAGGCCGCAGACATCCTTTCGTCTCACCCTGCCGCTATCTACATGCCCTGTTTCTACCGCTCGGAGCCGCCGCGCATCTTCCTGCGGGAGGATGCTGTGAGTATCCTGACCCGTGGGTCCAAGGTGCTCGATTACGAGGTCAGACCCTTCGATCTGCTGGAAAACGGCTACCGGGAGGCGGAGTTCGGGCACTACCGCCTGGTTTACGAGTTCCCCCCCGAAGGGCCCTTCGAGGTGGAGCTTCAGGGCACCATGATGGAGAAACCGCTTGGTGAGGGAGGCCTGGTGGAGGAGGTCCGTGCCATACGCGAACACCTGGGCATATGCGACCTGGTGCCCCTGGTGGAGATACGGCGCCTGGGGGAGGTAAAAGCGGGGGGAGTGCAGCTGCGCATCCGCAAGCTGGACCCGTCCATCACCACGCCTGCATATGCCCATCCCGGTGACGCCGGGCTGGATATTTGCAGCGCGGAGGACCTGACGCTGGAGCCGGGGACGAGAAAGCTGGTGAGCACCGGTTTCGCCATGGCCCTGCCCGAGGGGTATGCCGCCTTCGTCCAGCCACGCAGCGGCCTGGCGGCCCGCAGCGGCATCAGCATCGTCAACACCCCGGGACTCATCGATTGTCACTACCGTGGGGAGGTTAAGGTCATCCTGATAAACCTGGGGAACGAGGCTTTCGCCGTGAGGCGGGGCGACCGCATCGCGCAGATGGTGATCCAGAAGGTGGAGGCGGCCCGGTTGGAGGTCGTGGAGGAGCTTGATGAGACGGCGCGAGGGGAGGGAGGATTCGGCTCCACCGGCTTCTAAGGGCAGTTTGAGGCCGCCTCCCGCACGTGCGTTTGACGCGCGCACGGGACTGTCTTTACATGCTTTGAAAAGTGTTCATATAATTATTTGGGAAAGTCTTATAAGAAGGGATACCGAGCCGGTAAACAGAGGGGGGTGAATATCTACTCGATACATCCGCTCACTATCCGCTCGTCGCCGCGTGCGACGAATGAACAAGTCCGGGCTTGCTGCCACGGATGGAGGGGGTGAGAGAAAGGATTGTATTTAAAATACCTGGTTTACGGGAAGCATAAGAAGGATATATTTTCTAAAGTGTGTGAGAGACTCAAGCAAGGAGGTCATGAATGAAGAAGAGAAAGTTTGCGATCATCCTCATGGTGATCATGGCCATGGTGTTGAGCGCGGCCATGCTCTACAGCGGATGCGGAGAGGAGGAAGAGGAACCTAAGCCTGACGAAAGCAAGATGGGAGGCACCTTCAACTGCTGCCTCGTCTCGGACCCCGTCTCCCTGGACCCGGCCCAGTTGCAGGAATCGCAGGGCATCGAGGTGGCCAAGCAGATCTACGACGGCCTCATGGATAACGATCCCGAGACCATGGAGCTGGTGACGGCCATGGCCGAATCCTACGAACCGAACGAGGACGCCTCGGTGTTCACCTTCAAGCTGAAGGAGGGCGTGAAATTTCACAACGGCCGCGAGTGCACGGCGGACGACTTCGTCTACTCCTGGAACCGCATCTGCGACCCGGCGACGGCGAGCGAGGTGTCCTACCACTTGTCTCCCATCAAGGGATATGACGAGATGCAGGAGGGAACGGCTACGGAGCTGGAGGGCGTCAAGGCGCTCGACGACTACACCCTGGAGGTGACCCTCAGCTATCCTTACGCCGACTTCGTGTACCACACGGCCCATCCCGTCTTCTCGCCCGTCCCCGAGGAAGCGGTGGAGGAGGTAGGGAGCGAGAACTTCACCGAGAACCCCATGGGCACCGGTCCTTTCATGTTCAAGGAATGGGTGCACGAGCAGCAGGTGGTGGTGGAGAAGTTCGCGGACTACTACGGCGAGCCGGCCTACCTGGACGGCGTGATCTTCAAGGTCTACATGGACGAGGAGACCGCTTACCAGGACTTCAAGGCCGGGCAACTGGACGATGCCCAGATTCCCCAGGGCCAGTTCGCGGTCGCGGAGGAGGAGTACGGCGACAGGGCCATCTTCACCCCCATGCTGGGTATCTATTACTACGGGTTCAACATGAACACCGAGCCATGGAAGAGCAACCCCGCCCTGCGCAAGGCCCTGAACTACGCCGTCGACCGCCAGACCTTGTGCGACGTGGTTATGGAAGGCCAGCGCAACCCGGCCACCGGCCTGGTACCCGAGGGGATAGTGGGCTTCCAGGCTAACGCCATGGAGTACAGCTACAACCCCGAGGAGGCCAAGAAGTCCCTCGAGGAGGCCGGTTTCCCCGGAGGGCAGGGTCTTCCCGAGCTCACGCTGGGATACAACACCGGCGTTGGGCACGACACCATCGCCCAGTTCGTACAGGGTAACCTGGTGGACGTGGGGGTCAACTTCAAGATAGAGGGCTACGAGTGGGGTACCTACCTCGACCTCATCCAGGCCGAGCAGATAACCTTCTTCCGCCTGGGCTGGCTGGCCGACTACCCAATCATGGACAACTTCCTCTACCCGATGTTCTACTCCGAGAACGCGGGACTGGACAACATGTGCTACTACAACAACCCCGAGGTGGATGAGCTGCTCATGACGGCCAGGAGCACTCCCGACGAGGACGAGAGGATCGAGCTATACCGCGAGGCGGAGAAGAAGATCCTCGCCGACGCGCCCGAGATCCCGTTGATGTTCTACAAGACCTCACGGGTCTATGCCGAGGGAGTAGGAGGCTACATCCGCACTCCTGACGACCTCACTCCGATGGAGCGCGTATACTTCATGGAGTAAGCGGCTGAGCGGGCGTTAAGAGACGCTGATCGGGGGCCTGCGGGATATCCTTGCAGGTCCCCTTTCCATTATGCTAAATTATCCATGCCCTCGAAGAAGCCTTAAGAGAGGTCGATCGATTAGATGCTGATATTCATACTGCGCAGGTTGTATCAGACCCTGATCGTCATCATCGGCGTGGTGCTCCTTATGTCCCTTCTGCTGGCTATCATCCCCGGCGACGTGGCGCGCATGAGGGCTCCCAAGGGCGCCAGCGAGGAAGTGCTCGAGAACATCCGCATCAAGTTCAACCTCGACAAGCCTTTCTGGACCCGGCTGGGCATCTATCTCAAGAACCTGGCCAAGTTCGACCTCGGCGATTCCTTCACCTACAAGCGTCCCGTGTGGGACATCATCTTCGAAGGGCTGTGGTGGTCGGTCAAGCTGGCCCTGGTGGCGGAGGTCATCATCATCATCTTCGGCATCCTGGCCGGGATAATCTCCGCCATGACCAGGTACTCTTTCTGGGACGTGCTGGTCACCATCACCACCTCGGTTCTGGTGGCCATGCCCATATACTGGATCGGCCGTCTCATGCAGCTCGTGTTCGCCCAGTGGCTGGGATGGCTGCCTGCCTCGGGCGCCCCCCCGCCGGGATCGGGCTTCTGGGGGGGCGTTACCTATTACATCATGCCCGCGCTGGCCCTGGCCGCCATATCCACCGCTTACGTGGCGCGCCTGGCCCGTTCTTCCATGCTGGAGGTCATGCGCCAGGACTACATCCAGACCGCTCGCGCCAAAGGCCTGTCCAACCGCAGGGTGACCTACAAGCACGGGCTCAAGAACGGCCTTATCCCCGTGATCACCTACCTGGGTATCGATTTCGGCGTGCTCATAGGTGCGGCGGTGCTCACGGAGATGATCTTCAACTGGCCTGGTGTGGGCCATAAGCTCTACAATGCCGTCATCCAGCGCGACCACAACATGGTGTTGGGGCTGGTCTTCGTGCTGGTGCTCATCGTCGTGTTCATCAACCTGGTGGTGGACATCTCCTACGCTTTCCTCGATCCGCGCATCCGCCTGGGGGAGTCCCAGGAGGTGAGCTGAGTTGGCTGACCGCAAGGGCCCCGAGGACTCGCTGCCGGGTAAGGAGCCCGACCTCGGCGTGGAGGTTGAGGAATTCGAGATCGCCCTGGAGCAGCAGAAGGTGCACGGGCGCACCGCCCTGTGGAGCGACGTGTGGTACCGGCTGCGCCACAACAAGCTGGCCATGATGGGGCTGGTGATCATAATCATCATGCTCCTGGTGGCCATTTTCGCGCCCCTGCTGGCTCCCCACGACCCCATATACAGTCCGCTGTACGACTCCAGCAAGAGCCCCGCTGAAAAAGCGGCATCCGTCAAGCAGACACCCAACTCCGAGTACTGGCTGGGCACCGACGACCTGGGCCGGGATATCCTCTCGCGCCTCGTTTACGGCAGCAGGGTGTCGGTTGAGGTGGGCATCATAGCCGTGGCCATATCCCTGGCCATCGGCCTCTTCTTCGGGGCCCTGGCCGGCTATTTCGGCGGCTGGGGGGACTCGGTGATCATGCGCTCGGCGGACGTATTCTTCGCCTTCCCCACCATCCTCGGCGCCATCGCCATCATGACCGTGCTGGGACCAGGCCTGCAGAACGTGTTCATAGCCATAGGTGTGCTGGGCTGGGCCACCATAGCCAGGATCTTCCGCAGCTCCATCCTCTCCGTGAAGGAGAACGAATACGTGGAGGCCGCCCGCGCCATGGGGGCCGGGCACTCCCGCATCATAGTCAAGCACATCATGCCCAACGCCATCCAGCCCATCATCGTCTACGCCACCATGGGCGTGGGCGGCGCCATCCTGGCCGAGGCATGGCTGGCCTTCCTGGGGTTGGGGCAGCAGCTCCCCGCGCCGAGTTGGGGTAACATGCTCACCCAGTACCTGCCCTTCTATACCACGGACCCCTGGATGATGTTCATCCCCGGAACGGCGATAGTACTGGGGGTGCTGGCCTTCGTGCTGCTGGGCGACGGGCTGCGCGACGCCCTCGACCCGCGCCTGAAAGGGAGTATCTGAAATGGGCTTAAGCGGGGATAAGCTGCTGGAGGTAAAGGACCTGAGGACCTATTTTCACACCCAGGACGGCGTGGTCAAGGCGGTGGACGGCGTGTCCTTCGACCTGTGCTGCGGCGAAGCCCTGGCGGTGGTGGGGGAGTCGGGCTGCGGCAAATCGGTAACCGCACTATCCATACTCAACCTCATCCCCAATCCGCCCGGCAGGATAGAGGGTGGAGAGGTCATCTTCGAGGGCCGCGACCTGCTGGGATTGGGGGACAGAGAGATACGCCAGGTGAGGGGTAACAACATCGGCATGATCTTCCAGGACCCCATGACCTCGCTGAACCCCGTATTCACCATAGGGAGCCAGGTAAGGGAGCCGGTACAGATACACCTCGGCCTTTCCCGCCAGGAGGCGAAGAGGCGGGCCATCGAACTGCTGGAGATGGTGGAGATACCGCAGGCCGAGAAGCGTTACAAGATGTACCCCCACGAGTTCTCGGGCGGGATGCGCCAGCGGGCCATGATCGCCATGGCCCTGTCGTGCGAACCCATGATGCTCATCGCCGACGAGCCCTCCACGGCCCTGGACGTGACCATACAGGCGCAGATAATGGAGCTCATCGGCAGGCTGCGTAAGGACATAAACCTGGCGGTGATGCTCATCACACACGACCTGGGCGTGGTGGCCGGGGTGGCGGAGACGGTGCTGGTCATGTACGCGGGCAAGGTGGTGGAGTACGCGGAGATTGACAGGATATATTACAATTCGCGCCATCCTTATGCCTGGAGCCTGATGCGTTCCGTGCCTCGCCTGGACGAGAAAAGGGAGCGCCTGCTGACCATAGGGGGCTCTCCGCCCTCCCTCATCGACCTGCCGACCGGGTGCAGCTTCTCGCCGCGCTGCCCATTCGCCGAGGATATATGCCGCGAGCAGGAACCGCCCCTCTTGGAGGTGGAGCCGGGCCACCTGTCGGCCTGTCATTTCGCCATGGATTTCGAGGAGCACGGGCAGGGGGTGGAGGACTGATGCCAGCCCTGCTCGAGGTGCGGAACATGGTCAAGCACTTCCCCGTGGGCAAGGGCCTCATCCTCTCCCGATTAGGGGGGACGGTGAAGGCGGTGGACGGCGTGTCCCTGGACGTGTATGAAGGCAAGACCCTGGGGCTGGTGGGCGAGTCAGGGTGCGGCAAATCGACCCTCGCCCGCCTCGTGCTGCGCCTGATCAAGGCCGACGAGGGAGAGGTCATCTTCGAGGACCGTGACGTACTCAAGCTGAAGCGCGACGAAATGAGGGCGGTGCGCCGCAGCATGCAGATCATCTTCCAGGACCACTACGCCTCCCTGAACCCGCGCATGAGCGTGGGCGCCATCATCATGGAGCCCATGATCATCCACGGGGAAGAAGACAAGGAGCAGAGGAGGCATCAGGCCGTCGAGCTTCTCAGCCGGGTGGGGCTGCAGCCCGAACACTTCACCCGCTATCCCCATGAGTTCTCGGGGGGACAGAGGCAGCGCATCGGGGTGGCGCGGGCGCTGGCCCTGCGGCCGCGCCTGATCATCTGCGACGAGCCGGTATCCGCCCTGGACGTCTCCATCCAGGCCCAGATACTCAATCTGCTCAAGGAACTGCAGGAGGACTTCAGCCTCACTTACGTCTTCATCGCCCACGACCTCTCGGTGGTACGGCACATAAGCGACGATATGGCGGTGATGTACCTGGGCAAGATCGTGGAGCGTGCGGAGCACGACCTTCTCTACAACCGCCCCATGCACCCCTACACCGTGGCCCTGATGTCTGCCGTGCCCCTCCCCGACCCGGTGAAGGAGAGGGAGAGGAAACGCATCATCCTGGAAGGCGACGTGCCCAGCCCCATAGACCCGCCGACCGGATGCAGGTTCCACACGCGCTGCTGGAAGAAACAGGACATCTGTTCCGAGCAGGAGCCGCCCTTGGAGGAAAAGGAACCCGGCCACTTCGTTGCCTGCTTCTTTCCGGAGAACGTTTGAGGGCAGACCTGCCCGGGATGACGTCCGGACCTACGCATCCCCGGCCTGAGACAAGCCCTGCGAAACCCCGCAATAAAACCCGTCT
The DNA here is from genome assembly GCA_964462595.1 of uncultured Actinomycetota bacterium. Lineage (GTDB taxonomy): Bacteria > Actinomycetota > Geothermincolia > Geothermincolales > RBG-13-55-18 > SURF-21. The sequence continues at coordinate 85,131 of CAYWXM010000039.1, forward strand.
CTGACCTGGACTTGTCCAGGCACAGGCACCGCCGCGTCACCCTCCGGGTGCCGCTGTCGCTTACGCGATGCAAACCACGAAGGTTGTCATACAGACCGGCGCGGGGTTGCTCAGCCGCCGAGTTGTTCTTTCAGTTCGGGCAGGCTGCGGGTGAGGGGGAAGCACAGCAGAGCCAGGCAGAGCCCGATGGCGCTGAGCCATATTCCTATGGCGACGATGCTCGTCCGCTCGGCGAAGTAACCTACCGCCAGATACCCCAGGGGCATTGGCAGCAGGACCAGGGCGTCCATGACCGAGAAAACGCGGCCGCGGTAAGCGGAGGGGACTACGCGCTGCCTGAGGTATTCGTAGGTGGTGAAGCCGAAGGCGTCCGCTATGCCCAGCAGGAAACACACGAGTATGGCCAGGACGAGCATGGTGTTTCCGGTGAGGAGAAGCATTCCCAGGGCATAGCCGAGGAAACTGGCGAAAACCAGGTTTAAGGGTTTGAAGCGGTCAAGAAGACGATAGGTCACAAGGCTACCCAGGGCCAGCCCCGCGCCTAACGCTGAACTCACCAGGGTATAGTACTCGACCTGGCCCAGCCGGTCGCCGCAGAAGATGGGCAGGAAGACCTCGAAGGCCCCGAAGATGGGCATGAACATCACGTGCATGATAGTAAGCCCCCATATATAACGGTCGGAGCGGATTATCCTCAAGGCCTCCTTCAGCCCCGCCATCTCGGAAGCGGCTCCCGCCCTCAAGCCCTGGCTCAAAGCTGCGCGCGGCAGGTCCCTCTTCAGTGCCAGGCATGACGAGCTGCATATGACCAGCAGGGCGGAGCAAAGGAAAAAGATATCCTGCTTGCCCAGCGCCTTGATGAGGAAGAATGCGGCGAAGGTGCTCACGAGGAAGTTGACGGACCGCAGGAAAGTATAGGCGGAATTGGTCTTCGCCAGCTGGATGATATCTACCAGTTCGGGTATGAGGGCGGATATGCTGTGAGCGAGGACCACTCCAAAGAGGGAGGCGGTGAAGGCGATGGCATATATGAGCCAGGCGGCGTGGGCAAAGGGCAGGACGAAGAGGGCGAGGCCGTAGAGCAGGTTGGTCGCAATCAGGAGGTCGCGGCGGGAGAACCTGTCCACGATGGACCCCGCGAAGGGACCCGCGAGGGTAAAGGGCGCGAAGCTGAGCAGGAGCGAGATGCTCATGGAGAAGGCCGATCCCGTGCGCTCCAGCACGAAGAGGGGGAGGGCCACGAAATAGATGCCGCGGGCTATCATGCCGACACTCTGCGAGGCCAGCAGGATGACCAGCTGCCTGTTTGCCCTCAAGGGGTCCCCGAAGGAAGGCCTCTTCTTCATCGCCGCTTTACCGTCCCGCCGCCTTGGCCCACTCGCTCTCCCCATGCCCGCCTGCGATTATTCCCCGCGCACGGGAGGTCATCGCGCGGGTCAGGTTGTTCGCGGTCGACATGGAGCGTGGGGCTGACGTCCTGTTTCGATCGATCCGGGTCGCTTTCCATAACATATTACCCGAGCGTGCGTATAAAAGACGAGTACATATTCAAGCCGAGCGCTGGCCCGTCGATGAGGCGGAGATGGCTCTCAGCCCGGAAAGACCAGGCTCGCAAAGGTCACGGCCGACCCCTCGCCGCTGTCGAACCAGTGGCCGTAGTCGATGAGCTCGGCCCCCTTGCCCTCCAGGGTCTTGCACAGGGTGTATATGGGGGGAAGGCCGCAGATATGCCGGGCGTCTGTCTCGGCCGCTATGTAGGAGTAAAAGCCCTCCGCGTCTCCCGCCTCGACTTTCTGGAGCATCTCCTTGTCTTTGGCCATGGTGGACGAGAGCATCACCGCGTCCAGCGGTATCAGGCTGCCGAAACGGCGCCCTACGTGTGCGAGGTCGGCGGAGGCCAGGAAGAGAGCGCTGTTCTCCATGGCCGAGTGCAGGCCTTGAAGGGCGGTCACGAAAGCCTTTATCTCGGAGTCTTCTCCCGGGGAAGTCCCGCTCTCGATATAGGGGTGGAAGGAATTGCAGGTAATGGGAAGAAGGCGGAAACGGTCCGCCCCGCCGAAGAGCAAGCTCAACAAGGGCAGGTGTACCTCGATGGAATGCTCGGAGCGATGGGACAACTCGTCGCCCAGCCCGTCCATGCCTGCCGCACGAGCCAGGCCCTCGGCCAGCCCGATATCCGTCTCCACCAGGCCGAAAGGGGTGAGGTAGTTCTTGCGCGTGAGGGCGAAAGGCCCTTCCATCTCCCCATGGCAGGTGCCGAGGATGACCACCAGCGGCCTGCTGTCCGCGGCGACGGAAGAGGCGAGCGTTGAGTACAGCTTGCCGTAGCACTCCCGTCCCCGCTCCAGGTCTATGTGGGGGGCGATGACCGCGGTCGGCATGCCGCCCAGGTCGCGCGGCTCACCCGCCTCCTGCAACATCGACCGCAGCTGCTGCACGAGCTCGCGCGGGTCGGCGGCGTAGCCGCTCCCTGCGCTGGTCATGGGGCGGTTGGGCAGGGAAAGGTACTCCTCGTCCAGGCGCCTCTTGTAAGCGCGGAAAGTAGCGCTGTCCAGCAGGAGCTTACTGTCGAGCTCGCCTATTATCGCCGTCAACTGGTCGCTGGTGATGATATCGCCGAAGCGGCGCACGTAAGCCGCCTGCAGGTCGCGCAGCGAGCGGGTACCGTCGCAGAGCGAGGCGATGTAATAGACGGGAGGCGGCAGCGCGACCACGCCCCGCATGTACCCCTCGGGGTCGCGCAATGCGATTATGTCCCGGCCCTGCTGCTTGGCAGGAAAGGCTTCCAGGCGCCTCAATATGGGGAATTCGGATGCTTCCATGATGCGAGGGTCCGCCTATTTCCAGTCGGTTCTCTTTTTAGACTCACGTTCGATCCCTACGTCCAGGGCCAGCCATGCCTTGGCCCGGATGAGGTCGCTGGTCGCAGCATCGGCCACCAGAGCCATCATCGCTTCGATCCCCCGGGGATCCGCAATGCGGGTGAGGGCTTCGATGGCCTGAAAGACGACCTTGTCGTCCTCGTCGCGGAGGAGCTCCACGATACCGTCGACATCGCGTTCCCGTTCCAGCCTCTTGATATCTTTTTTTCCTAATCCGAATTTCGGCATACTATCACCGAGACCAATTTTAACGAGTTTTCGACCGCATAGCTACCGGGTTGACGAACCACCACCAGGGGATTATCCCCTTGCGTTCAAGCCGGATAAACGGTGCAGATCCACCAGTGCCTGGCCCATCTTCTCTGGTGAGCTGAAAGCGACAGCTCCCTGCTCCTGGGCGTCCGCGATGTCCGAGGCGAGGGCGCAGGGGGTGATGAGGCAGATGAACACCGGCTTGCCGTGACGGCGACCTATCTCCGCGTAATCGCGCGAGGGGAAGACGGGACCCGACCCGCCTCCAGTCACGAAGACGGCCACCGCACAGTGGATGTCGTCCTGGGCCAGGGCCAGGTCCGTGGACTTGAGGTAAAGGGACGTGTCGGTCCACGCGAAGGCGAACATGTCCAGGGGGTTGGCGGCGACGGCGTGCTCGGGGACGAACCCGGCTATGGCCGCGGCGACCTCGGGCTTCAGGGCAGGGAAACGCAGCCCGGTCCTCTCGCAGATGTCGCAGATGGCCACCACCGGACCGGCGGAATGAGTGGACATGAAAACACCCGGCCCCGCAGGTCGCGCTCCCATGGAGACGGCCTTCGCCACGCACGCCATCTCGGAGCCGGAACGTACCTGCAACAGGCCGGCCTGGCGGAAGGCGCCGTGGTAAACCGCCTCGGAGCTGGCCACGGACCCGGTATGAGAAAGGGCGGTCCGGGACGAGCTCTCCGTGTATCCGCGCGTATATACGACGATGGGCTTTTTCCGCGATGCCTGGCGTGCCCTGGCCAGGAAATCGGAACCGTCGTCGAGCCCCTCGACGAAGAGGCATATAACCGCGGTTTCCTCGTCCTCGGCCAGGTATTCAACCATGTCCGCGAACTCCACGTTGGCCCGGTTACCGATGCTCACGAACTTGGAGATGCCCACCCGCTCGTCCATGATCTCGTTCAGTATGGCATTGCCCATGCCGCCGCTCTGGCTCACCACCGAGACGTTGCCCTGCGGAAACCATGCCAGGGGGCTGGCGAAGGTGGCGTTGAGTCCCGCATGCTTGTTCACGATGCCGATGCAGTTGGGGCCGATGAGCTTCATGCCTCCCGCGTCCGCGATGCTTATCAGCTCCTCCTGCAGCAGCCTGCCTTCGGGCCCGGTTTCCCGGAAACCTCCGGCGAAGATGACCCCCGCCTTTCCCCCCATGGCCACTGTCTCGCGCACGGAGGGGACGACCTGCCGGTCCGGTATGGCGTAGACGAAGAGATCGACGCCGTGGGGCAACTCGGATATGGAGCGGTAGGCGCGCAGGCCCTGTATGCTGTCTCCCGCCCTGGGATTGACGGGGTAGACCTGGCCTTCGAAACCGGCCGAGGTCACCGCAGCCAGGGAGTGATAGCCCAGTTTGAAGACGTTGTCCGTTGCCCCTACGACGGCGATGCTGCGGGGCTTGAAAAGCGGACGGTAGCGCTCGAGGACGTCAGAAGACATAACGGTCACCTATCCCTCGGGTATTTATTGCCGGCGCCACGAAAGGTGGAAAGCCGGTACGACAACAAGTCCCTTAAATATTAACATCTACGAAGCTCCAGCGTCGCAGGTGATGGCGAAAACGCGGGCGAAGGACGGGGTTGCACGGAGTCCTGGGGTGAGACGCGTGGCCGTAAACGGCCAGCGGAGCGATCCTCCATGCTTTGCCTCGCCGCATGTGGCCGGCCATGCCGGCCCCTTTTTCCCTACTCCGCCAACATATCCTTGAGGCTCTCGAGGGCGGCTCTCCCCACGCCTATAGACATAGACGCCACCAGCGGGCGGCGGCTCATTCGCGTTTGGGCCTCCGGCGCGAGACCGGAGGCCCAAAAACCGACTGCCGAGAGCTCATTCTCTAAACAGTTTATACAATAAATCCCGGGGCTTGAAACCCCGCGCAGAAAAGCGCACCATCCTTGGGAAGGCGTCTGGGTAGCGAGAGCAATGCAAACCGGCTTTAGGCGGATTCCTCGCTCACGGTCAGGCCCGGCCTGTAGGTCGCCTTGCGCATCTTGTTGAAGACCACGTTAACCGAGCGCGAGAAGACGTTGGGGTCCACATTCTCGATCATCTGGGTCACGAAGCGCTGGTTCTTGTTCATGGCCTTGGCGAGGGCGGCGGCGTCCAGGCTCCTCATCACCTTGGCCAGGAAATCGGGATTGCTGTTGATGACCCCGGCCAGTATCTCGGGATCGAGATAGGACATGGTGCTGACGAGAAGGTCCTTGTTGTCGTTTACCGCCTCAGCCACGACCTTGGGATCGACGGCGGATATCATGCCGGAGACGAGGTCCTTGTTATTGGCCATCTTCCCGGCCATGGCACCTAGCTTGCGTTGCAGATTGCTCACGTTTACCCCCTTAGTAATTATAATTGACCAACTGGTACTTAAAGATACTCATATTACTATATAATTTTACTACAAAACATTCATTCTTTTGAACCCGTTTTTACCAGGTTATTTATTAGTAGTAACTAAATATAACCTAAACGTAACTTATAATAACCGTTTTATGTTTACCATAACCCCCTTCATCGGCCGATAGCGAGCTTTATTTTCGAGAGGATTCTATGCCGGGATGTTATTTTGTCGGGAAGCCGGCGGGAGAGACGGCTGTGACACTAAATAAACATCTGAAGCTAAAGCAACGGCAGGCATACGGATCCGTGTACGGCCGAGAGGGCCATGCATGCAGACCCCTCAAAAAATCTGGATGGCAGTGAGGAAAGGGATCGGGCGCTAAACTAAAACAGCCTGTAGAGAGGCCTCTGGCGATAATCGCAAAGGAGCTCGAGTCGCGATGTTTACCTGCAGATGCTGCGGGAATAATGAGCAGATGAGTAGGTGGGGGAGTTGAAAAAGGAGAAAGTGATGTACGAGGAATACCTGGAGATCGTGGAGGGGGAAGACGGGGATCACGAGATAGTCCTCTTCGCCCTTTCGACTTGCGGGTGGTGCCGCAAGGCAAGGAATTTCCTTAACGAGAACGGGCTGAAGTACCGTTTCGTGTACGTCGACCTTCTTGAAGGCGATGCGCAGAAGGAGGTCTTTGAGGAGGTAAAGACCCACAACCCGCGCAAGACATTCCCGACACTCGTCGTCGATGGGGAGAAGGTAATAGCGGGCTTCAACGAGGACAGGTACAAGGAGTCGCTGCTATGAGCGACGATTATCCCCGGGAGGTCATGGACCTCTACGAACGCTTGAACGATGAAGCCGAAGCCTCAGGGTATCACCTGAACCCGGACCGCGAATCAGTGCTCGTGCTGATCGAGGGGCTGCACACCAACCTGGCCAGGTACGGCTATATGCTCTGCCCCTGCCGCATGGGCGAGGGTGAGAGGGAAAAGGACCTGGACATCATCTGCCCCTGCGATTACCGCGACGCCGACCTGGAGGAATACGACCAGTGTTACTGAGCGCTCTACGTTACCCAGGAGGTCCTGGAAGGCAAGAAAAAGATAGAGGGGCAGATCCCGGAGAGAAGGCCTGGGCCCGAGGAACTGGAGAGGACGAAGGCGGATAAGGCGGCCGCCGCGGGGCCGGCCGCAGGCAAGGCCGGGGGAGGCCTGCCGGTGTGGCGCTGCAAGGTCTGCGGCTATCTCGCCGCCAGGGAAAGTGCCCCCAAGGTCTGCCCCATCTGCAAGGCCAGCCAGGACCGTTTCGAGATATTCCCTCCGCCGACCGCTCCGCTGCTGCCGGTGTGGCGCTGCAAGGTATGTGGCTATCTCGCCGCCAGGGAAAGTGCCCCCAAGGTCTGCCCCGTCTGCAAGGCCAGCCAGGACCGCTTCGAGGAGTTCGAGGGCGGGTTATAATCCGGATTCGATGCATGTTTTGCCCGGAAACAAGGCCCCGGTTGTGCCATACCCAGCGCCACCCCCGGCATTCGTCAACCCGCCCGCAATCCGGTGCATTTCCGGGGTCCGGCAGATCCACCCCATGCTCCGGCCCGTTTCCGGGGCTGGCCCCTGGGCCTGGCTCGATTCATTCCAGCAGCAGGGTGACGTCGCCGCTGGATACCTCCACGTCGATCTGGAGGGTGATGAGCGAGCGCCGGAAAGATTCGTTTACGTAGACGGCGCCGTCGCCGTCCCGGGAGTCCACGGTCATGCCGGGGGCGTTGACGTCGCCGGAGCGGCTCCTTACCCTCGCGCGCACGCCCACCTCCTCGGGCAGGTGCAGGGTGACGTCCCCGGAGCTGCTGGAGATGGTAGCCCCCAGGGTGCTTTTCCACTCCCCCAGGAGGTTTACGCTGATATCGCCGCTGGAGTTCTCGACGTCCATCTGGATGTAGGTGCGGTATGTTCCCTTGAGCACGAGGTCCACGTCGCCGCTGCTGGAGTCGATGTTCACGCGGCGCAGTTCCGGCATATCCCCCGAGAGGTCGGCGTTTACATCGCCCGAGCTGGCATCCACGCTCAGGCTGCGCATGTCCAGGGCCTTGAGGTCGAAGTCGCCGTTGCCGCTGGACAGCTCGGCCGCGAGGTCGAGGGGGACATCGTCGGAGAAGCGCAGGTCCCAGTCGTTGCGGATGAACCATAAGGCGGGAACCCACCATTCCCCGCCCTGTTTCACGCTGAGTTCGCCCACTTCGTCCCTGACGGTGTAGTCTATCTCCGGCTCCCACCTCTTGACGTTGTAGGTGAAGGTGCCCTCGAACATGTCGCCCGCTCCTCCGCTCACGTCGAGGTTGCCGGAGTCGATCTCGATGCTGGCGGAGACGCTCTGCGCCCCCTGGATGGCGACAGTCCTGGTGATGGTCTTGGTATTCCCCAGGTTCATTATCGTCCAGGGCACCAGCACCGCCACGAAGACGAGCAGGATGGCAAGGTTTACCACCCCCAGCACGATGCCCGCCGTGGCCAGGCCGGAGCCCCCTGTCTTGCCGCCTGAGCGCTTGATGTCGCTCCTGGCGATGGCCCCGAAGACGATGGCCAACACGGCCGCGATGAAGGGCAGGCACGTGAAGGACAGGATACCCAGGACGAGCGAGGCCACCGCCCAGCCGCTGGTCTTGACCGCGGCCGTACCCGGGCGTGGCGGTTGGGGATAGGGCGGGACGGGTGCCGCCGGGGGTGTGGGGGGAAGAAGTGATTCCTTAGCTGCCTCTCCCGGCGCTGCCCACGCTTCAGCCCCGGGCCGTTCACCCTCGCCGGAGGCCGGTCCGGGCCCCTCCGCCGCGTAATCCGACCCCCCTTCACTCGAGCCAGCTGCGGCCCCCTCCCCCGGAGGCTCCCAGAAGGTTTCCTGCGGGGTCTCCCCGGACGGATCGCCGGCCGCGGGGCCCGCCTCTGCCGGCAACCTGGCGCCGCAACGGCGGCAGAACAAGTCTCCCGGCCTGGCTTCTTTTCCGCAATGCTCACAGATCATTTGCGTTACCTCTCGATGTGTCCCTGGCGTCTCTGCGCCTCGCTTTTCCCGGCCACCGGGCGACTCTGCCAGGCCGCCCGTTCCGCCTTTCCCCACATGTTTTTTATTCCTTCTCCCCTTCCCCGGCCGCTCCGGGTTCCGCGGCGGGAGGCGCCTGCTTGCGCTGCAGCCTTTCCATCTCCCTCTGGATCATGCGTTCCCTTCGCGGCTCTTCCCTTACGGTCATGAAATATTGCATGAGGTGGAAGGCGACGCCTATGCCCCAGCCGATCATGACCCATACGAACCAGGGGTATCCGCGTCCGGTGATCGCCCACACTATGACCAGGAAGAGGTTGACGATGACGTAGGAGCCGAGATGCCACCACAGCTCCAGCTTCTGCCTGACGCGGCGTTCCGCTATCTCCTGCGGCGACTCCGGTTGCGCCTGCCCGGGGTAGGCTGACGCCAGCGGAGGCGCGGGGGCGGAAACCGGCGGCGTGGGGTAACCCGGAGACGGCTCTGCGCCGGCGGCAACGGGGGCCGCATGGGCGCCCGCTCCGCCCGCCGCGAATACGGCGGCCCCGCAGGCGTGGCAGAAGGCATCGCCATCGTCGACCTCGCTGCCGCACTTGGTGCAGTAAGCCATTCTTACCTCCTTGGTCGGCCGCGCGTGCCGCCGTTTGCGGCGGCCGCATTGCGGGGAGGCGTTCGCCTTCGCGCCACCCCCGCTATCCTTTCCCGAGCCTGCCCTTGAGCCCGGACAGCTTTTTGCACAGCTTTCTCAGGCCGTTGAGGTAGACGAGCGCGGTAAGCGTCAGCGCGACGTAGAAGCCCGCCTCGCTCTTTTTCCGCAGGGTGGCGAAGTTGATGGTCCAGCCGGCGCCGTAGACGCGCGGGGTGAATACGCGCGGGTCGTCCGGGTTCCACATCCTCTCCTTTATCCTGCCCGGGGTGGGCAGCCTGAAGTCGTAGGGTATTCCAAGTTTCCTGCCGTGTTTTTCCATGCCCTCACCTCCCTCTGCTATATCATACACCGCGGTGTATGAAATCCTCGATAATTCCCACCACCAGGCCGGGGTATTCGTAGTTGGGGCAGTGGCCGCAGTCGGGGACGACGTGCAGACTGGCGTCCGCGAGCATGTCCCGCAGGCGCTCGGACTCGGTCGGTTTCACCGAGGGGTCGTGGTCGCCGTGGATGATGAGCGCGGGCGCCTTTATCCCGCCCAGCTCGGAGTCGAGGTCGAGGCCCCTGATCAGGCGCGTGGTCCCCACCAGGGCCTCCTTATCCAGCAGCCTGGCCTGGGCCACCGCGCCCTCCAGGAAGTCCGGCGGCAGCTTGCCGGGGTGCCGCACCGATGACTTTATCGCCGCGGTGACTATGCGCGGCCCCCACAGGCGGTGGACGAGACCCATGATGCGGTCCAGGAAAGGGATGCGCGCCTGCCACATCAGCGCCTTCGCGCTGGCGGGCGAGTCGATGAGCACCAGGCGCTCCACGTTTTCCGGGTAGCGGGCGGCGTAGTGCATGCAGATGCTCCCGCCCATGGAATGCCCTACCAGGCTCGTTTTTTCCAGCTCGAGGGAAGCGCGCATATCGTCGATGAAACGCGACAGGCCGTCCAGGGTAAATTCGAAGCCCTCCGGGATGCCGGAGTCCGCGTGCCCCGGCAGGTCGGGCACGATGACCCGGAAACGCTCGGACAGCCAGGGCGCCATCAGGTACCACAGTGCCCCCGAGCCTATCCAGCCGTGCACCAGTATCAGGGAATCGCCCCTTCCCTGGTCGGCATAGTTTATGCGAGCCCCACCCATGCTCAACTCAGGCATGGGCCTCTCCTTTACACCCGCGGGGGCATCCCCGGCGGAACCGTCCGCTGTCAATAAAGTTATCGGAGGGGAAGGGAGATTTCAACAGCACTGGAAGATGTCCCCAGCTTCCCCCGCCGGACTCTTCACCGTTATCGCCGGGTCAAACACCTGGAAATCGAGCCTTCTGACATGCAGAGGAGCTTTTCTAAGCGGGATGGCGGCCGTTTCCTGATCCTTACCAATTCCAAGCGCATGCCGGAACCTTGCGGTACCGGTTTAAGGGCATGTAAAGACTTTTTATGGTTATCTTCCGCCGTTTTTTGAACGTGAGTAACCAAAACGAATAAAAGATGTTATAATTTCTGAACCTCATTTCCCTCCCCGGTCGATTCCAGTGCTATTATCATAACTTATCTATCTTGACATAATTTTATAATAGTTATAATATTTTGGAGCTTGCTTGAACGTGGGGATATGGGCCGGCAAACGACAGATCGAGGGCATATGGGCGGAGAGATCATCGCCGAGAAGTTCGCACTCCTCAAGACGCGGGGCAGCAACGGCGTGTCCAGCACCCATTTCGTGGAGGACATCCTGCTTGGGCAGCGGGCCGTGGTCAAGGTCAGCGATAAGCTGGGGGACCTGGGGTTTGATTACCTCAAGACGTTTAACCTGGTGAGCGAATCGGGCATCCCCGGTCTTCTCATGCCCCTGGAGGGTGGGATCCTGGAGGAGGAGGCCGGCTACTACCTCGTCTTTCCCGAGCTGGGGGAGCCGTCCTTGGAGAACTACCTGCGCATGGGGGCGCCCATCACCTGTGGCGATGTCCTGGGCATGGGCAGGCAGATATTGGAAATATTGGTATCCCTCCACGACTCGGGCTTCTGCCACCTCTTCTTGAACACCCGCAACGTTTTTTACCGCCCCAGGGGTGAGGTGACGCTCAAAGACCCCGCCCTCAAGCTTGAATTCTTCCATGCCCTCATGGAACTGGTGGACGCGCCGGACTTCTCGTATTTCAGCCCGGAGGTGATGGACGGGTTCCTGCCGGGAAGCGGCATGGACCTCTATGCTCTTGGGAGGCTCATGGAGAGATGCCTGGCGGGGGCGGCCGATGCCGGCGGCTCTCCCGATGAGCCGGCGGCGCGGTGGCTGGCAGAGAGATGCCGCGCGGCCGGGGGCGATGACAGCCCCTCTTCCGCCGCGGATATCCTGCTCGATCTGGACAGGCTCCAAGCCGAGCTGAAAAAGGCCGGGGAGGCGGACACCGTGGCCTCTCGCGGAAATGACGCGGGGCCGCAGGGAAGCGTGGCGAAAAGCACCCTTTCCAGGGAACATCGCCGGCCGCGAGGCCGCGGGACAGGCGGGACCAGGAAAGCGGGTACGGCCATCGCCGCCGTCATGATCATGATACTTGCGGGCGGTGCGGCTTTCGCGTTTTTAATCGCGACCGTTGGGGGAAGAGCCCCAGCATCGGGGCGCGGGGGAGGGTCCCTGGCGGGCGAGGGCATATCCCGCGAGGCCTTTCTGGACCTTGAGCAGGGTAAGGAGGCGGTGGCGGGAGCCGGTGGCAACGGTGATACCGGAGGCGTTCAGGAGGCCGCGAAGGTAGAGGCGGTACGGGAGGAAGAGAAATCCCCCGGCGAACCTGCTGCCGCTAAGCCCCAAGAGGCGGGAGGCACTGCACCTTCCGCGGCTGACCCGGCCGCCGGCCACAGCCCCGCATCGCCGGTGGCGGCATTCTCGCTCTCTGCGGCCGAGGGGCAATCTCCCCTGCAGGTATACCTGGACGCTTCCGCCAGCTACGACCCGGACGGCTCCATAGTCTCCTACACGTGGAGCTGCGGCGGCAGCGGCGTGAGCTTCTACCACGTTTTCGAGAGCAATATCATCCCCGCTGTCATCCCCATCACCCTCACGGTCACGGACGACGGCGGGCACAGTGCGCAGGCCACCCACTGCGTGACCCTGTATTGAGAATTACCTTATGCGCGCTTCTCGGAGAGGCGCTGACAGGCGGTTTTTCACAACGAGCCAGAAAGGAGATGCATGATGCAGGTAATGGTACTGAGCCCGAGGAAGGTGCTGCTGGCGGGAGCCATATCGGCACTGCTCGTCGCGGGAAGCGTAATGGGAGCCCTGGCCCTGTGGGGCGTGTTCCGAGATAAGCCGGCGGTGGCCTATGGCATCGACGGCATAGGCGCGAGGCGATGGATCTTTCCCGAGGGCTATACCGGCCCCGGCTTCGAGGAATGGATACTGATCTACAACCCGTCAACTGCAGAGGGTGGAAGTGGGCTTAAAGCAGCACCAGAGATAAGGATGTATGGTCCATCAGGTTTTATAGGAACATATACATTTCCAGCCCTACAGCCAGGAGAGCGACGATCCGTAAACATAAACGAAGCCGCCGCTCTCTACGGCTACTCAGGCGACATATCAGTGGTGGTGCATGTACCTCTTGAGGGAAGCGCGAGCGAGCCATTCCTCTGCGAGCGGGCTATGTACTTCAACTACAAGGGGCAGATAACCGGGGGCAGCCAGGTCTTCGGCTACCAGGAAGGCGAGAACGAATAGGGGGGTGGGAAGTGCAAGTAAAGGCGAGGAAATCGATATATATCCTTCTTGCCGCGGCGCTCTGCCTTGGCGTCGTCGCTGCGGGATCGCAGCTCGCGGGCTCCTATCCCGGGCCAGGAGCGGGCTTCGAGGGATGGACGGCGGAGATGGCGGTCGCCCCCACCACCCCCAGGCACGCGCAGATGGCGCACGCGGACGGCCTGCTGCACCTGCTGGCGAAAGCGGGGCCAACATATATTACTACCGTGCCTCGGACGAAAGCACGCTCAACTGGACCTCGATGAGCGGCGCCTTGGACTATAATACGGCCAATTCGGCCGCCGACCCATACATCTTCGCCAGCGGAACCTACGTGGTGGCATCCTGGAAGGAATACACCGGCTCAACCTGGGCCTTAGTGGTGGCGGTATCCTCCAACCACGGCACCACGTGGAGCAAATGGATAGACTCCAACCCGGCATGTAACAACTTCGAGGGACACGTGTGGATAGCCGGCAGCAAGATACACGTGGCCTACGTATCCGACTACGACGCGGGCCAGGGGCGCAGGAACGAGGTCTATTACCGCCGCTTCAACATGAGCCTGGGTATGGAACACCTCTCCTGCCCCTCGGGGCAGCTTGACTGGGCCGCGGCCAACTACCCCTGCATCGAGGCCACCTCGGCCTCCTTCGCCAACGTCTACTTCCAGCGGGGGAACGCTTCCCCCCGGCCCATCTACCAGTCCTACACGCCTGACTCCGGCGCCAAATGGCACCAGATGGAGCTCATACCCACCGGGGGAGGCACCGACTTCTCCTGCCCCGAGGTGGGCGTGTGGCAGGACGGCTCCGACCGCCGCAAGATGGTGGTGGCACAGGGTTATGATGGGGCAGGTACGCACACAGTCTATTCACACAGGTACTTTAATGGAACATGGCCGGGACATATAATGCTAGCAGATTTAGGGTCAGATGCTCCCTACCCCCAGATCTCCACCCGCGGCACAGATATCCTGGTGGTCTACCGCCAGAGCGGGGGGACAGTTAACCACGGCGTCGCGGGACAGCTCAACGACAGCACCGGGGAGGACTCGGCCTGGCACCTTGTGGACGGCCTCTTCTACAACCTCATGGCCAGGGACCTTCCCGGCTGCGTGGACTGTTGCTCGGACGGCGCCAGGTTCTTTGCCTCCGCGGCGGGAACCGGCTCCTCCCCCTATAACCAGGTCCTCACCAAGAGGGAGGATAACACCGACCCCACAGTGTCCGTTAGCGACCCGGGCACTTACCAGAGCAAGGACTTCAACGTGACGGCCACCGCCACGGACGATTTCAATCGTGGCGCGGACTGGCTGCTCTCCCCGAGCTCCGAGCATTACGATGCCGGCATCCTCCACGCAGATTACTATTACCGCGCCTCGGGGACGTCAGCCTGGAAGGAATGGTCCGGAGGCGCGAGGGACGCGAACGCCCCGTGGAGCAAGACGTTTCCGGCGGGATCGATAGCGGAAGGATCGTACGACTTCCGCGTGCTGGTGACCGACACCGCCGACCGGGTGTCCGAGAACATACTCACCGGGGTGGTCATCGACCGCACCCCGCCCACGGGCGTGAACCTGCAGGTATCCGCGCCGGACGGAGAAAACGGCTGGTACGTGTCCCAGCCCGGCGTGGGCCCCGGCGTGGTAGCCCAGGACGCGGTCTCGGGCGTCAAGCGCACCTATTACAGATACGACAGCGCCGCGGACTGGACCGTGTATTCGCAGCCCTTCGCCCTGCTGGAGGGAGAGCACGAGATAAGCTGCTACGCGGAGGACAACGCCGGCAACGCATCCGCTCCCAAGACCTTCTCCTACAGGGCTGACTTCACCGACCCGCAGGGCGCAATCGCCTCTCCTCCCCCAGGTAATTATTACCGCAAAGAGATAGAGGCCGGGGTATCCTGCGAGGACGCGCTCTCGGGGGTGGCCGGGGTCGCCTGGCTGGTGGATGGGGCTACCCTCGCGGCGGGCTCCGGGAAGAACGCGACCCTGGATATCTCGGGCCTGGTGGACGGGCAGCATTCCCTGCAGGCGGAGATAGAGGATGCGGCGGGAAGGAAATGCCGCACCTCCCCCGTGCTTTTCTACAAGGACGTCACGCCCCCCGGCGTGGAGGTGGTGGAGCCGACGGGCTTGAACTGGGTGCGCGGCATGATCACCGTCAAGGCCGACATCCACGACAACCTGAAGGTAGGCCGGGCCGCCTTCTACGTTGACGGAGTAAAGGTGGACGAACGCACCTCGGCCCCGTGGATGGCCTCCTGGGACACCTCGACCGCCAAGAACGGCTACCACGCGTTAGAGGTGAAAGCGTGGGACGCGGCGGGCAACCAGGCGGAGGTCACCGCCTCCGGAGAGGTGGTCGTCTACGTGGGCAACAACATATCCGAGACCAACCACTTCGCCGAGGGCTGCACGCGGCCCGGGTTCGACACCTGGCTCTGCCTGCAGAACCCCGGGGAAGAAACGGCCTCCGTTACCGTTAACTATTATCTGGGCCAGGGTCAGGGCGCCGCCTCCGTGCGCACTTACTCGCTGGCGCCGCACTCCCGCAGCACCATCTACGTGAACGGGGACGTGGGCCCGGGCAAGGACGTCTCTATCCAGGTCACCTCCTCGAAACCCATCGTCTCCGAGCGCCCCATGTATTTCGATTACCAGGGGACGGCGAGCCATCAGTGGCAGGGATGCCATACCGCCCAGGGAGCCCATTTTCCCCGCGGGGACTGGTATTTCGCCGAGGGCTGCACGAGGCCCGGTTTCGAGACCTGGCTGTGCCTGCAGAACCCCGAGGGGCGCGAAGCCCTGGTGGAGGTGGATTACATGATGGAGAACGGCGCCTCGCTGCGCCGCGGCTACCGGGTGGCCCCCTGGAGCCGTGATACCATCCTGGTCAACCGCGAGGTGGGGAGCGGCCACGACGTGTCCATGCACGTGAACTCCGACGTGCCCATAGTAGCAGAGCGCCCGGTATATTTCCTTTACCAGGGCATGTGGGACGGCGGGCATAACGTCATGGGCGCCGCCCGACCGGAGACGGAATGGTATTTCGCCGAGGGCTGCACGCGCACCGGTTTCAATCAGTGGATATGCCTGCAGAACCCGAACGAGAAAGAGACGGTGGCCAGGATCGCCTACGTCATGGAGGACGGCGGCCGCATCGAGCGGGAATACCTGCTGGCGCCGCGCTCCCGCTTCACGGTGAACGTGAACAACGACGTGGCGCGGCAGCACGACGTCTCCGCCTGCATCAACTCCGAGTTGCCAATCGTGGCGGAGCGGCCCATGTACTTCCTCTATAACTCGACCATCGACGAGGGCTCCAACGCCATGGGGGTGTGCAGGCCGGGCTCATCCTGGTACCTGGCCGAGGGCTGCACGCGGGCGGGGTTCGAGGAGTGGATCTGCATCATGAACCCCGGAGAGGAAGCTGCGGAGGTGGCGCTGCGCTTCATGCTCGAGGACACCTCGCAGCGCGAGCACGTGGTCGGCGTGCCTCCGGGCACCCGGGTCACGGTGAAGGTGAACGACGTGGTGGGGCCGGAGCACGACGTCTCGTGCGAGGTGATGAGCGACCGGCCGGTTATCGTGGAGAGGCCCATGTACTCCATGTACCGGGGGTCGTGCCCCTCCGGGGACACCCTCTCCGGCTACACTTTCAATCCCTAGGCTTATCCCGCTTGGGAGGCAGGGGCGGAGGGTTATTCCCTCCGCCTTTCCTTCGCATCAGGCACGGCGTTTATACGTGGGTTCATGTCCTTTTATGAGCATGGTTCAGCAAGGCAAGAGGCTGGTTTTGGTGCGGGCGGTGGTGGGGGATAATGCGAGGTAAAAGGAGATTCCCCCTCTGCGGGATGAAATCTCCTTTGATATCGCGATGCCGAGGGAGGGCGCCGGAACCGAGCGGCGCCGGAGGCAAAACACTTGAAGCGGTGTCTTTCACCCTCTCCGTGGCCGCAGCATGTGGCAGGGTTGTCGGAAATGGAGGTCGTCTCATGAAAAGCGGGAAGAGCGTTTATCTCTTTCGCCACTCGGGAGTTAGGCCACGACTCCATCGGAGTCACCACCCCCTCCAGCACATGGTACCTGGCCGAGGGGGCCACCGCCGGCGGCTTCGAGACCTGGGTGCTGGTGCAGAACCCCAACCCGGCACCGGTGACCATCGATATACGGTTCCAGACCGACCTGGGACCGGTACCGGCTCCGGGCGACCCTCCCATCACGGATACCATCCCCGCGAACTCCCGCCGCACCTACCTGGTGAACGACTACGTGGATACGTTTGACGTTTCCACCCTGGTTATCTCCACCGCCGGAGGGTTCATCATCTGCGAGCGGGCCATGTACTGGTCTCCTCCGGGCGCCGAGCGCATACTGGGCCACGACTCCATCGGCTTCGATCCCTGAGAAGAGGTTGTGTGTTAAAAGGTGGGGGCCGCAAGCCCCCGCCCTTTTTTCTCGTGCCCTGTCTCGAGGAGCAAACGGCTGTAAGCGGAGGGCCCGAATAAACCTTCAAGCATCCGGGAGGATTTCCGATAAAGTAAATGACCGGGTGGGTTTTGTTTTTTTTGAAATCGGGGAACATGGACGCGGAAAGAGCCGACGATCAGATTCAAATAGAGCTGGAGGAATTGCGCAGCCGCGTGGCCGAGCTCGAGACGGCCGACCCCCAACATAAAAGCGAGGGTTCCCCGGCCCGGAGCGGTGACTATTTCCGCAGGCTAATCGAAAACGCTTTCGACCTCATCATCGTCATCAACCGCGACTTGACCTTGCGCTACGTCAGCCCGTCCGCGAAGCGCCTGACCGGCTTTGAGCCCGAGGAAGTGATGGGCGCGAACGCCTTAGACTTCGTACATCCCGACGACCTGCCCGATATCGTGCAGAAATTCTCGACCGGACTCGCAAAACCCGAGCACGAGGAGCAGGTGGAATACCGCTCCCTCCGCAAAGACGGCTCGTGGTTCGTAGCCGAGGCCAAGGCCGTGAACCTGCTCGACGACCCGGCCGTGGAGGGTATAGTGGTGAACCTGCGCGATATAACCGAGTTCAGGGATATCGAGAGTGAGCTGAGGAAGTCCGAGGAGAGATACCGCTTCCTGGTGGAGAACTTAAACGGCGTCGTCTTTACCGTCGATACCCAGGGGACCATGCTCTACATAAGCCCGGCCATCGAGCGCATCAGCAAGTACACCCCACAGGAGCTGATCGGCAATCCCTTCATGCAGTTTATACACCCCGACGACCTGCCCGGACTGCTGCAGAACTTCCAGAGGACCATGGGCGGCGTCAACGAGACCTACGAGTTCAGGGTGATCGACAAGGACGGGTCGCTTTTCTACGTGCATACCTCCAGCCGTCCCTTCGAGGAGAACGGGCGGGTGGAGGGGTTGATAGGCATCATGTCCGAGATCACCGAGCGCATCCAGGCGGACGAGGCGCGCAAGCGTTCCGAGGAGCATTTCCGCGCCATGATACGCAAGAACATCCACTACTACCGCGGTTCCTGATCCGTTCCCGCGCATGCCGGGCAAGAAGGACCACTACTACCGCGGGTCCCGATGATGCGGCCGGGCGATACGCAGGAACATCCACTACTGCCGCGGTTCCTGATCCGGCGCTCGGGCAAGCGAAAGCCACGAAACCGGCCGTAGCCGGCCGGCGGATACATATCGGTAGAAGGTTCCGAATGTCACCCGCTGCGTCTTCCCGCCACCGGAGGCTGACACTCACCCGATGCCGGAGAGGGCTACCCGCGCCTGCGCAGGAGAACATGTTGCGTAAACCCTCCGCGATGGTGGGATAATGGATAAGGCGGTTTGGTATTGCAGGAATACGGGGCGAGAAAGTAGATGGGCGACATGCTTTTCTGCACGCCGGGAGGGTGTGAGTCTTAAGGGGGTGGAGGGAAGATGTATTGCGAGGTTTGCGGCGTTCCCCTCGGGATAACCAGGGGCAATATCTGGCATGCGGACGGCTCAATTACCGGGAGATACCCGCCTTACATCAAGGGGACTTTCTTTGATGCGGACGAGCTGGAGTTTCTTTTCCACTCGCTTTCCAATCTCATGGAATACGATATCGGCGATATCGTTGCGAGCGGCAAATACCACGATACCAGGGAATATATGAGCGCTACGCTGGAAAGGATGAAGGAGGCTTCGGGGGGCACACTACCACCCGAAGATGAGCTATACCGCATGATGCTCTACCCCGCATGCATCTGGGGCGTCGCAAGCGTGGAGTTCGCGAGCATCGAACCCGAGAAAAAAGTCATCCGGGTAAAGGAGCCCTACTCCGTACACCTGCTGCGCGGCGATGTGGCCGGGGTCGCCGACATGGTGACGGGCCGAGAGCATGTAGCCATATGGGAAGGAGAAGAGAGCGAGGGCATTATCACCCTGGTCCCCGGCGAGGGTTATAAAAGGACGAGCGGGCTCCTCGACGAGGGCTCGGTCTACGGCGTAAAGCACGAAGCTGAAGAACTCGAATGCGAGCATTGCCATGAATGCGGTGCCCCCCTCGGGATATCCAGGCTCTTGAAGTGGGACAGGCAACGGTGCAGGATCGAGGAGAAGTTCTCCGGAAGGCGATACTGCTTCAGCAATTCCCAGGGCATCGTGGCGGTGCTGAGGATGCTGATCGGGGAGCTGGGAGAGGATATAGAATATAAGATACTGGATATAGCCAGGGAGTATTCCCGCTATCTGTACGAGGAGATCTCGGGCCAGCCGGAGAGCAACGGCGGGAGGGGCAGCATAGACCTGGAGTCGCAACTGAAAACCTTTCCCTACCGGGGATGGGGATACGTGGCGGAGGTATCCAGCCGGGACGATGCATGGCTGGTGGACGTGGAGAACCCCTATAACGAGATCATGCTTTCGGGCAGGCTGTGGGGGATGCTGGAGGCGTCAACGGGCCGCGACCTGCGTATAATGGAGAGGGCGATGGAGGGCTTGAGGTTGCGCCTCTCCTTCGCTCCTTCGTGAGCCTTCCCGGCTGGCCCGGCCGAACGTTCCTGCAAGGCCCGGCCCGGCTGTCTGGACGGAATAATCACCCGTGTTTCAAGCGCTGCGATAGCGAGAGGAAACTGGAGTTTGCGAGTAGCCCTGATCAACCCGAATCGTTACCTGGAACCTCCCGTGATACCCCTGGGCGTGGAGTACATCGCCCACTATCTCGAGCGCGAGGGCCACGAAGTCAGGGTTATCGACTTGACCTTCTCCGCGGATCCGCAGGCAGACCTCGCCGCCGCGCTGGGGTCATTCGACCCCCAGGTGGCCGGTTTCTCCCTGCGCAACCTGGACACGTCGCTTTACTACGACAGCGTCTTCCTCCTCGACGGATATGCGCAGATGATCTCCGCCTGCCGGCGGGAAAGCGAGGCGCGGGTGGTGGTGGGGGGGAGCGCCCTCCTGGCCGGGCCGCGCGAGGTGATGGAATATCTGGGTTGCGACCTTGCGGTCTATGGGCCGGGGGAAATGGCCTTCCCCGCCCTCCTGGACTACCTGGAGCGAGGCTTCGCCCCACCCCTCATCGTCGACGGCTGGAGCTATTCCTTCGACCCCGAGGAGGTACCCGAGCGTGGGCGCTGGGTCGATTATTCTCCATACCTGGGAAAGAGGGGGCTTGCCGGCTTTTCGACCCAGGTAGGGTGCAGGGGTAACTGCACCTTCTGCCTGGAGGCGGGCCATCCCTGGAGGCCCCGCAGCCCGCGGGCCGTGGTAGAGGAGCTCGCGAGCCTGCGTGAGCAAGGTTATGACGAGCTTCATCTCTGCGACAGCGAGTTCAACCAGGACCTGGATACCGCGAAAGATCTGCTGCGGCACATGCGCGCGGCCAGGTTGGGGATAACGTGGTCCCTGTACATGAAGCCCCTGCCCCATGACAGAGGATTGTTCCGCATGCTGGCCGAGACGGGTGCCGCTTCGCTGACCCTGTCCGTCGACTCGCGATCCCTCGCCGCCGGCGTATACGGCCTCGCGGACCTGGGAAGTTTCATCGGGATGGCACGGCGGGAGGGGATAAAGGTGGCGGTGGACCTGGTGGTGGGGTTTCCCGGCGAGGGCAGGGAGAAGTTGCGCGCCCTCTTCGATTTCTTCAGGGAGGCAAGGCCGCAAACGGTGGGGGTAAGCGCGCGGATAAGGATATTCAAGTACACGATGTTGGGCATGGCCATGCGGGCGAGGCCGCCCGGCGCCGGCACCATCGAGGGATGGAGCGGCGATCTCTTGGAGCCCGCTTATTACTGCGGTATATCCATGGATGATTGCAACGAGCTCATGGGAGGCGACCCGCTCTTCCACACCGAGGGGCTGGAACGCCGCAGCAACTACGAGCGTCTGTCATGAGGTAGGCTCGAGCCGGACAAACCGCACCCGGTTCTCCACCCCCCTGAACGGAAACGGGCTTGGAAGCGGAGCGCGGGGGTAATATGGTTAAGAGCATACAGATATGCTGTGACATTGAATGAAAGCACATATTCTATATATAATGAGTTCCCGACCTCTGGGGGAGCAAAAGGGGGGAATATGAGAACGCGCCGCAGGCGTGCAAAAGGAGTCCTGGCAAGTATCGCGGGAGCGTTACTGGTCGGCATATTGATCCTTTCCGGGACGTTCGCGACCGCGGACGCTCCCTGGCCGCAGCATTCACCCCTTCAGGAACCCGGCGAGTACGAGCAATACTGCTTCAGCTCCGGCATGCCCGACGACTACGCCTCCACCAGCGGCGATTACTGGAAATATACCAGCGATAAGAGCAACACACTCTACCAGTCCCTCATCGGGCTCTTCCACCCGGACCTGGACAGCCGGGAACTGGAGGGGGTCATGGGGGCGAGCGTGGACAAGGCATGGAGCGTCACCACGGGCAGGCCCGACGTCATCATCGCCCTGCTGGATTCCGGTATAAGGTGGCACGATGCCGCGGCCATGGGCGAGCTGGCGCGCAAGTGCTACCTCAACCCGGGCGAAATACCTCCTCCCCAGGGTGCGGCCACCTGGGATGCGAACGGGGACGGCGTGCTCAACGTGGACGATTACGCTGCCGACACGCGGGTATCGGACCTGAACGGCAACGGCATCCTGGACCCCGAGGACCTCATCTGGGTTTTCTCCGACGGTGAGGACGACGACGAGAACGGTTACACGGACGATATATGCGGATGGGATTTTCTGGAAGATGACAACGATCCCTGGGACGAATCGGACGACGGCCACGGTACTGCGGGGGGCATATGGTCGGCGGGCGAGGCGGACAACGGCAGCGGCATACCGGGGACCTGCCCCAACGCCATGCTGTTGCCGGTGAGGGTGGGCGATTCCTTCGTTGCGGACGTAAACGACTTCGCCCAGGGGGTGGTTTTCGCGGTCGATTCCGGCGCCTGGGTGGTGCAGGAGGCGCTGGTCGGCGTGAACAACACCCCCTTCGCTCAGGAGGCCATCGATTACGCTTACTCCAGGGGCGTGGCGGTGGTCGCTTCCGCCGGGGTGGGGGGTTCCGCACAGCAGAACTACCCCGCCGCCTGCGAGCACGCCATCCAGGTGAACGCGGTGGAGAGATACGGCGAGATGGGCAGCTCCGGTGAGGAGCAGTTCCCCCCGTCCTTTCTCTACCTGGGCGGGGAGACCAACTACGGCGCCCGCAATATCGTGTCTGCGCCCTCCGACGGGCATTCCTCCGGCGCGACGGCGAGGTTGGCGGGGATCGCCGGCCTCATCTATTCCGCGGCGGAGAACGAGGTGCAGCGGGGTGAGATGTGGTGTTATCCCGGCCTGGAGACGCCGCTCTCGGCCTGCGAGGTAAAGCAACTCATCGCCATGACCGCGGACGACATCGATTTTTCGAACGCCTCTTACTCCGTTTCCCTGGGCTCACTCGATACCGTGACAGGCCCGTCGCAGCGGGTCCCGTCGCACAAGGGTTGGGACCCCTACTTCGGATATGGGCGAGTGAACGCCTACGAGGCGGTAATGGCCGTGGACCAGGGGCGCATCCCCCCGGAAGCGGAGATAAGCTCCCCGGGTTGGTTCGAGCTGCTCAACCCGGGCCAGGTGACCCTGGAGGTGGCCGGCAGGGTGGCCGCCGTCAGAGCGGACAGCTTCCAGTACACGGTGGAGTGGGGGCCGGGATGGGATCCCGGCGAGGGTGAGTGGGTGACTGCGAGCGAGGCCGGCTCGCAGTACGAGCCCTTCGAGGGAGTACTGGCCACCCTGGACCTGGGCAAGGTCTACGGAACGATAATGGATACGGTACAGGCGCGGGGAGGCATGGAAGACCCCAACCGCTTCGCCTTCACGGTCAGGGTGAGGGTGCGGGACAGCCGGGGCAACTGGGGAGAGGACCGCAAGGCCGCGTTCTGTTTCGATGACCCGGACGCTTACGCAGGTTCGCCCCTGCGCCTGGGGGCGGGCATGGAAGCTTCGCCGCGCTTCGCGGACCTGGATGACGACGGCGTGGACGAACTCGTCGTGGCCGGAAGCGACGGCCTGGTGCGGGCATACAACCCCGACCTCAGCCAGGTGTCGGGATGGCCGGTGCATGTCACTCCCCTGCCCCTGCACGAGGGCTCCGAGGGTTATAAATCGGGCACGGTCACCATGACTGCTTATGCCTCGATCGCGGGGGCGCCAGCCGTAGGGGACCTCGATCATGACGGCGACCTCGAGGTGGTGGCGGGAGACCTGCAGGGCAGGATCTACGCCTGGGATGCTGCGGGCGTGCTCCTGCCGGGCTTCCCCGTGCGCTCGAACCCGCTTTATTCCATACCCGACCGCTCCGACTGGCAGGCGGAGGGAATATTGCCCGCCGAATGGTATGCCTCGCGGAACGTCCCCGACAGGGTGCACTCGCTCGACAGGTGGAACCGTCTGGGCAGGGCATTCTCCGGGGGGCCGGTCCTGTGCAACCTGGATTCCTCCCCCGACGGCAGCCTGGAGATAGTCGCCGCCTGCGAGGACCAGCACCTCTACGCCTGGCATGCCGACGGCGAGGCGCTGGCTGGATGGCCGGTCAAACTGGTGGACCCGGAAAAGGTCGCTTCGCTCGACCCCCTTACCCACACCTGCGAGTTCACGGGCAAGGAAGATATTCCCAAGGGAGGCAAGATCGTCACCAACCCGTCCGTGGCCGACCTGGACGGTGACGGCGACCTCGAGGTCATCTGCGGCACCAGCGAGGCCTACCCGGGCGAGGGCTTCAACGTCTCGCCGCAGACCTTTTCGCTGGCCTCTCTCGTTCCTGCGCTGCAGGATCTTACGGGCGGCGTGGGAGAGCCGTCCGAAGCCTGCAATACGCGCGTTTATGCCCTGCACCACGAGGGATCCGCGCACGTTCCCGAGGACGGGACACAGCCTGCGGGCGAAGGGGTCCCCATGCAGGCCTACCTGGAAGGCTGGCCGGCGGCCCTGGCCACGGCGGTTCCGGGCATGCTCCCCCATATCCTGGAGGGCGTAAGCGCTCCCGCGGCTATCGCCGACCTCGACGGAGACGGAGAAATGGAGATAGGCGTCTCCTCGTCGGCCGGGCCCGGGTTCCTGCTCGAAAAGGACGGAACGTCCTTCCTGGGCAGCGACGAGAGCGGGTTGCCCTTGAGCCTGCACGGCAACGAAGCGGGCGCGGCATCGGGCCAGGACGACCTGCCGTTCATGTGCGCGCTGGGAGGGGGTTGTTTCGCCGCGCTTGGGGGCGGCGGCCTGTCGTTTGTGGCTCCGACGATGGGGATGGGAAGGTTTTTCGACATGCGCCTGCCCGCCGACCAGTCCAGGTCCGATGAAGGGATCTCGGCCTGGAACGGCTCGGACGGGAAGGTCCTCACCTCCTTCCCCGTGAAGCTGAACGGCTCCATGCTCTCCGTAACCCCCGGCGTGGCGGACGTAGACGGCGACGGCTCCCAGGAGATACTGGCCGGCAGCACCATGGGCGACCTGCACGCGATCGATGCGGAGGGGAAGGAGCCCGCGGGCTGGCCCAGGTTCACCGGGGGATGCAGCGCGGTCACACCGGCCGTGGGCGATTTCGACGGCGACGGCTTGCGAGAGGTGGCCACGGGCACGCGCGAGGGATGGCTGTTCATCTGGAGGACCAGGTCCTCCGCGGGCGATAAGGCCGACTGGCCGCAGTACGGGCACGACGCCTGGAACACGGGTTGCCTAGAGAGCGATGCCTCGAGGCCCGCGAAGGTCCTCGACCTCGCGGTTGAGAAATTGATGGATGGTGATGAGGCCGCGTGCGTAAGGCTCACCTGGACCGCTCCTGGTGACGACGGCGTTGCCGGGCAGGCGCTGTGCTACGAGGTGCGTTTCCTGGACCGCCCCATAGACGAATCGAACTGGAGCGACGCCATCTCCCTTAACAAGGGCAAGCCCATGCCGGGGGAAGCGGGCAGCATGCAGGAATACGTGCTGAATGGCTTTCCCTTCGCCAGCCCCAGGCAGGGGACGACTTTTTACTTCGCCCTGCAGGCCAGGGACGAGGCTGGCAACCTCTCCGCCATCTCCGACCCGGCTTCCCTGTCCTACGCGGAGGAAGCGGCGCCGTAAACGGGATCGGCCAGGGGAGGGAACGCGTGACCCCGGCCATCCCCCCGTACGCGGAGAGAGTAAATATCCCCATTGTCTTGACTATTATAGTGTTTGCATATAATATAACATATATAACATTGAACATTTAAAGGAGAGGGAATGGCAGTCAGGATTATCAGCACCACGGAATTGAGGTCGAAGGCGGCGGATATGGTCCTCGGGCTGCGCCGCGGCGACCGTTTTCTTATCCAGCACTACAACGACATCGTCGGCTACATCACTCCGGAGATACCTTCGGACCTGCAGAAGAAACTGGGCGGCAAGGGGAGCAAGCGCGAGGAGACCTTCAAGGCCATCGAATAGTACTCGCGCCATCCCCGGGCGCCCGAACTTGCGTCAAGTCTGCATCAGGCACCTTTCGCTTGCGTGAAAAGGAGTCTCATTGCTCCGCTCTTCTTCGTCTCCCGCCGAGCGTATCGCGGGATCCGACAGGGCCCAGGCCACGGCCGAGTTCGCCCTCGTTCTCCCGCTGCTGCTGCTGGTCTTCCTTCTTTTCGCGCAGGCGGTGGTGGTGATGAGGGCGCAGATAGCGGTGACGGCGGCGGCGCGGGAGGGGGCGAGAAAAGGAGTGGAGACGGGGAACCCCGTGCTCATCGAGGGGGCGGCGCTGAGGTCCGCCGCCGGGCTCGATCCCCAGAAGGTGCAGGTGGCGGTGTCCAGCGGGCCGCGCCGGCGCGGCGAGTGGGTGCGCGTGGAGGTGGAATACGAAGTGCCCGTCGCGATCCCCGCGGCGGGGAGGTTCTTCCCCGCGGTGACGGTCAGGGGGAGCGCCGAGATGCGCATCGAGAACGACAGGGAGGGCACGTGAGCCCGGGCGTCCTGGGCGATGAAAGAGCGGGGACAACCCTGGTGGCCGCCGCCGTCATGGTGGTCATGCTGCTGCTGGGCGTGGTCGTTCACGACGTCGCCGCCATATATGGCGCACGGGGCGAAGCGCAGACGGCCGCCGATGCCGCCGCCAAGGCGGCCGGCCTCGAGCTGACCCCATACTTCGGTGTAGGCAGCAACCCGCGGAGCGCCGCGATGGAATACGCAAGCCGCAATGGGGCCGAGCTGCTGGAGTGTTCTTTCGGCGCGAAGGAACGCTATCTCTGGGTTACGGTGCGCGTCTCCCGGGGGGTCGATCTCCTGGTCATGGGGACGAGGAGGGCGGAAGTGACGGCAACCGCCCGTTGCTATCTCGACCTCTCCCCGTGCGAAGACTAACTCATGCGCTATTAACCCACGTATTATTACTACCGCACGCACTGTTGCATCGCGTAAGCGACAGGGCCGCCCGGAGGGCGGCGCGACGGTGCCTGCGCCTGGACCGAGCGTAGCGAGGGTAAGGCCTGGCACGCATGCATGTCGGTAGTGTTCCCGAAGGGCGGCGCGACGGTAAGCTTCTCTAATATATGAAGAAGGGAAATACGTCGATGAGCCAGTCCGCACCCTCCCGCACCATCTCGACGCGGCTGGTCTCCGACTCCAGGTTGCCCCTGCTGCCGAACTCGACGGTGACGTCCGTATAAGCGGTAGCTTTTTCCATGACGATATCTTCGGGGTGGAAATCGTATGAGCGGGCGCTTCCGAAGACCCCGGAGAAATCCGCCGAGGACCAGGGCTGCTCGAGGTGGTGCTTTTCCTTGTAAGCCGGGCTGAGGTGGTCGAAGATAAACCCAGTGTCGCCGTCGATACATGCGATGAGGAAATCGCGCAGGGCTTGCTCGGCCTCCACGCGATCCGCGTCTTCGACTACCGGCTGCCTGGACCAGTCGATGGCCGTGAAGCCGTCCACCTTCCATGCCCCTTCCTCGAGGGCCAGCACCAGGGTCTCCTCGCTGGTCTTCCCGCCCGTGAGCTCCAGGTCTATGGTGATCACCGCGCGTTCCCCCTCCACGTTTACGTCTTCCCCGGGGACGAAGCGGTAGGAGTTGACGTATCCCAGCGTCGCGATGAGCTGTTCGCTGGTTATGGGATCGGGCACCGCGTTGGACTCCAGGTATCCCCGCGACATCAGGGAGCGCAGCTCCTCCAGCTCCTGGTTTCCCAGGGCGTCGAGAAAAGCGGTTGCGGCATCGGCCGCCGCGGCGGCTCCCTCGTCCTGCGTGCCGCCGCCGCATCCCGCCAGGAGAGAAAGGCCGAACACCAAGGCCGCGCAGGCGGCGCCCAGCTGCGGCAGGTAACGTCTTCTCGCCATCCTACTCTCCTTCCCCCCAGTCTTTTCTCCGCCTGCGACCCAATACCCTCCCGCGGATAGGATGGCGCTTATCGCCGTCGTGTTTCCAGCAGACCTCTACGGCTTAAGAATAGACGCCGTATTCCCTGGTGAACTCCACCATGGCCCTGACGTTTTCCGGTTTGGCCGTGATCAGCGGCAGCTCGGCGTCGAGGATGAACCCGCCGTCCTTGCCCACCACGTCGATAACCTTCTTCAGGTACTCCCTTATCTCGTCCGGGGACCCGAAGTTAAGCATCGGTCCCGGTACCCCTCCCGTCAGGCACACCGTGTCGCCCAGGACCTCCTTGGCCTTGAAGAGGTCCGTCTCGATGTGGTAGATCATCTTACCCCTGGGGACGTCCTTGATGGTCTCCAGGCGGTCGTCGTATATGCCCTCCGTGTAGAGATAGGGAGTGAAACCGTTGTCCACCAGGGCCACGAGGACCTCTCTCATGCTGGGCCAGAAGAACTCCTTGTGCTGGTCTTCGGACATGAAACCCCCCGCTGCCTTGTGTATGGGTATGAAGATCCTGTCGGTGAGCTCGCGGCTCATGTTGGCCTGCATGAGCGTCCAGTTGATTATCCAGGGCGTCACCTTCTTCACTGCCGTCTTCAGCTTTTCGGGGCAGCGGTACATGTCGATCATGCACCCGGTGGTGCCCCTGAAGAAGTCGGCGAAGTAGTCGTAAGGGGCGATGCTGAAGGCGGAAGCCAGGGGAGGGTAACCCAGCTCGGTCATCTCCTGGAAGAAGGGCAGCAGTCCCATCACCCACGCCACGGCTTCCTGCCCGGCCTCGAAAAGGGCATCGAAGGCGCCCTTAATCTCCGGGCTTCCGAAGGCCGGCAGGTACTGGGGGAGGCCGACGTAATACGCGACCATGTCGTGTATGGGAGGGAGGTTCCTCAGGGGCTCCAGCTTTTTGGCTATCCTCGGCCAGTGCCTCCTGATGATGTAGTCGCTCGGGTCGTCCAGGAACCAGTCGTAGTCCTCGGCCGGCATGGCCTCGTTGCCTTCGCTTCCCGGCTCCACGAACTGGTAAACACTTCCATTCAGCCTGGCGGTTTCGTCCGCGGCCCCCGACCATCTCATTTGCCTGAAACCAAGGGCATCACCGACCGTCCCCGGTAACGCGATCGCCGGGGGAAAGTACGCGTCGAGGTCGAGTTCGGTGACCGTCTTCCTGCTCGCGGCCTTTGCCTTCTCGATGTCGTACATGGCCTCGTCCCAGGTCAAGCCGGCGTACTTGGCGAAAAACCCGCTGTCCAGGAAAGCCACCGGCACCCGGTCCGGGACTTCCAGCGCTATGGCGTCCTTCATCCGCTTCTCTTTTTCCGCGTACATCTCTTCGGGTAACTTGGCCATCCTATTCACCTCCTGCCCACTGTTTGGCGAGTTTCACGGCTTCGCCCGCGAAGCGCCCGAAGGCATCCGCCCCGGCATATTCCCGCACCGAGTCGTTCAGCGTGCCCCCGCCGATCATGATCTTGACCTTGTCCCGCAGGCCGGCGTCCTCGATGGCCTTCACCGTGTCCTTCATGGAATCGTAGGAGAGGGTGAGAAAGCCGCTGAGCCCTACGACTTCCGTGCCCGTCTCCTTGACCTTCTCCACGAAGGCGTCTGGCGATACGTCCACCCCCAGGTCGAATACCTCGAAGCCGTTGATGTCCAGCATGAAGACCACGATGTTCTTGCCTATATCGTGTATGTCCCCCTTGACGGTGCCGATGACCACCTTTCCTATGGTCTTGGCCTTGCCGCTTTCCTGCGAGAGCCTCGGCTTCACCAGCTCGGTTATGTCCTTGACTATCTCGCCGGCATAGACCATGTCCGGGATGAAATATATGCCGTCGGAATAGCGTTGCCCCACGACAACCAGAGCCTCGCGCGCGTCGTCCAGGATCTTGAGCGGGTCCTCTCCTCCTTCCAGGCGTTTCCGGACCATCTCCTTGGCCTCGTCCTCCTTCAGCTCCACCAGCGCACCCACCAGGTCATCGGCCATCTCGTTTACCTCCTTCTACTTCGATAAGTGCGGCTGCATTCATCGTCCACCCCAAGCCTCAGCCTGAAAACGCGATAAAACTCCCTTCCGGTATCGATACGCGGCGGCATCTTCCACCCGTGGTTTCTCCGTCATCGTCCCCGGTTCCGTTACGCCCCCGGAGGTCCTCCACCCGGGCCTTTTTCGCCGTATCGCTGAAGCCGGTTATTTTCGAAGCAAGCATCCCGGCAAAACAGGTAAAATAAATACCTCCACCCGGGGAGATTTTAACACGGACCTCGGGTCTGGTTCTCTATCCGCCGGGAGCGTCCCGGGCGATCTCTCCCTATGCGCCGATAAAACGCGCTCGAAAGCCGGTTCTCCCGTCGCACCGGTACTCGCGTGTCCGTTCGTGTACAGGTTCAGAGAGATGGTATAACCCGGGCGCATATGGGGAAGAATATTTCCGCCATGTAATAAGCCGGCCGGTTCGCCCGTTGCGTCAATAATAAATCTACTCGAAAGCCTATTCGTTGACTCATAAATAAATCTACTTGAAATATACTGCTTCTTGCTCTGCTTCTCTGGGCTG
>CAYWXM010000040.1:0-17308 GCA_964462595.1 uncultured Actinomycetota bacterium
CCCAGCCTGGCCAAGGCCGGAAGCCGGGCCTGACCCCAAGGCCTCGGCCGATTTCCGGGCGTGACCCCAAGGCCGACGGCTAAGGCCGGGTTATTCGTATTGCTTCTCAATGAGCTGCGTCTTCTTGGTGGCGCGCTCCAGGCTGCCGGGCTTTACCCACGTTATCTCCGGCCGCAGCTTCAGCAGGCGATGCATCTCGTCGATCAGCTCCGCCGCGAGCGCATCCAGCGCCTCTTCCTTCACGTCCTCCCCGTGCTCTACCTTGAGCTTGAGGGGCGGCACGACCATGGGCGGCCTCTCCGTGAGCACGATGCGGAAATGCCCCGTCACCTTGGGCACGAAGCCCTGGACGATGCCCTGGATGGAAGCCGGATATACCGGGACGCCCTTTACCTTGAGCATGTCGTCGGCCCGTCCCACTATCTTGTAGCGGAAGCCGCTGCGGCCGCACGGGCAGGGTTCGGTAAACACCTGATGGATGTCGTTCAAGGTGAAGCGCATGTCGAACCACACCGCGCCCTCGGGGTTCAGCGAAGTCCCGCACATGAGTCCCGTCGCCCCGTGTTCCATGGGCACGGGATCGCCCGTCTCGGGGTCCACCAGCTCGTAGTAGGTGCTCTCGTCCATCAGCCAGTGCATGCCCTGGTACACGGGGTAGTCACACGAGCATCCGTAACCCGCGCCCACGTCGAATACCTTGGCCCCGTATTCTCTCTCCAGGCGCTCCCGCACCTCCGGTATGCCGGCGCCGGGCTCGGCGCCGAGGAAGAGTATCTTGATGCCGATATCCCCCACCGGGTGACCCAGCACCTCGGGCGCCTTCTCGATGAGATGCAGGGCCAGCGACGGCGTGCCCGAGAATACCGTGGCCTTGTACATCTTCAGGAACTGCAGTATCTTCTCCGTTCCGGCCTCCGCCCCGATGGGGATCATCATTATGCCCGGGTAGTCGCCGAACCAGAAGAGCTGCGGCGTCCCCGCCGAATGCATGGACAGCCCGAAGCACAACCCTATGCGGTCTCCCGGGCGGATGCCGCAGCGCCAGCCGGCGCGGCTCGCGAACTCCTTCATGTCCTGAAGCGACTTGCGGAAGTTGGGGTAAGGGGTGGGCACGCCGGTCGTGCCCGAGGTGGTGGTGAGGAGGAACAGGTCCTTCATCCTCGCCTCGCCGAAGAGATAGGTGAGGACTTTCTCCATGTCCATGCCCACTTCCGCGATGATCTCCCTCAGCACCGCCTGGCTGGCCGGCTTGATCGCCTTCGCGAAGTCGTCGAAGGTCTTGATGTCCTCCGGCTTGACCCCCGCCTCGTCGAAGCGCCTGCGGTTGAAGGGCGTGTTCTCGTACTGCCACTTGAGGGCGGGCTGGAGCTTGCTCGCCTGTAACTCTCGTATCTCCTCCGTGTTGAGCTTGGGCTCGATCTCCATGTTCCAGTACTTGCGGTCGAGGTCCATGTCCGTCATCTCCATCAGCTCCTTCCCAGATCCCGAGGGCTCGCTCTTCGGGCTCAAATCCCAATGGAAGCCAGGCTCCCATCTTTCCATCTCGCGGCTTTACATATATCGGGGATATCCCCCTCTCGCTTTTCGCGCCACCTTTGCCCTTTCCCCGCCGAGGCCTCGCACGCATCACGCGCGGCTCACGGCAATCGCCGCCTCCCCGTTACCTCTTCAGAATGAGGATGCTCATGAAAGCGGGCTCCGTTCCCAGGATGCCGCCGCCGTTCAAGGTCAGGCCCAGGCGCGCGTTCTCCACCTGCCGCCTTCCGGCCTCGCCGCGCAGCTGCCATACCACCTCGGCTATCATCCCCAGCCCGGTGGCCCCTATCGGGTGACCCTTGGACACCAGGCCACCGCTGGTATTTATTGCCACCTTGCCGTCCAGTCCCGTCCAGCCTTGCTCTATCCACTCCACCGCCTCGCCCTTTCCGCACACCCCCAGGTCTTCCATGAAGGAGAATTCGGAAATGGTGGTGGCGTCATGCAGCTCCACCACGTCCAGGTCGGCGGGGCCGATGCCCGCCTCCTCGTACGCGGCGGCCGCCAGGTCCTTCACTATGGCCACCTCCCCGAAGGGCAGGTCGCCGCGTCCCGAGCGGTTCACCGAGGCCTCCACGTAGACCGGCTTGTGGGTGCGCCCGCGGGCGAAACGCCTGCTGCTCAGCACCGCCGCCGCCGCCCCATCGCTTACCGGCGAACACATGAGGCGGGTAAGCGGAGCCGAGACCACGGGGGAGTTCATCACCTCTTCGAGGGTAACCTCCTTGCGGTAATGCGCGTGCGGGTTGAGGCTGCCGTTGCGATGGCTCTTCACGGAGATCATCCCGAAATGCTCCGCCTTCGCGCCGCGCTCTTTCATGTAATAGCGGCCGAGGGCGGAATAGAAATCCATGAATATGGAGCGGTTCACCCCGATGCCGTCGCTCTCCTCGTAACCGAGGCCGGTCTTAGCGAGCAGGCTGCCCAGATCGGCCACCTCCTCTATATCCATCGCCGTGGAAAGAGCGTTGTAGGACTTCATCTTGTCCTCGTCGAAGAGCTTCTCCGCCCCCACCGCGAGCGCGCATTCGCTCAACCCGGCAGCCACTGACATCCATGCCAGGTAGAAGGCGGTCGAGGCGCCGCCGCAGGCGTTCTCCACGTTGAAGATGGGGATGCCCTCGATGCCCATGGGCCTCAGCCACACCTGTCCCCTGATCGCCTCCTGCCCGGTGATGAGCCCGGCCATGGAGTTCGATACGTAGGCCATCTCTATCTGTTTCTTGTCCACCCCGGCGTGTTGCAGGGCCTCCTCGACCGCCTCGCGGGTCAGGTCCTTGAGGCTCTTCTCCAGGAATTTACCGAAACGGGTCATGCCGACACCCAGAACGACGACGTCACGCATTGCGATCCTCCTTCTATGGATAGTGCTTGAAACGCTGCTGCTATGCGAACCGTGGATAATGGTGCATGCGAAGAATCTATGTTTTTTATACGGGTTAGTCAATATGTTGAAGCAAGTAATTTACGGGGTGTTGAATAAGGCTACAAAGCGCTTGTATAATAGGTTTCATGTTATGCCGTTTATGGTCGCCGTATAAATATCGTATAAAGAACGTGTAAAGTTGCGGAGGGCTGCCACCGATCTCAGGTGTTGGCCTCAGGGTATCGCCCGATCGACCCGGGGCGGTTACTCCGCCGGGCAGCGGTGAAGTGAGGATAGAAGATACCGGTTCCCACCGGTTTTAAGGGATGGTGGTGGGCATGGCGGTCGGCCTGGAGGTGGAGATCATGAGCTTTATGCGCATCATCTCCTCCGGTTTGAGAGGATGGTGATGGGCATGGCGGTAGGCATGGCGGTGGAGGCCGTAAGCGTTATGCGCATGGGGGAACTGGCGCGGCGGTCGGGCCTGGGAAGCCAGACGATACATTATTACCTGCGCAGGGGCTACCTGCACCCGCCGTTGATCAAGGACGGGAACCAGGCCTTCTACGACGAGACGCATCTCGAGCGCCTGCGCCTGCTCAAGAGATGCAAGAGAAAGAATATCCCTTTCGCTTTTTGCGACCGGCTCGAGGAAAGCGAGGGCGCGCAGGAAATGCGGGCGTCGGGTAAGGTGAGGGCACGAGACGGCCGCGTGGATGACGGCCACGCCGGGCAGGCCAGAAGCACGGCCGCGGGCCGGGGCGTGGGATGGCCCGGGGGCATTTCGAGCACCCGGGACAGGATAATCGACGTAGGGTCCAGGGTCTTTCTCCAGAGAGGCTACCGCGGCACCACCATTACGGAGATCATGAACCGGGTCGGCGTGACCAAGGCCACCTTCTACTACTATTTCGAGAACAAGAAGGACCTCTATTTCGTATGCCTGGACCGCGTCTTCGAAACCATCTTCGTCGAGGCGCTGGAGAGGATCAAGCAGGAGGAAGACCCCCTGAAACGATTCGAACTGCGCATGAGATCATCGCGCCTGTTCCTGGCGGAGATGATAACCATCCTGGACCTGATCAAGGAATCGCTTCGCGAGGAGGACGTGGACCACCGGATGCGGGCGGCGGATATCCTGCATAAGGCCCTGGTCGACCCGCTCACGCGGGACGTGGAGAGAGGGATGAGAAAAGGCGTCTTCCGCAAGGTCAACAGCGAGGTGGTGGTTTTCATCATCATATCCGTGCTCGAGACCATCGCCTACCACCCGATGATCTCCGAAAAGATCACCGAAGCGGAGATAGAGGATATCATGCTCGATTTCATCGTCCACGCCCTTACCACCCAGGCCTAAGGTCGGCCTTGGGGTCACGCCCGGAAATCGGCCTGGGGGAGGCCCGTAAGTCAGTCAAGGTATAGAACGGCCGGACGCATGACCGGATCCCTGCGTGGAGGGATGACCACGGTTGTGGATAAGACCAGGGCCGGGGGGGTCGGCCGATTTTCGGGCGTGACCCCGAGGCTTACTATTCTTTAGCCGCGTAATCCGTCAGCGGGTCTGAATACCCCGTATCGCAGTTGCGGTTGTAGCGGTTGAACATCTGCATCCACTTGCCCGCGAGCTTGGGGTCCCGGCTGAGCACGGTCTTCATCTCGGAGAGCACCTGGCCGGTGATGTGGCGGTACCTCCATACCCCACGCCCGAAGAGCTCGTGCGTCCTCCTCCTCATCTCCCGCTCGTCGTGGCCGGGCAGGGCCCAGCGCATATCGTAGCGGCGTGTGTCGGAGAGGCTCTTGGATATGATGCCGTGCGCCTTTATGCGCTCGTCGTACCTTCTGAGGAAGGATGCCGACGAGTCCCCGGCCCTCACCGCTTCCACGGCCACATCCGCGGCGATGGCCCCCGAGAACCAGGCGTTGGGCACCCCGTCGCCGAAGGCGGTGCTCTCCATGGCTGCGGCGTCGCCCATGATGAGTATGCCGTCGCCGTAGATGGGCAGCTCGCGTATCTTGCGGTTGAGCCCAGCGTAGATGGGGCAGACGTCGAACATCTTGGCCCTCAGTTTGACCTTGGGGGCGATATCGTCCCTCCAGCGGCTGACGGTGGTGGTGAAGTTCTCGAAATACTCCTCGAGCAGCCTGGCTGTGTTGGGGACCTTCCCCTCGTCGTTCACCAGGAACTGGCCCACGCCGGGATGGACGCTCTCGCGGTAGGTGAAGATATAGAAGGTGGAGCCGTATCCCAAGGGAGGGGCTATCTTCTCCTCCGGCATGGCGATGAAGAACTCCAGGTTGTTTCCGATGATCGCGTCCACGTCCTGCTTGGGCATCTCGTAGTCGTACACCATGTAGAGCTCCAGGCTGTCGGGCGGTAGCTTGCCGCGCAGGCCGGCTTTCATGGCCAGGCCGTCCTGGATGCCTGCGGAGTCGATGACCACCTTGGCCTTGATCTCCTCGCCTTTGTCGGTGACCACTCCCACCACCTTGCCATCCTCCATGATGAGGTCGACCACCGTGGTCCGGGTGCGCAGCTCGGCACCGGCCTCCACGGCGCGGTCCGCCAGCCACACGCACATGGGCATGCAGTAGGCGCTGTAGGTAAGGCACAGGGGCGGGGGAAGCCATAGCGACTTGTCGGTGGCGTAGATCTCCCCGTTCCTCACGAAATTGTTTACCACCTTGCGTATGGGCCTCTGCAGGGGGGGATTTCCGTCCCGGATGAAGGGAGGGGCGAAAAGGAAGCCGTAGAAGGGGATGATCAGCCCGGATATCACCTTGTCCCCGGGGACCACCGACTTCTCCAGCATGAGGGTGTCGAGCCCGGCCGAGGCGCAGCCGTGGGCGGCCACGGGGCCCCCGAAGCCTGCCCCGACCACGATGACGTCGTAATCAGCTTTCTTTGCCATGGCCCTTACCCCCACATCGTCCGGAAGCCCGTGCCCCCCGGCGGCCAGGAGAACTGGATGGCGTCGGGCGCACACACGTACCAGCAGGCTCCGCACTCCATGCAGCGGTCGAGATTGTCTACCACCGCCTTCTTGTGCGTGATCTTGTAACACTTCGCCAGGCACACCCGGACGCAGTTGCCGCAACCGTCGCATTTTTCCGGGTCCACCTTGATGTAGTCGCCTGCGCCCTCCACCCATTCGACGCCTGGAAACTCCTGGTAGGTCATGGCCACGATAAACCCTTCCCTTTTCGTCTTCCCCTGATCGTGGTTTTGCTTGCGTGGTTGATACCTGGTTGCTGCGATGTGTCTGCTGCCTGATTGCTGCGATGTGTCTGCTGCCTGATTGCTGCCTGGTTGCTGTGAGATGCCTGCCGTTATTGTTTGCCTGCTCTTGCAGCCGCCGTGTGCAGATAGTGCTGTGGGTTTTCGCCGGTGGGCTGTTATCAGTGCCTCTGCCTGGTGACTCTGCCGTCCGGCGGTAGTGCTGGTATTGTTTTTGGTTGCTCCCCTGTAACCATCCTCCGGTGTTATGCCAGCCCATCATACTGCAGGCATTTTCCTTATCTCAAGTCGAAAGTATGGAGGTATGGGGCCGTATCTTCGTTTTTCGGTTCTCCGTAAAAAAAGCGTGGGGCCGGGTTCTCCGTAATAGCGGAACCGAGGGTGAACCCTGAGGCATTTGGATTTACCGAAAAACGAAGATACGGCCCCGTTACGTCATGAGTGTTTCGAGTACTTGCTGGTAGCGCTCGCGGACGTCCTCGATATCCCTTTCCTCGTGCAGCGCCTCGCGGCTCGAGTGATGGATCATCTCGGCCTGGCGCACGATGGCCTCCCGCTGCTCCTGCGTACACGCCTGCTCGGCGATGGTCCCGAGCGTTTCCAGGAGGCGTATGGTAACCGCTACGCTCTGCCGACCGTACTGCCTTATCTGGTCGAAGGCGGCGTTGATGACGCCGGTGAAGGTCTCGGGCTTGAGTACCAGGCGCAGGTTGCCCTGGTCGTCGTAGCGGTAAGGTGAGGGGAACTCCCTCCCGCACAGGAAGCACAACGCCGATCCCAGGCGGTCTATGCACGAAATCGCGGTATAGGGGTCGTTTATCCCGGGGGAAAGGGCGCGAATGGCCACCTCTACAAGCTGGTGGATGGCAAATTCTGCATCCTGCTCCGGGGTGCGTTGCGGCCCCAGGATGATCGCGTCGTTCAGGTTCCAGAAAAGGTCGTCGTCGAGCTCCTCGTTGCTTTTCACCTTGATCATGGAGCCCCCTTCGACCACGAAATCCCCCGGACGGCACGGGAGGATAACGAGCATTTCTTTTTTCCTGGCCATCTCGAAAAGAGCGTGCCTGTCCACGGCCTGCAGGTAACCGCTTTGCGCGGCGGGGACGTCCGTGCTCAGGGGATAGCTCTCCTCCGCAACGCGCCGCCTCTCTTCCTCGCTCTCGTCCCGCAAGGCTCCGTCCTTCGACTCCTCGGGGAACAGGTGCCTTATCTTCTCCTCGAGGTCGCGCGACACCGCCGTGATCACCTGTTCCGCCTGCATGGACCAGGAGACGTGGTGGATGAAGTATATGAGCACGATGATGCTCGCGAGGGCGAGCACGACGGCCATGGCCACCGAGACGCTGGGCACGAATTCCTCCCCCTCCACGGTGTGCACCGTGCGCAGCACCAGCAGGCAGTAGACGAAGGTGGCGATGAAAGTCCCCAGCACCACCTGGTTCCCCGTATCGTGCATGAAGTTGCGCAGCAGGCGGGGCCCGAACTGCGACGAAGCCAGCTGCAGCGCGACCATGGTGATGGAGAAGGTCACGCCGGCGACGGTGATCATGGAGCCGGCAATGGTCGAGAGCATCAGGCGCGCTCCCTCGGGACCCCCGCTGTAGATGAAACCGAAGATCTGCCTGTTGTCGGCACCTACCTTTCTGTCCACGATGACCATGAGGAAGGACAGGCCTATGGCCAGGAAAGTCATCACGACGGGGATGAACCAGAAGCTGGTCCGCATCGATTCCCACAGGTTGAGCAGTCTTATCTTCATGTTACCTTCATACCCTATTTCAGCCCCAAATCTCAACCATGCCAGGTTCAAGGGCCTCGGCCGATTTCCTGGCGTGACCCCCAGGCTTCGGCCGATTTCCGGGCGTGACCCCTCTGCCTTGGCACCTCGGCTCTAGGCGGCGAAGACCGCCGCGGTGCTGAAGCGCACGCGCGGTTTATCCGCAACGGTGAAGCCGGCGGCCTGCGCCTTCCTTATCACGTCCTCGAAATCGGCGTGGGGAGCTATAATCCGTGGTTCGGCCACGAACATGTGGCCGCCGGGCTCCAGCGACGCTTTCATCTCGCCCAGGAAAGCCTCGAGGTCCGGCAATTCGTGCAGCAGCCAGAAGGCCACCACAAAGCCCAGTTTCTCGCTTATGCCGACCCGGTCAGGCTCGCAGCGGTGGGTCAGCACGCGGCCGGAAAGGCCCGCCTCCCTCACCCGCTTCTCCACCATGGCCAGCATCTCCGGCTGCAGGTCGGCGGCTATCACCCGGCCATCCTCGCCCACCAGCTGCGCCAGGCCCATGGAGGCGAAGCCCCCGCCGCAACCCACGTCCATTACGGTCATCCCGGGCCGAACGTAGGGGCCGAACAGTTTGCGCGGATCGTGGAAGAGCGGGCGCAGGAAGTTATCCATGGTGCGGATGTGCTTCGGCGGGCAAACGCAGTGCTCCCAGGAGCCTGCAAGGCTTTTAATGCTTTCGTCAGCGGCGTTATTCACGATGATCTCCTCCTCTTTTTCCTTCGTCGTTATCGTTCAGGCACTAGACTTACACGGCAAAAAGCAATCTCTGAAATTCGCGTTTCACCTCATCCGCACTCCTTTCTGTTTCCTCGCCGTTAATGTTTAGGTGCTAAACTACCAGAGTAAAAAAATTTCTTCCCCCGGCTGTCACCTCCTCGACGCCCTTTTGCCGAACCCGCGGGCACCTTCGCCTCGATCCCTTATCATCGAGCGGTTATCCACCTTCATTGCGGTTTCCTCTCCTGGCAACTATTACCAGTTTTGCCTCGGTACCTTATCCTCGAAGCTTTTTCTGTCTTCAGCAAGGCTCCTTATCCTCGAACCCCTGTCCGCCTTCACCCCACGCCCTTCTCCTCGAACATGTACATGATATCTCTGAGGTCTCTTATCACGCCCATGAACCTCTCGAGTTCCGACTTCAGCCTGTCGCCGTAGTGATCTCGAACCGCCTCGAACATGAGCGTGTGATGCCGCTCGTGCTCGTTGTATCCCTTCCATCCCAGCTCGGTGAGTTGGGGAAGGATCTCCTTGTCGTTGTCGTCGGCTTCCTTCTTCAAGACCAGGCCCTTTCTCACCAGCTTGCCGATGGTCTGCGACACGGCACCTTTGGTCACTCCCATATATTCCGCCAGCCTGGTCATGTTTATACCTGGGTTGTCCCCGATGGCCTTGATGGCATGGATCTCCGCCCTGTACAAAGGCACCCCGGTGTTGAAATCGGAGGCCGGCCCATGCATGGAACTCATCTTCGCCGATATCTCGTTCAATATCTGCACGAGCTCCTCAAAGTCTTTTCTCTCCCTGTCCATATACATTATTGTTTAGCATCTAAACAATAATGTCAAGCCCTATCCTCGCAAGGGCTGTGGGGCCGTATCTTCGTTTTTCGGTTCATAACCGACACACCAAGAAAGGATACCAGGGCAGTTAAGTCTAACCGAAAAACGAAGATACGGCCCTTTCCCTTCTTGGACCGCGCTAGCGGCGCAGGCCCACGACGTCGTGGCCGCCGGTCCAGCCGGGGCCGTAGCTGAAATACATGGGGCGCTCGACCACGATCTCGGGGCCCATGAGCACCTGCAGGCGGCAGGAGAGCTGGTAACCGGGGCCGGCGTTGTCGTTCACCCTCACGTTGAGCCTGCTTCGCGCGGGCACATCGACCGCCCGGGGCGCGAGGTGGCCCTCCTCCTGCGTATAGTAGTCGATCTGCACCACGGCCGCGGCGTCGCCCGGGTTCTGCAGGCACAGGTACTCCTGGAAGTCCGTGCCGGTGTAGCCCTCGGCGAAGAACCACTCCCCCGCGGTGGCGGTCGAGCCGATCACGCAGTGCCCTCCCGTCCACCCCGGGGCCCCGAAGCCGGTGTAGTCGAAGTACATGGGGCGCTCCGCCAGGAAGGGGCCGGGGGCGGTGAGGCGGATGGAGACGTCCTTGTCCCGTCCCGCCTCCTCGGGGACGTAGGCGGTGAACCTGGTATGGGGCATGAGGGTATAGGTCTTCTCCACGTTCCCGCCCTGTCCGGGGGCGGGCTGATACACGGCGGCGACGGTTATGGGCATGATGCCGGGGTTCTGGATGGTCAGCCACTCGTCGAAGCCCGCCCGCGTGCTGCCCTCGGCGAAATAGTAGCGGTCGGAGAGGGCGGGCGCGCCCATTACGCAGTGGCCGCCGTTCCAGTGCCGGGGCGTCCCCCTCCCGGAGTAGTCGAAGTACATGGGGCGCTCCGCCACCACCGGCTGCGTGGACTCGAGGGAGAGAGAGGTCTGCAGATTCGGGCCCAGGAGGGCGTTCACCAGGTAGGAGCCGCGGGAGTGGGCGCCCAGGGTTACGCCGTCCCTCATCACCTCCCCCAGCTCCTCGGTCTGGAAGCGGAAGGTGAGCTCGGCGTCCTCGTCGCCAGGGTTGAGCACGCAGATCCATTCCTCGAAACCTGGTCCGGTGTAGCCTTCTGCGAAATACCAATTATTGGAAAGCGAAGTGGCCCCCACGGCGTCGTGCCCTCCCGTCCAGGCGCCCGCGCCGTAGGAGAAGTATATGGGGCGCTCGGCGGCGATGGGCAGGTCCGACTGCACCAGGGCGGAGACGTTTCTCCCCGCGCCGACGGTGCCGTTCACGTCCAAGGTGGCGCGGTAGCCCGCGGGCACGGCCAGGGACTGCCGCTGCACGGAGCCGTCCTCGAACATATAGGTGATGGTGGCGCCGGCGTCCCTGAAATCGTCCGGATTGCCAAGGCACAGGTACTCCTGGAAGCCGCTCCCCGTGTAGCCCTCGGCGAAATAGAAGTTGTGGGCGGCGGCATAGACCTCCGCCCCCTCGGGGTAGTTGGAGATGGAGGCGTAGAGGGCCGAGCCGTACTCGCACAGCTCTCCTGTGTAGATATTGTGGGGGTTGCCCAGGCCGCCGTCGGCCTCGGGGGACCAGCCGGAGACGTCCGTGCGCCAAACCTGGCTTCCTTCTCCCACGTTGTAAGTGCCCGCGTAGAGGAAGGCGCCGTAGGACGCCAGGGACTCGGCGGCCCAGTTGCCGGCATCGCCGAAGCCGGGACCGGAGGTGCCCGGGAGGGCCGGCCCCGCCACCATGGCCCAGCCCACGCCCGCATAACTCCATACCTCACAGCCGTCGGAATTGTTGGTGCCCACGTAGAGATTGCCGCGGTGCTCGGCCATGGAGGCCGCCGCCCCGTTGTGGCCGTTGCCGAAGCCCGGACCCGTGCCGAAGGTGCCGGCGGGTGACTGACCCACAACCTGGACCATATGGCTGCCGTCCCAGCGCCAAACGTCGCATCCGTCAGTAGGGTTCTGGGTCCCCATGTAGAGAGCGTCGTCATAGACGGCCATGCAGCGGACCATCTGGTTGTCCGCGTCTCCGAAACCGGGGCCTAAACCGCCGTATTGCACGAAGGTGGCGCCGTCGTAGCGCCACAGCTCACAGCCGTCCTGGTTGTAGGTGCCGAGGTAGAGGTATTCTCCCATGGGCGTCATGGCACTGATGCTGTAATTGCGCGCGTTTCCAAAGCCCGGGGCCTGGTCGCCGGGGCGGCCCACTCCCACCAGTTTCTGGTAATCGGTGCCGTCGTGGCGCCACAGCTCGCAGCCGGTGACCTCGTTATAGATGCCCATGTAAAGGGCGCCCTCGAAGACGGCCATGGAGGTTATGGCATCGTTCTCGCTGTTGCCGAAGCCGGGGGCGCGGTAGGTGGGCAAACCCTCCCCCACCAGCATCTCCCAGCGGGCCCCGTCGTAGCGATAGAGCTCGCAGGCGAGCATGCTGGCGGTGCCGGCATAGAGGTAGTCCCCATAGACCTGCAGGGCGGGTATGCCGCCGTTTGAGCCGCGCGCGATCCCCCCATCCGCTACCTGGTTCCAGTCTAGCTCGCTGGTGGGCAGGGGCGCGAAAGCCAGCGCGGGCCGAGTCGCGGGCGAGAACGGCACCAGGGCGATCGCGACCACCAGCGCCAACACCATGACACTGCAACGCACGCCCCAGGCATTGGGGTCAAACCTCGCCTCGTGCCCTAAGCGCTTCCAGGTACTGATTACATGGGAATAGAATGTGTTTTCCAGCCTGAAACGTCCCTGCGACATCTCGAAACCCCCTTCCATCCCGCATCACAGCCAGATCCGGTCGGCAAAGCAATTATCCCACACCGGGGCTGTGGGTTCGTATCTTCGTTTTTCGGTTCATAACCGACACACCAAGGGGCTGTGGGTTCGTATCTTCGTTTTTCGGTTCATAAC
Organism: uncultured Actinomycetota bacterium; assembly: GCA_964462595.1. Taxonomy (GTDB): domain Bacteria; phylum Actinomycetota; class Geothermincolia; order Geothermincolales; family RBG-13-55-18; genus SURF-21. The sequence goes on from CAYWXM010000040.1 coordinate 12,379, forward strand.
CGACACACCAAGAAAGGATACCAGGCAGTAAGGTCTAACCGAAAAACGAAGATACGACCCCTTCTCTCGCCGTCAACTGTACCGTGCCGGTGAACGCCGACGCCGGGAAGGGGCATTCCATCTCCACCCTGGTGCGCAGCGACCAGCCGATCATCGTGGAGCGCCCCATGTACTTCTGCTACAGGCCTTACGGCTGGACCGGCGGTCACGACGTAGTGGGCAATTTCCCCCTGACGGGGTTCAGCCCGGACATCGGACAATATCCTGAGCGAAAGCCTGGGGATCGGGCCGAAACAAGGCCTGGCCCCCAGGCCTGCAATGTGCCCTATGCCCACTAAGGCCACCGGGCCTGCTATCATCGCCCCTGCCTGCTGTAGCCCCCATGCCCGAAAAACAGCATAGCGTGCGCATGCGCGCTTATAGTATTCTGATTTTTCAAGGCTGTCTCGGCAGCGGCCAGCCGGCTGGGGTAGGTCGGTGGGGCGCACAAGCGCAAGAAAGGGTGGTGACTATGGACTTCAACGTCGGTACTTTTCTTACCAAACGGGCGGAGCTGTTCCCTAACAAGGAGGCGGTGGTCTGCGAGGATCAGCGCCTGACCTTCGCGCAGATGAACGAGCGATGCAACAAGCTCGTCTACGCCCTGCGCAGGATGGGGGTGGAGAAGGGCGACCGCGTGGCCATCCTCGCCTTCAACGAACCTGAGTACTACGACCTTTACAACGCCGCGGCGAAGATGGGCACCATCATGGTCACCCTCAACTACCGCCTGGCGGGGCCCGAACTTCAGTACATCATGGAGGACTGCGGCGCCAAGGCCATCATCTTCAGCCGGGAGTTCACTGAAGTGGTGGATTCCTTCCGCGCCGACGTGCCGGTGGAGCATTTTATCGCCATCATGGACGACCCTCCGGAGTGGGCGCTCTCCTACGCCAGGATCATAGGGGACGAGCCGGGCGATGAGCCCGAGATCACAGGCGGAGGGGACGACGTGCTGGCCATCCTCTACACTTCCGGTACCACCGGCAGGCCCAAGGGCGCCATGCTCTCCCACAACAACTTCTTCGTCACCTCCGACACCATCATCACCACCGTGGGAATGCCCGGGGATACCTTCCTCATCGTGCTGCCGCTGTTCCACATCGGTGCCCTGCCGGGGATAATCCTGTGCACCCAGTTCGGCCTGCGCAGCGTGCTCTGCCGCACCCTGGACCCCGTGCGCTTCCTGGAGTTGCTGGGCGAGGAAAAGGTGACCGCCTTCGGCTCGGTGCCTGCGCTGCTGCAGATACTGCAGGCGGTGCCGGACTTCGAGAAGTACGACTGGAGCTCGGTGAAGGTTATCCTGGTCTACGCGGCCCCCGTCCCCGTGACCCTGCTCAAGGAATACGCCGAGGCGGGCATCGAGGTGAGGCAGCTCTACGGCCTCACGGAATGCACCGGCCCGGCCGCGGTGATAGACGGCGAGCACGCCCTCACCAAGGCAGGCTCCTGCGGCCTTCCCATGTTCTACATCGATATCATCCTGGTGGACGAGTACGGCAACGAGGTAGGGCCTGAGGAGCTGGGCGAGGTCATCATGAAGTCCCAGAACGTGATGCTGGGCTACTGGGGACGTCCCGAAGAGACCGCCAAGGCCATCAAGGACGGGTGGCTCTACACCGGGGACATAGCCAAGAAGGACGAGGAGGGCTACCTCTACATCATGGACCGCAAGAAGGACATGATCATCTCCGGCGGCGAGAACATCTACCCCGCCGAGATCGAGGATTTCCTGCTCTCCCACCCCAAGGTGGTCGACGTGGGGGTGATCGGCTTCCCCGACGAGCAATGGGGCGAGGCGATTCGTGCGGTGGTCGTGGTAAAAGAGGGTGAGGAGCTCACCGAGGCGGAAGTGATCGAGTACTGCCAAGGCAAGATCGGCAAGTTCAAGATACCCAGGAGCGTGATGTTCGCGGAGGCCCTCCCCCGCACGCCCACGGGAAAGATCCTCAAGCGCGTGCTGCGCGACGAATACAACGTATAGGGTACAGGGGACGATTTGATGGATCGGCTGCCGGCTTGGTGACTCAGGCCGATTCCGAGGCGTGACCCCTCGGCTTAAGATGACCCCTCGGCTTTATTGGAAGGTGGGCTCGCTGGCGAGGTCCTTCGAGTCGTCTAACGCCGGGTTGATGCCCGCGAGATAGCGCGCCAGGTCCTTTTTCGCTTCGTAGTCATACTCCACGTTGAGCGCGATGGTCTCCATGATGGGCGAGCCGCCGCCGTGCACGCCGGCTATCTCGTACCACGCCGCCATGGGCGAGGCCCCGATGTTCTCCACGTGTTTCCATATCTTGAGCGAATCCTCCGCCGAGATGTCCGGGTTCCTGACGATGAACCCCTCCAGCAGCTTCCTGGTCTCCTCGGCGCTGAAGTCCTCCGCGAAGGGCATGGTGACCGCGATGCCTCCCGCGATCTCGGTGAGCAGGTTGTACTCGTGATAGATGAGTTCGCCGGTCATCCTGCGCCCGACGTTCGCGTACATGGGGTTGGGGAAGAACACCCCGCTCGAGGTCCTCTCGCCGAAGACGGCCGCGGCCACCCCCGCCGCGTAGGCCAGCTCCGCCGCCCCCGCGTACTGCGACAGTTTCTCGCGCACGTGCGCCACCTTGTGGATGTTGTTCGCCTCCGCCGCCAGCGCCGTGGTCCCGCACAGGATGTCCGACACGCCGGGCTTGCACCCGCTGTAGCTGTGGCGGTGGGAATCGGCGAAGAGCAGCGCCAGGCGCCTTCCGAACTCCCACTCCCCGCACATGAAGACCCTCTCCTTGGGCACGAAGACGTTGTCGAATACCACCACGGAATCCGACACTCCGTAGCGGCAGAAGGGCGGCGCATCGGGGTCGTCCTTGTCCCGCAACCACACCGGCCGCGTCACCAGGCTCATGCCCTCCCAGTCGCCGGGCAGCGCGAAGGCCACGGCGAAGTCGCGGTCGTCCGCGGTGAGGGCGCGCGTGGGGATGACGATGATCTCGTCCGCGTAGGCTGCCTGGGTTATGGACATCTTGAACCCGCTGACCACGATGCCGTCCTCGCGCTCCTCCACGATGTGCACGTAGGCGTTGGGGTCCGGCTGCTGCCCGGGCCGCTTCAGCCTGTCTCCCTTGCTGTCCGTCTGCGCGCAGCACCCGTCGAGGTCATGGTCGTGGTATTCGCCCAGCCATTCCAGGAAGCGCTGGTGATAGGTTGTGCCTTTCTTCTCGTCCACCTCTTTGGTGTAGATGGCGAGGGCGTTCACGGCGTCGTGCCCCATGCAGCGCTGGATGCAGCCGCCGACCCGGCGCGCGGAGAGGCGGATGAGCTTCTGCTTCTGCAGGAGGTCGTGGGGGTTCTGGGGCAGGTGGGCCCAGCGGTTTATCTCCTGGCCGGTCACCGGGGAGACGGCGGTGGCGACGCCCTGCCATGCCGGGTCCTGCGCCAGGTCGAAGGTGAGGTCGAGCACGTTTATCCCCGGCCTCAGGCGGTGGTCGTCCCTGCCCACCCGCTCGCCACCTATATATATGTTGGGCTTCATCGCGAACAGGTCCTCGTGGTATTTCTCGCTCGTGCGCAGCATTCTTATGCGCCTCCTTTGCTTCCCGGGGACACCCGGGGGATCATTTTTTCCTTCCTCCACCCAGTATAATGCATCCGCCTCGGAGCAAGGCCTGATGCCCGCTAACCCGGCACGCCCCGGTGGGCGGGCTTACCTTTCTGTTGTAAAAAACGAGAGTGGCCTCGGCAAAACGGGGCCTTGGTCTGATTCAGTCTCAGGCCGATTCCGAGGCGTGACCCCTCGGCTTGACTGGCCGGAAGCCGGGCCTGACCCCTCGGCCGACTCTGGAGTTAAGGGCGTTCCAAGGAATATAGTATCGACGTAGCGCCGACTTTTTCGCCGTTGCATTTGCCTCGAGTGCGGGCCCCGCGGCCGGCTTCCAGAGTGCAGCAGCGAACGAACACGCAAAAAGCGGAAACAGGAAACCAGGATGCTGTTAGATAACGTCTTCTATTTCCTTATAGGGATCACAGCGGGCTTTATGAGCGGCATGTTCGGGATAGGCGGAGGGACGGTCAGAATACCCCTGCTCAATCTCGCGGGCCTGCCCCTGCTGACCGCTTTCGGGATCAATTTCCTGGTCATCCCCTTTTCATCACTGGTGGGAGCGATCAGCCACAGAAAGAACATCGCGAAACATATATTAACCTATGCCATTATCGCAGGAGTCGCAGGCGAGGTCCTGGGCGCGGTCTTCGTAGGTTACATCCCCACCCTTCTCCTGGCCATCATCTACGTAATCCTCTGCTTCGCGGCGGCGGTCGGCATCAATATCGGCAAAATAGTTCCCAGGCTGGCGCAGAAGGTCAAGCCCTCCAGGAAGAACATCTCCGTTTCGTCCTTTCTGGTAAGCTTCCTTACCGGTCTCAGGGGCGGCAGCGGCGCTCAGGTCTTCCCCGCCGTTTTCAAAAGCCTGGGGCTCGATGCGCGTCAGGCCATAGCGACCTCCCTGACAGTGTCGATCTTCACCGCTTTGGGCGCCATACCCATATACTGGCACCGCGGCAACATAGAATGGATCCCCGCCCTGGTGGTGCTGTTGGGGTCGATGGCCGGGGCAAGGATCGGGAGTCTGGTCTCCCTGAAGACGAAGCCTCTATGGCTGGAGGTCGGGCTTACGGTGCTGGTTGTAGCCCTCGGCTTCATAACGATCTTCAAGGCCCTGTAAGCGCAGCCGTCAAGCCGATGGGCCCGGCCTTGGGATTTCCTCGAGGCCGCACCGCCCCAGAAGGCCGAGGGGTCACGCCCGTCGGCCGAGGGGTCACCTTTAAAGACCCAAGTCAAGGGTAAGCTCACCTAAGCCCCTTTCGGAAGGGGCTGGCGAAGTGCTATTGGCTTGGGAGGACACCTCCGGCA
>CAYWXM010000041.1:0-6408 GCA_964462595.1 uncultured Actinomycetota bacterium
GATCAACTCCGGGGTTTTCCACTTCGACCACGAGAACGTCAGCCCCAGGGGGCACGCTGTTTGCGCCGCCCTCTTCACCACCTACCCATTGTGGCTGCGGGTGGGTTATAAGCTGGCCGGGCGTTCCGAAAAAGACTGATGCGGGTGGCTTTTAGGGGCTGGCCCGTGGCGGCGGTAACATGAAGATCAGACCCGCGTCGGTTCAGGCAAAAGAAAGGGGTGCGCATATCCGCGGGCGAGACCCTCGAGGCCACGCCATGGTATAGAGATGATAAATACTTGGAGATCCCACCTCTCTCTTTTCGCCGTATGCTGGATATGGGGGCTGGCCTTCATAGCCACGAAGGCGGTATTGGACGATGCATCCTTCGTAACCGTGAACATGGCTCGTTTCATGATCGCTTCCCTGTCCCTGTTGCCCTTTATCCTGGCCTTCCGCGGCCGCAGGCCGGAGCTCTCCAATGTCGACCGGGCGCGAATCCTGCTGGCGGGGATATGCGCCGTTTACGGATATCATCTGGCCGTCACCTATGGCGAGACCCTCATCCCCGCCGGCACCGCGGGCCTGCTCGCCAATACCACACCCATATTCGCCGCCGTCCTCGCAAATGTATTCCTGGGCGAGAAGGTGGGGCTGTGGAGAGCGGGCGGTATCGTCTTTGCCCTTGGCGGAGTGGCGGTGATCACTGTTTACGGGGCGGGGGAGATGGTGGCCATGGGCCGCCTGCAGGGCGTAGCGTTCGTTATGCTGGCGGCGTTCTCCTGGGCGGTGTACACGGTAGTGCTGCGGCCGCTGACCGAGGCTCACGGGGTTATCTTCGTGACCTCTTACAGTATAATCGTGGGCACGGTCCTTCAGCTCCCCCTGCTTTTCGGCATGCACCTGGGCGAGCTGCGGGCCATACCGGCCACCGCTTGGGGCTGGTTGCTCTTCCTGGGGCTGGGAAGCACCGTGCTGGGCTATTTCCTCTATAACAAGGGGATAGAGGGGCTCGGCGCCACGCTGGCGGCTTATTACCTGTACCTGATCGCTCCCATATCCCTTTTCTGGGGATGGGCCATCCTGGGGGAAAGCATAAACCTGGCCATCATCGTGGGAGCGGCGATGATCCTGTTGGGCTTGCTGGCGGTTAGCCGCGGTGGCGAGCGGCGACCCGGCGAGGCACGGCCGGCACGATAACGGCGCTCAGGCGAGTGGCGGTCTTTTAATGGGATAAAGATTCAATCCGGGTCAGGTCGCTCGTCGAAAAGCCGGGCTGCTTCTTGCGGGGAGATCTCCTTGCAGCTCTCGCGGTAGCGGGGGACCAGGGACTGATAGAAGCTGGACCCGATACGCAGGAGGGCGTCTCCCGTCTCGTCAAGCCTTCCTTTCACCGTTGCGGGCACCCCCGCAACCATGGTGTGCGCCTCCACCCGCGTGCCCTCCGTGACCACGGCGCCCGATGCCACCACGCAGCCCTCCTCGAGCACGGCGCCGTCGCTGATGACGGCGTTCATGCCCACCAGCACGTTCCCCTCGATGCGGCAGCCGTGCAGTACGGCACTGTGCCCTATGGTGCAGGAGGGACCCACGAAGGTGGTCTCCTCGGGGCGGGCGTGGATGACGGCGTTGTCCTGCAGGCTGGAGCCCTCCAGCATGACCACGGCCCCGAAGTCTCCGCGCATCACCGCACCGGGGCCGACGTAGCATCCGTCCCCTATGAACACCCTGCCGATGATGACCGCGGAGGGGTCCACGTAGGCGGTTGGGGATATGCGGGGCTTGCGGTCCTCGAAAACGTATATGGGCATGTCGTCCTCCTCTCTGACGGTCCCGTGCAAGATTCTATCACCCCGGGAAAAACACCACACGGCGGCGGCGACGGCATGCGGGACAAGGCGAGGCCGTGTTTTTTAAAGAACGCATAACGGCGCCGCCGCGTTCGGTCGCGATAACCGCTGAAGCGTTTCGCGCTGTAGCGGCCATGGGGCAGGGGCAGGGGCAGGGGCAGGGGGCTGGAGTCCCGCTCCCCGCGTTCGCCATTAACGCGCCGCCGATTTGTTACAATGTACAGTGTCTGCGGAGGGGTGTTGCGGACAGCAAAGGAGGAACACCGTGCGCGCACTGGTCATGGGAGGGGGTCTGGCGGGGCTTTCCGCCGCTGGCCCCCTGGTGGATAAAGGTTTCGAGGTCACCCTGCTGGAGCTGGAAAAAAAGCTGGGAGGGCGCGCCATGTCCTGGGTGGACCCGGATGGCGACACCATCGACAACGCCCTGCACGTCTTCTTCCCGCATTACGTGAATATCCAGGGCTTCTTCGAGAAAGTCGGAGCCCCGGACGTAATCCGCTGGACGGACACCCTTACCTACTACAAGGAAGACGGGAACGCCGCCCATTTCACGCCCTTCGATTTGCCCGCGCCGCTGCATGGCCTGTCCATAGCCAGGTTCCAGCACATCGGGCCCATGGACCTGCTGCGTTTCGGCCCCGCGGCCATGCGCGCCCTCACCATGAGCGAGGCGGCGGTGGCCTCCTACGACCGCGTGACCGTGGAGGACTTCCTGCACCGCTACGGGGTATCGCAGCACCTCATCGATAACCTGATGCGCGCCATGGTCAACGGCCTCACCTTTCTTGAGCCATACGAGGTGTCGGCGAAGGCTGCTGCCTACTGGATACGTAATCTCACCACCACGCGGGAGGCGGTTAAGGTGGGCTTCGCCCGCGGCGGCCTGGGCGAGATATACGTGCGCAAGGCGGTGGAGTACATCACCGAGAGGGGCGGCAAGGTGCTGGCCGGCACGGGGGTGAAATCCATCGGCGTCAAGGGCAAGGCGGTGCTCAACGTCACTCCCACCAGGGGACGCAACATGCGCGCGGACGTTTACGTGTCCGCACTGCCCTACGGGGTGCTGCGCCGCGTGCTGCCCGAGGAACTCTACCGCTACCAGTACTTCCGCAACCTGTGGCGTTTCGAGGAGGCGCCTTCCCTCTCGGCCATGGTCTGGTTCGACCGCAAGGTGCTGGAACTTTCCAACATCGCGACGGGGATAGGGACGGTCTTCAACTGGTTCGCAGACCTCACCCAGGTGGTCCCCGAGGCTTTCCCGCAGGAGGGCTCGGTGCTGGAGCTGGTCATCACCCCGTGCGGGCACCTGAGGGGCCTGAGCGACGAAAGGATCATGGACATGGTCGTCTCGGATATCCGCAGGCTCCTGCCGGGCGCCCGGGATGCGGAGGTGGTAAAGTCGCGGCTGGTGCGCGAGAGGCAGGGGATTTTCGCCCAGCGCCCGCACATGGACCGCTACCGCCCCACCCAGAGGACCCCCCTGGACAACCTCTACCTCTGCGGCGACTACACCATGGCGGGTCATTCGGCGGGCATGGAGGGGGCGGTGGTGTCGGGCAAGATGGCCACCTCCGCCATACTGTTGGACAAGATGGGGACGGTGGAGGACTACGTCCTGCACCCGCATTTCTCGACCGGCCTGATACCCCTCATCAAGTACGGACAGCCGGCGCTGCTGGCGCTCCTGGCCATGAGGATGCTGAAGAAGAGGCTCAACAGGAAGTAAGGGGCCTCGGGGTCAGGTCTTGCTTTTTGCATTCCATAATATGGTATGCGCTACATACATGCTGCTTATAAGCGGGCATAAGTAAAATAATCGTTGACATACCGGAGTATGCAAAAAACAAGACCTGACCCCTTAGATGCGCTTAGATGCGGTGGAGGACGGCGCGCACCAGGCCCATGGGGCCGGTCATCATCATGTCGCCGCCGGGGGTGGGGTAATAGATGTCCAGGCCGGTGCCCTCCAGGATCTCGCGGTTGGGGCCCGTGACGGCTATCATGTCAAGTTCCTCGATGCCGGGCGGTTCCTCCAGGTAGAAGAGGCCGTGCCCCGAAGCCATGAACTCGTCGTCGTCCCGCGCCTCGCCGCGGCAGAAGGCCGCGAGGTAGGAGGCGAAGGAGGCGGGCTCCAGGTACCTGGTATGGTGCTCGAAAATGGCGGCGACCCTGCCGCCGCGCGTGATGCAGGCCATGGTATGCCCGTTACCGGCGTTTACAAGCAGCAGGTCGCCACCCGTTTTTTCCGCCACCCTGAGGTCCGAGAGGCAGCCGGCCACCGCGGCCGGGGCGGTGTCCATGACCAGGATGAGCCCGCACGAGAGCTGCTCGCGCAGGCGAGCTATGGCGGATTCCATACGGGGAAAGATAGGCGGCACCTCTCCGGCGAGGCAGGAAAGCGTTAGCGGGTCGGGGTCTTTCTCAAGTTTCCCCCGCATGTAAGCCAGGCGGGTCTTGCGGTTGCTCTCGCCGGATTGGTAGGAGCCGTGGTCCTGTACCGCCACCGCCACCGCGTCCAGCGTGTCCAGGTCCTCCCCCACCGAAAGCAGCATTTCGCGCAGGGGGGACAGCTCGAGTTCGTCGGCTTTAATCGTGGCACCGGAGAAACCGGCCGGGGGTCCCCCCGTTATCTCGATGCCCATGGAGGCGACGTCGCCCAGGTTGTTGCGTATGGAATAGGCGGCGGCTGTGGTCATGTAAACACGGTATCCTGCCTCGAGATGCCTCTTCACCGCCTGGGCGAAAGACCCGCCTCCCATGCTGTGGCCGTACAGGTACAGGTCTTTGCCCTCCTTCGTAAGCGCAGCGACCCTGGCCGCGAGGAGTGGGCTCGGGCTGGGAAGGACCATTTTGACGCAGTTCTCCAGCTGCTTTTCCGAGTCGTAGAGCAGGATATCCCGGGTCCCCGCCCCGATGTCCATGGCCAGTATCTTCATCTTCACCCGCCTTGTCCTTACAGGATATTACACCGCGTCAGCTATTCTTCCCGGTGCCGCTCCATTATATTTACTGGGATGCGATATCCGCCATGCTGTTTGCCGTCCAGATAATACCGGGAGGGAAGAGATGGGCGAACCCGGTGTGGAGCGGTCGCATCTTTTTCTCTTCATGTTCCTCCAGGTTGCGAAGCCCCTGGAGAGGCAGGTTGCCGAACCGATCATACGCAATCGGTATCGTGGTATCGAGCTGTCCTCCAGGTGTGGAGTTGTGGTGGGTTAGGCGAAAGAGGCTTCAGCGCTGAACATCGAGGGTATGGCTCACATTGTGTATGCTCCGTTCGCCGCCGTTTTGCTACCGTTCACCCCTTTGAATGCGCCGCTTACCTGTAAATGGCGATATAACCGCCCCGAGATGCCGTTACCAATGAAGAGGTGTTATATTTTTTCATTATTTCGATTTCTTGAAGCCGGTTAAGCGCCAAGGAAAAAATGCCGAGAGATTATCAGGCAATAATTCAAACCAGGGTTGCGAGGAAGGGAGGTGGGAGCGAGGTCGGCAAGGTGTGATGTTGAATATTTCGAGTTTCGAGATTTGAAGAGGGAAGGAGGTGAAAAGAAATATGTTAAGAGAATACACAGGGAGGAAGGCTTCACCCTCATCGAGTTGATGATCGTTATTCTTATCATCGGTATCCTTGTAGCTATCGCGGTGCCGGTCTTCCTGGCCGCACGCGGAAGCGCGGAGGAGAAGACCTGCCAGGCCAACCGCCGCACGGTGGTGAGCGCTTCGAACGTGTATGCAGCGGACGAGGCAGGCGCTACCCCTTACCCCACGGATACCGAGGGAGTAGGGGCGCTTTTCCCCAATTATATCGAGCAAAATTACAGCGGTGCAGCGATTGACGGTGTTGCATCCGAAGACGCTTGCCCGTCGGGTGGCACGATCACTTGGGGCTTTACTGAGGATGGCGACAGGCCGCCAAATCCCACGTGTTCCAAGCACGATGCCGTTGTCGTTGACGAATGACAACTAGGCAGTGCTTAGATTATTGGAGTTGAGATGGGAGGGGGAGCGCAAGCTCCCCCTCTCTCATATGCCGGGTATTTTCGTGAGCTTGGTCCAAATAATCAGAGTCTAATCTGACAGAGTCAAAGGACCAGCGAAGCGCCAGGGAGAACTCGTGAGTTTGGGCTCGAATGAAGCATGCAGCAAGAACATGACCCAACGGAGAGAAAAGAAGAGTTAGCCACTTACAGCCGAACGAGCGGGAAGGTTTTCGTGAGTTCAACCTCACTACAGAAACGTGGGCGTATGCCCAAAGCGGCCGGGATTATCCCATCCCTCTAGAATAAACCGGTGTAGGCGTCCCATATCGCTGTTCCCCAGAAGAGGGCGACAAGCGCGCCGGCGGCCAGGAAAGGGCCGAAGGGGATGCGCGACTTGCGGCCCTTCTTTCCCGCGCCTATCAGCACGACCCCCACGACAGCCCCCAGCGCTATGCCGATAAAGAATCCGACCAGCTCGTTCTGCCAGCCCAGTATGGCGCCGGTGAAGGCGGCCAGCTTGGCGTCCCCCATGCCGAAACCCTTGGGGAAGATGATGGCGAACAGGGCCCAGGGGACGGCGATGACCGCCGCG
>CAYWXM010000042.1:0-48212 GCA_964462595.1 uncultured Actinomycetota bacterium
CAAGTTCTCCACCTATGCCACCTGGTGGATAAGGCAGGCCATAACCCGCGCTATCGCCGACCAGGCGCGCACCATCCGCATACCGGTGCACATGGTGGAAACCATAAACAAGCTCATCCGGGTGCAGCGCTCACTGCTGCAGGAGCTGGGCCGCGAGCCCACCCCGGAGGAGATAGCCGAACAGATGGAGCTCACCCCGGAGAAGGTCAGGGAGATAATCAAGGTCTCCCAGGAGCCGGTATCCCTGGAGACCCCGATAGGCGAGGAGGAGGACTCCCACCTGGGGGATTTCATCGAGGACTCGGACGCCATAGTCCCCATCGACGCCGCTTCCTTCATCCTGCTGCAGGAGCAGCTGGAGGACGTGCTCAACTCCTTGAACGAGAGGGAGAAGGAGGTCATCCGCCTGCGTTTCGGCCTTACAGACGGCCACCCCCGCACCCTGGAGGAGGTAGGGAGGGAATTCGGCGTCACCCGCGAGAGGATACGCCAGATCGAATCCAAGACCCTGGCCAAGCTGCGCCACCCCACCCGCTCCGCGAAATTACGGGACTACCTGGAATAAGGTTGTCTGTTCCCGAGCCCGGGGTGCGTAATCGAGCGAGGTGCTCTACCGGCCCGAGCCTCCGGGTAACGGCCTCGCTCGGCTGCGCTTGCCATCTCTACATAAGAAGAAACCATTGCTTGCGCGCTCGCTGCGACCGACCCGGTAGTTCTCGGGCTAGTAGCAGAGCAGATGGGACGCCTATTACCAGACTCCGGAGTTCTGGAAGTGTCTTTTTTATAGGCGACACCCGGACGCTATCTCTTACTTTTAGCTGCTTAAATGCCCGGGCTCGCTGCGACCGACCCGGTAGTTCTCGGGCCAGGGGCAGCTTATTTTTCCCGAGCCCGGGGGCAACGATCCTCGCTCGTGGTGCTTTAACGGCCCGAGCCTCCGGGTAACGGCCTCGCTCGGCTGCGCTTGCCACCTCTACATAAGAAGAAACCATTGCTTGCGCGCTCGCTGCGACCGACCCGGTAGTTCTCGGGCCGGGGGCAGTGCAGACGAATGGCTAACGACCGTGACCGGGTCTCGGAAAGTGTCTTTTTTGTTAGGCGACACCCGGGTGTGATTCTTTCCATTCAGCCACCTTTATGCACGTATGGCTGCGACCGACCCGGTAGTTCTCGGGCCAGGGGCAGCGCAGAAGTATACGTGCCAGGCCTAAACGCTCGGAAGTGTTCAGGCGCTGGCACCGCCGCGACGCACTCAAGGCGTCGCTATCGCTTTCGCGATGCAAACCACGGAGGTATGTGCGCAGACCAATGGGTCGTATCCTTGCTGTTAAAGCCTTTAACTATGAGCTCCGACTCATTACCGAGATGATAATACTGGACCTGCTCATAATAGCCTGGATGGCCGCCGGCTGTATCTACTGGCTGGTGGTGCTCTGGCTCACCGTGCGCATCGTGAGGATGACGCCCCTCCTGGAGAAGCTGCCCGATCCTCGACGGGAAGAATGGCCGCGGGTATCAGTCATCGTTCCCCTGCGCGACGAGGCGGAGCACGTGAAGGGGCCGGTGTCCGGGCGTCTCGCCGAAGACTATCCCGGCATGGAGCTGATACTGGTGGATGACCGCTCCACGGACGGGACTGCGGAACTCGTGGACTCCCTGGCCGCGTCGGACGCGAGGGTCAGGGCCGTCCACGTGGAGGAGCTGCCGGGAGGGTGGATCGGCAAGGCCCATGCCCTGCAGCGGGGGGTCGAGGAGTCCGGCTGGGAATGGCTGGCGTTCAGCGATGCGGACACGGACGTCAAGCCGGGCACCCTGCGCAAGGCCGTCGCTTACTGCGAGGGCGAGGGACTGGACCATCTCGCGGTGATACCCGGGCTCTACCGCGGCAAGTCCCTCGTGGACTCCGTGTCCCAGGTGCTCCTGCGCGTAATGCTCATCACCGAGAGGGTATGGAAGGCGGGCGACGTTAAGAGCGGAGCCGCCGTCGGCTCGCCTTCACTGGCGCTCGTGCGCCGCGCCGCCCTGGAAAAGGAGAGCGGGCTGGCGGATCTGCGCATGGAGCCTTCTGAAGACGTGGCGCTTGCCCAGATGATCAAAGCTTCGGGCGGCCGCAGCGGAGTGGTGAACGGACGCGGCTTAGTGGGAGCCTCGTTCCCCCCCAAAATGCGGGATATGGCCCAGGACATGGAAATGGGGATATACGCTTCCCTGGGGGGCTTCAACCTGGCGCGCATTTTCTGGCTGACCCTCCTGTTCTTTGCCCTGGAGTTCGGGCCCTACCTGTTTTTCTTCCCTTTCGGTATCCCGTACCACGATCTTATAGGGACATTCGCGGTATCTATCGGCATAGTCGTGTCGATAATCATCTGCCGCTGGATGGGGCTGCCCTTGATGGCGGCGTTCTATTTTCCCATCGACCTCTTCATCGTGGTCTTCATCTTGTTGAGGGCGGGTATCGTGGGTACTGCACAGGGCGGCCTGTGGTGGAAAGGGGACTTCTACCCCACGGAGATGCTCGCCATGGGCAGGAGGTTCAGGTACCGATGACCCGCGCGGCGGAAACGCGCGTAAAGATCACGTCAGGGAACGACAAAAAAGGCGCCCGGTCGGGCGCCTTTCATATTAAACGGCTTTAAGTTACTTCTTCGTGTACTGGATGAGAGTCTCGCCGTCTGCGATCGCCGCCACCTCGTCCATGCCGATCATCACGCTCAACCTGACCGAGGTGCCGTCATCGAAAGAAAGATCGACCCACTTCCCCGTGGCCTCGTCGATGTACATATAGGTGCCGTCCTTGGTGCCGCCCCAGGCGTCGGTCTCGAAGGTGCCGTCAGCGTCAAGGGTTATGTTGGTCCCTTCGGCTGATTCATAGCTTCCGACTACCGAGTAATCCGCGCCTGCTTCCTCTCCCTCCGCATCTTCACCCAGCGGCCCGGTCACCGTCGTCTCTTCCTGCCCGGTTTCACCGCTGTCGGAATCGCCGCATCCCGCGGCCGCCACCACGGATGCCATAACAAGGACGAGTAGCAAGATCACTAAAAACTTCTTCAATTAGAGGCCTCCTTTCCGCGTTCTCCCTTCTCTTCCCAATCCATATCATCGGAGAGGCTTCGAAGCTCCTTTAGACTGACGCTGCCTCAAGAGATCTCAGCGCACTGCCTCACGCGAGGTCACCACGGTATTCTCAGCGCATCGCGACAGCGGGCAAGGCCCATCATGAATGCATCTAAGCGGGCGGATATTCTCAGAGGGCTATCTCTTTGCTTCGTCCCTTGCTGGATGCTTATCTTAAGCGAGACCGCCGCGTCGCCGCGCTCGCGATATCAGTTCCCGAGATCGCAGATCATCTTACGATCTCCAGGACGGATATCTGTGGCGGGGCGTAGTTGGAGACGAAGAGCCGCTCGCCCCTGGCGTCGACGGCCATGCCGATGGGGTCCGGGGTCTGATAGACGAATATCTGCTTGCGCGCTGCGATGTCCACGCATCCCACCGTGCTGTCGTCGTAGTTGCACACGAAGAGGTAGGCGCCGTCGGGGGTGATGGCGATGGTGCGCGCCTTGTTCCCCACCTTTACGGTGGCCGCGATCGTCCCCGCTACGCGGTCCACGTAGGTGATGGTGCCGGGTATGTTGTTGCTCACGTAGATGGTGCCGCCGTCCGGGGAGAGCACGGCGTGGCGCGGGTTCTCGCCGCAGTATATCTGACGGGCGACCACGTGGCCCGCCGCCACGTCCACCTCGGCCAGGGTGTTCCCGCCCATCACGCATACATAGACCTTGCTCCCATCCGGAGAGAAGACCATGCCGCGGGGGGTGCCGTACATGGGGATATCCTTGACCCTGGCGTGCGAGCCCGCGTCGATGACCGAGACGGTGTTGGAATCCCAGTTGGCCACGTATACCCATTTGCCATCCGGGCTGATCGCTATCTCCTTGGGGATGCTCCCCGTCTGCGCCTGTGCCGTGACCGCGCCCACCTCGGTATCGACCACCACCACCCTGGAGGAGTTGTACAGCGATACCCAGGCGAAACGTCCGTCCGGCGAGAAATCCGTTTCCACTGGCTCGTCGGGGAGGGGGATGACCTCGAGCACCTCGTAGGTGTCCGCATCGAAGATGAAGTTCTTGTGGGCGTAGAGATCGTTCACGAAGATGCGGTCCCCGCCCGGCATCAGTTCCACCGACTTGGGGCCCGCCTCCACGTAGAGGGTCTTGACGGGGCGCAGGCCCGTCACCGCTCCCGTGGCATGATCGGGCGGCGGTTCCTCTTCCTGTGTCTCCTCTCGAGCGGCAGTATCTTCCCGAGGAGGCGCTTCTCCCGCATCCGTGGCCGTGCCCCGCGAGGCGCCGCAACCGGCCATGAGCAGCAAGGACAGCAAAGCCGCCGTTAACGCCGATAAGGCCATCCTCACATCCGGGCGCATCCGAAGAACCCGGCCTTTTGCCATCATCGTCCCCCGCTTTCGGCAATGAGTCTACGCATAAAGATCCCTTCGCCCTATTACGGCTGACCACCTGTGAGTATTCGGATGAAATGCGATCGGGTGAGGTTCCGGATCCATCCGCGGCGGGGTCAACGCTTACGATCACCGTTGCCGTGCAGGCTTTTCGAGAAGGTTCGTATCTATACGAGCGCCTGGCCCCGGCGTGTGATTATAGGCTCCTCGAGCTACACGTTGTCGTTCAGCGGTAATAGTAAGATGCAGATCGTTGGCTCCCTCCTTCTAGACGCGCAGCCAGCCGGGTACGAAGAGGAAGGCGTAGCGCATGGCGAAGCGGGCGTAAAGGGGGTAGAGCCCCAGGCCCACCCGGCTCGCGGCCATGAGACCGTATGGATGGGTGTATTCCACGAACAGCCGGTTCAGGTAGCTGAACTTCCATAACAGGTTGATCTTGCGGAATTCACGCTGCGCTTCCTCGGGACGGCTGAGGGCCATGGCGGCTATCTTGCCGGTGACCAGGGCCCCGTGAACCCCGAAGAGGAGCACGGGATCCTGCGCGCCGGCCAGGGTCCCGGCCAGGATGAATCTATCGTGAAAGAGGCGGGGATTGTTGATGGATCCCATGGGCAGGACCCCCACGTCCAGGTTGTGCCACTCGGGGAAGTCGACTCCCTCGTCCTTCGCCAGCTGTTCTGGAAACCACGCCTTGGCTTCGGGCGATAGCGGTTTCTTGCGCTGGAAGAGAAGAGCTCCCGCCTGGCCGTGGATGACGGAGAAAAAGGCGTAATCCTGCGTGTGCCGGTCCATGTACAGGATAACGCTGGGGCCGTCGTAGTCATCGGCCACCATGCCCTGCCCTAAAAGCCCCTCCACGTGCACGTACGGTATGCCCAGCGCCTTGTAGGCATCCTCGAACAGGCCGGCCGCGATTATGGTCTTGGGGGGCAGGTCGTCGAAATCCTTGCGTGTCTTGAGCGGCAGGTTGAACTCGAACTCCACCCCTTCCTTCACCGCGATGCGGTAGAGGAACATGTCCATGGAGGCGTTGCGCGATCCCCTTTCCACCAGCACCGCGGGGACATTATCGGGGAAGACGGTATCGTATCTCTTCCCGAAGCTGTAGATGCGGGTGGATCGCAGGGGCACGCAGGCCGGCGAGACGTCTATTTTGATGTAGCGGGATAGTTTATCGACCTCCATAGGGGTGCCGTCGGCCATGACATAGGTAAGCTCTCCGGTGGACATATCCCGCGCCGGGCCGCCAATCCCGTCCCGCCTCTCCAACACCCTTACCTCGTGCCCCTCGCGCCTGAGGTTGATGGCGGCGCATAATCCCGCGAGGCCCGCTCCTACCACGATGTGTTCGCCCATGTACTCCCCCTCTGTACGGGACCCCTCCCAGGACGAAGTTGCGACGGAGCGATATTGATTTATTACATTAAAGGATAGCCAGCAATGTTGAGATCGGCAGGATGGTCGCGTTGGATGCCACGATGGCAGCGGCTATGGCCCAGATAATGATGCCCAGGATCCCCAAGGCCAACCCGACCCACCCGAGTATAATGCCCACCTTGGCATTAGATTCGCCAGTCTGATAACCGCCGCTCGCCGCGATCTCGTTCTTCGCACTGGTGCCGATGATTATCGCCAGCACAGAGCAGATGATAGGGCAGACGAAAAGCCCGACTATGCCCAGCACCAGGGATGCGGTCGCCTTCCCGTTGTTTACCGGGGCCATCCCCGGGTAGGGTCCCGGGGCGTATGGGGTGCCCGGCGGTGGCACCTGGGGCTGGTAGGCCGCAGGCGGTTGGCCATAAGGGGGCGGTGGCGGCACCGCTCCTCCCGCCTGCACTCCCATCCCGGATGGAGGCGGGGGAGCGGCGGCTGCCCCCTGAGCTTCCCCTTCCCGGGTGAAAGCGCTCCCGCAACTGGCACAGAAAACGGCGTCGTCGGCGTTCTCCGCCCCGCATCTAGCGCAGATCTTCATCGCCCATCCCCTTTCCCGCTTCGTAATGGATTGTCCTCGGGCACAATGCTGGTTTACCGAAAGTGTACGGCCAAGGAAAGCATTTTCCTTGCCGGCCTTGCCTTTCCCTCTCCAGGCATCTTCCCCAGATATGATATCAGAAAGGGAAGCAGCGCGGCTGCGGAGAATATTGCAGCTGAAATCGTGTCCGGGCATTTGAAGGGGGTCGAGATGAAAAGCTGCCCCGGCTGCGGATCGGAGAACCCGGATGACGCCGCCTTCTGCGCCGTTTGCGGCTACAGATTCGCGGCGTTCCCGCCTCCCGGGCAGGCGGAATACCAGCAGCCTCCGGGACAGCCGCCTTATCAACCGCAGGGCTACCAGCCATATGCGCCGGGTTATCCGCGTTACGCCGGGTTCTGGATAAGGTTCGCGGCGGCGTTTATCGACTCCGTCATCCTTTCCGTGGCTCTCTTCCCCGTGAACTTCATCTTCTCGGCCTTGAACGAGAGGTTCTATTACTGGGGCAGCTGGGACTATAAGGAAGGGGCGGGTATCGGCCTGGTCATACTGTTCAACCTCATCCGGATGGGCGTATTCTGGGCATATTACGTCATCATGACCGGGCGTTACGGGGCCACCCTGGGCAAGATGCTCTTCAAGCTCAAGGTGGTCGGCGAGGACATGGGACCCGTATCTTACGGGACCGCCGCGTTGCGCGAGATAGTGGGCAAGTTCGTATCGGGGCTGGTCTGTGCTATCGGCTATATCTGGGCCGGCTTCGACGAGCGCAAACAGGCCTGGCACGACAAGATCGCGCATACCTTCGTGATCATCACCGGACCCTGAGGTCCGGCGGTCCGGGCCTCGTACCGCCTGCAGCGCACTTTAAACTCGCTCCCGGTCCGTGCCGGCGGGATTCTCCGGCCTTATACAGCTGCTGCCTGCCCTTCGTCTCCCGCCGCTTCACCGGGCCGGCAAATAAACTCGCGAGAAAGCGAGCGGCTACCGGTACTCGCGGTCGTTTTCAAACAGCCAGGCGTAAGCGGAAAGCGCCGCCTTGGCTCCCTCGCCCGCGGCGATGATGATCTGTTTCTCCACCACGTTGGTGACGTCCCCGGCCGCGAAAAGCCCCGGAATCCCGGTGCGGTTGTTGGAATCGATAACAATTTCTCCCAGCTCGTTCAATTCCAACTCGGGAGGGAGGAATGCGGTGCTGGGAAGGCCGCCGATCTCGACGAACACGCCCGCCACCTCCAGCCAGCTCTCCTCGCCGTTGCGCACGATGTCAATCGCCTTGACGAAAGTCTCTCCCCGGATGGCGGTGACGCGGGTGGAAGTACGGACATCCACATTTTGCGTTGCCAGTAAACGCTTGCGCCGTATCTCGTCGCCGCTCAACCGGTCCTCGGCTACGATAAGGTACACTTTCTCGGCGATCTGTTCGAGCTGCAGGGCGGCGTCAAGGGCGGAATTGCCCCCTCCCACCACCGCCACTCTTTTTCCCCTGAAGATGGGAGCGTCGCAGGTGGCGCAGTAAGCCACGCCACGTCCGTGGTACGCTTCCTCCCCGGGAACGCCAAGCATCTGCGGGACCTTGCCCGAGGCCACTATGGACGTCTTGGCCGCGATCTCGCCGTCTTCGCTCGTGTTCACGGCGAAAGCGCCGTCCTTTACGGCCAGGGATCTGACGTTGCGCCCCTCCAGCAGCTCCACCCGGAAGTTATCCAGATGCTCCCGGAAGCGCTCCACCAGCTCCACGCCGGTTATGAGCTGGTATCCCAGGTAGTTCTCGACCTCCCAGGATAACGTGGCCTGACCGCCTACGTTCTCGGAGACCACCAGGGTGTCCATCATCTTGCGCGCGCAGTAAACTCCAGCCGAGAGTCCGGCCGGACCGGCCCCGATTATCACCACGTCGTGCATCTTCTCCACCGCTGTCTATACCGCCGCGTCCTGCGCCCTGGAGCGGTGTTCCTCCATCAGTTTCCGGAACTCGTTGCCTTCCAGGG
This sequence comes from uncultured Actinomycetota bacterium, assembly GCA_964462595.1. Taxonomy (GTDB): domain Bacteria; phylum Actinomycetota; class Geothermincolia; order Geothermincolales; family RBG-13-55-18; genus SURF-21. Next base: position 8,423 of record CAYWXM010000042.1, read on the forward strand.
TCTCCTTCTCCAGGAGCACCTCGGCGATGCCCTCCAGCGCGGAGGTGTTCTCCTCGAGGATCTCTTTCACGCGGTCGTAGTTGGTGGTGATGATCTTTTTCACTTCCTGGTCGATGAGTTCCGCCGTGGCCTCGCTGTAGTTCGATTCCTTTCCGTAAGAGAATTCGCCCATGAGCAGCCGCGACCCCCTCTCCAGACCCAGCGAGATGGGTCCCACCCTGTCGCTCATGCCGTAGTCCTCGACCATCTTCCTCGCCAAAATGGTGGACTTCTCCAGGTCGTTCTGGGCCCCGGTGGAAACCTGGTGGAAGATGATCTCCTCGGCTGCGCGCCCTCCCAGGAGCACGGCAAGGCGGTCCTCCAGCTCCGGACGCGTCATGATGTAGCGATCCTCCTCGGGGAGCTGCATGGTCATCCCCAGCGAACCGATACCGCGCGGTATGACCGTTATACGGTGCACGGGGTCGGCGTGCTCCAGCAGGGACGCGGCCAGTGCGTGGCCGACCTCGTGGAAGGCCACCACCCGCCTCTCCTTGTCGCTCATCACCCTGCTCTTCAGCTCCAGCCCCCCGATGACCCTGTCGATGGCCTGCTCGAAATCCTCCTCGAACACCTTTTTCTTGTTCTTGCGCGCCGCCAGCAGGGCGGCCTCGTTTACGACGTTGGCCAGCTCTGCACCGGCGAAACCAGGAGTCCGCGCCGCTATATTCCTCAGATTGACGTCGTCAGACAGTTTTAAGCGCTTTGCATGCACCTTGAGTATCTCCTCGCGCCCCCTTATATCCGGTCGGTCGATCATGATCTGGCGGTCGAAGCGGCCCGGACGCAGGATGGCGCTGTCCAGCACCTCGGGCCGGTTGGTGGCTGCCAGTATGATCACCCCGGTCTGGGGGTCGAAGCCGTCCATCTCCGACAGGAGCTGGTTCAGCGTCTGCTCTCGTTCCTCGGTCCCCCCGCTCGCCAGCACGCCGCCGCGCACCTTTCCGATGGACTCTATCTCGTCTATGAAGACGATACAGGGGGCCTTGGCCTTGGCCTGTTCGAAGAGGTCGCGCACGCGCGCCGCGCCGACACCCACGAACATCTCCATGAACTGCGAGCCGCTGATGGAAAAGAAGGGCACGTCTGCCTCGCCCGCGACGGCGCGGGCCATGAGGGTCTTGCCGGTTCCCGGTGCTCCCACCAGGAGCACCCCCTTGGGGATCAGGGCCCCGATGCTGCGATATTTCATGGGGTTGCGCAGGAAATCGATGATCTCGCGCAGTTCTTCCTTGGCTTCGTCGAGCCCGGCCACGTCGTCGAAACTGACGCGGTCTCCGCTACGGTCGTATAGTTTCACCTTGGACTGGCCGAAGGAGATAGGGCTGCCGCCGCCGATGCGCCTGGACAGGCGGCGGAATACGAAGAACCAGATGAACAGGATCAGGCCCAGGGGCAGTATCCAGGTGATGAGGAAGTCCCGCCAAAAAGTGTTCTCCACCATGCCGGAGAATTCCACGCCTTTGTCCGCCAGCAGGTTGATAAGCTCCTGGTCGTCGGTGTTGGGAATGCGGCTGGTGGTGAAGTTACTTTCTTCGCCCTCGCTTACCGACTTCCCCTCGATGCGCGTGTCTGTGATGGTCACCCTGGTCACCTCGCCCGACTCCAGGCGCGTGAGGAACTCGCTGTAGCTGATCTCTGAGGCCTCGAAGGGGTTGGCGAACTGGATGCTGATGATAATGGCCAGCGCTATGAGCCCGTAAACGGCGTAAAGCCAGATCCTTTTTTTCCTGCTCTCTTCCATAAACCCCATTATACCCGCATAAGGGGTGCAGGCCTTTTGATCCTTGCCATGAAATGGGCGACGGAAAAAATACCCTGGTGCCAGGTTAATGGCGGGAGAGCTTCGGGAATAATTATGGTGGTGTTACATTTTGGGTTTCCGCGAAGGGCGGGGTCGCCCCCTGAAGCTGAAGGAAGGCAAGCAAGAAGTCGAGGAACTGAAGGGTTAGCCGCCTGTCCGGCAGTCGAGGTGCGCATGCGGCGGACAAGGACCGGCTGGTGGCATGTACGAGCCAGAAAAAGAAACACGCGAGACATGCGATCTGAAAAGGAGGTGGACGCATGGCGAGCCCGAAGGCCAAACCAAAGGACGGTTGTGTAAAACCCTCGAAAGGCCCGATCCTCGATGAGGGCGCGGGGGAAGCGCCAGCGGCGGCGGTTGCGGAAGGAGGTAGGACCGTGAGGGCGGAAGTCGGCAAGCCTGCCCCGGATTTCGAGGCCAGCGCCTTTATCGGGGGAGGGTTCAAGAACGTCAAGTTATCGGATTACAAGGGCAAATGGGTGGTGCTGTGTTTCTACCCCGGTGATTTCACCTTCGTATGACCCACCGAGCTTTCGGCAGTTGCCGTCAAGTACAAGGAGCTTAAGAAGCTTGGCGTAGAGGTGCTGTCCATGAGCGTTGACAGCAGGTTCACGCACAAGATATGGCAGGAGGAAGAGCTCTCCAAGATGGTCAAGGGAGGCGTCCCCTACCCCATGCTCACGGACGCGGGAGGGCGCATCGGAAGGGTCTACGGCGTTTACGACGAAGATGCGGGAGTAAATATCCGGGGCCGTTTCCTTATCGATCCGGATGGGATAATCCAGGCCATGGAGGTGATGACCCCATCCGTGGGGCGTAACGTAGCTGAGCTGATCAGGCAGGTAAAGGCGTTCCAGCACGTCGCGAAGACGGGCGAGGTGATGCCGTCCGGATGGCAGCCCGGAAGGCCCACCCTTGACCCCGGACCCGATCTGGCGGGAAAGGTATGGAAGGTCTGGAAGCCGGACATGGCCTTTTAGGCGCCGGACGGAATAAAGATAAAACGAGCAAATGAGGCAGGAAGGAAGGGCGCCCCGAGGGGCGCCCTTCGTCGTAAGTAATGCTTCGTCAGCCCGAGCTCGAGGGAGCTGGGCTGCGCAGGATCCTAGCTCGATTTCCAGAGGCCGTGTATGTTGCAGTACTCGCGCGCGGTTATACCCTCCTTGGGGGGAGTGAACCTGGCCTCGGGCTCCAGGCCCGGCTTGAGGAAGATGCGCGAATACCTGTCGCCGATGATGATCTGTACCCATTCGATGTAGTGGTCGTCCTGCATGGGATGGGGCACGTCGCCCACCTTGACCAGCACCCCGTCCTCGAGGACCTCGACCACCGGGACGTGTTTTTCCACCGCCGCATCCACGGTGTTTTCCACCTGCAGCACCATGTTCTCCCCGCAGCATACCAGCGTACCCTTGCCGCCGTGTAAGACCTCGACTATGTTTCCGCATATCTCGCACTTGTAGACTTCCAGCCTCTCGGCCATTTCCATACCTCCTTATCCGATATCCACGCTCTGGAGCCAGTGCCGCGCCTGCAGCGGCGATCAGAACTCCCTGAACTTGTCCTTGGAAGCTCCGCAGATAGGGCACTTGTCAAGGGCGTCCCCTTCGCGCGTATGCCCGCATACGCTGCATATCTGGATCGCGCCCACGGTAATATCCTCGCCCTTGTCCACCTTTTGCTTTGATTTCGAGTACCACTCCGAGTGGATCTTTTCCGCCTCCAGGGCGTAATAGGTGCTGCGTACCGCCCCCGCTTCGTCCTGCAGCTTGGCCGTGGCGTTATAGACGGGGTACATCTCGTCTATCTCGAAATTCTCGCCATCTATACAGGATTGTATGTTTTCGGAGGTGGATTTGATATTCCCCAGCACGTCCAGGTGATTGCCGGCATGCACCAGCTCCGCGTACGCGATTGCCCGGAACATCCTGGCCATCTCCTTCAGGCCCTCTTCCTCGGCCTTGTCCGCGAAGAGCTGGTATTTCATATGCGCCATGCTCTCTCCGGCAAAAGCCTCACCCAGGAATTTCTCCGTCATCTCCCTCATACTCTAAAATCCTCCTTTCTCAAGTTACTTTCGCAAATCTATGTTTCCCCCACCGGATGAGCTTGAAACGCGGGGTGGAAGCCCGCTGCTCTTTAAAGACTTTTTCAGAGCATGAAGGGATTCAAGCCGAACGGATGGTAAGGGGGGAAGGCAAAGGGGGATAATTACAGATGAAGAAAATTGAAGATATCTGCCGGGCGGGCGTTTCGGGGATTCTCGATATGGCCTGACTCATGGCGCCTTATACGGTTGAGGGTGATGGCGATGATAGACGGACCGGTAGAGGAACTGGAAGGGGCACTAGCTGGAAGGGAGCTGGGTGATTACGTCCTGGAGCTGCGCGATTTCAAGCAGGGGAGGACGGACAGGGAATCGTATTTCAACCTCCACCTCTCGCGCGGCGGCCTGCTCTCCGGAAACCCCGTCGTGCAGGGGCTCTTTTTCTCCGGCAGGGGGGAGTTCATCAAGGCCTGGATAGAATTTCGCTACGGCCCGAGAGCCGCATTCGCGGGCGGAGCCGCAGTGGACCTCGAAGAAGGGGGTCTTTCGGGACGGCTCTTTTCAATGCTGGGTTCTTTGATCCCGCCAGGTGGTTCCATGATGGCCATCTACGGCGCGGAGGCCCACGCTGTCTGCAGAGACACGGAAAGGGGGCTGAAAAGGAGCTTTCCGCCCATGGCATCACCCCTGGGTTTCTATATGTGGATGGCGGGCATGCGCTGGTTCAAGGACTGGTATTTCTCGGAAGGGTGGATGGAGGGAGGCATGAAGCTGCAGGCCACCCGCCCGCTTCGCGAGGAAGTGCGCGTGCAGAGGGAGGCGAAGGCCAGGGAGGAACTAGGGGGATTCGTGTCCGGCCTGAAAGACCGCGACCTCAGCCCGTTCGAGCGCGAAGCCCTGGCCCGGGCCGAAGACATCCTCTGCTCCCTTTAGGGGGTCGGGTCTTGTTTTTTGTTACCCTCCGGGGTATGTGAGCTGGGAATACGCATGGCCAAAGGTGTCAGCGGGCACGTCGACCACCACGCTCTTTCCGTCCAGATCCATCCCTGGACCTCCCTTTAATGAGAATTGTCCCGAGCAGGCGCCCTCAGATCCCACCTGCAGTAGTTGCGGGCGCTGTGCCTACTTCTATGATTCCTGCCGCATGCGGCGCCAAACGGCAAAGCCAGCGCACTTTTTATCACAGGTAACCTGTCCGGATGTTGATGGGATGAAATTCATGGATAAATCGGGTTCCGGATGGGAATCAATAGTATTGAGACAGGAGGCGGGATGGACTACACCATAACAGTGGGCGGAGAGGCCGGCCAGGGGATCCAGACCATAGGCGGCACCCTGGCGAAGGTCTTCTCCAGGGCGGGTTTCCACGTGCTTACACTTCAGGATTACGAGTCGCGCGTGCGCGGCGGCCACAATTTCTACCAGATCAGGGTCTCTGAACGACCGGTCAACGCACCCCGGCAAGGTATCGACATCCTCATCGCGCTCGACCGGGAAAGCGTGGCAAGGCATGCGGGCGAACTCAATGCCGGGGGAGTGACGATCTATGATGCGGACGCCTCTGATACGCGGTATGAGGGGGAGAAGTTCATCGATATCCCACTCGAAAAGATCGCGGTGGAGCAAGGCGGGAGCAAGGTCATGTCCAACGCGGTCGCGACCGGAGCTACGCTGGGGATGCTCGGATTCGAACTGGACCAGTTGCCCGAGGTGCTGGAAAGGACGCTGCGCGGGAAGGGCAGTGACGTTGTGGAAGGGAACATCAAGGCCGCAATGGCGGGACATCGCTACGGTTCTGAGGCCTGTGCGAAGTGCGCCTTCGCACCCGGGCGGCCCGGTAGCGCCAAGATGCTCATCGGGGGCAACGACGCGATCGCGCTCGGCGCTCTGGCCTCAGGGTGCAGGTTCTATTCCGGCTACCCCATGACCCCGTCCACGGGGATCATGAATTACCTCGCCTCGAAGTCCGAGGATTTCGGCATTGTGGTGGAACAGGCGGAAGACGAGATCGCGGCGATCAATATGGTCCTGGGGGCCTCATATGCGGGGGTCAGAAGCATGACCGGGACTTCCGGTGGGGGTTTCTCGCTCATGGTGGAGGGACTGTCCCTCGCGGCCATGACGGAGACGCCGGTGGTTATCGTCCTGGCACAGAGGCCGGGGCCCGCAACCGGTTTTCCCACCCGTACGGAGCAGGGAGAGCTGCTCTTTGCGCTGCATGCAGCCCACGGAGAATTCCCGAGGGTGGTTCTCGCCCCGGGAGATCCGAGACAAGCCTTCTCGCTTACCTGCAAGGCGTTCGACCTTGCGGAGCGGTTCCAGGTACCCTGCATCATCATGACCGACCAGTACCTGGCGGACTCGGAATGGACCTGCGAGGATCTCGGTCTCGACTCCGTGCCGTACGCCGATCACCGCTTGCGCGCAGACCTCCTGCACAAGATAACCCGCTACAAGAGGCACGCGCTCACCGCCGACGGCGTTTCGCCGCTGGCGGTACCGGGTGCATCCCGGCACCTGGTGGTCACCGACAGCGACGAGCACGACGAGGAGGGCCACATCGTCGAAGATGCGCAAACCCGCATAGAGATGGCGAGAAAAAGGCTGATCAAGAAGCTGCCCTCTTTGCGGGAGGCCATCGAACCCCCGCTTCGCTATGGGTCGGAAGACCCGGAGATAGTGATCGCGGGGTGGGGATCGACGTACGGTTGCATGCGGGAAGCGGTGGACCACCTCTCCGCTGAAAAAAACATCTCCATGCTTCACTTTTCCGAGATATATCCTTTTCCCGCTGTGGGCATATCCGATTTCATGGAAACACTTCGCAGGGCCCGTCTCACCGTGTGCGTGGAGAATAACGCCACCGGCCAGTTCCGGCGCCTGGTAAAGGCCGAGACGGGATATGAGTTCGGTGCGGGACTGAACCGCTGCGACGGCAGGCCGTTTACCCTCGATGACATGCTGGAGGGATTGCATGATCTCATTTGATGACTATAAGGACCAGGATCCGGCCTGGTGCCCGGGTTGCGGCAACTTCGGCATCCGCAACGCCTTTATCGATGCCATGACCGGTATGGGCATGGAGCCGCACCAGTTCGTTATCGTCTCGGGTATCGGGCAGGCTGCCAAGTTCCCGCATTACGTCAAGTGCAACGCCTTCAACGGCCTGCACGGCAGGGCGCTCCCCGTGGCCACCGGGATCAGGTTGGCCAACCACCGCATGCACGTGATCGTTATGACCGGGGACGGTGACTGCTACGGGGAAGGCGGCAACCATTTCGTCCATGCCATAAGACGTAACATCAACATCAAGCTGTTCGTGCACAATAACCAGATCTACGGGCTCACCAAGGGGCAGGCGTCTCCCACCAGCATGGAAGGTATGGTCACCAAGGTGCAGCCGTTCGGGGTCATGTCGGAGCAGTTCAATCCCCTGGCCATGGCCATAGCCCTCGACTGCAGCTTCGTGGCGCGTGGATTCGCAGGCGACCGGGCTCACCTCGCGGGGCTGTTCGTGCAGGCCATGGAGCACGAGGGATTCGCCCTGGTTGATATCCTTCAGCCCTGCGTCACGTTCAACAAGCTCAACACGTATAAGTGGTACCAGGAGCGGGTCCGGAAGATCGACGGCGGCCACGAAGAGGAGGACAGGATGGAGGCGTTCAGGCTGTCGCTGCTGTGGGGAGATAGCATACCTATCGGGGTGATATTCAGGAACCGGCGTCCGACATACGAGGAACGCAATCCGGTCATAAGCCAGGCTCCCCTGGTGGAACAGGCCTTCGACCGCTCGAAGCTCGCCGCGGCCTTGAGGGAATTCTACTGAAGCCTGTGCTGGGGCGGGTGGAGGACTCTTCGCAGGAAAAGCGAAGTCCTTAGGCGAAAGGCGTTTCAATGGCGACATCAGCGATGGCAGGTAACGAAATGAAAAGCTACATCATCAAGGAGGGGACTTTCCGCATCCACAGAAGCGCTGCCAGCAATCCCTCAAAAACCCTGCAGACACTACACCAGCGCAAGGGACTCGATATCACCCGTGCCGGAACCTCGTCCCCACTCTCCGGCATCGGAGCCAGGCACGATAATCCGTAGCCGCCTTCTCTGTTTTCGAGTGGCACGGGGCCGCTAAGATCTCGCTGACCTTGATGGGATGGATGTTCGCTCCCGCGTTCTTTCCGTGCAGCCCTGTGAACGGAACCCCCAGCTCATGTCACGTCCACCAGGGACGAGAGGCGGGGTACGATGCTCTCCACGAAGGACCAGTCTTCTACGGTCAGCTCTATTGCCCCCCGGGGGCAGACCTCGACGCAGTGGCCGCAACCGCGGCACTCCTCGCTGATGACCGCGCACCCGTTCTCCACCCGGATGGCATCGGCGATACATACGTCTTTCAGGCACTTGCCGCACCCGTTGCACTCGTCGTTGACCGTCACCTTGACCCCGGGCATACGGTGCAGCTTGTTGCTTACCATGGGTGAGAGCACCGGGAGTATCTTCCACAGGCAGCAGCAAGGGCAGCAGTTGCATATGGTAAGCAGCTTGGTGCCGGGCCGCACGTTGAGCCACCTGGTGTCTATCATGTTGCGCCCGATGAGCTGGAAAAGGCCCGCCTCGCGGCACTTGCGTTCGTGCTCCAGCGCTTCCTCTTTGGTAACCTGGCGTCCCAGCTTGGGGTTTATACCCATGGCCGCCTCGCCGAGGAAAAGGCAACCCAGGTCGATGGGATAGTCCTTGCACTGGCTGGCCTCGCGGCAGATGCAGTTGTTCATGATCCACAGGTAATTGGCCTTCTCGATGAACGTCTCTATCACCCGTGAGGGGAGAAAGACACGGTCCGTATCGACCTCCTCGTTCACCTGGATGGTGTTGTCCCTGGGCAGGTAGATGATGTCGTCCCCCTTGAAGAGGAAGCTGTCGATGCCCTTTCCGACCAGAGGAAGCTTGGTCATCCGGGCCAGCATGAAGCGCTGCGGGAATGTTTTCCTGATTATTTTTACCACCCAGACCGGCATCGACACGATCTTTTCCTCCCTTATCACCGCACTGGCTTGAGGCTCCGCTATCAGGGGCCTGTGAGCTGGAGACGCCGCCGGGTCACACCATTTCTAATCATGCCACAATGAACGGCGGATAGAAAGGAAACCTGGGGAAAAGGAGGGTGAACGTTTTAACCGGAGGGCAGGAGAGGGGAACCGGCTGGCCGATCGGCCTGCGCGGGAGGCTCATCTCTTACCGCCCCCGGCCGCCGCCCGGTTGATGAGGTTGGCGAAATACCCGGCGCCGAAGCCGTTATCTATGTTCATCACCGCCACCCCCAGGGCGCACGAGTTGAGCATGCTGAGCAGAGCGGCCATACCTCCCAGGTTGGCCCCGTAACCGATAGAGGTGGGCACGGCGATCACCGGGCAGTCCACCAGCCCGCCCACGATACTGGGCAGCGCTCCTTCCATACCCGCCACCACCACGATGGCGTTGGCTCCGATGAAGGCGTCCGTGCGGGACAGGATGCGGTGCATGCCCGAGACCCCCACGTCGTAGAGCCGCTCGACGTGGTTGCCGGTAAGCTCCGCCACCACGCATGCCTCTTCGGCCACGGGAATGTCAGCCGTCCCGCCCGTCACCACCAGGATCTTGCCCACGGCCTCCTTTTCCTCCCTGCGGATAAGGATGAAGCGGGCCTGCTCGTGGTACTCGGCCTGCGGGTAGACCGCGCGCACCTCCTCGTAGATCTCCGCTGAAGCCCGCGTGAGCAGTATGTTGCCCTGGTTTTTCTCGAGCAGGGACTCGACGATAGGGCGGATCATGTCCCGGTGCTTGCCCTCGCAGTACACTACCTCGGGAAGCCCCTTGCGCAGTTCGCGGTGATGGTCCAGCATGGCGAAACCCAGGTCGGTAACGGGCTCGATGGCGATAAGCGAGGCCGCCTCGTCCAAGCCCATCTCGCCCCGCTGCACCTTCCCCAGTATCCCGGCAAGCTCCTCCTTGCGCATGTTATCCTCCCCGGACCAGCAGCTTCCTGACCGATGTTTGACTCTCCGAGCCGGAACGTGGCGCGAGCGCTGGAAGACAGCATCTTTCACGCGTCTATCATATCAGAACCCTTGAAAGCATTCCCTAAGGGAGCGAATCCAGTGCACTTTATCGCGACGCGTGCCCGAAGTCTCGTAGAGGCTACCGGGAGGTTGGTTGATCTGGCACAGCATGGTTAAAAAGAAACGTTATCGACAAGCAACTTCAGGGAATCATAGAAAGAAAATATTCTTGTATGGGATAACAAGGAGGGGGACCAAGCTATATCGAAGCTGGAGGGAAAAGGCACCTGTACACGAACCGTACCGCCCGCTACCTGGTGAAGAACACCATATACATGGCCCGCCTCCTTGCGGATAACCCGATTCCCACCAACCTGAAGGAACTCGATGAAGAGGCCGGGAGTGAAAGCGACTGACGGGGCGACCGAAGCGCCCGTCCTTCCAGACGCGATTTTTGCCTGGGGGGCATCGTAACCGTAAGCCTCCGCGGGCGCCCTGGGCGGCGGCAGGCAGTGCCGAAGCATATGCAGCGGCACGAGGGAATCTCGGCAGGCTTAGAAGGACGAGAAAGGATGTGGACGGATTGCAGGAGGTAGAGGTGATCATCATCGGCACCGGGCAAGGTGGGGTGCCGTTTGCCAGGGAGATGGCCGACCAGGGAAGGGAGACGGTTATCTTCGAACGCTCGCGAGTGGGAGGGAGCTGCATCAACTTCGGGTGCACGCCGTCCAAGGCTTTTCTGGCTGCAGCCGACGCCGCCGGAAGAGCTTTGAAGGCGAAAGAGCTGGGAATCCACGCCGAATTGAAAGTTGATTTCCCGCATATCATGCGCCGGCTGCGCCGTTTAAAGGACGGATGGAGCGAGGGCGGGGAGCACAAGCTGGACGTACCCAACCTTACGCTTATCCGCGCGGAAGCGTCCTTCACCCGGGAAGGTCACGTGACGGCGGATGGAGAGAATTACGCGGCCCCTGTAACAGTAATAGATACCGGAACCTCGCCCTTCATCCCACCCGTCGAGTGACTCCACGACACCCCTTACCTTACCGACCGGAACTTCTGGGACCTGGAGGAGTTGCCGGAGAGATGTATCTTCCTGGGGGGAGGATACATCGGCCTGGAACTCGGACAGGGTTTGGCCTGGCTTGGCAGCAGAGTGCACATAGTAGACCTCAAGGACCGCGTGATGAGCACTGAGAGTACCGATGTCTCGGGGGTGCTGCGGGAGGCTCTCGAGCGCGACGGAGTGACCTTTCACCTGGGCGTAGAGACCAGGAGGGTGGAATTCAAGGACGGCCTGTTCCGGCTTCTGCTCTCCAGCGGAGAGGCGCTGGAGGGTGACGCGCTCTATGTGGCTACGGGGAGAAGGCCGAATACCGGGGAATTAAATGCCGGGGAGGCCGGCATCGAGCTGGACGAGAGGGGATTCGTCAGGGTCGACGAACGTCTTGAAACCTCCCGCGGGGGAGTATATGCCATCGGCGACGTCATCGGACAGCCGGCCTTTACCCACGTCTCCTGGGAAGACCACCGCAGGTTGCTGGGTATCCTCGATGGAGAGGACAGGAGGAAGGGAGACCGTGTCCTGGCCTACAATACTTTCACAGATCCCCAGTTGGCGAGGGCGGGGCTGAGCATGGATATGGCCGAAGCAATGGGCTACAGGGCCAGGGCGGCAAGAATGGAAGTGCGGGATATGTCCAGGGCCATCGAGCGCGGCGATGAACTGGGTTTCTACGAGATGGTAATAGATGCGGATACGGATCTCATACTCGGGGCGACACTGGTTGTGTATGAGGCGGGGGAGTTGATCCACGTATTCGTCGACCTGATAGAGGCCGGCGCGACATGGCGGGTCCTGGAGAAAGCCCAGCACATCCATCCCACCTACGCTGAAAACCTGCCTTCGCTGGCACGTCAGTTCGCGGTTTCCTGATGTGGGAGCGGCAAGGTCGAGGAGCGTTGACGTATGAAGCATATTGGGGAAGAAGAGACAATCCTTCCGGACTCGAGGCCCGACTCTCTCAGTTTTCGCGAAGACGTCCTCAGGGGGATGTTCGGTGAAGTGAAGAAGATCCCCAGCAAGTATCTCTACGACCGCGAGGGCTCCCTTCTGTTCGAACGTATCTGCACCCTGGAGGAATACTATATACCCGCGATTGAAATGGCGATAATGCGCAGAAATATCGAGGAGATAGCCTGCTACGCGGACAGTGGGGGGCTTCACCTCGTGGAATACGGCTGCGGCGATTGCGTAAAAACGCGCCTGCTGATAGACCATCTCTTCGGGTTGGCCGGCTACGTGCCCATCGACATATCATTGGAGCAGCTGCAGCGCGTCGTTCGTGACCTCGAGGCCGAATACCCCGATCTGCCGGTTCTGCCCGTATGCGCCGATTATACCAGGGAATTCCACCTGCCCATCTCGTGGGAGGACACAGGTCGTAAAGTCGTCTACTTCCCTGGTTCTACCATAGGAAATTTCGATCCGCATGACGCCCTTGCCTTTCTGAAAGGCATAGCCGGCGTTTGCGGTAGTGGCGGGGGACTACTGCTGGGAGTGGACCTTAAAAAAGACCCCATGGTGTTGCACAGGGCATATAACGACAGCGAGGGAGTCACGGCAGCCTTCAACCTCAACCTTCTCGAGCGTATCAGGCGTGAACTGGGCTGGGAGCTCCGGGTCGAAGACTTTGAGCACTATGCCTTCTACAATCCCCGTCGGGGCCGGGTGGAGATGCACCTTGTCAGCCTGAAGGAGCAGGAGATATTTACGGGGGACGGGATTATCCACTTCGACGCGGGCGAGAGCATATGGACCGAGAGCTCCTACAAATACACTCTTGGCGAGTTCGGCAAACTGGCCTCCGCCGCCGGCTTCAGGGTGCGCAAGGTCTGGACCGACGAAAGACAATGGTTCAGCGTCTATTACCTCTTGAACGGGGGAGAGTGAGCGGCGGGCGCTTACTTACAGGAGATAAGCCGGACCCGGTCCTTCTCCTCGAGGACCCTGGAAAGAGCCGACAACGTTTCCTCTATCTCCTCTTCCGTCGTATATTGCGACAGGGAGAACCTGACCGAGGCATGCGCCTGATCTTCCGTCCTGCCCATGGCCATCAGAACGTGCGTGGGTTCCGGGGAACCCGATTTGCAGGCCGAACCGGATGAGAGAGCGATGCCCTGCTGGTCCATGGCCACCACTATCGATTCTCCCCTTATTCCCGGCAGGGTAAGGTTAAGGGTGTTCGGCAGTCTTTTCTCGGGATGACCGTTCAGGAATGCTCCCGGTACCAGGTCTTTCACGCCGCTTTCCAGCTTGTCCCTGAGCGTCCTCGTTCGCTCCCAGCCACTCAAAGCGTATGTGGCAAGCTCGCAGGCCTTTCCCAGGCCCACGATGGCCGCGACGTTCTCCGTTCCCGCGCGTGCCCCCCCTTCCTGCGATCCCCCGTTGATGAGAGGTTCCAGGCGCAGGCCTTTTCTCACATAAAGTGCGCCGACGCCCTTGGGGCCGTACAGTTTATGCCCGGAGAGGCTGAGTAGGTCGACTCCCGTCTTGTGGACGTCCGTTGCGATCTTCCCCATGGCCTGCACGGCATCGGTATGGAAAAGGGATCCGGCACGATGGGTTATCTCGCACAGCTCCTCTACGGGAAGGATCGTGCCCACCTCGTTATTGGCGGTCATGATGGAAACGAGTATAGTGTCTTCGCTGATGTTCCTGCTCAGCTCATCAGGATCCAACCACCCGTATTCATCCACCGCCAGATAAGTGACCCTGAAGCCGGCCTTCTCCAGGGATCTGCAGGCGTTCAGTACCGCAGGGTGTTCGATGCTGCTGGTGATGATATGGCCGCTCCGTCCGGGATGGGAGAAGGCCACACCCTTGAGAGCCAGGTTATCCGATTCCGAACCGCCGCCGGTGAAGATTATTCTTCTGGGCTGTACGCCGATCAGCCTGGCCACCAGGCGCCGGGCTTTTTCAACGGCCTCCCTGGCTTCCCTGCCTGTTCCATGGATGCTGGAAGGATTCCCGTAGCTATCTCCCAGAAAGGGCTCCATTGCCTCGCGGACCTCCCGGGACATCTTGGTCGTGGCGTTGTTGTCGAGATAGATGCTCGTCCTCGCATGCTTGCTCGCTCTGACCGAGAACGCCTGCACGTCGTACGCGGATACACTTTTCTCCACGACCTCGCGGCTCTTCTCGCTGCCGGGAGCGAGTTTCACTACCTCACAGAGCAGGGCTTTGTAGACGGGGAAGCCCGATATCTCGTCAAAATTGCCGAGCTCGGTAAGCTCGTTGACATTCCATTCCCGCCACGCCCTTGGTCCCACCGGCGTTCCGCCGCCCATCACGCATTCCACGGCCCCCCTTACTATATCCGCCGTTACGCGTGCCCTGAAGGGGACGGCACCCCTCGCCGTCCTCACTTCCACCAGGTCGCCGCTCTCGATGCCTCTCTGCTCCGCATCATGCGAGTTGATATCCACGGTCGGTTCCGGATAATCCACGACAAGCCCTTTTATGCCATGGTGCTGGGAGCGGAAATCGGTCTGTGGCCTTGCGCCGGAATTGAATACCAGGGGGTATTCTCCGAACATGTCCGGTGCGGCCAATGGCCCTTCTTTAGGCTCGATATACTTGGGGAGGGGTTCGTAGCCGTATTCCTCGAGAATCGTTGAATGTACCTCGAATTTCCCCGTGGGAGTATCGAAGCCCGGATCACCATCCGCTCTCAGGCCGCCCTTCTGCCACTTCTTGTATTCCATCATGGGCGTTGGGATCCTCACCCATCCACCGCGTTCCTTCACTTCCTCGAGGGAATAACCCGAACCGCTCAGGGCGAGACGGATCATGTCTTCTTCCGTCTGGGGAAACAGATGTCCGTATCCGAGATGGTCCGCTAAGCCCGCCATGATGAGATAATCGTTGCGCGCCTCACCTACGGGATCGATGATCCTCTCCCGCAGGCGGAAAATCGGCCCATAGACCATGTAGGAATAGTTCTCGAACATGGTGGTAGCAGGGAGCAAAACGTCCGCGTAAGCGGCGTCCGCAGTCATCTGTCGATCGATGCACGCCAGGAAGTCGAGGCGGGAGAGGGTCTCGTGCCAGAGCGCTGCTTGCGGCCAGGACGTGATCAAAGAGGAACCCTGGATCATCATGCCCCTGATGGGGTAAGGATCGCCTTTCAGGACCGACCTGACCAACGCTATGGCATGGCCTTCGCCGCGATAATCGCTGTAAACGGGGAAATCATCGCGCGCAATAGCCCTCTCGAGGCAGGGATTGTCCAGGTTGCAGGAACGGTTGATGGGAAAACTGCCGTTGAGCATGTTCAGTCCGATACCGCCAGGAACGTCGAGCTGACCCGCCAGCGCGAAGAGGATATACACGGCACGGGCCGACTGCACGCCGCTGTTGGAGTACTCCAGACCGGTGTACATGAGCAGGGAAGTGCCGTTTGCCCCGCATATCTTCCTGGCGATATCGCGGATGGTACGCTCTGGTACCCCCGTGATGCCCTCAACTGCATCCGGCCGAAAATGGTTGACGTAGGCGGCCAGTTCCTCGAAGCCGTGGCACCAGTTCTCCGCGAAATCCTCGTCGTAGAGGTCTTCTTCGATGAGTACCTGGATCATGCTCAAGGCCAGTGCTCCGTCAGTCCCGGGCCTGATCGGCACCCACTGCGCTCCGGTACGCTTCGCTGTCTCCGTGCGGCGCGGGTCGATCACCACGATGTCAGCTCCGCGGCGGGATGCCGCCTCCAGTCTGAGCATGTCCACTGGCGGGGAGTCGGTTGCAGGGTTTGTCCCCCATACCACCACCATCTCGGCGTTATCTATATCCGAGAACATATCCGTTTGCATCCTGCCCATGGTCACGTGAGGGGCGATCATGTGCAGGGAGACGTAGCAAAGGGCCCCCACCCCCAGGGTATTGGGCGATCCGAAAGGGAAGAGTACGTTTGAGGCGGAGGATACCGTAACACCCCGGGGTTGAAACATATCGCACAGCGATTGTTCCTGGGCCCCGCGCCCCGTATAGACCGCCACCGCCTCTGCGCCCGACTCGTCCTTGATGGCATTGAGCCTGCTCGCGATGACCTCGTAAGCATCGTCCCATGATATGGACTCGAAATCGAAAGATCCCTTGGGTCCCTTACGCAGCAAGGGGCTTTTCAGGCGGTGCCGGGAATAGAGTATCTCCGGCGCACGCTCTCCCCTTCTGCACATCATCCCCAGGGTATGATCCGAGTCCTGCCTGATATCCACCAGTTTTCCGCCCTTTAAACCGACCTCGACCCAGCACCCAGCAGGACATACCCCGCAAAGCCCCTTTTTCCATTCAAGGTCCCCGGCCGCCGAATCCTCCCTCATGCTCGCCTCGCCAGTTTGCTTCATGGTTTGATCCTCCTTTAGGACGCATTCTCAATCCAGTTTACCCATGATCCCTTCGGTTTAACCGATGCGTAGGAGCGGGCATGAAACCCTGGATCGGCCGGGGACTGGCGGCAAGAAAGCGAAGGTATTGTAGCGTGGACTCTGGAATATTTGTACGTACAACGAAAAACAAGGGGATAAGGAAGGCTTTTCACATGTCCGCTGGGTGCTCGAAAACGGCTTCAGTCGTTTGCGCGTCTGTCCTGCTCTTTGCGATTATTCTGCTGGCGCTGTTACCGGGAATATCCTACGCGGCGACTTTCAGCTGGACGCGCACCGCCGCAGGCGGATTCGGGGTGCAGGAAAACACCACTGCAGGCGCCATGGCCGATTACGGCGGCCGCGTATACTGCGGTACCTATAACGTTAAGGGATGCGGGCTGTGGTCCTACGACGGGGTCTCCTGGAGACAGGAAGTGGGGCAGGGGGCGGCGGGCACTTCCACCGGACCCGGTTTCGGCAGCGCCGATAACAACAACGTCTCCTCCATGGCCGTGTACGCATCGGAGCTTTTCGTTAGCACGCGGAATCCGGACCGGGGTTGCGAGGTCTGGTCCTACGACGGTGAGGCATGGAAACAGGTTGTGGGAGGGGGAGAAGCCGGGACCTCCACCGCTCCCGGTTTCGGGGACGGAGAAAACAGCGACGTCTCGAGCATGGCGGTGATGGAAGGCAAGCTTTACGCCGGCACCTATAATCCCGCCGGATGCCAGGTGTGGTCCTACGACGGCGGGACCTGGGAACGCGTGGCCGAGGGAGGCTTCGGGGACGGCGACAACTGCGGCGCTTCTTCCATGGCCGTATTTTTTGGCAGCCTTTACGTCGGTACTTTCAACGAGGATTATTCCGCCGGATGCCAGGTGTGGTCCTACGACGGAGAGACCTGGACTCAGCAGGTCGGGCAGGGAGGGGCCGGCACCTCCACCGGACCCGGGTTCGGGGACATCGATAACCGCAGGGCTGCGTCCATGGCCGTGTATAACTCCGGGCTTTACGTGGGCACCTACGATTCCTCGGGGGGTGGGGGCTGCCAGGTATGGTCCTTTGACGGCGCCAACTGGATGCGGGTGGGAAGCGGCGGCTTCGGGAACGCCTCGAACCTGGCGGCATCCTGCATGGCCGCGGGAGGCCTCCATCTCTACGTGGGCACCTACAACGAGGATTCGGGGTGCGAGGTCTGGCGCTACGACGGGGAGGAATGGCACCGGGAAGGCAGCGGTGGTTTCGGGAGCGCGGGGAATATAGCTGCCGGGGCCATGCTGCTGCTGGGAGCGGACCTCTCGGTGGGCACGCAGTGCGACGAGGGCTGTCAGGTGTGGAGGACGCAGGCTTCCAACCTGCTCTATTTCGCCGAGGGATACACCGGAAGCGGTTTTCAGGAATACCTGTGCCTGGGCAACCCCCAGCCCCGGGAGGCCAGGGCGGCCCTCACCTATATCTTCCCCGACGGGAACTGCATGACCAGGATAGTGGTCGTTCCGGCCGAGTCGCGCCTGACCGTGTTCGTAAACGCGGACGTGGGGGCGGACAGGGAGGTCTCGGTGGCCATCGAGTCGGACCAGGAAATCGCGGCCGAGCGCCCCATGTATTTCACCTACAACGGCGCCTGGAGTGGAGGCCACGACGCCCTGGGCGTGCCGTCGCCCTCCCGCACGTGGTATTTCGCCGAGGGCTACACCGGCGCGGGCTTCGAGGAATGGATATGCGTCCTCAACCCGGGAAGCAGCCGGGCTGACGTCACCTTCCGCTTCCAGACGCAGGAGAGCGGAGAGCAGGTGAAGGCGGGCTTCAACGTTCCCGCGCACTCCCGCTGCAGCTTTAAGGTAAACGATGTCCTGGGAAGCGATTTCCAGAACTCGCTCGAGTTGGAGGCCTCCTCGCCCGTGGTGGCGGAGCGCCCCATGTATTTCGACTATCTTGGCACCGGGGGTTATGGCTGGCAGGGAGGGCACTGCGTTCCGGGCGCTACGGAACTGGCCCAGGTCTTTTACTTCGCCGAGGGAACGACCCGCAGCGGTTTCGAGGAGTGGCTTACCCTGCAGAATCCCAATTCCTGGAGCATAACCGTAAACGCCACCTTCCAGGTGGGCTCAGGCCAGGGTGACGCGGTGAACGCTTCCTACACCATTCGGCCGGGCGAACGCTACACGGTTTTCGTGCCGGGTGAGGTCGGCGCGGAAAAGGACGTGAGTACCGTGCTCGCCTCGACGGCTTTCTTCCTCGCCGAGCGCCCCATGTATTTCCTCTACGGCGGAGGTGGGGCGAGCTGGCCCGGCGGCGATTGCGTCATGGGGGCAAAACGTGCCGCAGAGGAGTGGTTCCTGGCCGAAGGATACACCGGTGAGGGCTATCATACCTGGCTCTGCCTTCAGAACCCCGGCATCGAGGACGCACAGGTCTTCCTGAGTTATTACAGCCAGGAGGAAGGGCCCTTGCCACCGCGCGTACTGGGGTTGCCGGCCGGGACGCGCCAGACCGTATTGGTCAACGAGAATGCCGGCGCGGGTTACCAGCTGTCAACGCGCGTGATATCCAGCAGCCCCATAGTGGTCGAGCGGCCGATGTATTTCGACGCCGGCGGCGGGGTGCAGGGTGGCCACGACGTAGTGGGCCGCGATGAGCGATGAAAGACCTCCCGCAAGGACAGCCTCGATGCGCCCGCAAGTGGGTTTCACTGCGGACGCGCGCAACGCGATAACCGCCGGGATGCTGAGGAAATGAAACGAGAGGCGCGCGGAGCGCGCGCCTTTTTGTCTATATACAAACCCTGCCGATCTACCAGCTTTCGTAACTCGATTTGCGCTCCGGCTTAGGGCGAGCTTCGTTCACCCTGAGCTGGCGCCCCTCGAACTCCTTGTTATCCAACTCCGCGATGGCGGCCTTCGCCTCGTCGTCGTTAGGCATCTCCACAAAGCCGAAACCACGGGAACGCCCGGTGTTGCGGTCCATGATGATGCTCACCGAATCGACCGTACCATACCCCTCGAACAGGCCCCTTATGGTCTCCTCCGTCGATCCGTAACTCAGGTTGCCTACGTAGATGTTCATCTTGCGACCTCACAGCTCCTTTCTCAGCCCCTCCCTGCAAGACCGTTACAAAACGCAGAGAGTAACGCCCCCTCGGGCATCGCTAACATTGTAATGAAAAGCCGGCAATTAAGCAAAGGGCTAAGGGACCGTCGCCTTCAATTGATCGCCAATTCGTAGATCGACGGCCAGCATTTGCCGGTTACCAGCAGATGGCCGGTATCGTCATCGTGGGCGATACCGTTGAGGACATAGGGATCCACCAGTTTCTCCGGGTCGGGGTTCAAGCCCGCGAGGTCTATCCAGCCTTTGATCTCGCCGGAGGAGGGGGAGATAATGGCGATGACGCAGGTATGCCATATATTGGCATATACCGATCCGTCCACGTATTCGAGCTCGTTGAGGTCGGCCACCGCTCCCAGGTTATCGTAAACGCCCACGCTCCCGGTCCTCGCGCCGCTCACCGGGTCCAGGAAATAAAGGTTCGAGGTGCCGTCGCTCATGATCAGGCGGTCCCCGTCGTGCGTAAGCCCCCAACCTTCCGTGGCGTATGAAAATGTGCGCTTCAGCTCGAGGCTGTCCCGGTCGTATACGAAACCCAGCCCGGAGGTATAGGTGAGCTGAAACACCTCGTTTCCCAGCACTGTTACCCCTTCCCCGAAGTATTCAGGGTCCAGTGCCAGCTCGCCCGTGACCTCTCCCGTCCTCAACTCGGTCTTGAGCAGCCTGGAACTTCCCTTAAGCCCGGTTCCCTCGAAGAGCACGCCGCCGTCCAGGTCCAATCCCTGGGTGAAGTCGTCGCTGCCGTGGGGATAGGTCCCGATGACCTCGTAGGAATGCACCGGCGCTTCCCTGCCGGCCAGGAACTCCAGGGAGCGTGCCTCTTCCACCCCAGCAGCCCCGCCGCTGCCCTCTTGCCCGGCGCTTTCCCCGCATGACGCGCAGGTGAAGGCCAGGAGCGAGATAAGAAGCAGGAAGGCGACGACGTAGATGCCGCTGCCGCGTCCGGATCCCATGCCGCCTCCATGTCCGGGCCCGGCCCCGCGGTTGAGCGGCCATCGCTGTCCGGGAGTGGTCTTGCGGTGAATACGGTAAGCGGCCGCGGTATATCTCAGTGGAAATCACCCAGCTTTTTGTGCCTGTCCACCGACCTGTCCATGTGATCCACCGGCTTGGAGGTGTCGTGGTAGCAGCTCCCCGGTTTCTCGCTTTCCTTCACCTTGGGGTAGATGACTTTCAGAACGAAATCCAGGGCGCCGCCGGCGTCCCCGTCCATCACCACGCGCTCCAGTTCCATGCGCTCCTCTTCCCCGAAGGACAGGCCCCACGTTCTCGCCACGGTCACCTCCAGTAGAATCCAAGGCCTCGAGTTTATGATACCCCCGATGGCGTAGCCATGCCGCCCCTCCGGTCGCACCTCCGGCCCATTTTCTCGCGCCGGCCTGCCCGCCGGGCGATACGGTCGCTGCGCTGCAAACGTCTCCGTACCCTGCGTACGTGGGCTATGTCGCCGATACTCTATATAAGCCCGGCGTTCTCCAGCGTTTCCCGCACCAGCTTCGCCTCTTCCGAGGTGAGCCTGGGCAGCGGGCTCTTGACGTAAGCCTTGACGGGATGGCCCAGCAGGCGCATGGCCTCCTTCTGCATGGCGTGGGGGGTTGGGCTGGAGGCCATGAGCGGAGCCAGAGCGTAGATCTCCTTCTGCAGGATTCCAGCCCTTTCGGCGTCGCCGGACCTGCAGGCATCGTAGAGCTCCACCGTCTTTTGCGGTATGAGGTTGGGCATGGGGCAGATGGCCCCGCAGGCGCCCACGGCCATGGTGTCTACCAGGTTGAAGGTCATGCCCGTGAATACGGAGAAGTCCTCGCCGGTCAGCTCGACCAGCCTTCCCACCTCTTCCACCTCGAAGATGGTCTCCTTGGCGCCGACCAGGTTGCCGATGTCGGCGATGCGGGCGATGCTTTCGGGCGAGAGGGTCAGGCAGGTGTTGGAGGGGAAGTTATAGAAAAGCACCGGCAGGCTCACGCTGCCGCACACTTCCTCGTAGAAGCCGTAAACGGCGTCCTCGCCCAGGTTGTAGAAGCGGTGCAGGGCGACGAGCAGGACGTCGGCGCCGGCCTCCTCCGCGTATCGCGCCATGTCGATGGCGGGCTCTGTCCCCCTCTTGTTTATGCCCGCGATCACGGGCACCCTCTGCGAGCAGGCATCGACCACGGTGTCGATGACGTCCTTCTGATGGTGGTGGGTGAGGTAGGGGTTCTCCCCGTTGCTCCCCAGGACCACAAGCCCGTGTACACCCGATCCCACCAGGTAGTCCGTCATCTCCCGCATGGCCTCGCGATCCACGTTGCCGTAATCGTCGTAGGCGGTCAGCATCACCGCGAAGATGCCCTCGAAACGCTTCATCGGCCATCACCCCGCATTCTCTACCCGCTTATACTTCCCCGGCATTTTCAGTATCGGCGGCGGCCATGCCTGGATTAAAGCGGTCCCGCCGGTTTCTTCACACCCTGTAGTCGTTGACCTGGTAAGACCGCCGGCCTCTACATGACAGAGGAACCTTGTTGCTCCCGCAGGTGGCACCACAGCACATACCCGCCATGTTATCATTTTTACCGGAGAGGCGGGTTCTTCCAGCCGCCACGGCGGGATTGCGAGGTTTTAATGGGAGCGGAGGGGCTTCCCTGGTGGAAAAAAGGCGTGGTCTACCAGGTCGCGGTGCCGAGTTTCTGCGACTCCGACGGCGACGGCGTGGGCGACCTGCGCGGCATCACGGGCAGTCTCGACTACCTGAACGACGGCACTCCCTCTTCCCTGGGCGTGGACGCTATCTGGCTGACGCCGGTCAACACGTCCCCCATGCTCGATTTCGGATACGATGTCAGTGACTACTACTCCATAAACCCCCGCTTCGGCAGCATGCGTGACTTCGAGGAGCTGCTCGATTCGTGCCACGAACGGGGCATGAGGGTGATAATGGATATGGTCCTCAATCATACCTCCGACCGGCATCCCTGGTTCGTGGAATCCCGCTCCTCACGCGTCAACCCCCGCCGCGACTGGTACGTGTGGCGGGACGGCAGGGCCCCTGGCAAACCCCCCAACCGCTGGAAGGCCGTGGTGGAGGGGAGCGCCTGGGAATACGACGATGCCACGGGGCAGTTCTTCTACCACGCTTTTCTGCCCTTCCAGCCCGACCTCAACTGGCGCAACCCCGAGGTGAGGGAGGAGATGCTGGAAATGGTGAGGTTCTGGCTGGAGAAGGGCGTTGACGGTTTCCGCCTCGACCTCGTCAATTTCCTCTACGAGGACGCCCTGCTGCGCGACAACCCCCGCAAGCCCGGCCTGCGCCCGTACGACTGGCAGCGGCATATCTACGACCGTTCCCGTCCCGAGAGCCTGGATATGGCCAGGGATCTTCGCCGCATCACGGATGGTTTTTCCGACCGCGCGATGTTGGGCGAGGTGTACACGGACACGCGCGAGGACGCGGTGGCCTACCTCGGCGACGGCAGCGATGCCCTGCACCTCTCCTTCTACCTCGATTTCGCCGAGCGCAAGTGGAAGGCGGAGGCTTTCCGGGGGTCGGTGGGGTGGCTGGAGGAGAACCTCCCGCCTGGTGGATGGCCGTGTTACTACTTGAATAACCACGACCTGCCGCGCACCTATACCCGCCTGGGCAGGGGAGGTGACGCCGAGGCCAGGGCGAAAGTGGCCGCGGCCATGCTGCTCACCCTGCGGGGCACCCCCATCATGTATTACGGGGAGGAGATCGGGATGCCCTCGGGCAAGGTCCCCAGGAAGATGATGGATGACCCTATCGGGAAGAAGTTCTGGCCCCTCCCGGTGGGAAGGGACGGTTCCCGCACCCCCATGCAGTGGGACGGAGGAGAGAACGCGGGCTTCACCACGGGAAAGCCCTGGCTTCCCGTCGACCGCTCCTTTGCCGAGAGGAACGTCGAGCGCCAGGCGGAAGACCCGCATTCCCTCCTTAACTGGTACCGGCGCCTCATCTGGACGCGCAGAAAAAAGCCCGCCCTCCAGGCCGGTAGTTACCGCGCAGCCGGCGGCACTCCCAAAGGGGTCTTCGCTTATCTCAGGGAGGCGGAGGGCGAGATGGTAGCGCTGCTCTTGAATTTCACCGCTGAGGAAGTCGCGCTGTCCAGCCTGGAGCTTGCCCCGGGGCGGGATGTCTGGAGGAGGCTGATCTCCACCCACGGTGGAGGGGGAGAGGACGATGATGTCCGGCGTATGCGGCTCCAGCCTGATGAGGCACTGGTCCTGGAGAGGCCATGACTGCACGATTCTCGACAGGGATTTAGAATGAACGGTGTCCCCGGCTACTGATCTTCGGAAGCCACGGTGAGTTCCCTCCAATTCAGGGGCATGTCCAGCTGCAGCAGGAAGGCATCCTCAGAGCCCGGGTCGAGGTTCCAGTTGCTGGCCCAGACTATCCTCGAGCCGTCGTTGCTCATGGCGCCGTGGGTCTCCTCCCAGTACTCGCCGGTGGTGTTGTATATCTTCGAGAGGTAGAAGGCGCGTGGCTCGTCGGGGTCGAGCCTGACGAGCACGTTGCCGCGGTCGAGCCAGTTGCGCTCCGGCATGCCGGGCTCGATGTGTGTGCTCACCAGGCAGTAACCGTCCGCGTTGCATGATATATGCACGCCCGACGAGAAGCCCAGGGGCGAGTCGCCGTCGTAGAAGAGGCGCAGCAGCGGGATGCGGCCGGCGCCCTCGTAGCCCCCCCCCGCCTCCAGGATGGGCCTGGTGTCGGGGCTCAATGGCAGCATGTCGATATAGTCCGTGCGGCTGTTCTGCATGACCACCACCTCCCTGCCCTCCGCGTCCAGGCCCACGTCGGCGTGGGAGGTGGTGTAATCGATGCGGTGGAAACTTTTGAGCCCGCGGTCCGCGATGGTCAGCCCGGCCAGGTTCCCCCGGTTATACTCCATACCCCCGATGAGCACCCACTCGCCCAGGGGCGACATGCCCACCCAGTCGATGTCGCTCTCCTCGGGCCGGACCTCGTACAGGCCCAGCACCTCGTCCCCCTCGCGGTCCCAGCAGAGTATGTAGCGCGGGCGGTAATCGTCCTCCTCTCCCTGGAGCATGAAAGCCCAATAGCGGAAGTCGTAAGAGGCCTCACCCTCGTAGTTCATACTCACCCCGTAGATATCCGGCTCCGATTCCAGGATGGGGGCGACAGTGGGGTCCTGCGCGAAATCCTTGGCTACTTCCCTCTCGCCGGCGGCCACGTTGTAGGCGACGACCCGCAGCCCATCCAACCCCCACAGCAGCTCCGGGTCCTCGCGGTCCCAGCGCGGCTCAACCATGCCGGAGGTGACGGCGACGAGGTTCCCCTCCTGGTTGTACGGGCATGAATCCGTGCGGTAGACGGCGTAGTCGCCGTCGTCCCTCACCAGGAGGATCATCGATGCGTCGGCGTTGAAGGGGTCGAGGCGCGAGTACTCGTGCCTGCCGTTGATGCCTTCGGCGTAGGTGACCCTGGTTATCAGGGTGGAGTAACACGCGTCCTCGAAGGGCACACCCGTCTCCGGCAGCGGCAGGTCGGGCTCCGGGCAACATGGGTTATCGCCGGAGAGCGGGGCGGGCACCTCGACGAAAGCGAAGCCGGGGGGGTAATCTTCGCTACCCACCGTTTCGTGGGCCGTGCGTCCCGCATCGCCTTCCTTGACGGCGGCCTCTTCCCCACCGCATCCGCTCCACAACGCGAGAACGGACAGCAGCGAGGCGACAGCAAGAAAAGAGAAGAGATAACGCGCAGTCCTCATCCGCCATCAACCCCGCAGATAGTGTTCCTGCCTTTACCTGAGATTATATACCCGGGCATCGAGCGGCCTCGATAAGGGCAGGCCGCTTGCCGTGGTTTTCTCGCGGACAAGCCCGAGAGGTAAAAAGAGGATAGGCCTCGCGATCATGACTCCAGGCCTTTGTTTTATGCCTCCCTTTCGTATCTAATAGTAAGAAGAGGATACCCGCGGGAGGGAAGAATAGACCCGGACGATACCCATGCAGGAATCTGTTGATGCGGGAGGCGGAACGGGGTCGGGCTCCGGGAACAGCAGATTATCCTTCCACGCCGTGGTAGGGGGCGTGGAGAATGCAGGGAAAGGAAGGGACTTGGCGCACGATGGTCTCGGGGACTTCCGCGCCGCGAAGCGGCTGGTAGTGGCCATAGCTGCCAATACCGCTTTCCTCGTTTTCGAGGTCGTGTTCGGGATCGTGGCGGGCAGCCTCGCGCTGCTGGGTGACGCCGGCCACAATTTCACCGATTCCTTCGCCCTGGTCCTGTCGCTGATCGCGGTGCGCATGATGGCCAGGCCGGCGACGGAGAAAAAGACCTTCGGCTACCACCGCATGGGTATACTGGCGGCTTTCGTCAATTCCCTCGTTATCGTGCTCATCTGTTTCTTCCTCCTCTACGGGGCAGTACTCAGGTTCATGGAACCCGTGGAGGTAAGGGGAGGCATGGTGATGTTCGTGGCCGGTCTGGGGTTCCTGGTCAACGGCAGCGTGGCATTGCTCCTGCGCGGGGGCAGGTCGGACCTCAACCTGCGCAGCGCGTTTCTGCACCTGCTCACCGACGCGCTGGTCTCCCTGGGGGTGGTAGTATCCGGTGCGATAGTCCTCGCCACGGGATGGACTTATGCCGACCCATCGATCACGGTGGTCATAGCCGTCCTCATAATCTACGGCGCCTTCCAGATCATACGGGAGTCGTCATATATCCTTATGGAATCGGTGCCGCGAGGCGTGAGCTACGGGGCTATTATCGACGGCATCCTCGCGCTGCCGGGGGTTGCGGACGTGCACGACCTGCACATCTGGGAGATAGGGTCCTACCTCTATTCTCTCAGCGCCCACATAGTGGTCGATGACGCCAGGCTGAGCGAGTTCGGCGGGCTGCTCAGAAGCATCCGGGAGATGCTGCTCGCCGAGCACAACGTGATCCACGCCACGCTGGAGCTGGAGACCGAGCCCTGCCAGCCGGGTGAGGAATGCCCTTTTTAAATGGTCGGGTGCGGGTCCCGGCGGGCAGTTCCGGAAAAGGCCGGCCGCACCGGTTGGCACGCTGAAGGCTGTCTGCGAGGTGGAGATGGAGCTGGAACTTATCGGGGACAAGGCGGTATTCGACCCCGCGCTGAACCTCGAGCGGGATGCTTGTTACTGGAGGGAGACTTACGGCAACCGGGCGAGGGTGTGGCGAAACGATCGCTGCGTGGTGTTGGGGAGGTTTCTGAAGCCCGCGGAAGAAGTCGATGTTCAGGTCGCGCAGGAGAAGGGTATACCGGTGCTCAAGAGGGCCAGCGGCGGCGGCGCCGTTTACCACGACCTGGGCAACCTGAATTATTCGCTCTACCTGGACCTGGAGGGGCTGCGCCTGCAAGATATCGGGGAGAGCCTGAAGGCGCTGTCCTTCCCGGTGACCGCGTTGCTCGATTCCCTGGGGGTCCCCTGGGAATGGGTGCCTCCCAACAACGTCTACGTGGAGGGGGGAAAGATTTCCGGATCGGCGCAGGCGCGGCGGCGCGGCAGGCTTCTCCACCACGGCACCCTCCTGGTCTCGTGCGATTTGGAGATAATGCGTTGCTTGCTCAAACCCGGAGGGCTCTCCAGGGTGGCTCCGGTCATCAACCTGGCCGAAATACTGCCGGGCATCGCGGTGGAGGACGTGGAGAAGGCGCTGTCGCGGACCCTTATCGCGTAAGGGGGTCTGCCGCCGTATCGCAAATCCCGGGGCCACCCCTCCATTTTCAACACCCGGGGCCAGCACCCACTTAACTTCTGGCCTCAAGCGCAATATGCCATAATATTCAATGGGTAAAAGCGTTTCCTGAAAAGCAGGCGCCTTTCATGTATAACGATTCGGCTGGACAAGGCAGAGCAATATTACCTTAGTGCTGTAAACGCATCACTCGGCGTCCCGGCTTTGCGTTCGAAGAAGCCTGAACGTACGCCAGCTTGTCCGAACAGACCAGGGATGGAGGTAAAGTCGATGGACACCATGAAGGCCGCGGTATACGTCGAACCCGGGCTGATGGAGATAAGGGAAGTCCCCATGCCGGAGGTCGGGCCCATGGACGTGCTGCTCAAGGTTAGGGCATGCGGTATCTGCGGGTCGGACCTGCACAGCTACAAGCTGGGTTTCTACGTCGAGCCGGGACAGATCATGGGGCATGAGTTCGTGGGCGAGGTGGTAGAGGTAGGTTCCGCGTTGAGCGGGGTGGAGGTCGGGCAGCGTGCCATGGGCTTCACCATCGGTATCTGCGGGACCTGCTACTGGTGCAGGAGCGGCAACCCCGGCAACTGCCCCGAGGCGTTCAAGAACTCCACCGGCTACGGCAAGCCGGGCGCATTCGCGCACTACGTAAAGATCGAGAACGTCCTGCCCGGTTTTACCTTCCACCCTATCCCCGAGGACATGAGCGACGAGGAAGCGGCGACCCTGGAGCCGGTGGGAGTGGCGGCCTTCGCCGCCGAGATGAGCGGCGCCAAAGAGGGGGACAAGGTGGCGGTGCTGGGCGCGGGCCTCATCGGCAATGCGACCATGCAGGCCATGAAGGCCATACCGGCGGATAAGGTAGTGGTGTCAGAGATATCGCCGCTAAGGATGCGCCTGGCGAGGGAGTTGGGCGCGGACGTGGTGGTGGACGCCGCGAACGAAAACGTGCTGGAGCGCATGAAGGAGGAGCTTGGCGTGGGGCCTTATCACTTCGGCGAGGGGGCCATGGCGGATATCGTGGTGGATGCCGCGGGGGGAAGGGACACCTTCGCTCTGGCGCTGGAGGTCGTGCGCTCGGCGGGGACCATCGCCCTGGTCGGTCTTCCGGAGGGGGACCAGGTGGTGAACACCACCAAGATAGTGCACAAGTCGCCCCGCATCATAGGCTGCCTCGGGTCCATCTATCCCAAGGCTATAGAGCTCATCAGCGCGGGAAAAGTAAAGACCCAACCCCTGGTGACCCACAGCTTTCCCCTGGAGGAGATAAACGAAGCGTTCAAGGTGCAGATGGACCCGGGCGTGTCCATCAAGGTAATGATCAGGCCCTAGAGGAGAAAGGGGCGGGAAGATGCGGCTGAAAGACAAGGTGGCGGTGATAACCGGGGGCGGCAGCGGTATCGGCAGGGCTGCCTCCCTGATATTCGCCGCCGAAGGAGCAAAGGTAGTAGTGGTCGATTACCAGGGGGTTTACGGGCGGGCCGTGGGCCAGGAGGTGATGGACGAGATCAAAGCGCGGGGTGGAGAGGCCATTTACGTGGAGACCGACCTGACGGTGGAGGATCAGGTGGCGTCCATGGTGCGCAGGGCGGTGGAGGAATACGGCAGGATAGACGTCCTCTTCAACAACGCCAGCCACGGCTATTCCTCGCCGCTGACCATGACCACCCTGTTGGATACCCCCGAGGAAGACTGGAACGAGGTGATCAGGAACAACCTCAACAGCCTTTTCTTCTGCACCAAGTATTGCCAGCCGGAGATGGTCAAGGCCGGGGGCGGTTCCATCATCAATACCGGCTCCTCCAACGCCCTGGTGGCGGTTCCGGGCGCGGACGCCTACACCGCGGCCAAAGGGGGAGTAGTGGCGCTCACGCGCATCCTGGCCATCACCTACGCTCCGGACATCCGGGTGAACTGCATCTGCCCCGGGGCGGTGCGCACCCCCATGATCGCCACCATGCTGGAGATGCTGGAGGACTACCTCACCCAGAACATACCCCTGAAACGGGTGGCGGAGCCGGAGGAGATAGCCCGGGCGGCGCTCTTCCTCGCCTCCGACGAGGCGTCCTATATAACGGGGGCGGTAATACCCGTGGACGGGGGTTGGACGACGCAGTAACCGCGCAACCCTTTAGGGCCAGAGCTAAGGATCGGATTTTTCACCCTGGGGGCGGAGAGCGAGGATCGAGCGCTTTATTCCGTGAGAGTGAAAGCGAGGGACCATAAACGGCCGGGCACGACGCGAGGCCTGGCCCCCATACCTTGAGGAGGGAGGAAGCATGGCCGAGGTGGTGAAGAGGGATATAGATCCCGCGAAGTACGATAAGGACTTCCTGTTGCGTCTCTACCGCGAGATGGTCAAACAGAGGACCTTCGACGAGAACCTCATCCGGCTGCTGCACGAAGGGAAGGTGTCGGGTTTCTACCACTCGGGCATCGGCCAGGAGGCCACGGGCGCCGGCACCTGCGCCTCGCTGCGCGACGACGATTACATCCTCTACGACCACCGCGGCTGCAACCAGATGATCGCCAAGGGCGTCCCCCTGGACAAGATCTACGGCGACTTCATGGGCAGGGTGTGCGGAACCACCTGCGGCCTCGGCGCGGGCATCGTGCACGTCGCCTACCCCGAGAAGGGGGTGCTGGGCCAGAGCGGCACCCTGGGCGCCTGCTTCGTCATCGCCGCCGGCGCGGGCTACGCGGTCAAGGTGAAGAAGACCGACCAGGTGTGCGTGTGCTACTTCGGCGACGGCACCGCAGCCCGCGAGACCTTCCACGGCGGTATGAACTGGGCCGGCCTCTACAACCTGCCTATCGTCTTCTACTGCGAGAACAACGAATACGGCATCTCCACCCACTACACCAGGGCCCACGCCCTAAAGGACAACATCGCCGACCGCGCCGACGGCTACGGCATACCCGGCTACGTCATCGACGGCAACGACGTGCTCCTGGTCTACGAGGTGGCCAGGGAGGCCATCGAGCGCGCCCGCTCCGGCGGCGGCCCCTCCTTCATCGAGGGCAAGACATTCCGCTACCGCGGCCACTTCGAGGGCGACCCCGCAACCTACCGCGACCAGGAAGTGGTGGAGGAATGGATGGGGAAGCGCGACGCCATAAAGAACTACAAGGCCAAACTCATCGCCGCGGGCGCGGCGGCAGAGGAGGACTTCTCGGCCGTCGACGCCGAGGTGGAAAAAGAGATCCTCGACGCCATCGCGGCGGCGGAAGCCTCCCCCATGCCGGAGTGCACCCGCATCTACGAGGGCCTCTTCGTGGAGGAGGTGGTGTAGATGAAGACCATCACATATATGCAGGCCATCAACGAGGCATTGCTGGAGGAGATGGAGAGGGACGGGAGCAGCGTCTATTTCGGCGAGGATGTGGCCACCATGTCGGGGGCCTTCGGCGCCACCGCGGGGCTGCTGGACCGCTTCGGCCCCGACCGCGTCTTCGACACCCCTATCGCCGAGGCCACCATCGCGGGCGCAGCCCTGGGCATGGCCCTGGCCGGGCTCACCCCCATCACCGAGTTCAGCTTCGCCGACTTCGTGGGCATCGCCTTCGACGAGATCTACAACAAGCTGGGCAAGTGGAACTGGATGCACGGCTGCTGCTTCAAGATACCGGTGACCATCCGCCTTCCCGTGGGTGTGCTGGCGGGTGCGGGGCCGGAGCATTCCCAGAGCCCGCAGGCCCTCTTCATGCATTCCCAGGGGCTCAAGGTGGCGGTGCCCTCCAACGCCTGCGATGCCAAGGGACTGCTGAAGGCGGCCATCCGCGACCCCAACCCGGTGCTCTACTTCGAGCACAAGCTGCTCTACGGCATGCCCGGCGAAGTGCCGGAGGAGGAGTACACCATCCCCTTCGGGAAGGCGGAGGTCAAGCGCGAGGGCTCCGACGTGACCATCATCGCCACCTCACTGCAGGTGCTGACGGCCTTGGGTGCGGCGAACATGCTGGCGGCCGAGGGCATCGAGGCGGAGGTCATCGACCCCCGCACCCTCATCCCGCTGGACAGGGAGACCATCCTGGCGTCGGTGCGCAAGACGGGGAGAGTGGTCATCGTCCACGAGGAGCAGAAGACGGGGGGCACGGGCGCCGAGCTCGCGGCCATCATCGCTGAGGAGGCCTTCTTCGACCTCGCTGCGCCCATCAAACGCGTGGGCAGCGCGGACACCCCCATTCCCCAGAGCATCTTCCTGGAGCAGGAGTTCAAGCCCGACGAAGAGAAGGTCATAGCCGCGGTGCGCGAGGTGATGCAGTACTGAACCCGACCGGAGGAGCGCAAAGATGGATGTAGTGACATTACCCCGGCTGGGGGTGACCATGACCTCGGCCACCATTGTCGCCTGGGAGAAAAAAGAAGGCGACTTCGTGCGCCAGGGTGAGCTGCTGGTGGTCATAGAGTCCGAGAAAGCCGCCATCGAGCTGGAGTCTCCCTACGAGGGCGTGCTGCGCAAGATACTGGTGGAGGAGGAGGACGAGGCCCAGGTAGGAGACCCCATAGCGGTTATCGCCGCCGAGGGAGAGGAGCTGGATATCGAGGAAGCCCTGCGGCGCTGGGAGGCCGGGAGAGTGAAGCAAGAGGCGGCGGCTCATGTCGCGGCGGCGCCCTCGGCCCCGGCCGCTGAAACGCCGCCTCCGCACCGGGCAGGCGGCAGGGCTGGCGCGAGGGTATCTCCACGGGTAAGGAGGCTGGCGGAAGAACTGGGCGTGGACCTCGCGGCCGTGGCCGGAATGGGCCCGGACGGCGTCATCACCGAGAAGGACGTGCGCGCAGCGGCGGCCGGCCCAGCTATAAAGGCGAAGGTCAAACTCAACCAGGTGCGCAAGGCGATGTCGGTGCGCATGCTCTCCAGCTGGCAAAACATCCCGCAGTTCACCCAGATGGCTACCGTTAACGCGGAAAACCTGTTAAAGGCGAAAGCCGGCCTGGAAGTAGTTTCCATCAACGACCTGGTGGTAAAAGCGGTGGCGGACGCGGTGGCGAAGAACCCCGAGGTAAACAGCAGCTTCGCGGAAGACACCGTCACCATCTACGAGGACGTAAACGTATCCGTGGCCATGTCCACCGAGCAGGGGCTGGTCGTCCCCGTGGTCAGGAACGCGGACCGCAAGACGGTGCGGGAGATAGGGCGGGAGATAAGGGAGATGCAGGAGCGTGCAGCCGCGAACCAGCTCGCCGGCGAGGACCTTTCGGGGGGCACCATCACCGTCTCCAACCTCGGCTTCTACGGCGTGGAGACGGGCACGCCCATCATCAACCCGCCCCAGAGCTGCATGGTCTTCGTAGGCTCCATACGCAAGGCGGCGCTGGTGGGAGAGGACGACGAGATAAGGGTGGCGCCGGTGCTGGAGCTGTCCATAGCCTACGACCACCGCTTCATCGACGGCATGACCGCCTCCCGTTTCACCACCGGCCTGAAGGAGGAACTCGAGAGCATGGCCTCAGGTGAAACGCCCGGCGCGAAGGGATCCGGGGCGGCGATCTAGAGGAGCATGTGGGCTATACCGATGGCCGGGAAGCGGGTTCGGATGTTGATTGGAAAGGGGGTAGAGGCAATGCCCGAGGAAAGACTGCCGGAATGGTTCGAGAAGGATTTCTTCCTGCACGACAAGCAGCAGCGAAGCTGGGGCGAACTGGAGGTTGGCGAGGAGTACGAGACGGTGCCCTTCACCGTCACCGCGGAGAGGATAGCGAAGTACGTCGAGGGGACGGAGGATTACAACCCCGTATTCTGCGACGAGGAGGCCGCGAAAAAGACGCGTTTCGGCGGGATCATCGCTCCCCCCACCATCGTCGTCCCCATCGTTTTCGCCACCACCCCGCCCGACATATGGATAAAGATGCCGGGGGCGGTCAACCCCGGCCAGAAGCTGGAGTTCGGCGTCCCGGTGAGACCGGGAGATACCATCCGTTGCAGGGCCAGGCTGACCGACAAGTACATCAAGAGGGGCAGGAAGTACGCTATGGGCAGGATGGAGATCCTGAACCAGAGGGACGAGGTGGTATGCATCTGGACCGGCGGGCTCATCCTGCCGCGCTAGGCAACGGGAAGGAGATGGCGATATGACCGCGGAGTTGCGTTTCGAGGAGCTGGAACTGGGCTACGAGATCCCTCCCCAGAGCAAGGCGATCACCCAGGAGAAGATAACCGCAAACGCCGAGGCCTCGCTCGATTACAATCCCATCCACATAGACCCGGAGTATTGTCGGAAGATAAACCTCCTGGGCAAGGGCACGACCATCGCCCACGGCATGATGACCCTTTCTTTCATGGGAAAGATCGTCACCGATTGGGTCTATCCCGCCGGCGGATACATGAGATGGCTGGAGGGCAAGTTCACAGCGCCGGTAAGGCCGGGCGACGAGATAACCGTCCACGCGGTGGTGACCGAGAAACATTACGCGGCGAAGGACGAAGACAACTTCGTGGTCCTGGACGTGTGGTGCGAAAACCAGGATGAGACCAGGGTCTCCGTCGGGAAAGCCTCCGCCGTGATCCCCACCTGAAAGCCAGGTGATGCCGGTGCCTTGCCGCCTGTCCGGGAGCATGGGATACCGTTGTCCTGGAAGAGCGTAAATAGTGAGTTCTCCTGAGCGGCGACTCGAGTCGGGAGGTGAGGCCATCGACCTCGGCGAGGGGGCGTATCCCACCTTGAGCCCGGTTAAGGACACGTACTGGCCTGGCAGCTGAGGTCTGTCCGGAAACGTCGATACAATGTTATTCCATAAGAGATGATCAGTTGACACGGGGATATCGGTAAGGAGGGGCATGAGCGTTCGCAAGAGAATATTCCTCCTCTTGGGAAGCGCCTACGGAATAATCTGCGGGGTACCGGTCGTCGGCGAGCACGCGGTCAGGGGCATCAGCCGGGCCCTGGGGTTCGTGGGCAGTCATAACCCCCACGGACTCAGGAGTCGGGATTCCATGGCCGAACTGAGGCAGGATCTCGAGAGGTTGCTGGAGACGGTGGACATAGATATCGAGGCGATAAGCGGGGACGAGGAAAGCATTGAGCTTGTCCTGACCTCGTGTCCATACGGCTATAGCCGGCCCGATCAGGCCGGGGTGTGCGATGCCGCCATGGACATGGACCGTACCATGTTCCGCTACTGCGGATGCGACCTCGCAATCGAAGCCCGACTGCCGCATGGAGACCCCGCCTGCCGGGTACTGATACGCAGAAGACCTTGAAAAACGCCCTTGTTCCCGGGCAAAGGACATTCGAGCGCTTTCATATGTGAAAGAAGCGGCTGCGGGCGCAACGGCCGTTCAGTCGTCCATGAAGAGGGTATGCTTGGCGATCTGGATGGTCTCCAGGTTCCCGGTATACTTACCCTCGGCGTCGGAGATCTTCACTGCGTCCACCCAGCGGTCGGAGCCCTTGAAGGGCTGGCACTCCACCATCTTTATCACCATGTTCAGGGGTTTGACCCCCACGTCGTTGGTGAGAAAGGTGCCGATGCCGTAGGAGTCCTTCACCCGGCCCGCGCATGTCTCGTGGATGGACCCGGCAAGCTCCAGGTTCAGGGAGTCAGAGAAGACGATGCTCTTGCTCGCGGGATCGATACCCAGGCTCTCGTAATGGGCGATGGCGCTCTCCAGGAAGGTGAAGGGGTCGCCGGAATCCTGCCTTATGCCGTCGAATATCTTGGCGAAGTAGGTATCGAAGGCGTAGAAGAAGTTCTCCGTCCCGAAGGTATCGGTGAGGGCGATACCCAGCTCCCCTTTGTAGACCTCGAGCCACCTTTCCAGGGCTATCTGGTTGGCCACGCGAAAGCCGTACTTGGCGGAGTGGAACTGGAACCATTCGTGCGCCTGCGTCCCGATGGGCACCAGGTCGTAGAGGCGGGCGAGGTGCACGTTGCTGGTTCCCAGCATGAATTCGCCCGCTTGCATGAGGTCCGGTATAAGCCTGCGGTGGTTCTCGTAAGAGAAGCGCCTCCTGGTCCCGAAATCCACGAAGTATATGCCGTTGTCCTCGAAAAACCTCGCCTTCTCCCGGTTGAGCTCGTGTACCTTTTCCTCCGCATACGCGTTTCT
The DNA here is from genome assembly GCA_964462595.1 of uncultured Actinomycetota bacterium. GTDB lineage: Bacteria > Actinomycetota > Geothermincolia > Geothermincolales > RBG-13-55-18 > SURF-21. The sequence goes on from CAYWXM010000042.1 coordinate 43,605, forward strand.
TGCCTCACCCGTCATCTCGAAATACAGCTCGCTGATGAGCGCCATGAGTGGCACTTCCCAGAGGATGGAGGTGTACCAGTAGCCCTCGACGGTGATGGCAAGCTCTCCGCCCTCCTGTTTGATGGTGACCTCTTCGGGATTGAAACGGTATCCCTCCAGCAGGTCGAGATAGACGGGGTGAAAATAGCGGCACCTCTCGGCTAGCCAGGCCTTCTCCTCCCCGCTGAGGCGCAGCTTTTTCATCGCCTTCACATGCTTTGAAAGCTCCCTGCCGAACCCGCGGGGGAACGGGGTCTCGCCGCGGTTGATGAAGCTGTAGCGCGCCTTCGCCCGCGGATAGTACTGGCAGACCGCCTGCTGCATGGTGAGCTTATAGAGGTCGGTATCGAGAATCCCCTGTGGACCGATCATCACTTCCCCCTCGAGTTGTTTATCCGTTGCCAACATATTATCATCCCCACAGGCAAGGCGGTCACCCGGCAAGGGGGATCGGCTCCGGAAAACAGCCAAAGGCTTTCAGCCCGGGGCTCATCCGGGGTGCCCTTTTGTATGGCAAGGTGTGGCAGGGGGGTGAGCCCCGAAAAACCGCCCAGGGCCTTGAGCTAGCTGCTCCAGCGGCGCGCCTTGCGACGCGATCGGCTGTCCTCTGCCGGTCGGCTTCGGCCCTTTACCGCGCCTGAGGTCGCTTACGCTGCGAGCGAGGCCAGAGCCGCCTGAGGCTTATCGACCCCGGCTCCCGCTCCTGCCGGCGTTTGTCACGGCAGGCTTATGGGATATATTCTTTTCCTGGAGGTGCATCCGGAGGGGAGGCTGAGATGAAAGTCAAGGATTTCGAGGGCAAGAACGTCTACATCGTGGGCGGCTCCAGCGGCATCGGGCTGGCCGCGGCCGAAATGCTGGCGCAAAGGGGCTCAAACGTCATTATCTTCGCCCGCGGCAGGGAGCGGCTCGAGGAAGCGCTCGAGAAGATCACCGCGAGGAAAAAGCATGATAAACAGCGCTTCGCTTTCAAGCAGGTGGATATAAGCGATCACGCCGAAGTCGAAGAGGTCATGGGTGAAGCCGTCGACGAATTCGGCCCGGCTGATATCCTCATCAATTCCGCGGGAAGGGCGCTGCCGGATTACTTCGAGAACGTAAGCTTCGAACAGCTCGACGAATCCATGAAGCTGCACCTCTACGGCAACTGGAACACCATCAAGGCATTGCTGCCCCATCTTAAGCAGCGGCGGGGATACATCGTGAACGTATGCTCCGTGGTCGGCTTCGTGGGCCCCTTCGGGTATTCAGATTACGCCGCCTCCAAGTTCGCCCTCATGGGCCTGACCGAGGTCTTGAAGAGCGAGCTGAAACCGTGCGGCGTCGGCATATCCATCCTCTGCCCCCCCGACACGGACACCCCCGGCTTCGAGGTGGAGAACCGCAACAAGCCCCCGGAGACCGTGGCCGTGAGCGAGGGAGGCGGCCTGCTGCAGCCCGAGCAGGTGGCGCAAGCGCTGGTAAAGGGGATGGAGAGGGGCAAGTTCGCCATCATGCCGGGGTCGGCGAGGACTATCTACCTGCTCAAGAGGTTTTTCCCCTGGCTGGTGGACTATGTCATGGACCGCGAGATAAGGAAGACCCAGTCCGGGAAAACAGAGGTTTGAGATAAAACAGTGCAGGTGAGGGGCTATTGCGCCCCAAGGTTTTTTGACCGCCGGCACTTGCCGGGGTATTACCAGTCGATGGGGGAGGTGATGGCATACCGAGCTTCCAATTCCATGTTGCGGTTCTCCTGGTCAGGCTGAACGCCCTCATACAGCTGGAAGCTCACGCTCCCATTGATTATCAACGCCTATGGTTTGACCGCGTGGTTCCCCGCCTGGCTACAAAGATCAAAGGCGTACGGCACGAGGCCGCCGCGATACCCGGCCTGAGGGCGGAGTGGGCTATACCCGAAGGCGCCAGGGACGGATTCGCCATGCTTTACCTGCACGGGGGCGGCTACGTCACGGGTTCCGTAGCGAGTCACCGCACACTGGTCTCACAGCTGGCGAAGGAGGCTGGTTGCCGCGCGCTGGCGGTGGAGTACCGCCTGGCGCCCGAGAACCCCTACCCCGCCGCCGTTGAAGACGCCGTAAAGGCTTACGGATGGATGATCGCAAACGGTTACGAAGCGCGCGACATCGTCCTGGCGGGCGATTCGGCGGGAGGCGGGCTTGCAGTGGCGGCCATGCTTAAACTGCGGGAAGCGGGAAGCCCCATGCCCGCGGCGGCGCTGCTCCTCTCCCCGTGGACGGACCTGGAGGTCAAGGGGGATAGCGTGAGAACGGTGGAGAGGAAAGATCCCATGCTCAGCGCACGGGCTTTGCGCAGGGATGCCCGTGTATACCTGGGAAAGGCGGATGCGAGGGATCCCCTCGCTTCGCCGATATACGCGGACCTTGAAGGTCTCCCGCCCATGTTGATCCAGGCGGGTACGCGGGAGATACTGCTCGATGATTCCACGAGGCTGGCGGAGAGGGCAAGAGAGTGCGGCGTGGAAGTGGAACTGGACGTGCGGGAAGGCATGTTTCACGTATGGCAGTTCTTCACCCCGCTGGTGCCGGAGAGCAACGCGGCCATCGAGAGGCTGGCGAGGTTCGCGCGGGAGAAAACGGTCAAAGGCCCCAAGCCTTGCGCGCTTTAGGCAGACACCTCGTCCGGGTCATATGGTGCATGCTGGGAGATGGGCGCGATTACGAGTTGAGGTAATATTCCAATTGTGGATGGGAGAAAGGCTTGAAAATTCGCACGGGGATGGGCCTTACCACCCTGACCTCTACTTTCCCGTAGGCCCGCTTAGGCACCACGCACCTTATCTCGGTGTCGGACCAGGAGAGGTACTACTCGTCGGTCGGTCGCCACGAACCGGCCGTTCGCGCAAGTATTGATGATGTAATTTTTAATGTGCCGGTGTGTAAAAAAGTTCAAGCCAAAAGCCGGGCGTGAAGAGGCCCCGGGTGATTCCCGGGGCCTCCGTGCTTGCTCCTAACGTTTTACGCTTATGTCCCATGTCCGGGGCTGACCCCATCAGGGGGCAAAGCCGACCACGTCATGGCCGCCGTCCCATACCCCGTTGAAGAGGAAGTACATGGGCCGCTCGACCACGATGGGGGGGCCGTCGGTCACCAGAATGCGCGTCGAGAGCTGGTAGTTCGGACCGGCATGGTCGTTCACCAGGATGGTGCTGCGGGTGTTGGCCGGCACCGGCATCGTCCTTACCTCGAGGGCTCCCGCCTCCTGGGTGTAGTAGTATATCTCGACCGTTGCGTCCTCGTTCTCCACGTTCTGCATGCATATCCACTGGTTGAATCCCGACCCGGTGTAGCCCTCCGCCAGGAACCACTCGAAGGCTGGCGAGGGCGCGCCGATCACACAGTGCCCGCCCTGGGCGCTCAGGTCCACGTATGAGTAGGCGAAGTACATGGGCCTCTCGGCCAGGAACTCGTACTCGCTGGACAGGAACACCGAGACGTCTTTCTCCACATCGGTCGTGGTGGGCACGAAGACGGTGTACCTTGACCTGGCCGGCACGTCATAGGATTCCTCGACCGGGCCGCCTTGGTCGGGCCCCGGCTGGTAGACGGCGTCCACCACGATGTCGAAGTCATTGGGGTTCTGCAGCGTTACCCATTCCTCGAAGTTGGAGCGCGTGGTGCCCTCCGCGAAGTAATACTGCGTTTCGAGGGACGTCACGCCCATCACGCAGTGCCCGCCCTGCCAGTTCTTGGGTTCACCATAGCCCTGATACGAGAAGTACATGGGCCTCTCGGCGACCACAGGCGCCGTCGACTCCAGCTTGAGGGAGGTCTGGTAGCTCGTGCCGCCCAGCAGGTCGTTGGCCAGGAAGGTGCGGCGCGAGTTGGCGGGGACCGTGCCTCCGCCCACTACTATCTCCTCGTCCTCCTCCTGGGTCTGGAAGCGGAAGGTGAGGTCCGCCGGGGCGTCGCCCGGATTGAGCACGCATACCCACATCTCGAAGCCGTATCCCGTGTAGCCCTCGGCGAAGTACCACTCGCTCGCGGGCGCGGTGGCGCCCACGGTATCGTGGCCGCCCTTCCACTTGTCCATGTAGTCGAAGTACATGGGGCGCTCGGCGATTATCTCATCCTCGGACTCCACCTTAAGGGAGACGTCGCCCACGTAGCTCCACCGGGTCTGCAGCTCGGAGTTCACGTCGATGGTGTTGCGGCTGTTCCCGGGGACTACGTATTCCACGGGGTCCTTCGCGCCGTCCGGCAGCATGTAGGTCACCTGCGCCGTGGCATCCTCGGGGTTGGGGTTGCCAAGCGCCAGGTACTCCTGGAAACCTTCGCCGGTGTAGCCCTCTGCGAAATAGAAGGTGGCGGGCTGTTCCCAGGTGCCCATGAGGATGTCGCCCTCGCTGCTCACTGCCCAGGCGTGGTCCCCCGCCGTAGAGGCGACGCCGTTCAGGTCAACCGCGGTCCCCGAGGGCTGGTCCGCCCACGCTGAACCGTCCCAGTGGATGATGGTGCCGTTATCGCCGACCGCCCACGCATTGTCGGAGGCCAGCGCGGTCACGCCGAAGAGGTTCTCGGCGGTGCCGGAGTCCTGCACCTCGGGGTT
>CAYWXM010000043.1:0-65915 GCA_964462595.1 uncultured Actinomycetota bacterium
CCGCCCTCCGGGCGTCGCTGTCGCTTTCGCGATGCATCCTCTCGAACCTTATCTGTATTCGTTGTGGATCCAGCCGGCGATTATCTCGCGGGCCTTCTCCCAGGGGACGCGGGTCTTCCAGCCCAGCTCCTCCTTGGCGCGGCGGTTGCTGACGTCGTTGTCCCTGCCCATGATCCCCACCGCCTGGGCGGTGACGGGCGGGCGCACGCCGAAGGGGAGGAAGGCGGTCTGGATTATCCAGCCCAGCCTCCAGGCGGCTTTGTAAGGAAGGGAGCCGACGGGCTTCTTGCCGATCAGGCCCCCCAGCCAGGTTATGTATTCCTTCCAGGTGACCTCGTAGTCGTCGCGCAGGTTATAGGTCCTGCCCGCAGCGGCATCGCTGTCCATAGCCGCGACTATCCCGTCCACCAGGTTGTCCACGAAGACCAGGCTGGCGCTCCAGCGCCCGCCGTCCATGAGTGGCAGGGGTCCCCTGCTCATGATGTCGAGGATCTCCCTCACCCATACGCTGCCCGGGCCGGTGACGTTGGCGGGGCGGATGACCGTGGCGGACATGTCCCCCGCGACCGCGTACGAGCCCACGATCTGCTCCGCCTCCGCCTTGGCGTCGCCGTAATGGATACCCGTCTTCACCAGGGGTATGTACTCGTCGAAGCCCTTGAGGTGGGGGCCGAACCCGTAGGCGGCTATGGAACTCATGTACACGAAACGTTCGACCTTACCCGTACATTCCTCCAGAAGGTTGCGCGTGCCGCCGACCCCCAGGTCGAAGAAGTCCCTCTTGCTACCCCAGTCGATGACCCGCATGGCGGCGTGGATCACCTTGTCGCACCCCTCCGCCAGGCCCGCGATGCTCGCGGGAGAGGTAAGGTCCCCCCTCACCACCTCCAGGCCCGCCGCCTCGAGGCCGCGGTCGGGCTCGCCGGGCAAGAGCAGCCCCCGCACCTCGTCGCCGCGCTCCAACAGCCTCCGGGTGAGATGGGAGCCGATAAAGCCGGCGGCTCCCGTGATAAGTACTTTCATGGCCCCCTCCCTCGCGAAAACCGCCGTAAGGCGGCGCAACCGCACCCAGCCGACAAGCGTTCGAGAAGCACGTTTATTATAACCCAGCCACCCTTCCATAGATGGCCCGGCGAAAAGAAAAAGGCTCCTGATTTCCGGGGAGAGGTCGGCAAACAACAATGGGTAGAGCGGCGGCGGCCGATTTCCGGGCGTGACCCCAAGGCCTCGGTAAACGATAGAGCGGGGAGCAGCGGCGGCCGATTTCCGGGCGTGACCCCAAGGCCGGGCTGATGTATCCTTAGTGCTCGGAGGAAGGCGCGAACGCTTGGAGGAACATGGAGACCGACCTGAAGAAGATCAAGAGGCTGGCGGCCACGCGCGAGGAAGAGGTCGATGCCTTTATCGAATGGTTGAAGATAAGGCTCGATTCCTCGCAGAGGCTGGATGGGCGCCTCAAGGACCTTCTCGACGAGGCCATGTCCGCACTCGACTGCACGAAATGCGCCCGCTGCTGCAAGGAAGCTTACGTGGTGGTCGATACGGCCGACATCGCCCGCATGGCCAAGGCGCTGGGCATGAAGCGATCCGAGTTCCGTACCGAGTACGTGGGCAGGAACGAGGACGGCGATACCTGCCTCAACCGCCGCCCCTGCCCGTTCCTGAAGAAGAACATGTGTACCATCTACGACTCGCGGCCTGACTGCTGCCGCGAGTACCCTCAATCCCTGGCCGTGGACTCGGCCGGCAACCTGGACAATATCAACGCCAACTACCTTGTCTGCCCGGCGGTGTTCAACGCCCTGGAGGCCCTGCGGGACTTCCTGTAGCTCTGCCTGAATGCCCCTTGTTTTTTTCTCATGCGACAACAGGCACCGCGGTCATATCGGATACGCCAAAGCAGGTCAGTAGCGCAAGCACGCATAAACAACTGGTTTAAGGGGCGATTGCGCTGTATCCTGGAGGTCGCGGTTTGAGCGCGCCGGAGATAGCTTCTCTTAAGAGGCGGAAAGGAGAGCCCATGAAAAAGGCGTTAATACTCGTTTGCATAGCGACGCTGGTGATGACGGCAGGAGCGGCCCTCGGCTGCGGGGGCGGAGACGGCGGCTCGGGCATGTCCCCGAAGGAAGTAGCGGACGCATATATGCGGGCCAGCCTGGACCTGGACGTGGACGCGGCATACGAACTCATGTCCGAGGCGGATAAAAAGAACGTGTCCAAAGAGCAGATGGCCGAGATGGCGGACGCCAGCATCATGGAGGGCATTGATTTCTCCTATACGATAGGGGAGGAAACCATAAGCGGCGATACGGCCACGGTCGAGGTGACGATCAACGTCAAGGACAAGGCCTCGGGCGAGAGCGAGGAAATGACGGATAAGCTGGACCTGGTCAAGGAAAACGGGGAGTGGAAGATCTACTTCGGAGACAGCCTATAAGGTAACAGCATCGTCATTCAGCCCGCGAGGCCGGCGAGGTGTATGCGTTCGGCCAGGTCGCACGCCTCGCGCTGCAGGCCGGTTTTCACGGCGATCTCGCCGCCGAGTTCCAGGCTGATATCGGTTCGCTGCGAGTACGCGGGCCAGAATGGCAGCCCATCGCCGTTGGGGTCGCCGCATGACGCGAAGTTGACCCAGTAATCGATGATCTCCGAAGATAACTCGGCGTCGCGATCCCCATAACCCTCCTCCGGGTTGAGTTGGCCGAAAACGTACGGTATCTCCGACCCGTGGCAGACGCAGAGCGCTCTTCCCCGCTCGGTGGGAGGGATGCGCGTGAAGCGGTAGAGATAGGCGTTACCACCTCCCTCCGCCACGCATCGCGCCAGGAAACGGCAGGGTGCTGTGAATTCGAAGGCGGTGACCATGCGGCTCAAGGCTTCCCGTGGGCGTACATCCTCACCGGCCGGGAACAGGAGCAACGCTTCCTCCGACCACCCTCCCGCCATACGCCGCACCAGGCGTTTGTATTCATCCCCCGAGAGATCCAGGCCGGCCAGGAAGAAGTTCGCCTCGTCGGAGTTCGAGCCTACGATCAGGCACGCTTCGCCCTGCTTCCCCCGCATAAAGAGCTTCTCCGGCCTGTCGGGGAGAAGCCAGCCGTCGATCACCGGCCCGAACCGCATCCCGCCCGGCAGCAGTCCGGCCTCCAGCCCTGCGGCCTTGATTATCTCCTGCTCCCCCCGCGAGCGCATCTCTTCCAGCTCCGTTGATGCGCCCTCGACGCCCAGGCGCCGCGCCAGCATGGCTCCCTCCTCTTCCGCCTCCCGCAGCGGTCGGTAGGCCGGCGGAAGCAGGTGCTCTATCCAGAAGGGAGGGCTCTGCGCGACGGCGCCACGGAACAGGCCCGCGGCCAGCGGGCTGACCATGAGGTCGAGGACGCTCACCGCACCAGCCGATTCACCGAAGAGGGTGACGCGCGAGGCATCGCCGCCGAATGCGGCTATGTTATCACGTACCCATCCCAGCGCCGCCAGCTGGTCCAGCAGGCCATAGTTCCCGGAGATGCCGTGGGGGGACTCGCGCGACAGCAGCGGGTGGGCCAGGAAACCGAAGGGCCCCAGCCGGTAGTTGACGGTTACCAGAACGACGCCTCGCTCGGCCAGCTTGCGCCCTTCATAAAGCGGCATGCCCTGCTGCAGCTCCAGCGAGGTCGAGCCGGAGAGAAAAGCGCCGCCGTGTATCCATACCATGACCGGCAGCGAGGACCCGACCTTCCCCGCCGCCACCCAGACATTGAGGTAGAGGCAGTCCTCCCCCAGCCCGCCCAATCCGTACCAGGGGGCATCCGGCTGGGGGCAGGAGTCGCCGAACTGCCTGCACGGCCGCACGCCCTCCCAGGGAGGAACGGGAACGGGAGGCCTCCAGCGCTGCTCCCCGGTGGGAGGCGCCGCGTACGGGATACCCAGGAATTCCCATATACCTTCTTCCAGCCTGCCCTCCACCATCCCGGCGCCCGTCTTTACGGCGCACCTGCAGGGGACCGTCTCCTCGAAATCCATGCTCTCCTTTTCTCTCGACTCCCGTCCCGCCCGTCCTTCGGGAACCGGAGGATTCCTGCCGCTCCCCCGCGAACGCGGACGGAATGTACCAAGGCCGGGGTAATATTGCCCCGGCCTCGTCTTCTCCTGGTGGCGAGAGAGGGATTTGAACCCCCGACGCCAGGATTTTCAGTCCTGCGCTCTACCAACTGAGCTATCTCGCCGTCGCATATACAGACTCCCGTCGGGGAGTTATATTTGGCGGAACCGACGGGATTTGAACCCGCGATCTCCGGCTTGACAGGCCGGCGTGTTAACCTGGCTACACCACGGCTCCGCGTAGAAACCTGCATGGGGGCCTCGCGGCCCCAATCAACATCTTATATTAAGTTGTCACCACGGACAATCTCGGTGCCTGGTGCCCCCAACGGAATTCGAATCCGTGTCACCGCCTTGAAAGGGCGATATCCTAGGCCACTAGACGATGGGGGCACGAATCAATAACCATCGCGGCCTGCGCCTTTATACATGATAACATCCCCGCCGGGGCTTACCCTGACTCAGGCCATAAAGATTTAAGCATCTTGCAGGCTCAATATCAATGCTTTTTAACCGATAACGGAGTAGAGGGAGCGATTTCGGGCTTCCACGCGTGAGTGGGCGTTGTCGCGCCCCGCGCGGGCCCGAAGCGGCCGGAGGGCGAGAATATATGGAAGACAGCCGGATACAGAGCGTGGAACAAGACGAGGCCGCGGACATCAGCGAGGATGAGGAAAGGCGGCTGAGAGCGGTGGTGGACATCTTCTCCCGCCTCTCCATCGCCTGCAAGTCACGCTCGCTCTACCCCGCTGACCATCCCACGGCAATCGACGCGGTTATCCTCCTGCACGCGGTGATGGAGGACTCCCTGCGCAACACGCCGAGCGTAGTGGTCAGGGTGGGCAGGGACAACATCGTCTACGAAAAATGGGTAGTCGGGCAAAGGATGGAGAGCCTGCGAAACCTCGCCTCCCGCATCCGGTCCCTCCACATACAGGAGATCTCCCTCTCCGCCGGCGCCTCGCTTCAGGATGCCGAAGCCCTCGTGGAGTTGTTGATCACGGGGCCCGAGGAGTTGGATAAAGCCGGTGGACCGGAAAACTACATGCTGGCCAGGGGCGTACACAACATAGCGGTGGTAGAGAGCGAGGCCCAGAGGGTGGACGATGAGGACGAGGAGGGGCAGCGGGCCGGGGTATACCTGGAACCGGCGCCGGAGGACGTCGAGATGATAGAGGGCATGGCGCCCGATCAGATCGCAGATCTTCTGAAACTGCTGCTCGATCCCGAGGAGCTGGCCCGCGCGCTGATGGTGCTCAGCGGCGAGGAAGGGCAACCGCTGGGCAGGGACGGACTGGCCGACGCAGCCTTCGCTTTTTTGAAAAGCGCGGCCTTTATAATAGAGCGCGAGCATGCCGACCGCATGCAGGAATGCCTGCGCTCCATGGCCGAATCCCTGCTCTTTCTGGACATCGAGGTGCGCAACCTGCTCCTGCTCAAGAAGGTGTTGCCCACACTGCGCGATGAACCCGTGAGTTCCGGCATGCTCAAGCAGTTCAACGCCCAGGAGATCGCGGACGTGCTCTCCACCTTTCTGCCCCTCATCCCTGAACTGACCCCCAGGGCGGGAAGCCTGCTCAAGACCGTCGGGTTCCGGGAAGGCGAGATCCGCCAGGCTCTCAGGTTGCTGCACGCAAAGCTGGTGGACCTGGGCCAGATACCCCGCTCCCTGCTGACCTCCCTGGAAACAGGAACGGAGCGGGACTTAAGGGAGGAAGTGCGGCTCGCGAACAAGCTCCCCACCCTGGGGGAGGTCGTGGAGATCCTGGGGGAATACCGGCCGGAGGAGCTGGACGAGATAAGGCTCATATCGCATTTCGACCCGGGGGCCGACATGCTCACAGAGACGACGCCCATGCTCCTGGGACTGCTGAAACGGGGAGGGAACCTGGATAACCCGGCGAAAGTCGTGGAGATGCTTCTGCATAACTTCTGGGGCCTGGCCATGTCCGCGGAACTCGATATGGCGGCGGCGGTGCTCAAGGAGACGCGGGAGATCCTTCTGACAGGAGACCCCGCCATAGACCCTTTCCGTCCCGATCTCGAGCGCATGCTCGACGAAGCGGCCAGCGAGAAGATGATGCAGCGCGTCATCCAGCTGGCCTGCAGCCGGCGCGACGGGGTGCGCTCCGTGGAGGGGCTGAAGCGCTACATGTACGAGTTGGGCGAAAAGGGCATCGCGGCCGTGGTCGAAGCCCTGGGGGCGGAGGAGGACATGTCCGTACGCAAGTGCATTATAGACACCCTCACCGAGCTATGTCGGGACCGCATCCCGCTTCTCGGCGCATACGTGGACGACGAGCGCTGGTACCTGGTGCGCAACATCGTATCCATCATGGCCAGATTCCATTCCCCGGAGACCATCCCTTACCTGCGCCGCACCTTCACCTATCCCAACCCGAAGGTGAAGATGGAAACCATCCGTGCCGCCGGCCTTACGGGAGGTTACGGCGCGAGCGAATTGCTCATGCTGGGCCTTCAGGACGAAGACGAGAGGGTGCGTATCATCTGCATCCGCTGGCTGGGGCGGCTGGAGGAAAATCGCGCGGCCCCCCGCCTGATCAAGATGCTCGAGAACAGGGAGCCGGGGGCGGAAAACCTGCGCCTGAAGAAGGAGATCATAAACAGCCTGGGAGAGATGAAGGCCCCCGAAAGCTACGAGGTGCTCAGAAAGTACCAGATCAAGCAGAAACGTCTCAACCGCGCCGAATGGCAGGAGATAAACCTGGCGGCATCGGAAGCTCTGCGACGCCTGACGGCCAAGTTCCCACACCTGGAGAGGAAAAGATGAACGACCAAGCGCAGCAGGAAGAGCAGTACGGCGTGGGCAGGAAGCAGGAGGTGCTAGATTACTTCCGCTCCAAAGGTCAACTGGAAAAGGCGCGGGAGCTCCTCAAGCTGTTCTCCGCCGCCAAGAAATCAGCCTCTCTCTACCCCCCGAACCACGAGATCTGCATCAATTCCTTCACCGATTTCATGCGCGCGTTCAAGGAATACCTGGCGTGGCGCGAGGACTTCTCGCTGCGCATTGTGGGCGAGGAGTTCTTCTTCGAGGAAAAACTCATGCCCAGGGAGAGCGTACTCTATTACCAGCTTATCAGGGAGCTTATATCCAGGGGCATCGGCGGAATAACCATACTGGGCAGCCTCACCCCCGGGGAATTCGTGGACTTCCTCTATCTCCTGAACCGGGGAAGCGAGGAGTTGGCCAAAAAGGGCGGCTTGAGGCAACTGATGGAGGAGAAAGAGATCACCAGCATCGTCCTGGACGAACCCGGCACCTGGGAGGAGAAGACGCGCGAGATAAAGGAAAGGCACTCGGCGCGGGAGGAGTACTTCGACGCCGTGGACGTGATCCGGGAACTCGCGGACCAGGTGATGAGCGACCGCCGCCTCTCGGTGAGCAAGGCCAACCGCGTGGTGGGAGTATTGCTCAACCGCGTGGGGGAGAACCGCTCCGCCGTGCTGGGGCTGGCGACGATAAAGAGCTACGACGAGTACACGTCGTTTCATTCCATCAACGTGCTCATCCTCTCCCTGGCCCTGGGATCCATGCTCCCGCTTGACCGCAGCGCCCTGATGATCCTGGGCACCGGCGCTCTCCTGCACGACCTGGGAAAGATAACCATCCCGCAGAGCCTCCTCAACAAGTCCGGCCCCCTCACCACACAGGAATGGCAGACGATGCAGGACCACCCGGCAAGAGGAGCCGATATCCTGACCGCGCAGCCGGGAGTGCACCCCCTGTCGGTCATGATCGCCTACGAGCATCATGCCCGTTACGACCTTAAGGGGTACCCTAAACTGACGGGCAAGAAACGCCCGGGGCTCTTCTCGCGCATCGTCGAGGTATGCGATGTCTTCGACGCCATGACCTCTTCCCGGCCTTACCAGGAGGCACGCACGACCGACCAGGCCATGCGCGTTCTGGTCAAGGACATGGGCACGGTCTTCGACCCCCTGATGGTGAAAGTGTTCATCGACATGATGGGGCTTTTCCCCGTGGGGACGCTGGTGCGCCTAATCACGGGCGAGGTAGCGGTTATCTACGAGCCGGGCGAGACCGACCCCCTGTGGCCTCGGGTCAAGATAATACGCGACCCGGAGGGCGGGGAGGTGGAACCCAGCATCGTGGACCTGGTCTACCTCAAGGACAAGGTGGGGGAAACGGGGGAAGCGATCCTTGAGGCTATCCACCCCGCCGCGCTGGGCCTGGACCCGCAGGATTACCTGTAGCGGTTTCCCGGATCGAACGTACACGTGCCAGGCCTGGACATAATCCTCTTGCTCGCCTCTTTTGACTTGAAACGGATTTTCCCGGTTTTGTCCCGGCGCAGGCACAGCCGCGCCGCATACGGCGCTGTCGCTTACGCGATGCGGGCTATCTAGCGTGGGCTCACTACGGCTCTCCCCAGACACGGCGGACGCGGGTGAAGAGGATGGTGGAAACCGCAACGCAACCGATGGCGAGCATCCAGGCCCCGGTGTAGCTTCCCGACTGGTCGAAGATAAACCCCGCGACCACGGGCCCCGCCGCGCCACCCAGCGCTCCGCCGGTGGTCACCATCCCGAATATGGCCCCCATGTTGGCCTTGCCGAAGACCTCCGCGCATACCCCGGGGATTACCGGGCCGTAGGCGGCGAAACCGAATCCGAACACCGCCGCGAAGAGCATGAGCGACCATGCCTCGTTCACGAAGATGAGGATGCCGATGCTCACCATGAGGAATATGCAGGCGGGATAGAGGGCCATTACCTTGTCGCGCATGCGGTCGGACAGCCATCCGAAGAAGAACCGGCCGGCGATGGAGGTGGCCCCGTAGAGGACCACGGACCACTCGGCCCAGTCCTTGGATATGCCCCGGTCCGTGGCGTAAGGGACCTGGTGGACCATGACGCCGTAAAGGGCCACGACGATGAGGACGTAGCCCAGGAAGAGCATCCAGAAGGAGGGCGTGCGCACGGCCTCCCGCCAGGTAAGGCCTCCCGGCTCTTCCCGCTCGGCCGGCGCCTCGTCCACCAAAGGAGAGGAAGGGACAGCCTCCCCGTCCTCGTCCCTTACCTGCGCAGCGTCCTTCTTTCCCCTCAGCAGGAAAAACGCGGGTACGGCGAGGGCAAAGGCGATATATCCCATAAACTGGAAGGACGCCCTCCAGTCCCAGTGAGACTGCACCACGCCGGTGAGCCTCGGCAGGATCATGGTCCCGAACCCGATGCCCATGGTGGCCACGCCCAGGGCGAGCCCGAGGCGGCGGCGGAACCACGTGGCCACCGAGGTGTTGGAGGGGACCAGCCCGATGCCGTTCCCCCCCACCCCGAAGACGATGCCGAAGAAGAAGACCATGGCGAAGAGGCTGTTCGCGCGGGAGCACATCCACAAGCCCACCCCGGAAAGGATGGCTCCCCCCGCCATGACCCAGCGCGGCCCGTAGCGGTCGACCAGCCTGCCCGTTAGGGGCGCCAACAGGGCATAGACCAGTATGCAGAAGGTAAAAGGAAGGGAGGCGGCGGCGCGCCCGATGCCGAGTTCGTCCGAGAAGCCCTTGATGAGGACGGTCTGGCTCGAGCGCACGCCGTAATTGATGAACATGACCATGAAGGCGACGCCCACCACTATCCAGCCGTAGTAAACGGCTTTGCGGGGCTCGCTCGCGGGCTCTCCCGCCGCTCCCGCGCTTTTTCTCATCGCCCCGGCACCTTTTTCAACCTCCCGCGCGCAGGCTGTAGTCGCGCAGGACGGCGGCAGCGTCCACCGCTTCCTCGGCATCGCCCCAGATGGGAAAATCGACGGTGCGCCGCGTTTCCATGCGCACTTCGCCCGTGGAAAGCAGGCTGAAGACGAGCGGCTTATCGTGTTTCCTTATCATCTTACCCAGGTCGGGCAGGATGTTCTTGTTCAGGCTCTGGATATTGCCCGCCATTTTGCCCCCCTTGGATATACGGGCGATGAGCAGCATGATGACCCCGTCGATGAAGTCCTGCTCCAGCAGCCGGTCGATGATATATGCCCGCGCATCGGCGTCGTGCACGTCGCCCAGGTCCACGGGGTTGGAGATGTCGATCACTCCCGCCCGCAGGTGCGCCTTGATGTCCTCAACCAGCGAGGCGGGCAGGCGGGGGAACTCGAATCCCCGCCGCGCGCACTGGTCCGAGGCCAGCACCAGTATCCCCCCGGTGGGCGAGACCAGGGCTATACGGTTGCCGCGCAGGGGGGGCAGGGAGAACACCTTGGCGTATCCCGCCAGTTGGGCCAGGCGCTCCACGCGCAGGATGCCCGCCTGCCTGAAGGCGCCGTCCAGGACCGCGTCGTCGTTGGCGAGCGCGGCGGTATGGGACTGGGCGCTCTCCCGGGTGAGCGTCTCCACGTTGGCCTTGTAGGCTAGGATGGGCTTGCCTGTGGCGCGGGCGGTTGCGAGTAGCTCGCGCCCCCTCGCCACGCCCTCCAGGTACATGCATATGACCCTGGTGTGGGGGTCGCGCCCCATGTACTCCAGGTAGTCGACCTCGTCCAGGTCGGTCTTGTTGCCCACGCTTATGAACTTGGCGAAGCCGGTGTTGTCGTCCTTGAGGCGCGCGAGGAAATCCAGGCCGATGCCGCCGCTCTGGGCGATGATGCTCACCCCGCCGCGCGGTAAGTCGGGCGGCACGGGCACGAAAGGCAGGCAGAGGCCGCTGTGGGCGTTGATGGCCGTGAGGCAGTTCGGTCCCACGAAACGGATGCCGTGACGGCGCGCCGCCTCAACCAGCGTGTCGCGCAGGCGGGCGCCGTCTCCGCCCCCGAACTCCTCGAAGCCGCCGGCGGGGATGGCCAGGCGGGTGATGCCCTTGCGGCCGCACTCCTCCACCGCCTCCGGCACCGCCGACGCGGGGATGATGAGCACCGCGAGGTCGGGCGCCTCCGGAAGGCCGTCGATGGAGGTGTATAGGGGGTGTCCCAGCGCCTCCCCTCCCTTGGGGTTTACGCAGAACACCTTGCCCCCGTATTCCCAGTCCGTGAGGTTGCGGAGGATATTGAGGCCCAGGTTCCCGGGGCGTTCCGATACTCCGACTATAGCTATGCTGCTGGCTTCGAATATGCGTTCCATGGCGGCATAATTATATCACCGCACCCGGGGTCACCCCTCCATTATCAGGGTCTCCATTCTCCACATGGGGCCAAGGCTCCACTCTTTCCGCTCGGGGTCAGCCTGGAACCTGTCCCGAGCGGCAAAGCGACGGCGATTTCCACGCCGGGGTCATCTTCCATCTGTTTAACGGTCCCGACGGCAGGGAATCCTGAATGTTGCAGCGGTTAAAACTCTATCGTGGAGGTAAGGGTCATGGAAAAAAAGGAGATCTCCTTCGAGGAGCGCATGGGACTGGACAAGGCGGTCGAATACCTGGAGGCGGTGATTGCCGAGCTCAAGGCGGGCAGATATGTCATCGAGAAAGAGGGAGATTCCCTGCCCTTTGAGCCCCAGGGCCCGGTGAAGCTCGAGGTTGAGGTGGCGCACAAGAAGGGTTCGCAGGAACTGGAGATCGAGCTCAGCTGGAAACCGGAGGGGGAAGGCGAGGGGGAAGAAGACGACGACGACGAGAAGAAGGAACCGGCGATGCGGGAGGAAAAAGAAGAGAAGGCTGCAGTGCCGGAGATAAAGACGGTGGAGGTGCCCAAGGCGGGGCGGGACAAAGGCGGTATCGTCAAGGTGCTCTCCATTGCGGGACTGGCGGCAGCCAGCGCGGCGGTCTACTCGCTGCTTAGGTGGAAGAAGGCAACCAGAGCAAAGGAGGCCACCGAGAGCGCCGCGGAAGAGAAAGCGGACGCCGAGAAGGGCGAGGAAAGCGCCGAGGCCGGCGAAAAAGCAGCGGGTAAGGGTAGGAAGAAAGTCCGAGAACTCCTTAAACGATAACGCTCTAGATGGCGTTTCTGCAGAGCATCATTTGCTAACGCACATAAACCGGATATCCGTATCCGGCCGCATAGCCGCGTTCCCTTCGGGAAGGCCCCGTTCCGGGACGTATTCGCAAAGACGGATATAGAGATGGCGGCTTGGTTTTTCGCTTAGAACGCTTTTTACCTTTCAGCCTCGCATATATAATGTCTATGGGCCGTTAGCTCAGTCGGTAGAGCACCGGACTTTTAATCCGGGTGTCCTGGGTTCGATCCCCAGACGGCTCACCAGAGATAATGCAGGTCAGAGGGCTCTTGGCCATCTGGCCTCGGCTTTCGATATTACTATTGGAGCTTCTACAAATAAAGCCTATTCTTTAAAGGAGCTTTCACATATACATGGAAGGTAGGAAATCGACGTGGAATGCCGTAAGTGCGGGGCGTGCTGCATCGCCCTCTCCATATCGTCCTTGAACAAGCCTGCGGGGGTGAGATGCGAGTACCTAACCACCGACAACCTGTGCTCGCTCTGGGGCAGTCCGGAAAGGCCCGAGGTGTGTTTTACCTACAAGCCCGACCCCCTCTTCTGCGGCGCCAGCTTTGAGGAAGGCCTGGAACTGATGCGGGCCATAGAGGAAGGATGAGACCCTCCGCAGGTGCCGCTTTCCCTCGAGGGTGAAAACCGCAGCGAAGCCCTATCCCCCTCTTCTCCCCTCCTCATGCAGGTATCCGGCAATATGGGCACGGTCGCGGAGCGTACCCGGTGTGGGCAAAGACGGGTGATAATATACTGGTAACATGAAGAACTCGTGTGTCGACGATGCGATCCAGTCCGCACGCATGTCCCTCGGCCTTTCACGCGGCCTCGCCGCCTACGGCCTGTGGATACTGCGCGAGCGCCCGGAAAACATGAAGGGCTGCCTGGATGCGGATGACATCTGCATCTATTATCACTGTTACGGCCGCGGGGAGCCGGTGCTGCTGCTGCACGGCGGGTTCATGTGCGCCGATACCTGGGCGGGGCAGATACCGGCACTGGCGAAGAGCTACCGCGTCATATCCTTGGATTCTCGCGGTCACGGGCGCACCACCCTCGGAGAGGGCCCCATCACCTACCGCCGCATGGCCGGTGACGCGGCGTCGCTGATCGAGAAACTCAGGCTGGGCGCCGTGCACCTCATCGGATGGAGCGACGGCGGCTGCACCGGCCTGGCCCTGGCACTGGAGCGGCCGGAACTGGTGCGCAGTATGACCCTCCTGGGCACGCCCTACAACACCGGTAACTACAGCGATGAAGCGAAGGAAAGGATGGACAGGCTCCTGCGCCCGCACTCCATGGCCATGCTGGGGTTGAGGTCGTTGCGCCGCCTGCTTACAAAGGAGCCGGAGCGGGGCCGCGAGTTCCTGGAGAAGATGACCGCGATGTGGACCGGGCTGCCGGATTTCACGCGCGAGGAACTGGGACGCATAGAAACTCCGACCCTGGTCATCGGCTGTGACCGCGACGAATACCTTTCCCTCTGGCCGGACCCGCTGCGGGTATTCAGGGAAACCGCGGATGCCATCCCCGGCGCCAGGCTTAAAGTGGTCAGAGGGGGTACCCACAGCGCCCACATCGAGCGACCGCGCGAGGTAAACCGCCTCGTCTTCGACTTCCTGCGGGAGGCGGAATGACCGGTGCAGGCGGTGCCGCCGGACTGGTGTCCCGTTTCGGGCCGTGCCCGGGACCACTAACGGAGCACGCAGCGGGTGAGAACGGCGCCGGTTCCACGCCGGGCTCTTGCAGCGCTGCATGTAGATGAGGGCCGCTG
Source organism: uncultured Actinomycetota bacterium (assembly GCA_964462595.1). Classification (GTDB taxonomy): domain Bacteria; phylum Actinomycetota; class Geothermincolia; order Geothermincolales; family RBG-13-55-18; genus SURF-21. The sequence goes on from CAYWXM010000043.1 coordinate 13,759, forward strand.
CCGACCGTCGGAGGGGGCGGCGTGTCCTTGATGGTGGACGGTGTCAAACGATAGCGGAGGTGAGAAGTCATGGCCGAGGTGGAGCACACGTCGTACAGGCTGGTGGCAACGGTTAAGGCGGTCAAGGGGACCTGCGAGGCCGGCCACAAGGTGGGTGACGAGATCGAGTTGAGCGGGCTGTCCTCCGGAGGCCTGTGTGGTTATTTTTACCATGATGTTTTCCCCTATATAGTGATGCTGGAATACGGCGGGGATTTTACGGAGGAATGGGGAAACCCCGAGGATATCGAGTTCGACTGCGTGGACAAGGAGAACGCGGTGACCATCTCGCTCAGGCGCATCAAGGATTAATCCCGCAGCTATAAATGATAGCGCCCCATATAACGATAATCATGAGCAGGCAAGTATTTTCGACACGTGGAGGATGATGCGCATGGCGGGTACTTTTTCCAGGAGCATGCAGATCTTCAAAGAGAGCCTGGGGGTGCTCAAGCAGGACAAGGAACTGGCGCTGTTCCCGGCGATATCCGGGATCGTGATGCTGGTCCTCACCGCCTCCTTCTTCATCCCCATCGCGCTTCTCGGCGGGGTGGCGGACGGGGAGTTCGAGGGCAACGCACTTTATTACGTCCTGTTCTTCATCTTCTACCTCATTGGCTACTTCGTGGTCATCTTCTTCAATACCGGGCTCATCGCCTGCGTGCAGATACGCCTCAGCGGGGGCGACCCCAAGTTCAGCGACGGCATGCGTTACGCGGCCGGGAACCTGGGCAAGATAGCAGGGTGGGCACTCATCTCCGCTACGGTGGGTTTGATCCTGCAGGCGATACGCGAGCGCGCGGGGATCCTGGGGAGGATAGCCGCCGGTTTGCTGGGGCTGGCGTGGAACCTCATAACCTTCTTCGTGATCCCGGTGATGATCTTCGAGAGCGAGGGAGTCATAAGCTCCATCAAGAAATCCGCGGCCCTGTTCAAGAGGACCTGGGGAGAGAACGTGGTGCTGCGTTTCTCCCTGGGGTTTATCATGTTCCTGGCGGCACTTGTAGGGATCGTGCCTCTGGTACTGGCCGTCCTTACAGAATCGGTGGCGGTGATCGTCATAGTTGGCGGCGTAGTGGTGCTGTACTGGTTCGCGCTGGCCATCACAAGTTCCTCCTTGACCGGCATCTTCGCCACCGCCCTTTACAACTACGCCACTACGGGTATGGTCCCGCCGGCTTTCAGCCCCGATGTGATCGCCGGGGCTTTCGGGCAGAAGACGAAGAAGGGCCTCTTCTCGAGTTAGAGGAAACGGTTCTGTCGCGGCGGACGCGGCACGGCCGCATGTGGCGAGATCCGTGCCCGTGTGCGTGACTTTGCCATGCGAGGCCGCTTTGCGGATGGCCTCCAGGAGAGGAAGATGAAGGAGCTTTTAATAGTAGGTGACAGCCTGGCGGGCGGATTGCCCTACCTGAGCTTTCCCGCTCAGTTAAAAAGCAGGCTGCGCGACTGGCGTATAACCCCCAGCGCCGTCGGCGGAGATACCCTGGTGGGAATAGGCGAGCGCCTTGATCGGCTGCTGTGCGAACATGAGCCGGATGCCCTGATCATCGAGGCGGGGACCAACGATATCCTGCTGCCGGCCTTCGAGTCCAGGGGAGGCCTGTGGCGTAAGCTCGCGAAACGCATCGAATCCGCCGGCAGCATACCCACGACCAAGCTGGAGAGATTCCGCGACCTCTATACCCGTACCCTGGAAAAAGCCGGCCAGGCGGTGGGGTGCATCGTGATCACCACCATCGCATGCATCGGTGAGGAAACGGCGAGCGACCTCAACCGGCGCGGCTCGCAATTCAACGAGGTGATAAGGGAGGTGGCATCAAGCCGGGGCGTCGTTCTCGCCGACGTGGGCAAGGCATTCCGGGGGATTCTGGCGCAGGTCGAGGTACAAAGCGATTACCTGCTGGATAACATCTCGAGCACGATAACGGACACCTTTCACTGCCTCACACCCCGCGGCGCCGACCGCCTCAGCGGAAGGAGAGGCCTGGTGCTGACCATGGACGGCGTACACCTCAACCGCTACGGCGCCCGCCTCTACGCGGAAACGGTGTCGCGCGCCCTGGAGAAAGCCCCGCATCCGCACATGGTCTAGCTACGTTATCCCGCGGCATCACACCATACGGATCGTCTACATGCAATCGGCATGTGCCCTCTTAACGGGGAAAGCGCTTACACTTGAGGCTCCGAGTGCCTGTCGGTTCTTTTCTCCATATAGATAAGGGTCAGGTTCTCGTGCAGGTATTCGGTGCGGTAAACCTCGTATCCCATCTTGGCATAGATATGAAGCGCCTTTTCGCTGCGGTGACCGGTGAAAAGCCTGTAGCTCTCCGCCTGGGGGAAGCGCTTTTCTATCTCGGACATGAGCAGTTGCCCGATGCCGCGGCCCTGGCGGTCGGGGCGCACGATGAGCCTTCCGATAAGGCAGTTCCCCTCCTTCATGTGGGCCCGCACCGAGCCCGCTATCTCCCCCTCCTCCACCGCCTTGAGCACGAGACGGTGCGCGAAATCGGCCTTCATGTCCTCCAGGGGCTGGGTGAGCGGCGGCAGGTCGGGGTCATTGTAAAGCCGGCCTTCGCTGGCGTAGGCTGCCTTCTGCAGGGCGAGGATCTCCTCCGCATCCTCTATGGTTGCGTTCTCTACCAGCAACATCTTGGGGTCATATCTCATTTCTCGAATTCTCTCCCGCCGATCCGGCCAAGCCTTCACGAACGTCTTCCGTGACGCCATCGATGAGTCTCATGTTCCCGAACAGTTCCATCTTCCCACCAGCCATGGACATCCCCCTTCGCAGCCTGCCGCTGAAAGCCATGGGCATGGCTTCAGCAGCTCCTGTATCCCCCTGCTTGCCTGCCAACCGTTGCCATCTTGCCCTTGATTATATACGGCTTGCCTGACCGACCTGCAAGCTACCGGGTAGAAACTCCGGACAGCCGGCAACACGATCCCGGTCGTGTTGGGGCGAGAAAGGCCCACTCCGGAAGGCGCCCCAAAATCTTCCCGTCTTGTGCGATAATGAGCGGCAGAGCGAAGCGGTCATGCGGACACAGGGAGGTATGGAGGTGTCGGTAAAAGGGAGGACGGTAAGGGATTTCACGGCGGGCGCGGACTTCTGGCAGATACTGGATGGCTGGACGCAGCAGAACGGTTACAAGCTGATCGCCAGCGACCAGGTGTCCAGACTCTACCAGAGGGGTCAGGGGCTCCTGGTCGCGCCGCAGAGGCTGCAGGTAAATTACACGGGCAGCGGTTACCACCTGGAGGCCTGGGTTTGGGTGCCGATGTTCAACCGCATCTTCACCCTCATGCTCATGCCCGAGGAATTGAAGCTCGACTCCGGGGGTTTCACGGGTTCCATCCCGCGCAAGAAAGCGAGGGAGCAGGTCAACCTGCTGCTGCAGTCGCTGGGGCAGCCTCCTATTGCGTAGAGCGGACTCGGGCAAGCACATCCTCCCTTAAACCAGGATTTCCCATTTTGAACAGCAAGGATTAATCGCTTGCATTGCTGAAATAGGCAATAAACAATAATTGAGTAACATATTTACGAATACAGGTTAAAAAGTGAAACGGTTGCCGGAAGGGCAACCCGGTCTCATAACGATTTGCATGTGGCTTATCGCCGCTTCCTGTATTATCCTTGGATTACCATAGCAACATCCCAGCTTATTAACCAAACGTCCCTTACAGCAACGGTCCCACCACGAATAAACCTTTGTAAGGCCAAGATCCGCACTTACGGACAAGTTACGGAGGGGGATTGTCATGCAGGCGGAGAAGACGTTCATGGGGCTGGCGCGAGCCTTGCCTCCCTTCTTGCGCATGGAGGAGACCAAGGGGCTGGGCAGGACATTCAAACAGCAGTGGGGCGGGAGTGGGAAAACCGTCAGGATCGTAGGGAAGATCTTCTCCGGCGGACAAGGACTGCTCAAGAACCTGCGCGACCTGGGCAAGGTAAAGGTGGGCAAGATCGTCCCCAATTGGTCCCTGGGCATGTGGGACGTTTTCGGAGACCGCGAGGCCGCCGTGGACGGGGACATGCATATCACTTACGCGCAGCTCAAGACCAGGGTGCTCAAACTCGCTAACGCCCTGCAGGGGCTGGGGGTGAAGCCCAAGGACCGCGTGGCCACCATGATCTTCAACAGCGCGGCTTTCCTGGAGATCCTCAACGCCACCAGCCTCATCGGCGCGCCCATGCCTTTCGTCAACTGGCATCTGAGGGGAGAGGAACTGCGCAGGACCATCAACCTCAGAACGCCGAGGGTGTTCATCTTCGATGCCGATCTCCTGGGCGAGATAACGGAGATAAAGGACGGGCTGGAGGGGATAGAGCATTTCGTGGTGCTGGGTGCGTGCGGCGAACTCCCCGAGGGCATGATCTCCTACGAGGAGCTGCTGGTGCGCTATCCGGACACCAGGCCGGACGTGAATTTCCTGGCCTCCCTCAACCCCTATACCGGCGGGACCACGGGCATACCCAAGAGCTCCAACCTCTACGACAGCCTGAGCTACGCGCTCTCCGACCTCGCCGAGGCGCCGCGGGAGAGTTTCGAGAACTTCCTCCCCTACACCTCGCGCGCTTTCAGCTACTTTTTCTGGTTCGGCGGCGATCGCATAAGCGACCCCATCACCAAGAACATAAGGACCCTCATCGTGACCCCCGTCTATCATGCCGGAACGGCCGCCGGATGGGCGCCCTGTTTCATGCTGGGGGCCACCGGGGTCTTCATGCGCAAGTTCGACCCCGAGGAGTTCCTGCGCCTCATCGAGGCAGAGCGCATCAACTGGACCTTCGTGGCCCCCACCATATTGCAGCGGGTGCTGGCGCTGCCCGAGGAAGTGAAGAAGAAATACTGGCTGGGCTCCATGCGCTCCGTCATCTGCGCCGCCGCCCCCTGCCCGCCGCAGGTGAAAAGGGACATCAACCGGCTTTTCATGGAGAGGGGAGCGCCAGGGCCGGTGTTCAGCGAGTATTACGGCAGCTCCGAGACGGCCATCATCACCGTGCTCCTTCCCCAGGACTACGAGGAAAAACCTGAGCGCTTGAACAGCGTGGGCAAGGCGCGCTGCGGCGACCTCGGGATATACGTGGAGGAGGAGAGAAGGTGGGCGGAGCCCGGCGAGATGGGCAGGGTCATGGGGCGCACCGCCTCAACCCTGGCCCTGCGCTACCCGGGCTCTGAAGACAAGCTTCACGAATCTATCCGGGTGATCGAGGGAAAGGAGTGGTACGACGACGGGCTGCTGGGCTACACCGACGAGGATGACTTCCTTTATCTCACGGGCAGGCTGAAGGAGATGATCATCTCGGGTGGGGTCAACGTCTATCCATTGGAGATCGAGGGCGTGGTCCTGCGCCACCCGATGGTGTTCGACGCCGCGGTGGTGAGCATGCCTTACCCGGACCTTGGCGAAGTAGCCATCGCCTGCGTGCAGCTCCACGAGGGCAGGGGCGCGAATGAGGAGGATATCCTCACCTTCTGCCGGGAGGAAGGGCTGCGCGGGTTCACGCTTCCCGCCAGGGTCGAGTTCTTCGAGGAGCTTCCGCGCCATATCGACGGCAAGATAATCAAGAGGGAGCTGGAGAAGCTGTTCTGGAAAGACGAGGAGAGAAAAGGCTGAAAGTAAAAGGGGTCAGGTCTTGTTTTTTGCATACCCGGGTATCTTAGAGGTTATTATACTTATGCCCGCCTTTAAGCAGCATCTATGTAACGATTACCATATTATGTTATGCAAAAAACAAGACCTGACCCCCCGTACTCAAGGAGGGCATACATGGAACTCAAGGAAGTCGTGGTGGTGGATGCGGTGCGCACTCCGACCGGCAGGTCCGGCTGGGCTGGCGCGGCTAAGGGCGGGGTGTTTTCCAAAGTATCGGCGCAGCTGCTGCTGGCGACGGCCCTGCGGAGCCTGGTCGACAGGGTAAAGGAAAAGGCGCCCTCCTTCGAGGAAGTGTCCATCGAGGATGTGGCCGTGGGCTGCCTGAGCCAGATAGGCGAACAGGGCCTGAACGTGGGCAGGATCGGCGTGCTCGCCGCCGACCTTCCGGAGGAGGTCGCCGGCTGGACGGTCAACCGTTACTGCAACGCCGGCCTGCAGGCGATCAACTCCCAGGCGCATGCGCTTATGTGCGGTGCGGGGGACATCGCCATCGCCGCCGGGGTGGAGAACATGAGCCATTACGGCATGGGGTCGGACTTTCAGGCGGCCATGCAGGCAGGCATGCCGGTGAGCATACATCCCAGGGCTATGGAGCGTTTCGCCCTGGCACCCATGGGGGTGAGCGCCCAGATGCTGGCCGACCGCTACAACCTGGGTCGCGAGGATATGGACCGCTTCGCCCTGTGGAGCCACCAGAAGGCGGTGCAGGCCATGCGCGACGAGGAATGGTATCGCAAGCGCATCATCCCGGTGGAGTTCGAAGGTGAGGACGGCGGGAAAACGGTGGTCGTCGAGGACGAACCGCCCAGGAGGCAGGCACTGGACGACCCCGAAGCTGCCCTGGAGAAAATCGCCTCGCTCCCCCCGCGCTTTCGGGATGACGGCACCGTGACCGCGGCCACCTCCTCGGCCATCGTGGACGGAGCTGCCGCGGTCATGCTCATGACCGCCGAAAAAGCGGATGAACTCGGCCTGGAGCCCATGGTGCGCATAGTCTCAACGGCCGTTGCCGGGTCCGAGCCCTTGATCATGTTGCTGGGGCCGGTGCCGGCCATGCACAAGGCCCTGGAGCGGGCACATCTCACCATGGACGACATGGACGTCTTCGAACCCAACGAGGCATTCGTGCCGCCGGTGCTTGCCTTCTGCCAGGAATTCGGGCTGGACTTCGACGACCCGCGCATCAATCCCACGGGAGGTGCCTGCGCCCTGGGGCACCCCATCGGTTGCACCGGCGTTCTCTACTTCACGGAGATGGTGCACTGGATGATGCGCAACGACCTCAGGTACGGGCTGCAGACCCTTTGCGGCGGAGGGGGCGTGGGCATCGCCACCGTGGTGGAGAAGGTTTAAGGGGTCAGGTCTTGTTTTTTGCATACCATAATATGGTATAGGGTGCAAACGTGCTGCATATACGCGGGCATATGTTCAATAATCGTTGAGATACTGGAGTATGCAAAAAACAAGACCTGACCCCATTGACAGGTTGGGATTTTTATCCTACAATCCTTTCACTATGAAAGGAAATATGCGCGTTTATCGATGGTGGTGGAGCGCCTCTTAGAGAGGGCTCCGGCCGCAGCGCGTTCTTTTCTCAGCCGATAACCGGAAAAAAGGGCCGTGAAACCTCTCTGAAGGGTCACGGCCTTTAACATACCCACCCTTATGTGGCCGTGTACCCGAGGTACGCGGCCTTATTCTTTCATCGAGCAAAGGAGGAGAAGGACTTGAAGACGTTTTCTTACACCCGTGGCACCAGCGGCATGGCGGCGGGCCTGTATACCCCCGGCGAGGAGGAGTTCGCGGGCCTGGCGCGCAGCCACAACCTGGTGACCGTATCGCGCACGGTGAGCGCCGATACGGAAACACCGGTCACCGCCTTTCTCAAGCTGAGCAAAGGCAAGTACTCCTTTCTGCTGGAGAGCGCCGAGGGCGGCGAGAGGTGGGGCCGCTACTCTTTCATCGGGTGCGAGCCCCTGGCCGTGCTGCGCTGCATGGACGGCAGGCTGGACCTCCCCCTGGGGAACGGGGATATCGCGGACGCAGCCAATCCCGTCGATTACCTCTTCCAGGCCATGCGGGGCTTCGACGCCCACGAAGGCGCCGACGAACCTCCTTTCAGCGGCGGGGCCGTGGGTTATTTTTCCTACGACCTACTGCCTTATATGGAGAGCGTTGAGCTGAGAAACGGCGGCGGGCTGGGATTGCCCGAGATGATGTTCATGTTCACCCGCACCTCGGCCGCCTTCGACCACCTGTCCGGACGCCTGGTGCTCATGGCCAACGTGCTCGTGCCGCGCGATGCCGGAGAAGGTGAATCGCGGGCGCTTTACCGCGGCGCTATCGCCTCCCTGGAAGAGATGTCGCGGGAACTCGCCGGGAGCGTCCCGCGCGACCGCTCCCCCGACGTTTACTTCCTGTCGGAGGATGCCGACTTCCGCGGGGTGGAATCCAACTTCACGCGCGAGGAGTACGAGGCGGTGGTGGAAAGGGCCAGGGATTACATCTACGCCGGGGACGCCTTCCAGGTGGTGCCCTCGCAGCGCTTTTCCCTGCCCTTGCGCTGCTCCCCCTTCAATGTCTATCGCAGCCTGAGGTCGGAGAACCCCTCTCCATACATGTTCTACCTGCGCTTCGACGACCTCTGCCTCATCGGCTCTTCACCCGAGCCCATGGTGCGGCAGCGGGGAGGCCGGGCGGTGATACGGCCTATCGCCGGGACGCGGCCGCGGGGAAAGACGCCCAGGGAGGACGCGGCCCTGGAGGAGGAACTCCTGGGCGACGCCAAGGAGAGGGCGGAACACGTGATGCTCGTGGACCTGGCCCGCAACGACCTGGGGCGGGTATGCGTGCCGGGGTCGGTACGCGTAGAGCGCATGATGGAGGTGGAGCGCTTCTCCCACGTCATGCACCTGGTCAGCGAGGTGAGCGGGGAGCTGCGTCCCGGGTGCGGCAACCGCGAGCTGCTGGGCGCGTCCTTCCCCGCGGGAACGGTCTCCGGCGCGCCCAAGATCCGCGCCTGCCAGATCATCGACGAGCTGGAAAAGGACCGGCGCGGGCCTTACGCGGGAGCCGTGGGCTATATCTCCTACGGCGGGGACATGGACACCTGCATCGCCATCCGCACCATCGTAGCCCACGGGGCACGCGCTTACGTGCAGGCCGGAGGTGGGGTGGTGGCCGATTCGGACCCCTCCCGCGAGTACGAGGAGACCCGCAACAAGGCGCGTGCCCTGTTGCGGTCGCTGCGGCTGGCCGAGGCGCGCGAGGGGGTAAGGCTGTGAAGAGGGTGCTGCTCATAGACAATTACGATTCCTTCACCTTCAACCTCGCCCAGGCCCTGGAGGTGCTGGGGGCGGAGGTGGTGCCGGTGCGCAACGACGCCATGGAGGCCGGCGAGCTTCCGGGTATGGAGCCGACCCACCTGGTGATCTCCCCCGGACCCGGGACCCCGGTAGAATCCGGGATGACCATGGACGCGGTGCGTCTCTTCGCGGGAAAAGTACCGGTGCTGGGTGTATGCCTGGGACATCAGGCCATCGGGCAGTGCTTCGGGGCCGAGCTGGTGCGGGCCCCGCGCCCTGTACACGGCAAACTTTCCAGCATATCCCATGATGCCAGGACTATCTTCCGCGGCCTCGAAAGCCCGATCGAAGCCACGCGCTACCATTCCCTCATGCTCGCGTCCATCCCGGAGGAGCTGGAGGTGAGCGCACGTTCGGAGGACGGGCTGGTGATGGGAGTGCGCCACCGCCGCATGGCCGTGGAGGGCGTGCAGTTCCATCCGGAATCTATCCTCACCACCCGCGGCGGCGAGATTTTGGCCAATTTCCTGGACACGGAGGTGGAACGATGAGCGAGCAAGGCGTTCGCACTCTTCCCGTAGAGACGGGGACGGTAAGCGAGACGATATCCAGGCTGGCGGCGGGAGAGAGCCTGCGCCGCGAGGAAGCGCGCGCGACCATGCTGCACCTCATGCGGGGCGAGGCGAGTGACGCCCAGATAGCGGCCCTTCTCGTCGCGCTGAAGATGCGCGGAGAGACGGCCCTGGAAATAGCCGGCTTCGCCGAGGGCATGCGCGAGGCGGCCACCATCATCCAGCCGGGGGTGGCTCCCCTCCTCGATACTTGCGGCACGGGCGGCGACGGGCTGGCCACCTTCAACATCTCCACCGTAGCCGCCTTCATAGCGGCCGGTGCGGGGGCCTACGTGGCCAAGCACGGCAACCGCGGTGTCTCTTCACCCTGCGGCAGCGCGGACGTGCTGGAGGCGCTGGGTGTGGGCATAGAACTGGAGCCGGAGGAAGTACGGGCCTGCATAGAGGAGGTGGGCATAGGCTTCCTCTTCGCGCCCCGCTTTCACCCCGCCATGCGCCACGTGATGCGCGCGCGGCGGGAAATGGGCATCCCCACCGCCTTCAACCTGCTGGGCCCCCTGACCAACCCGGCCGGCGCCGAGGCGCAGGTGCTCGGCGTGGGATCGCGGGAAAAAGCCCCACTCCTGGCCCAGGCCCTGTCGGAGATGGGGGTGAAGAGGGCCATGGTGGTGCACGGCGAGGACGGCATGGACGAGCTTTCCACCACCTCCCCCACCCAGGTGTGGGAGATAGGGCCTGCCGGCGTCAATCACTACCTTTTCGACCCCCGGGACCTGGGCATAGCCCGGGCCGACCTGCGTGACCTGGCGGGAGGCGACGCGGGGGAGAACGCGCGCATCATCAGGGACGAGATCCTGGCGGGAATGCTAGGGCCTCGCAGAGACGTGGCGTTGCTCAACGCCGCAGCCGCCCTGGTGGTGGCGGGAAAAGCGGCGGGCCTGCGGGAGGGCATAACCCTGGCCGAGCGCTCCGTCGATTCCGGCGCGGCCCTGCGCAAGCTGGAGGAACTGGCGGCCTTCACCGCCGATCCAGGCACGCATGCCGGTGACAGCAGTACGGGGGGGCGTTGAGCATGTTCCTGGACGAAGTGGCCGCATCGACCTTGAGGCGCGTGGAACACGCCAAGAGCGCAAGACGGCCGGCGGCGCTGCGGGAGGCTTGCGCGAGATCCCCCGTTCCCCCCTCCTTCCGCCAGGCCTTGAGGAATGGGCAGGGCGACGGGATAAAGGTCATCGCGGAGGTTAAGCGCTCTTCTCCGTCCCGCGGCCCCATCAGGCCCGACCTCTCCGTCGCGGACCTGGTACGCTCCTACGAGCGCGGCGGAGCCTGCGCCGTCTCCGTGCTCACGGAGCCGCATTTCTTCGCGGGTAGCCTGGACGATCTGATCGCGGCGCGGGCGGCAACGGCGCTGCCCCTGCTGCGCAAGGATTTTATCCTCGACCCCTATCAACTCCTGGAGGCAAGGGCGGGAAGTGCGAGCGCCGTGCTGCTCATCGCCGCCCTCCTGCCGGGAAGCCGGCTTTCCCGCCTCCTCGCGGAGGCTGAGGAGCTGGGGCTGGACGCCCTGGTGGAGGTGCACGGCGAGGCGGACCTGGACGCGGCGCTCGGCGCGGGTGCGGGCATCGTCGGCATAAACAACCGCGACCTGCGCACGCTCGAGGTGGACCTGGAGACCACCTCCAGGCTGGCGCCGCTGGTCCCCGGGGACATTACACTGGTGAGCGAGAGCGGCTATACGCGGCGGGAGCAGGTAGCGTGCCTCCAAAGCCTCGGCGTGGATGCCGTCCTGGTCGGAGAGGCGCTGGCGCGAAGTGGCGATGCCGGGGCGGCGCTGGCGGCATTGCGGGGTGGTCGAGATGTCCCTGCTTAAGGTATGCGGGATCACGCGCGAGGAGGACGCCTTTACGGCCTGCGAACTCGGCTACGGCGCCGTGGGTTTCGTATTCGCCCCCAGCCCGCGCCGTGTGAGCCCCGAGCGCGCCCTCGAGATATGCTCTTCCCTTCCCCCTTCCATCCTGAGGGTAGGCGTCTTCTCGGGCGAGAAACACGAGGTGATAAGGAACATCGTGGACCTCTGCGGCCTGGACCTGGTGCAGCTCCACGGCGGGGAGGGGCCGGGGGCCGTCCGGAGTTTCGGCGGCAGGGCCATCGCCGCTCTGCGGCCGCGCTCGCCCGGGGACCTGGAACGCATCGCGGACTACCGCGGCGTCTTCGCCGTCCTTCTGGATACCTGGGACCCCGTCCTCTCCGGGGGTACGGGAAAGACATGCGACTGGGAGCTGGCGGCGCTGGCGGCGCGCTCCTCCCGGGTAATCCTGGCCGGGGGGTTGAACCCCGCGAACGTGGGCGACGCGGTCAGGAAAGTGCGCCCTTTCGGGGTGGACATTTCCAGCGGGGTCGAAGCGAGCCCGGGAATAAAGGACAGGGCGCTGCTGCGGGATTTCGCCCGCGCGGCAGTCGAGGCATTCGAGGAAAGACCGGGAGGGACAAATGAAAACGAAGCCGTCAACCTCTAGCGAGATAGACCGCAAGGGCGGGCATTTCGGCGTTTTCGGGGGCCGTTACGTCCCGGAGACGCTCGTGGCGCCCCTGGAGGAAATGGAAAACGCTTACATCGAGGCCGTATCCGACCCGGGGTTCGGCGAGGAACTCGCCTCCTACCTGCGGGACTACGCGGGCAGGCCTACGCCGCTCTACGAGGCGCGCCGGCTCACAAGCGAGGCTGGCGGGGCCACCATATTCCTCAAGCGCGAGGACCTCTGCCACACCGGTTCCCACAAGATAAACAACACCCTCGGCCAATGCCTGCTGGCGCGGCGCATGGGCAAGCGCCGCGTTATCGCGGAGACCGGCGCCGGCCAGCACGGGGTGGCCACCGCAACCGCGGCTGCCCTTTTGGGCCTGGAATGCGACGTCTTCATGGGGGAGACGGACATGGCCAGGCAGTCGCTTAACGTCTTCCGCATGGAGCTGCTGGGAGCGCGGGTGATCCCCGTCTCCACCGGCTCGCGCACCTTAAAGGACGCGGTAAACGAGGCCTTGCGCGACTGGGTCGCCACTTCCGGCTATACCTATTACTGCATGGGCTCGGTGGTGGGCCCGCATCCCTTCCCAATGATGGTGCGGGATTTCCAGTCCGTAATCGGCCGGGAAGCGCGGGAGCAGCACCTGCAGCGTACGGGAAGGCTGCCGGACTGCCTGGTGGCCTGCGTGGGCGGCGGCAGCAACTCGCTGGGGCTGTTCCGCCCCTTCTTCGGGGACGGGGTGCGCATGGTAGGAGTGGAAGCAGGGGGCAGGGGGAGCGAGCCCGGAGACCATGGCAGCACCCTGTGCCTGGGATCGACGGGCGTGCTGCACGGCGCCCTCAGCTACCTGCTGCAGGACGACGACGGCCAGGTGCTGGAGACCCATTCCATCTCCGCGGGCCTGGATTACCCCGGGGTGGGCCCGGAGCATTCCTTCCTCAAGGACAACAGCCTGGCAGAGTACGTGAACGTAGGCGACGGCGAGGTGCTGCGCGCGACGGAGACGTTGTGCCGCGCCGAGGGCATACTCCCCGCCCTGGAGAGCGCGCATGCCATAGCCCATGCCATGCGGCTGGCGGGCGCGATGCCGCGGAACAGCTCGATGATAGTGTGCCTCTCGGGGCGCGGCGACAAGGACGTGGACACGCTCATACGGGCGAGGGGGTGCTCGCGATGAACGGTGTTGACCGCATCGACGGCATGTTCGAGGCATCGAGGGGAAACGGCGCCGCCCTTATCGGGTTTTCTACCGCGGGGTTTCCCGACAAGGAAACATCGCTGGATATAGCGGGCGCGTTGCTGGAGCACTGCGACGCCCTGGAGGTGGGCATCCCTTTCTCTGACCCGGTGCTGGACGGCCCGGTTATCCAGGAATCTTCGCGCCGCGCCCTGGAGGCCGGCTTCAGGGTAGGCGATGTCTTCGACGCAGCGGGGACGCTCAGGGAAGCGACTGGTAAACCGCTCATGGTCATGACCTATTACAACCCCGTGTTGCGCATGGGACACGGAGCCTTCGCTCGCGCGGCGGCGGGGGCCGGGGTGGACGGGGTCCTCATACCCGACCTGCCGCCCGAGGAAATGGCTTCCTGGGGAGAAGCCGCGGGTGGCGAGGGCATCCTCACCATACTTTTCGCCTCGGCCACCACTACCCCGGGGCGCCTGCGCTACCTGGGTGGCCTGGCGCAGGGATTTCTCTACTGCTTCGCGGTGCGCGGCACCACGGGCATTAGAGAGAGCCTGGCGGAGGAAGTGGGTCCGTTCATGCGGCGGGCCCGCTCCTGCTGCGAAGTCCCCCTGGCCCTGGGGTTGGGGATCTCCAACCCCGATCAGTGCCGCCGGGCCGGAGATCTTGCAGACGGCGTGGTGGTCGGCAGCGCCCTGGTCAAGGCGGCCATGGACGCTGCAGACGCGGGCGAAGACCCAGCCGCGCGGGCCGGCGAACTCGCCGGCAGGCTGAAGGCGGCTCTGAGCGAGGGCTTGCATGATAGTTAGGGTGGGAATGCGGAGCGGCGTCAGCGACCTTACTGTCCCGCGAAAAGAAGCGGCCGGAGGTCGCGGGAAGCCGGGCCCGCAGCCTGGATATGTCCCGGGCACCGGATCGTCCGTGCAGCGGGCGCCGCACCAGCCTCAGCATCACGGGACATTCTGCTAATATGGTTGAAAAGGCTCCGTGGTCCAGCATCGAAGACGGCAGGCCCGCAGGCGGGCGGGCGAAGGGAAGGGGTTGGTATTCATGACGGGGCTGTTCACGGTTCTGGCCGTGATCCTGGGCGCTCTCATCCTCTACATCCTCTCCGGCATCCGGGTCATCAACGAGTACGAGCGCGGGGTCAAGTTCACCTTCGGCAAGTTCAGCCGGGTATGCGAGCCGGGCTGGCGCCTGGCGCTGCCCATCTTCCAGCGTATAGTGACGGTGGATATACGCGTCACGGTGATGGACGTGCCCTCCCAGGTGGCCATCACCAGGGACAACGTCTCCACCACCATCAACGCGGTGCTCTATTTCAGGGTCTTCAGCGCGGAGAGCGCCATCATCAATGTCAGCGATTATTTCTACGCCATCTCTCAGCTGGCGCAGACCACCATGAGAAACGTGGTCGGGGAGGCCAGCCTCAACGAACTGCTGCAGAAACGCGAGGCCATCGCCGCCCGCATAAAAGACATCGTGGACCGGGAGACCGACCCCTGGGGCATAAAGGTGACCTCCGTGGAGCTCAAGGACATCCAGCTGCCGGAGAACCTGCAGCGGGCTCTCGCGCGCGCCGCGGAGGCGGAGAGAGAGAAGGAAGCCGTGATCATCAAGGCGGAGGGTGATCGTATAGCGGCCGACAACATATCCAAGGCGGCCGAGATAATCGCCAGTACGAAGGGGGGCATGTTCCTGAGGACCCTCTCCACCCTCACCGACCTCTCCTCGGACCAGAGCAACACCATAGTGTTCCTGCTGCCCTTCGAGATCCTGAAGGCGATCGAGAGATTCGAGGACGGTCACAGCTGATGCGGACCAGACGACAGCTCTTCACCCCTCACCCCGGAGACCGGAGGCCAGCTGCCAGCAAGGAGGAGATGGCGGCTCCGGCGAAGCATGTGATGACACCTTGAGCCAATGCGCGTATACGTGGAGGGAGGGGCGGTCATGCCCGGGGAACACGTCGGGGTGGGGATCATCGGCTGCGGGCGGATCTTCGACATGCACATGCTGGGTTACGAGGGGCGGGAGGACGCCGAGGTGCTCGCGGTGGCCGACATCTCGGAGGAGAAAAGACGGGAACGGGCCGAGAGGTACGGCATAGAAAAGCATTACGGGGACTACCGGCAACTACTGGAAGACCCCTCCATCGACCTGGTGGAGATACTCACCCCCCACCACCTTCACCTGGAAATGGCCCTGGCGGCGGCGAGGGCGGGCAAGCATATCTCCCTGCAGAAACCCCCGGCGCTCAGCGTAGGCGAGTTCGACAAGATCATAGCCGCGGCGGAGAAGTCCGGCGTCACCCTGCGTATATTCGAGAACTTCATCTTCTACCCGCCCATCGTCAAGGCCAAGGAGCTCATCGACGAAGGGGCCATCGGGACTCCCCTTAACGTGCGCATGCGCTCGCTGGCCGGCTCGGCCGAGGGGGGATGGGAAGTACCGATCGAGGCGTGGGCCTGGCGGGTGAAGGAGGAGACCTGCGGGGGCGGGCCTTTCGTATTCGACGACGGCTTTCACAAGTTCTCCATCGCCCTCTTTCTGCTGGGGGAGGTGGAAAAGGTGTTCTGCTGGATGGAAAAGATGGACCTGGGGGAGGGGATGTGCGTAGACGCCCCGAGCATCTGCATGTGGAAACACGCCGGTGGAGGTCCGTTCGGGAGTATCGATTTCACCTGGGCTTACGAGATGCTTATAAAGTCGGACTACTATTCCGCGGACGACCGCGTGGAGATCACGGGAACCGAGGGGATAATCTGGGTCACGCGCGGGCATGGCAACATGCTCGATATCCCTCCCCTGCTCCATTACCGGGAGGGCAGGATGACGGCCTATACGAACCTGGAGGCCGACTGGGGGGCCAGTTTCCGCGACTGCACCCGCCACCTGCTGGACGCGATGCGCGGTGGCGAGCCCCCACATCTTACGCCCTGGGAGGGGCGCCGGGTGCTGCAGTTCGCCCTGGCGGCTATCGCATCGGCACGGGAAGGCCGCGAGATGCGGCCGGACGATATTAACGGGGGTGGGACATGAACAAGAGTTTTTACTATCTGCTCGCCTTCGGGGTAGGCCTGGTCATCGCCGGGCACCTGGCCATGAACGCCGACGTGGGCGAGAAGATCGAAAACGCCCGCGCCGCCAACGCAGCCTTCTGGACCATCGGGGCGGTGGTGGCCATAATCATCTGGCTCGCCGGCCCCAACCGCTCCGCCGTCAGCAGGTTCAAGGAGATCAATCCCATGCTTCTGCTGGCGGGAGCCATGGGGGCGGCCCTGGTCCTGGCCATCGCGATCATCATCCCCAAGATCGGAGCCGGCCCCACCAACGTGCTCCAGTTGGCTGGGCAGGTCATCGCCGGCGTCCTTATCAGCCAGTTCGCCCTGTGGAGCTCGCCCCAGGAATCCATCACCGTATTGAAACTGGTGGGGGTCGCGGTAATGGCGGGCGGCGCGTATATGGCGGTGGCGCTGTGAGAAACGCGGTATAAAGGAAGAATAGGCATGCGCGTTCAATTATATTTCAGCCATATTGAAGCGAGAGCGCGCTGTTAGACGGCTCCCGGGATGTGGGCGCTGTCCGCTTGAACAAAGGGGGTATGACATGGAGGGATCCCTGGTTACGGAGGAATACAGGCAGTACGGCTATCGCTGGGTGGTGCTCCTGCTCTATGGCCTTATACTGGTTGCGCAGGCCATGCTGTGGGTGAGCTTCGCCCCCATAGAATCCGACGTGCAGTTCGCCCTGGGCACGGGCTCGACTGCCATCCGGGCACTGGCCCTGGTGGGGCCGCTGATGTTCGTCTTCTTCGGCTCCTACGCGGGAGACCTGGCCGACCGCAGGGGCTTCAAGTTCGCCGCCGCCCTGGGGGCCATCGTATGTTCCGTCCTGGGTATATTCCGCGCTATCGTCCCCCACGTGATCGACTCGGGCAGCGCCCAATACTGGATCTACCTGGTCTGCCAGGCGATCATCGGCGCCGCGGCGGTGTTCATCATCACCAATATGTCCAAGATGCCCATCAAGTGGTTCAAGGAAAAGGACCGGGCCCTGGGTATAGGGCTTGCCACCATGTTCTTCTACCTGGGCACGGCCGTCGGTTTTCAGCTGGTGACCTCCATCGCCGCCATCCCAGAAGACGCCGTCGAAACGGGAAACAGGGCGGTGATCCAGTCGGGACTGAACAACGTCCTCACCATATTCGCCATCGTCATGGCCGTCACCACCATCCTTTTCATCCTCCTGACCCGTGAGGACCCCCCAACCCCGTCCGGCCCGCTGCCGGAAGAGGTGAAGCTGGGGACCATGGAGTCGCTGCGCCGCTTTCTGCGCTCCTCGATCTTCCGCGCCCTGGCCACGGTGTCACTCATCGGTTACGGGATATACATGGGCCTGGTGGTGACCGCGGAGAAGATAATCACCTATCACGGCCCCGGTTTCACGAGCAAGTTCGCGGCTTCAGTCGCCAGCGCGGTCATAATCGGCGGGATACTGGGGGCCGCCGTACTTCCCGGCGTCTCCGAGAGGATAGGCCTGCGCAAGCCCTTCCTCGTCCTGGCCGGACTGATACCCATCCCCATGCTCTTCCTGATGGGTTTCGTGGGGTCCAAGCCGGTCGACATCATCGCCGGGGCGCTGCTGGGCTTCTTCCTGCTCTCCGCCCTTCCGGTCACCTTCACCATCGCCGGAGAGATGGAGGATATAGGGCCGCGCCTGGCCGGGGCCGCGGTGGGCACACTGATGGCCATAGGCAGTATCGGCTCCTTCGTCATCCCCCTGCTCATGGAGGTCTTCAAGACGGAGACGTCGGCGGGCGTTCCCGATTACCGCTGGTCCATCATATTCCTCATGGCCCTGGGAGTGGTAGCCATAGCGGTGGTCCTGGTCTGGGTCAAGGAAACAGGGCCTCGCGCTAAAACCAAGTAGGCGAAGGTCACAGGATACGAACCACCGCGGGTGAAAGCGGCCCGAAAGACGAGGGTTCGGTGGCGGGAGGCATCACCTGCAAGGGATGGCTATGGGTGCCGCGGCGGTTCCACGCGGTAGATGACCCCGAGCCTGTCGTCAGAGACATAGAGGATACCTTCCCTATCCATCAGCAGGTCCGCCGGCCTCCCCAGGACACTGCCGTCATCCCGCAACCAGCCCGTGATGAAGTCATCCTCACCCTGGAATGATCCCGCCCCATCAAGCCTGAACCTCACTATCTTATACCCCGTGGGCTCCGTGCGGTTCCACGAACCATGATAGGCGACCAGCAGATCCAGGGTGTAATCGTCCGGCCAGCTTTCGGTGGTGACGAAGGCCAGCCCCAGAGGCGCGGAATGAGCCTGGAGATCTATATGAGACGGGGTCTTGCCGGCACAGTCATCGGGGGTAGCGCCGAATTCCCTGTCAGGGATATTGTGCCCGTAACAGAAAGGCCAGCCATAATCCTTGCCCTCTGCGAGGATGTTGATCTCGTCAGGCGGTAGGTCGTCACCGAGATTATCCCTGCCCATTTCGGTCGCCCACAGTTCCCCGGTCACGGGGTGGAAGGCCATGAACACGGAGTTGCGCAACCCGGAAGCGAAGGTCGTAAAGTTGTCGCCGTCGAGGTCCGCCGTCATGATACTGGCTCTCCTGAAGTCCTGCTCGATGCAGACATTACAGGAAGAGCCGATGGACACGAACAGCTTCTTCCCCGCGGGGGTATCCCCGATGACGATGGTGCGTGTCGAGTGCCCGCCTCCCCCCGGCAGCTCGATCACCCTGCCCCGCTCGGAGGCGGACAGGGTGCCGGCATCGTAATCGAAAACCCTTACCCCATCGGTCTCGGCTACATACAGGCTGCAGGTGTCCTCGCAGAGAAAGGCGATGCCGTGGGGGCGGTTCAGCCCGGAGACGACCGTGACCGCGCCATCGGCGGTCCCGTCGCCGTCCCGATCGGGGAGCGCCACGACCGATCCCCGTGAAGGTATGCTGACGACGAGGTTCCCTTCGGGATCGAGGGCAAGCACCCGGGGCGCCCCGAGGCCCTCGGCGAATATGGATGTGGAGAACCCCTCGGGAAGTTCCAGGGGAAGGCCGGTGGTGTTCGCTCCCGGTTCAGGCTCATCGAATTCTACGGGAACGGTTCCTTCCTCCTGTCCGCATCCGACGAGACAGGTGGCCGCGAGCGCAAAGAAAAGTGCGACGAGGAGAGCGGCCGTCATGCCCCGCGGTGTCGGCAAAACCCTGTGTTGCATCAGATGCCTGCCCTGCCTATGACCATCCCTGACTTCCCGTTACCTTATCCACCATCGCCCCGGATTCCGCAATAGCGTGCGTTTAATATTCATCCGCCGAAGTATTTCCTGTACTCCTCGGGGGTCCTGATGAGGCGGAAAGTGGCCTGGGCCTGCGCCACCAGCACGCCCGCGGAATCTTGCACCTTGAGGTCCAGGGCCTTGTCAGCCTTCCCTTCCCGCTCGAACGCCTCCAGCAGGGCTCTCGCCTCCTCCTCGACCACGCAAGCGGTGCAACTCAGGTCGCCCCGCGGGGGATGAAAATAGCGGATGCTGAAGACCGTGTTCAGCGCAAGTTTCTCCCTGGGGTCCATGTATCTCAGTATGGCCATGCCGCCGGCGGTTTCCGCCAGGCCGCAGATGGCCCCGGCATGCACCAGGCCGAAGGCGTTGAGGTTGGCCTGGTCCTCCTCCATCACCAGCGTCACGAGGCCTTTTTCCTCATCGAGTTCCCGCAGGCGCAGGCGGGTCCGTTGCGCGAAGGGGCAGGCTTCCTCGATCACCCGCGCCATCATCTCTTTTTCCATGCCGCTTTCACTCCTCCACAGCTAGCTTCTAAGCCTTTTTCTGCAAGCTATTATTCCCAATATCAGGGGAGAAATAAGACGTTCATACCCGGTGCCAGGTCTTGTTTCTTGCATGGGGCGGCATGATCTCATCTCTAAAACAGCTGTTAAAAAGACGGCTTTCGAGGGAAATCGCCCTTACATACCGGGGTATGCAAAAAACAAGACCCCTTGGACGTGTGAACTCCTGGACGCGCCGAGGTTTCCAGTCCTTGCCCGGAAAAAGGCGATCGCCTTATTTCCAGCGGGGCTCTCGCTCATCCTCCTCCCGGGTGGGAAGCGGAGCCGCAAGCGGTGTTCCCCTGCGCAACTGGTGGTATTCGAAGAATATGGAGGCCAGCACGACGAAGATACCGATTACCACCAGGCCGATGAGAAGATAAGAGGTGTAGGAGGCCGGTTTGGACCTCTGGTATTCCTCGTATTTCTCCGCCACGCCGTCATCGGCCTGGGTGCTCTCGCGGTTGGCGAGTCCCCAGAAGGTCGCGGCCAGGAGAAAGAACAGCGCCAGCAGCACAACTATGCGCACGACCAGAAAGAACTTGCTCATAGGGCAATGTTACATGAAGGGCACCAGGTTTGCACGGGACATCGGCGTGGGTCAGTGGCGGAAGTGGCGCTTGCCGGTCAGCACCATCAGCAGCCCGCGCTCGTTTATCACCTGGAAAGTCTCCTCGTCGCGCACGGACCCGCCCGGCTGGATGAAGGCCTCTACGCCCGCATCCGCCGCCATGATCACCGAGTCGGGAAAGGGGAAGAAGGCGTCGCTCGCGCAAACCGACCCCCCGGCCTTTTTACCCGCCGTGCGCAGGGCGAGATGGGTCGACTCGAGGCGGTTCATCTGCCCCGCGCCTATCCCCACCGTGGCCCCGTCCCTGGCGAGGACGATGGCATTGGAGCGGGTATGCTTGGCCACCTTCCAGGCGAAGACCAGGTCGTCCCATTGCCCGTCCGCAGGCTCGCGCCCTCCCACGAAGCTGACCCCGCTCAGGTCTTCTTCCCCGGAGTCGTACTCCTGCACTAGTATCCCCCCGTCAACCCGTTTGAGGTCCTTGAGCACGGAGTACAGGCCATCCTCCAGTGGCAGGCTGAGCAGGCGTAGATCCTCCTTGCCCTGCAGCAACTTGCGGGCGGCGTCGGAGTATTCGGGAGCGATGACCACCTCCACGAAGATGGAGGCTATAAGCGCCGCCGTATCCTCGTCTATGGGGCGGTTAAAGGCCATCACGCTGCCGTAGGCGCTAACCTTATCGCACTCGTAAGCCCGCTGCCACGCTACGGACAGCCGCTCGGCCGTGGCCACGCCGCAGGGGTTGTTGTGCTTGATCATCACCACCGCCGGAAGCTGGAATTCCTTGACCAGGGACCAGGCCGCGTCGGTATCCAGCACGTTGTTGAAGGACAGTTCCTTACCGTGCCACTGCTCGGAGAAGACCAGCGAGGTGGATGGGGCACCGATCTCCTGGTACAGGGCGCCTTTCTGGTGGGGGTTCTCTCCGTAGCGCAGCTCGGCCTTCTTCTTAAGCACCAGGTTGAGCGTTTCCGGGAACTCCTCGAAAGCCTTGGAGAGATAGCCGTAGATGGCCGCGTCGTAGGCGGCGGTATGGCGGAAGCCCTCGGCGGCAAGCGATCGCCGCGTCTCCATGCCGAGATCTCCGTCCGAACGACGCATCTCCAGGAGAATGGACGAGTAACGTTTGGGGTTGGTGACTATGGCCACGCCGGCGAAATTCTTGGCCGCCGCGCGGATGAGGGCCACGCCGCCGATGTCTATCTGCTCCACCGCTTCGTCCAGAGTGGTCTCGGGCCGGGCGATGGTCTCCGCGAAGGGATAGAGGTTCACCACCACGAGGTCGATGGGCCTGATGCCCTTGCTCTCGATCTCCTTCATGTGCTCGGGGTTGCCGCGGTCGGCAAGCAGGGCGGCATGGATGTGGGGATGCAGGGTCTTCACCCTGCCGTCCATCATCTCGGGAAAACCCGTGACCTCCGAGATGGGGATGACGTCTATGCCCTCCTCGCGCAGCTTCGCCTCCGTGCCGCCGGTGGAGATTATCTCCACCCCCATCTCTCTCAGCTCTTTCGCCAGGCCCACGATCCCGGCCTTGTTGGATACGCTGAGCAGCGCCCTCTCGATCCTGGCCATAGATTATCCCTCCTCAGGCATAGGTATGATCTTCATTCGTCGAGTATGCGAACGCTTCTGCCTTCCACGCGCAGCCGCCCCTCGCAGAAATGACTTATCGCCCGCGGGTACAGCCGGTATTCGACCTCGTGGATGCGCTGGTGCAGAGTCTCCTCGCTGTCCCCGGGCAGAACCGGGACGGCTTCCTGCAGTATTATGGGGCCGGTGTCCAGACCCTCGTCGACGAGATGCACGGTCACCCCGGTTACCTTTACCCCGTAGTCCAGGGCATCGGCGACTCCCGAAGTCCCGGGGAAAGAGGGCAGCAGCGCCGGATGGATGTTCATGACGCGGTTGCGGAAGGCCTGCACGAACTCCGGCCCCACCAGGCGCATGTAGCCCGCGAGCACGACAAGGGAGACATCGTTTTCCGACAGGATGCGGATGAGCTCGCGGTCGAAGGCGGCGCGGTCCGGAAACGCGGCGGGGTCCACGAAAACCGCCTTGAGGCCGTGCTTGTTCGCCCTCACCAGGCCGTTAGCGTCAAGGTTGTCGCTGATGACCACCGCGATACGGGCCCGCATGCCGCGTTTCTCAATCTCTTCGGCGATGTTCTCCATGTTCGTGCCGCTGCCGGAGATAAGGATGCCCAGGCGGCAAGGCTCATCCAAGCCCTCTCCCCCTTTCACAAAGCTCAACGGGTGATGCAGATGCCTCCGGTGCCTTCATGCATCTCGCCGATACGGACGGCCCGGCAATTGGCCATGCTGAGCACGTGCATGACCTGGCGGTAATCTGCTATGTCCACGATGACCGCCATGCCCACCCCCATGTTGAAGGTCTTGAACATCTCGACCTCGTCGATCTTGCCCATGTCCATGATGATCTTGAAAATGCTCTGCGGGTGCCACTTGGTGAGGTCGATCTTGGCGTCCACGCTCGGGGGGAGCACACGCGGGATGTTCTCTATGAGCCCGCCGCCGGTGACATGCACCACGCCCTTTACGTCCACCTCGCGCGCGAGGCTCAGGACGGCGGGAGCGTAGATCTCGGTAGGCGCGAGGAGCACCTCGCCCAGGGTGGCCGAAAGCCCCCTGAGGCGGTCGTTGGGGTCGAAATCGTTAAGCTCGAAGAAAACCTTGCGCACCAGCGAGTATCCGTTGGAGTGCAGGCCATTGCTCATCAGCCCGATAATGGCATCCCCGGGCACGATGCGCGACCCGTCGATGATCCTGTCCCTCTCAACCACCCCTACCGCGAACCCCGCCAGGTCGTAATCGTCTTCCTCCATCACCCCGGGATGTTCCGCGGTTTCCCCGCCGATGAGGGCGCATCCGCAGCGGCGGCAACCATGCGCTATGCCGGAGACGATTTCGCGCACCTTACCGGGATCGACCCTGCCCATGGCCAAGTAGTCCAGCATAAACAGCGGCTCGGCCCCGCAGGTCACGATATCGTCCACGCACATGGCCACCAGGTCTATACCGATGGTGTCGTGGCGGTCCAGCATCTGCGCCAGCTTGAGCTTGGTGCCCACGCCATCCACGGAGGAAACCAGAACCGGGTCGGAGTATCCCTCCATCCGGCCGGAAAAGAGGGCGCCGAAACCGCCCAGGTCGGATAGCACCTCGGGGCGAAAGGTGGAGGCCGTTTCCTTTTTTATCAGCTCCACCGCCTTGTTTCCCGCCTCGATATCCACGCCCGCATCGCAGTAAGTCAACGGTTCGGTGGAATCTCCGTTCCTGTCGTTATCACCCACCATAATTCACGCCTTTCCGTCTCTCTCTTTTCCCCGCGGCACTCCAAACGCCCGCGGGGGCTCATCCGCCGCAACCATCCGTGGACCACAACCCGCCTTAACCGCGTTCGCTCTACCGATGCCGCTCACGCGGACCACTGGGAAAGCTATTCACGGTGTAAGGCTGACGGCTTATCCCCGGCGAGGTCTATTGTACCCTCACCTTGCCGTCCTCCAACCTGCTCTTGCTCATCATCATGTCGTCGGGGACGGGTACGGGATACTCCCCGTCGAAGCAGGCGGTACAGAAATCCTCTTTAGGCCGGCGCGTCGCCTTCACCAGGTTTTCCAGGCTCAGGTAGTGCAGCGTGTCCGCCCCTATGAAGCGCCTTATATCCTCCACCTTGCGCGAGGAGGCGATAAGCTCTTTGCGGATGGACGTATCTATGCCGTAGAAGCATGGGTACATGTCGGGGGGAGAGCTGATGCGCATGTGCACCTCTTTGGCCCCGGCGTCCCTGAGCATCTTGACTATCTCCTTGGTGGTGTTTCCGCGCACGATAGAATCGTCGACCACCACCAGGCGTTTGCCCTTGATGTCGCGGACGAGGGGGTTCAGCTTCAGGCGCACCCCGAGCTGGCGGATGGCCTGGGTGGGCTGGATGAAAGTACGGCCGATGTAACGGTTCTTGATCAGTCCCTCTCCGAAGGTGATCCCCGAGGCCTGAGAATACCCGATGGCTGCCGGGATGCCGGTGTCCGGTATGGGCATCACCACATCCGCATCCACCGGGGCCTCGTCGGCCAGGCTCATGCCCATATGCTTGCGGGCATGGTAGAGATAGGTGCCGTACATTATGGAGTCCGGCCGGGCGAAGTAGATAAACTCGAAAATGCACATTGACGGCTTGCGGGCCTCGGTGGCCATGTCGAGCCTGAGGCCGTCAGCGTCTATGATCGCCATCTCCCCCGGCTCTATCTCCCTGATGTACTCGGCGCCGATGATATCCAACCCGGCGCTCTCGCTGGAGACGGCATAGCCGTCCATGTATTTCCCTACGCATAGCGGCCTGATGCCGTGGGGATCCCTGACCCCGATGAGCCGGTCCTCGGTCATGATGGCCAGCGAGTAAGCCCCGGTGAGGCGGGGCATGACCTCTTTTACCGCGTCGATTATCGACGCCTGCTGGGAACGGGCGAGCATGACCGCGATGACCTCGGTGTCCGAGGTGGAGCGGAAGCGCACCCCCTCCTCCTTGAGACTGAGGCGCAGCTCGTTGGTGTTGATGAGATTGCCGTTATGGGCCACGAACACCGACCCGCCGCGCCGCGGCACCTGTACCGGCTGGGCGTTCTCCCATAAGGCCGAGCCGGTTGTCGAATACCTGACGTGGCCCAGCGCTATATGGCCCCTCAGGTTCTTTAGGTCCCTCTCACTGAAGACCTGGGAAACCATGCCCATGTCCTTGAGCATCAGCGTCTCCCTGCCGTCCGAAACGGCTATGCCCGCGCTCTCCTGCCCGCGGTGCTGCAGGGCATAAAGGGCATAATAGGTGAGCTTGGCCACATCGTCTTCGCTTACGTAGACCCCGAATACGCCGCAGGACTCATTGATCTCAAAACTCATGTCAGCGCTTCACCTCTATTGCTCGCATCCACCGTCCACTCCAAGACCCGCTTATCTCTCGAGCATCCGCCCAAGGGTTTCCTCCCTGGCCTCGCTCATCTCTTCCAGGGAGAGGTCTATCCACTCGTTTATCGCGAGGCGGCTCCCCCCCGTGCGCCCCAGCACGCACAGCGGGACCTCGCGCGCCTCGGCCAGGGCCTCCAGGGCCTCCAGGTCTTTCTCCTCCAAGGTTATCACGAATCGGGACTGGCTCTCACTGAACAGCCAGTACACCGGCGCCAGCGAAGTCTCCGCCTCCAGCCGGGCACCAACCCCGCCGGCGCAGCAGCACTCCAGGAGGGCTACTGCCGCCCCTCCCTCGGAGCAATCGTGGGCGGAGAGGATGATGCCGCGGCGGATGCCCTCGATGCAGGTGGCCTGGACGCCTTTCTCCAGGCGCAGGTCGATACGGGGCGGCCGGCCCGCCACCTTGCCGTGCACCAGCTTGAGGTACTCGGACCCTCCCAACTCGGCCGCGGTATCTCCCAGCATCGCCACCATCAACCCCTCCCCCGGGAAGGCGACTGTGCGGCGGTTGGCCAGGGTACCGATGAGGCCGACCATCCCCACCACCGGTGTCGGGTAGATGGCCGTGCCGAAAGATTCGTTGTAGAAGCTGACGTTTCCGCTCACCACCGGCAGCTCCAGGTATCGCGCCGCGTCCGCCAGGCCTCGCACCGACTCCTTGAACTGCCAGAAGATATCCGGCCGCTCCGGGTTTCCGAAATTGAGGCAGTTGGTGAGGGCCATGGGCACGCCTCCCGCCGCCACCACATTGCGCGCCGCCTCCGCCACCGCTATCTGGGTCCCGGTGTAGGGATCGAGGTACACGTAGCGCGAGTTTCCGTCGACGGAGACCGCCAGCGCCTTGCTGGTGTCCTTCACCCTCAACACCGCCGCGTCGGAGCCGGGAAAGACCACGGTGTTCAGCTGCACCATGTGATCGTACTGTTCGTACACCTTCTTCTTGTCGCACAGGTTGGGGCCGCTTACCAGGTCCAGGAGCACGCGGCCCAGGTCGGAGGGATGGTCGAGAGCCGACAGGTCATCCGACTGCACCTCCTCGATATAGGCGGGTTTCTCGGCGGGGCGGTCGTAGACCGGCCCGCTGGCCAGGGAGGAAGCCGGCACCTCCACCACCTTCTCCCCGTACCAATCTATCTCCAGCATATCGCCCTCGGTCACCTCGCCGATGACCACGGCGGAGAGCCCCCACCTCCCGCATGTAGCCAGGATCTCGTCCAGATTCTCCGGCTCCACTATGGCCAGCATGCGCTCCTGGGACTCGGAGATCATGATCTCGAAGGGGTCCATCTCCTCCCGCAGGGGTACGTGCTCGAGCTCTATCTTCATGCCCACGCCTCCGCGCGCCGCCGTCTCGGAGCAGGCGCAGGATATGCCGGCGGCGCCCAGGTCCTGCAGCCCCACCAGGAGGTTCCTCTCCAGCAGCTCCAGGCAGGCCTCGATGAGCAGCTTCTCGGTGAAGGGATCGCCTACCTGCACGCTGGGGCGCTTTTCCTGGCTGGTCTCGTCGAATTCCTGCGAGGCCAGGATCGACGCGCCGCCTATGCCGTCGCGGCCGGTGCGGTTTCCCATGAGCACCACCGCGTTGCCCATTCCGCTGGCCTGGCCGCGGATGAGGTTTTCCTTGGGCATGATGCCTATGGCCATCACGTTCACGAGTATGTTTCCGTCGTAGCATTCATCGAAATAGATGTCCCCTCCCACAGTGGGGATGCCCAGGCAGTTTCCGTAGCCGGCGATGCCGGCGATGACGCCGCTGAAGAGATAGCGCTGGCGGGGACTCTCCAGGCTGCCGAATCGCAGGGGGTCGAGGCAGGCTATGGGCCGCGCGCCCATGGTGAAGATGTCGCGCACGATGCCGCCTATGCCCGTGGCCGCCCCCTGGTATGGCTCCACGGCGCTGGGGTGGTTGTGGGATTCCAGCTTGAAGGCGACCGCGAGCCCGCCGCCGATGTCGATTATCCCCGCGTTCTCCCCCGGCCCCTGCAGCACGTAAGAGGCGCGGGTTGGAAGCTGAGAGAGCACCGTCTTCGAGCTCTTGTACGAACAATGCTCGCTCCACATCAGGGAGTACATGCCCAGCTCGACCTTGCTGGGTTCCCTGCCCAGTATACGTACGATATCGCGGTATTCGTCCTCGGTCAGGCCCAGTTCCTCGTAAAGCTCCGCCATATCCTCACCTTACCTTCCCGCCCGATAATGCGCCATGACCGACTCCCAGATGAGCAGCCCGTCCGTGCTGCCCAGGATCCCCTCGGAGGCGCGCTCCGGGTGCGGCATGAGGCCGAAGACGTTGAAGCCCTCGTTGCATATACCCGCGATGTTGTCCCGGGACCCGTTGGGGTTCGATCCGGCGGTGATCTCGCCGACCTCGTCGCAGTAACGGAGGATTATGCGACCTTCCTCGGCCAGTCCCGCCAGGGTAGACGCGTCGGCGGTGTAGTTGCCCTCGCCGTGGGCGATGGGTATGCGCAGCACCTGTCCCTGGCGCGCCGCGTTGGTCCAGGGCGAGTCGGCGTTCTCCACCAGCACGTTCACGAAGCGGCAGATGAAGGAGAGGCTGGTATTGCGCAGCATGGCGCCGGGGAGCAACCCCGCCTCGAGCAGGATCTGGAAACCGTTGCAGATGCCGATGACCAGCCCACCCTGGCGCGCGAAGGCCGCCACCGCGTCCATCACCGGGCTGAAACGGGCGATAGCCCCGCAACGCAGGTAGTCGCCATAGGAAAACCCGCCGGGCAGCACCAGGCAGTCGTAAGAGGATACGTCGGTCTGCTGGTGCCAGACGTAATCGACGTCCTCCAGCAGCACCTTGTCGATGACGTGGTAACAGTCCATCTCGCAGTTGGAACCCGGGAAAACCACCACACCGAATCTCATCTCGCTCCTCTCCTTATCTCGTTTCAGATTTCCAGGGTCCGACCTTATTCCATTTCGATGTGGTAATCCTCGATTATCGGGTTGGCCAGCAGCCTTTCGCACATATCCTGGACGCGCTCCCCGGTCTTTTCTGACTCGGCTCCCTCCAGGCGCAGGGTGATGTACTTGCCCATCTGCACGTCGGCCACCTCTTCGAACCCCAGCGATCTCAGCGCCCCCAGGGCCGCCTGGCCGGCAGGATCCAGCACGCCTTTCTTGGGGGACACGTAGATGGATACCTTCAAGCCGATCTCCTCCTCTTTAACCCGCCTGAGCACCTCGGCGTAGGTCTCCTCGACCCGGCCCAGGTCCCTTCGGAAACGGTCCTTGTCCATGATCTCGCCCGTCTCGACGTCCCAGAGCCGGCATATGTCGGGGCTGAACTCGTCCCCGAGGTAGATCCTGCCCTCCCGCTGCCCGAACTCCAGCTTGAAATCCGCCAGGATGAGGCCGCGCGCCTCGAAGTATGGGGAGAGGATGTAGTTTACCTTGAGGGCGATGGCCGTCATCTCGTCCAGCTGCTCGTCACTGGCCAGCCCCAGCTCCCGTATGTGCTCCCGCGCCAGCATGGGGTCGCCCAACTCGTCGCTCTTGTAGTAGAACTCCACCAGCGGCGATTTCATATTCGTGCGCTCCGGGTAACCCAGCCGCTTGGCCAGGCTGCCGGCAGCATAATTGCGCACGATGATCTCCACCTTGATCATATCCAGCCACCAGGTCAGTATCTCCGTGTCGGACAGCAGTTTAATATGGTGAGTACGTACGCCCTTCTTCTCCAGGTAACGGAAAACGATGTCCGACATCTGCGCGTTGGTGCGGCCCTTTCCGGCGATGGTTCCGCGCTTCTTGCCGTCGAAGGCGGTAGCATCGTCCTTGAACTCGTGGATGACCTGACCCGGCTCGTCGGTGGCGAAGACCATCTTAGCCTTGCCCTCGTAGATGAGCTCTTTTTTCTCCATCCTCACCTCTCCCGTCGCTCTATAACTCCAGCCCCTCCAGGCGGTCGAAGATAACGGCCACGTTTCTCAGGTTACGGTCAATATCGAAGCAGGCGTCGAGTTCTTGCGGACTGAGCCGCGCCGCCACCTCGGCATCGCCGCCCAGAAGGGAGCGGAAGTCCTTTTCTCCGCTCCAGGCCTGCATGGCGTTGCGCTGCACCAGTGCATAGGCGTCCTCGCGCGTCAGCCCCTTGTCCACCAGGGCCAGCAGCACCCCCTCCGAGAAGACCAGGCCGTGCGAAAGCTCCAGGTTGCGCCGCATGTTGTCCGGATAGACCTGCAGATCGCGGACAACCCCCTGGAACTTGACCAGCATGTAGTGCAGGAGGGTGGTCGAATCGGGCACGATGACCCGCTCCACCGAGGAATGCGAGATGTCCCTCTCGTGCCACAGCGCTACGTCCTCCATGGCGGCCAGGGCATTGGCCCGCAGCACCCTGGCCAGCCCGCAGATACGCTCGCACAGGATGGGGTTTCTTTTATGCGGCATGGCGCTGGAGCCCTTCTGGCCGCGCCGGAACGGTTCCTCCGCCTCCATGATCTCCGAGCGCTGCAGGCCCCTTATCTCCAGCGCGAATTTTTCCAGGCTGGAGCCGGTTACGGCTATGGCCGACATGTACTCGGCGTGGCGGTCACGCTGCAGCACCTGGGTGGAAGCCTCGGCGGGCGTGAGGCCCAGCTTGCCGCAGACGTATTCCTCGACCCAGGGCTCTAGGTGAGCGTAGGTGCCGACGGCCCCGGAGATCTTGCCGCAGCTTATGACCTCGCGCGCCTTCCGCAGCCTCTCCAGGTTCCGCGCCGTCTCGAAGGTCCACAAGGCCAGCTTCTGCCCGAAGACCATGGGCTCGGCATGGACGCCATGGGTGCGCCCCACCATCACCATGTCCCTGCAGCTCAGCGCCTTCCCCTTGAGCAGCTTCGCCAGGGATAACGCTTCCGCGATGATAAGGTCCATGGCATCGCGCATCTGCAGCGCCAGGCCCGTGTCCAGCATGTCGGATGAAGTCATGCCGTAGTGGATGAAGCGCGAACTCTCGCCCACGTTTTCGGCCACGTTGGTGAGGAAGGCGATGACGTCGTGGTTGACCGTTTCCTCTATCTCCAGCACGCGTACCGGGTCGAAGGCCGCTTTTTTCTTAATCTCCTCCAGGGCTTCGCGCGGCACTTCTCCCCGCTCCGCCCGGGCTTCCACCGCAAGGATCTCGACCTCCAGCCACTTCTGGAACTTGCCCTGCTCGCTCCATATGGCGGCCATCTCGGGCAGGGTATAACGCGAGATCATTTTACCAACCTTTACCAGTCATCTCGTCCGGCACATTTATATTATGCCCCATAGAACCCTGCCTTGATAGGGTTTTTCACCCCTCGGCCATGCGCTCGCGGTAGGCAGCGAGGGCCTTCGCAACCGCCTCGTACTTCAAGGCCAGGATAGAGCAGGCCAGGAGGGCGGCGTTCTCCGCCCCGTCGATGGCCACCGTGGCCACGGGCACTCCGCGTGGCATCTGCACCATGGAGAGCAGGGAGTCCATCCCCCCAAGTTCCGCCGAGGATATGGGCAGGCCGATGACGGGGAGTATGGTCATGGAAGCCACCACGCCGGGCAGGTGGGCCGCCTTTCCCGCCGCCGCGATGAACACCTCCACCCCGTCAGCGGGAGCCGAGCCCACGAACTCCCGCAGTTTCTCCGGCTGGCGGTGGGCGGAGATGACCGCGGTCTTCACCCGCACCCCCATCTCGGCCAGGGTCTCCTCCGCCGGGGTTACCTTTTTCAGGTCGGACTTGGACCCCATGAGCAGGGCCACGGTGGGAACGGCCATCTTCATCACCCCTCCAGTGTCCGCAGGGCTATGTCCCTGCGGTAGTAGACGCCGGTGAAGTCTATCATGCCCGCCGCCTCGTACGCCCTCTCGCGGGCGGCGGCGAAGTCCTTGCCCAGGGCGCTGACGCCCAGCACCCTTCCCCCGCTGGTAAGGACCTCTCCTTTTTCGCCCAGGCTGGTCCCGGCATGGAACACGGTTACCCCGTCGAGTGCGCCCGCCTCGTTCAGCCCCGTGATGGGATAGCCCTTGCGGTAATCGCCGGGGTAGCCGCCGGAGGCCACGACCACGGTCACGCAGGGGTCGTCCCTCCAGCTCAGTTCCTGGCCGGAGAGCCTGCCCTCCACCACCGCGAGCATGGTCTCGACGATATCGCTCTCCAGGCGCGGCAGCACCGCCTGCGTCTCCGGGTCGCCGAAGCGCACGTTGTACTCCAGCACCTTGGGACCATCCGCGGTGAGGATGAGGCCGGCGTATAGTATGCCCCGGTAATGGATACCCCTGGCCGCCAGGGCGCGGGCGGTGGGCCGCAGTATCTCCTCCACGGCGCGGCGGTATTCGTCCTCCGAGAGCACCGGCACGGGAGAATAAGAACCCATGCCGCCGGTGTTGGGCCCGCTGTCCCCGTCGCCTATGCGCTTGTAGTCCTGGGCCGGGGCCATGGGGAGGATATCCTCGCCGTCCACGAAGCAGAGGATGGACACCTCCTGCCCCTCGAGGAACTCCTCGATGAGCACCTTGTCGCCGGCGGCGCCGAAAGAGCGGTCCAGGAAGCAGGACTTCAGGGCCTCGTAAGCCGCGCGGTCGTCCTGGGCGATGACCACTCCCTTGCCGGCGGCGAGGCCGTCCGCCTTGACCACGTACGGCGCGCCGCCGTTCCTTACGCAGGCCTCTGCGGAGTCGTAGTCCGTGAAGACCTCGGCCTTCCCGGTGGGGACCCCCGCCTCGAGCATGAGTTGCTTGGCGAAGTCCTTGCTGCCCTCCATCCGGGCCGCCTCCCGGCCGGGCCCGAATACGGCCAGGCCCCTGGCCTGGAAGAGGTCCGAGATGCCCGCCACAAGCGGCGCCTCCGGGCCCACCACGGTGAGGTCGATCTTCTTATCCGCGGCGAAACGCGCGAGGGACTCGATGTCCTCAGCACCTATGTCCACGCATTCGGCCAGCTCGGCCATGCCCGCGTTCCCCGGCGCGCAGTATATCCGGTCCACCAGGGGTGACTGCGCTATCTTCCAGGTGAGGGCGTGCTCGCGCCCTCCTCCGCCCACCACCAGAACCTTCATGTAAACCTCCCTATGCTCGCCCGGGCTACATCTCTATATTTTATGGACGGCAGTGACAATCCTGCCTGCGGCAGGATAATACCTCTATTTTTTTGCCGGCCTGGGCCGGCCTGGTGTTCAGCCCCGGAAATCGGCCGGGGGTATCGTTGCGTTAGCGGTGAAGGGAGGGGAACGGCGCGCGGCCTCCGAGCCTTGTCCGGGCTCAGGAAGGAGATGAATCGCCGCATACCGCGTGGAAAGCAGCTTAACGGGTCTCGACACCCGGTGCCCGCGCAAAGCACCTCACGCGGTTGCCGGGGATAAGCCCTTTTCTTACAGGTGGAAATCCCCGGAAGCCTCGGGTTGATAGAGGATGTCCAGGACCTTTATCTTCCTTATCCCGGCCGGGACGGGCCAGGCGATGATATCGCCCTTCTTATAGCCGATCATACCCGTGCCTATGGGCGCCAGTACTGATATCCTGCCTTCTTCTATGTCGGCATCCTGGGGGAAGACCAGGGAATATATCATCTTCTCGCCCGTCTCCATGTCCTTCATACGCACCTGGGAATTCATGGTGATGACGTTCGAGGGGATGTCCTTGGAATCGACGATCTCGGCCTGGCTCAATTCCTCCTCCAGGTCGCTTAAGTAGGCGTTATCCCCGCCAGTCGCTCTCTTCTCGGAGATGAGGACCTTCAGGCGGTCCAGGTCGTACTGCGTAATAAAGATGCCTCTCTTATTCATCTCTGCCTCCTCAACCGGATTAAACCCCGTAGCCGACCTCCTGCCGGATAAGGGGATTTATAGCGTGTGGTACAAGATGAAAAATATTATACACCATATAGCCTGAGGATGCTTCAAAGACAAACGGACGGGGCGGCACGGGGCGGGTTGACCCCAGGAGGAACGGAAGCACCGCCGACAACGGCACGGGGCGGGTTGACCCGGGAGGAACGTTAGAGGGGGAAGTCGTCCTGGAAGAGGAGGCGGCCCTGGCGCAGGGGCTCCTCGTGTCCGTCCAGCAGGATCGTCTGCTGCCTCTCCGGCCCCACCGAGACGAGCTTGATAGGCACTCCGGCTCTCTCGGATATGAAGTCGAGATAAGCCCTGGCCTCCACCGGGAGGTCCTCGAGTTTTCTCGCAGCCGATATGTCTTTACCCCACCCTGGGAGTTCCTCGTAGACCGGCTCGCAGGCGCTGAAGTCACCGTGGACGGGAGGGAATTCCTCGACGGTCCTGCCCCCGAGGCGGAAGGCTACGCATACCCTGAGGGTATCGAACTCCGAGAGCACGTCGAGCTTGGTTATGGCCAGCCCCGTCAGGGTGTTCATGCGCACAGCGTACTTCAGGATGACTAGATCGAACCATCCGCAACGCCTGCGGCGCCCCGTGGTGGTGCCGAATTCCCTGCCCACCTCCTGCATGGTATCGCCGACCTCGTTTTCCTGCTCCGTGGGAAAGGGTCCGGCGCCTACCCTGGTCACGTAGGCCTTGGTAACCCCGATGATCTCGTCGATGTCCCTGGGGCCCACCCCCGCACCGGTGCAGGCCGAACCCGCCACGGTATTGGAGGAGGTCACGAAGGGATAGGTACCGTGGTCCAGGTCGAGCATCAGGCCCTGGGCCCCCTCGAAGAGGACGTTGTGGCCTTCCCCCAAAGCCTGCTTGATAATCATGGAGGTATCGGCGAGGCACGGCCGCAGCCGCTCGGCGTAACCCTCGTATCTCGCCGCTATCTCCTCCGCGTCCAGTGGCGCGGCATTGAAATAGCACGTGAAGAGGCGGTTCTTCTCCTCCACTGCCTTACTTACCTTGTCCCTGAACAGGGCGGGGTCCAGCATGTCCTGCATGCGTATGCCCGTGCGGGCGGCTTTGTCCGCATAGGTAGGGCCTATCCCGCGCCGCGTGGTGCCGATACTGCCGGCGCCGCGGCTTTCGTCCTGCATGCCGTCCATGTCCTCGTGGAAAGGCAGGATGATGTGGGCGTTATAAGATATGCGCAGCCGTTCCGCGTCCACATCCATGGCGGCCAGGTTGTCCATCTCCTCGATGAGCACCGCCGGGTTAACGACCACCCCGTTGCCGATCACCGGCACGATATGCGGATAAAGGATGCCCGAGGGGATGAGGTGCAGCTTGAGCGTCTCCCCGTCGCAGACGATGGTGTGGCCGGCGTTATTACCGCCCTGAAAGCGTACCACCATCTGCATCTGGTCCGAGAGCAGGTCGATGACCTTGCCTTTTCCCTCATCTCCCCACTGGGTTCCCACCACTACTATCCCGGGCATGGTTTATCTCTTTTCCCTCTCCTTGCTTTCTTCCGCAGCCCCACACGAGGAAATATTATAGCACTTGTTAACCACGAGTCCTAACGTCCGCTCAACTTCCGGTCCACGGCAGCAACTGATGGAAAGCCCTAGTGGCTTTTTCTTTCCATGCGTTGGGCGTGCCAGGCAAGGATGGACGGGAGGATGAGCAGGGACGAGAGGAGAGAGAACACTAAGGAGAGGGCGGTTATCACGCCGAACCTCTGCATGTAGTCGATCTTGGAAAAGGAGAGGATGAGGAAAGCTCCCGCGGTGGTGACCGCCGCCGAGAGCAGGGCCTTGCCCACATTGTCCACCGTGCGCCGGATGGCTTCGTCCGTCTCCATCCCGCCGTCACGCCACTCCTCCACGAAGCGGTGGGTGACGTGGATGCCGAAATCGATACCCACCCCGATGACCAGCGAGGAGACCATCACGGTCATGAAATCCAGGGGCCAACCGAGGAGGGCAAGCATCCCCAGCTCCAGGGCTACGCTGACGAAGACCACGCTCGCGGCGGCCAGGCCGAAGTAAAACGAACGCAGGACCAGGATGACGACGAGCGTGCATAGCACCAGCGCCACGGCCATGGTCTTCAGCTGGGTGGGCAGGATAGCGCCCAGCATCTCGTGAACCAGTAACGGAAAGCCGCTGCTGCCCATGGCGATATCCGGAACGGCAGCTACTGTCGCCTCCGTCTCCCGCTCGATGGTCTCGGCCAGGACCTTCATGTCCTGCTGGGAACCACGGTCGAGCCTGATGGTGATCAGCGCCGTCTCGAGGTCCTCGGTGATGAGCTGGTTTTCCGAAGCCGACTGCCCCGAACCGCTGGACTGCTGCAACGCTCCCAGCGTCTTGAGCACCTCCGCCTTGCTGGAGGGTATCGAGCCTCTGTAGTTCTTCACCACGTCGGCGATGCTGAATATCTTCTCCCGCTTGAAGAGCCGTTCACCTCCCTCGGCCACGTAATCGTTGGAGGCCAGGGCATCCTCGTAAGCCAGCATGGCCTCTAAGTTGGCAGGCTCCAGGATATCCCCCTTGAACAGGGTCAGCACTATCTCCTGCCCCCCGAAATACTCGTTTATCTTCTCGGTGGCCTGCAGGAAGGGCAGGTCCTGCGGAAGCATCTTGAACACGTCGGCCTCGGTGCCGACGTTGAAACCGAGAGCGGCGCTGCCCAGGATTATCAGCAGGGATACGGAGACGACCACGCGGCGGTGGTGCTCGGAGAGGACGGCTATCCTGACCAGGAAGGTTTCGATAGGGAGCAGGCGCCTCTTCCCCCTCCCCTTCCTTTCCTGCCTGGCCTCCCATTTCCGCTGCGCCTTTTCTCCACGGTCCCTGAGGATGATGGCCGCCGGGAGCAGGGTGACGGCCAGCAGGAAGCTGGCCATGACGCCCGCCACGCAAAGGATACCGAACTGCTGGATGATGGGCATGTTGGATATGCTGAAGGACGCGAAACCGAAGGCGGTGGTGGTAGCGGTAAGAAAGACGGCTACGCCCACGGTCACCACGGCGGTCAGGGCAGAGCGCTCGGGTACGTCGCCATTGCCGCGTTCCTCGTAGTAGCGCGAGAGGACGTGGATGGCGTAGGCGATGTCTATGCCCAGGAGCAGGGGCATGATGGCGGTATTGCCGTACGAGAAGGGAAAACCCAGCCAGCCGGAGAGCCCCATCACCCAGACCATGGTGAATACCATCACCAACAGCGTGAAGACGACGTCGGTGATCCTGCGGAAGGTGAGAAAGAGCACGAGCAGGATGAAGACGGCCGCGTACACGAAGAGGGACTTGGCATCCGCGATGGTGCTGATGCTGGACTCCCTGTTCATGGAGGCCATGCCCGTGATGTATACGCGGGCGCCGGGGACCTCCTCGAAATAAGCCTCGGTCTTTTCGGTGAACACGCGCACGTGCTGGATGGCCTGGCTGGTGGTGAGAGCCGGGTTCATCTTGGCCGTGAGCAGGACGGCCCTACCGTCGGCGGAGACGTTCTGCGGGTTGGCGTCCACACCCAACTCCTCCAGCTGCTTCCTCTTGTAATCGAGGTTGAGCTCCACCTGCCGGACCAGTTCGTCATCGCTCATGCCGTCGATCCTGCCGGAAAGAGTCTCGCCCGTCGCCGTTACCGGACTCTCCCCGGCCATGTCCTGGTCAACCTGCGAGGCGGCTACCGCCTGGACCTCCGCCGCTTCCTCCGCGGCCGCGTCGCCGAAGTAGAGCATCTCGTCGATAGGCGTGCTGACCTCGGTGATGAAACTCTCCCAGACCTCCGGCTCGCCGATCAGGAACTCCCGGTATGCCGCGACCTTGCGCAGGAGGTCAGCGTTGAAGGGGCCCTCGGCCTCCACCAGCACCTGCTCCTCGTCTATGCCCCCGAAAAGCTCCTCCGCCTCGTTCATGATACGGACCTTCTCGCTGGAATCCGGCAGCATTATCTTCGTGCCGTATTCCTGGTGGATGCGGGCCAGCCCCACGATGAAGAACACCGTGATCGCGGAGATGACGATGATCACCACCAGGGGCCTCTTTATGCTTTTCCTGCCCAACCAGAAAAATACTTTATCTACCACCTCAAGCCTCACCGCTTCTTCCCGCCACGCGTGACGTCTGCTTTTACGGGACGGAATTCGTCAAGGGATTATCTTTCAATCTGCAAATATGCTTAATAACAATGTTTGCATTATGCAAATAATATTAGGACCCCGACGGCATGATGTCAAGGGACGTGGGGAGATGGCGGAACGTGGGCATCAGCCAGGCTGATGCGATGCGTGTTGCAGGATGGAGCGGGCGGCCACGATACCCGAGGCAGAGGCCTGCATCAGCCCGCGGGTGATCCCCGCCCCGTCTCCTATGGCGTAGAGGCCGCCTATCTCCGACTGCAGGTCCGCGCCCAGGCTCGGCCGCGAGGAATAGAACTTCACCTCGACTCCGTAGAGCAACGTGTCCCGCGCGTAGAGGCCCGGGGAGAGATGCTCGAGAGCCTCCAGCATCTCGAGTATGTCGCTGATATAGCGGTAGGGCAGCACGAAACTGATATCGCCCGGGGTAACGTCCTTGAGCGTGGGCACCACGGAGGAGCGGGATATCCGCCTTGGGGTGGAACGTCGGCCCGCCAGGAGATCCCCCAACCTCTGCACCAGTATGCCCTCGCCCAGGAGATTGGCCAGGCGGGCTATGTACTTGCCGTAGGCGATGGGCTCCTTGAAAGGCTGGGTGAAGGTGGTGCTCGCCAGGAGGGCGAAGTTGGTGTTTTCCGTGCGGCGCTCCGCGTAGGAATGTCCGTTCACGGTGAGCACGTCCCCGTAGCGCTCGACGCACACCTGCCCGTAGGGGTTCATGCAGAACACCCGCACGCGATCCTCGAAGCGGCGGGTGAAGTAATGCAGCTTGGGTTCGTAGAGGTCGTTGGTCAACGGCTCCAGCACCGGCGCCGCTACCTCCACCCTCACGCCTATGTCCACCTGGTTGTTCTGTACGCTCACCCCCAGCCTCGCCATCTCTCCCGCCAGCCAGTCGGCCCCTTCCCTGCCGGGAGCGGCCACCACGCTGGGGGCGAGCAATTCCTCCCCGCCCGAGATCCTGACTCCTTGCACCCTGCCGCCTTCCACCAGGATGGACTCCACCGCGACGCCGGTCCTTCCCTCGACCTTGCCGGAGAGAAAATCGCGCAACCTCACCAGGACCTCGCGGCAGCGCTCGGTCCCCATGTGACGGAAGGGGCAGGGGGTGAGTACCAGGTTGGAGAGCACCGCCTTTTTCCTCCACTCGGCCACCTTGTCCGTCTCGTCGCCGAATACCTGCCGGGGAGCCCCGAACTCCAGCCAGAGCTGGTCCACGTGGTCTATGAGGTCCCGCAACATGCGCGTCCCCACGTATTCGCCCAGCCATCCCCCCACATCGGGAGACAGGGAGAGCTTTCCATCGCTGAACGCGCCTGCGCCTCCCCAGCCGCTGGTGATGTCGCAGGTATCGCAGTTGACGCACTTGCCGTCCCGCGCCGGGCAATCGCGTTTCTCGATATCCGCGCCCTTCTCCAGCATGAGGACGCGCAGGCCATCCCTCTTCACCAGCTCCAGGGCGGTGAAGATCCCGGCCGGCCCGGCTCCCACGATGATGACGTCGTAGTTGTTATTCATAAGTACTACCTATTCTAACATCGGAGGTATACGTGCCAGGCCTGAGACATCCGGAAATGTCCAGGCGCAGGCACCGTCGTGCCGCAGACGGCACTGTCGCTTACGCGATGCAGGCTATCGGGCGTGAACCTTATGTTCGAGGGATATGGGGTCAGGTTTTGGACTAGTTTTCCGCGTACACCGAGGCGCCCATGCGGGTGAAGGTGAAATCACCGCCCGCGCCTGCGCCCACCTCGATGAGGTCGCCCTCGGTGAATCCGCCCTCCAGCAGCCGGCGCGCCAGGTTGTCCTGTATCTCGCGCTGGATGACCCGCTTGAGCGGCCGGGCGCCGTAGTTGGGGTCGAAACCCTCGGCAGCCAGCCTCTCCTTGGCCTCCTCGGTGAGCTGGATATCCAGCTTGCGGTCGGCCAGCCTCTGGCGCAGGTAATCCACCTGGATGCCTGTGATCTGCTTGATCTCCTCCATGCCCAGGGAGTTGAAGACGATGATCTCGTCCAGGCGGTTGAGAAACTCGGGACGAAAGTGGGCCTTGAGGGTCTCCAGGACCGTCCCCCTTATCCTGTCCCGGTCCTCTTCCGCCATGTCCCCGTAGAGATGGCTCCCGATATTGGAGGTCATGATGATCACCGTGTTTTTGAAATCCACGGTGCGGCCGTGGCCGTCCGTGAGCCGCCCTTCGTCCAGGATCTGCAGCAGCAGGTTGAAGACGTCGCCGTGGGCCTTCTCTATCTCGTCCAGGAGGATGACGCTGTAGGGCCGGCGGTGCACGGCCTCCGTGAGCTGGCCGCCCTCTTCATATCCGATATAGCCGGGGGGGGCGCCGATGAGGCGCGATACGGTGTGCCTCTCCATGTACTCGCTCATGTCCAGGCGCACCATGGCCTTCTCGTCGTCGAAGAGGAACTCCGCCAGGGCCCTGGCCAGCTCGGTCTTTCCTACCCCGGTGGGCCCCAGGAACAGGAAGGAACCGATGGGCCGGTTGGGGTCCTGCAGCCCCGCGCGGGCTCGCCGGATGGCGTTGGATACTATTTCCAGGGCTTCCTCCTGCCCCACAACGCGCTGGCGCAACCGGTCCTCCATGTGGATGAGCTTCTCCACCTCGCCCTCCAGGAGCTTGGATACCGGGATTCCGGACCAGGAAGACACCACCTCGGCTATGTCCTCGTCGTCGACCTCCTCCTTGAGCATCTTGCGGTCCTTCTGCAGTTCCTGCAGGCGCTCGTTCTCTTCCTCCAGCCTGGCCTGCAGCTCACCGGTCTCGCCATAGCGCAGGCGGGCCGCTTTCTCCAGGTCGCCCTCGCGCTCCGCCTTCTGCTCCTCTATCTTCACCTGCTCCAGCCGCCCCTTGAGTTCGCGGATGCGGCCTATGCTCTCCTTCTCCGCCTGCCAGTGTCCCTTCATCTCCGTGGACTTCTCCACCAGGTCCGCCAGCTCCGCCTCCAGTTTCTCCAGCCTCTCCTTCGAGGCCTTGTCCTTCTCTTTTTTGAGTGCCTGCTTCTCTATCTCCAGCTGCTTGATGCGCCGCTCCACCTCGTCGATCTCCGTGGGCATTGAGTCTATCTCGATGCGCAGCCGCGAGGCCGACTCGTCCACCAGGTCTATGGCCTTGTCGGGCAGGTAGCGGTCGGTGATATATCGCTCCGACAGCATCGCCGCCGCCACCAGGGCCGAGTCCTGGATACGCACGCCGTGGTGCACCTCGTAGCGCTCCTTGAGGCCGCGCAGGATGGCGATGGTGTCCTCCACGTCGGGCTCACCCACCAGTATGGGCTGGAAACGCCTTTCCAGTGCGGCATCCTTCTCGATGTGCTTGCGGTATTCGTCCAGGGTGGTGGCGCCGATGGCGTGCAGCTCGCCCCTGGCCAGTGCCGGCTTGAGCATGTTGGAGGCGTCCACTGCGCCCTCGGCAGCCCCGGCCCCGACCAGGGTGTGCATCTCGTCTATGAAGAGGATGATCTCTCCCTCGGATTCTATGATCTCCTTGAGCACCGCCTTGAGGCGGTCCTCGAACTCGCCGCGGTACTTGGAGCCGGCCACCAGGGCCCCGATATCCAGGGCCACAACCTTCTTGTTGCGCAGCCCCTCGGGCACGTCGCCCTCTACGATGCGCTGGGCCAGGCCCTCCACGATGGCCGTCTTTCCCGTGCCCGGCTCTCCGATGAGCACGGGGTTGTTCTTGGTGCGCCGCGACAGCACCTGCATGACGCGGCGTATCTCGGCGTCGCGCCCGATGACCGGGTCCAGCTTGCCCCGGCGAGCCAGGTCCGTGAGGTCGCGCCCGAAACGCGCCAGCGACTGGTAGCGCCCTTCCGCCTCCGGGTCGGTCACCCTCTGGCTGCCGCGCACTTCTGTCAGCGCCTTGAGCACGCGCTCGCGGTCGATACCGTGGGCGCGCAGGATCTCCGCCGAGGCTCCCTTCTTCTCCTCCGCCATGGCCAGAAAGACGTGTTCCGTGGAGATATATTCGTCCTTCATGGTGTCAGCCTCGGCTAGGGCGGTCTCGAAGAGGCCGGCCAGGCGCGGCGATATCTGCACCTGCCCCACGGCCCCGGTAACCCGGGGCACGTTCTCCAGCCCCGTCTCCACCTCGGACGCCATGGTCGCTGCGTCCGCTCCCAGCTTGGCCAGGAGCGAGGGCACCGTGCCTCCCTCCTGCCGCAGCAGGGCAAGCAGTAGGTGCTCCACCTCCACGAACTGGTGGTGGCGCTCACCCGCTATATTCTGGGCGTCGGCCAGGGCTTCCTGGG
Source organism: uncultured Actinomycetota bacterium (assembly GCA_964462595.1). GTDB lineage: Bacteria > Actinomycetota > Geothermincolia > Geothermincolales > RBG-13-55-18 > SURF-21. Next base: position 55,630 of record CAYWXM010000043.1, read on the forward strand.
CCTTCACCGTGAACTTATCGAACCTCACCATTTATCTCCACACCCTCTCAGCTTCTTATCGCTCACGTCCCGATCCGTAATCCGTCCGTCTGCCAACCCCCGCACCGATCTACAACCCGCAACTCGGGCCAGCTTTGCGTTCCGAGCCGCAGGCGAGGAATGTCAAGGCTGGCCCATTCCAACCAGGGCGGCCAGCGACGCGCAGCGCTGGGGCCAGCATTAATACTGGCCCCAGTCGCCATTACATATGAATGACGCCGGGTCCATAGGTTCCGAAACGGCATCGCAGAACCAACCTTCCAGGGCCGACGCTCAGCCGTTGGCCAGGATTCTCTTGACTCCCAACTCCCATCACTTAAGACCGGGCCCGCGCCGCACTCCCCGCCTGAGCACCAGCTCCCCGCGCGGCACCGGCACGATGTCGTTGCGAAAGCTTTCTCTCACCTGCCGCACGCGGTCCTCCAGGCTCCAGCGCAATCCCTCGAGTTCTTCCTCCAGCGACTGCATACGGGCATGCATGCCCTCCATGCGCTCGCGCATGTCCATGATCATCTTCACCCCGGCCAGGTTGATACCCATGTCCTGGGTCATTTCCTGGATCAGCCTGCATTGCTCTATATCCGCCTCGGAATACCTCCTGCGGTTATGCACGCGGGCCGGGTTTATCAGCCCTTTGCGCTCGTATATGCGCAGTGTCTGGGGATGTACGTCCGCCAGCCGCGCTGCTATGCTTATCACGTATACTGGCTCGTTGTAGGTATTTTTCGCGTTCATCACATATCACCTACCCCTCCAGGAATGCCCGGGGGTCTTCCTTCTCCAGTTCCTTCAGCTTCTTCACCAGTTCTTTTTCCTTGGCCGTGACTTTCTTGGGCACGACTATGCGCGCGGTTACTATCATGTCGCCATGGCCCTTGCTTTTCAGCTTGGGAACACCCTTGCCCCGCAAGCGGAACTTGCGGCCGTCCGAGGTCCCCGCAGGCACCTTCAACTTGACCTTACTGTTGATGGTGGGGATCTCCACCGTCGTCCCCATTACCGCCTCGGGGAAGGTTATGGGAAGGTCCAGCAAGATGTCCTTGTCCTTCCTCCTGAAAAATTTATGCGGCTTTACGTGTACGTTCACGTACAGGTCGCCCGGGGTGCCGCCCAGTTGGGCGGCCTCTCCCTTGCCCGGGAATCGCACCTTGCCGCCGTCGTTTATCCCCGCCGGGATCTTGACCTTGATGTTGCGCGTCATCTCCACCACGCCCGAGCCATGGCAGGTCTCGCAGGGTTGCTCGACTATCGTGCCCCTGCCGCCGCAGGTGGGACAGGGCCGCGAGAAGGCGAACGGCCCCTGGTTCTGGGAAACAGAACCCCTGCCCTCGCAGGTGGGACAGGTCTTGGGCAGGGTGCCGGGCTTGGCTCCGCTGCCCTTGCAGGCAGGGCATACCGTCCTGCCGGTCACGGTGAGGGGCACGGTTATCCCGGAAAGAGCTTCCTCGAAGGATACAGTAACGTCCGCCTGCAGGTCCCTTCCCTTGCGCGACTCCCGCCTCCTCCCGGTTCCCTGCCCCATGCCGCCGAAAAGGTTGAATATGTCTCCCAGGCCCCCCAGGTCGCCGAGGTCACCGGAAAAGTTGTAGGAACGTGAGCCGGGACTGGATCCCGTGCCCCCGAAACCCCCAAACCCGGGACCCGGCCCACCCGCACCGGCGAACATGCCCCCCGTATCGTATTGTTTGCGCTTATCCGGGTGCGAGAGGACCTCGTAGGCCTCGGATATCTCCTTGAACCTTTCCTCGGAACTCTTGTCTCCCGGATTGGCGTCCGGGTGGTATTTGCGCGCCAGCTTGCGGTAGGCGTCCTTTATCTCTTTCTCAGACGCTTTCTTGTCCACTCCCAGTATCTTGTAATACTCTTTCGTCCCATTCACTTCCATCCGCCTCTTTTGGGATCAGGCCTCGAATATCGAGTCCGCAACCCCCTCCAAGTAGTCATCCATTGATTTCTGTCTCTTTCGGCAGCCGGCCTCCCGTTCAAACATAAGAACTCGATATTCAAGGCCTGAGCCCATCTCTCTCAGCCGCATTTGCTCACCGTCGCCCGTGCCGGGCGCAGCAGGTTGCCCTTGTACTTGTATCCCTTCTGATGTACCTCCACCACCATATCGTCCTCGTGGTCGTCCGAAACCACCGCCATCACCGCCTCGCACACCTCGGGGTCGAAAGGATGACCGTAGGGATTGATCTCCTCCAGCCCCTCCCTCTTCAAAAGCTCCATGAGCTGCTCGTACACCATGCGCACGCCCTGGGCAAGCTTATCGTCGCATTCATCGCATGACTGCAAAGCCAGCTCCAGGTTGTCTATAACGGGGAGCATGGCGGCGATGATGGAACGGTTGGCCTGATCGATGATGCGGGTCTGTTCCCGCAGCATCCTCTTGCGATAGTTCTCCAGCTCGGCCCGCTGTCTCTGGGCGTCATCCAGGTATTCGACCGCTTTTGCACGCGACTCCTCGAGCTGTTCCTCGAGGTCCAGAACGTACTCTTCCATCTCCTTCTTGGTCATCCCGTGCAGCTGGCGGCGGCGTTCCTCGTGGGGATCGACCAGGTCCCGCTCGCCCGCGGCGGCGTCGCCGGGCTTACCGGCCGCCTGTGCCTTCTTCGATTTTGCGTCTTTCCTGTCTTCGCTCATTTATCCTCACCTCTTGTCCTTCCCCCTGCTCTCATGGAGGGGGCTGGTCGCCAGCGGCCAGCCCCCTGTCCATGCGTCTTGGGGGAAGAGATCAGTCTTCCTTCTTGTCCTCTTCCACCTTGATGGGGATCTGCTTGGGCGCGGCTTCCACTGCCTTGGGCAGCTCTATGCTGAGCAGACCGCCCTTTACCGAGGCGGTCACCCTTTCCTCGTCGACCTTGCGCGGAAGGGGTATGTTACGCTCGAAGCGACCGTAGGCCCTCTCCATGCGGTGGTAGTTCTCCTCCTTGACCTCGTTGGAGAAACGCCTCTCGCCCTTGATGTGAAGGACATCGTCGTCCAGCGATATCTCGATATCCTTCGCCTCCATGCCCGGCAGCTCTACATCCACGGTGATCTTGTCTTCGCTCTCGTGCATGTCGAGGGCAGGCGCCCAGATGGCCGCAGTCTCCACTGCCGCCGGTGTCTCCGCCCCCCTGAAGAAGCTGCGACGGAAGAGGCTATTGACCTCGTCCTGCAGATTCATCAGGTCCCGGAACGGATCCCATCTTACGATAGCCATTCTTCCTCACTCCTTTCTATATTAGAGGTTGCGTTAACATCCATGCGGACTTCCGTCCTGCGCTTACATCTCCTCGTATTCCGCCTCGTCGATAACCTCACCCTCGGCCTCCTCCGTGGCGCCGTAGCTGCCGTCGCCCTCGGGACCCATGTGCGGTGCTTCCGTGCCCGCCTGGGCGTACATGTGCTCGGCCAGCTTGTAAGAGGCCTGGGTCAGGATCTCCGTCTTGCGCCTGATCTCGTCGTTGTCCGATCCCTTGAGTGCTTCCTTGACATCCTCGAGCGCCGTTTCGATGGCCTTGCGGTCTTCCGGCGAGACCTGGTCTCCCAACTCCCGCAGGCTCTTCTCGGTCGTGTACACCAGGCTGTCGGCGTTATTCCTTACGTCGGCCTCCTCGCGCTTGCGGCGGTCCTCCTCGGCATGGGCCTCGGCGTCCTTGACCATCTTGTCTATCTCGTCCTCGTTGAGGCCGCTGGAAGCGGTGATGGTGATCTTCTGCTCGTTGCCCGTGGCCATATCCTTGGCCGAGACGTGCAGGATACCGTCGGCGTCGATGTCGAATGCCACCTCTATCTGGGGCACTCCCCGCGGAGCCGGCGGTATGCCCACGAGGTTGAAGTTGCCTATGAGCTTGTTATATGCCGCCATTTCCCTCTCGCCCTGATAGACCTTGATATCCACGCTGGTCTGGCCTTCGGCCGCCGTGGTGAAGATCTCGCTCTTGCGGGTGGGGATGGTGGTATTGCGCTCTATGAGCTTCGTGAACACGCCGCCCAGGGTCTCGATGCCCAGGGAGAGGGGGGTCACGTCCAGAAGCAGGACGTCTTTGACCTCGCCCTTGAGCACCCCGGCCTGGATGGCGGCTCCCATGGCCACTACCTCATCCGGGTTTATGCCCTTGTGGGGTTCCTTGCCGCCACTGAGCTTGCGCACCATGTCCTGCACCATGGGCATGCGCGTGGAGCCTCCCACGAGTATGACGTGGTCGATCTGCTTGGGCTCCATGCTGGCATCCTTCAAGGCGCGCTTGAAGGGGCCCACACACTTCTCCAGCAGGTCCGCGGTCATCTTCTCGAAGTCCGACCTGGAGAGGTTCATGTCCAGGTGCAGCGGGCCTTCTGGCGTCGCGGTGACGAAGGGCAGGTTGATGTTGGTGGAATTCGTCGTGGAAAGCTCTATCTTGGCCTTCTCCGCCGCCTCCTTCAGCCTCTGCAGGGCCATCTTGTCCTCGCGCAGGTCAACCCCGTTGGAGGCCTTGAAGTCGTCGGCCATCCAGTCGATGATACGCTGGTCCCAGTCGTCGCCCCCCAGCTGGGTATTGCCCGCGGTGGACTTTACCTCGAAAACTCCCTCTCCTATATCCAGGATGGACACGTCGAAGGTGCCGCCGCCCAGGTCGAAGACCAGGATGGTCTGATCGCTCTCCTTGTCCAGGCCGTAGGCAAGGGCGGACGCGGTCGGCTCGTTGATGATACGCAGCACGTTGAGCCCGGCGATGCGCCCCGCCTCCTTGGTGGCGGTCCTCTGGGAGTCGTTGAAGTAAGCGGGTACCGTGACTACGGCATCCGTGATCTTCTCCCCCAGGTACTCTTCTGCGTCCGCCTTCATCTTCTGCAGGATCTTGGCCGATATCTCCTGGGGGCTATACTCGGCGTCCCCCAGCTTCACCTTCTCTGTCGTGCCCATCTTCCTCTTGATGGACGCCACCGTATTATCGGGGTTGGTCACGGCCTGGCGCTTGGCCACCTGGCCCACCAGCCACTCGCCCGTCTTGGATACGGCTACCACCGACGGGGTGGTCCTGCCACCCTCGCTGTTGGGTATTACGACGGGCTCGCCGCCCTCGAGGACGGCAACGACCGAGTTGGTGGTGCCCAGGTCAATTCCTACTGTTTTCGCCATTTCTCTCTTCCTCCTTCATTATTTGAATAAAATCGTAACCGTGTCTTTAAGTTTAGCCATTTACTAATATAACTCTTGATAATATTAATGTCAAGACATCTGATAGCTTACCGCAACATCATTAATAATACCTGCTTATCGAGGAGTTTATCAACCCTCTATAGGGATGTTTTTTCATTCCGGAAACCATCTTGTAACTGACTTTTCGGGGATATCCGTACGCCAAACGGATTGACAGCTGTTTTTCCACATAATCCACCAAAGAGGGTTAAGACGAACAGGGCTGTAAGCGGCCGGCATCGGGGATGGTCTGGCGAGATGCGACCCTGTGGACCTCCAGGCACATGATGCCGGGGCCGCCATCTTGCCCGGCATCAGTCCAAAACCGCGTTCACCCCGTAAACGAAATAGAAGATGAGCAGTCCCAGGATGGGATATACCAGCAGGCCGGCGTTGAATCGGATATGGGGCGGACGCCAAAGGAGGTGCATGCCGATGGTGAAAACGATGGCCCCCGGATAGGCCATGGCGATGAAGAGCTTGAAGATGCCAGGTGCCGGCAGGACGAGACTCAAGACCACCACGGGCAACATGAGCACGCACATGGGAATCATGGCGTCTATTGTACGCTTGGCGCCGAAGACCACACCCGAGGTGCGGTAGCCCGCCTCCTCGTCAAAGGGCACGTCGTTGGCCATGCTGGGCATGTACAGGGTGGCCGAGAAGAGGAAGCCGAAGACCAGCGGCCAGGCCGGAGGCCAGGTAGAGGGGTTAACCGCCTTCCACCCCGCGATGAGCAGGACGACGGCTCCCACCCCGTTGGTGACGATGTCCAGCACCGGCAGGTTCTTGAAGTGGAACCAGGGGTGGGAATAGAGGATGCCCAGTATGAAGACCGAGGCGAACATGTATATCGCGAACTGCATGCCGACCAGGAGGGAAAAGACCACGCACCCCACGCCGGTCAAGAGGAAGAGGAGCACGGTTTCCAGCTTGCTCATCTCCCCCGTGGCGAAGGGCTGGTCGGACATGTGCAGGTCGCCCTTGTACATGTCGTTGTGCAGGCGGTCCGATTCAATATCGGCGTAGAAGTTTAGTGAGCTGGAGAAGAAAGAGCCGCAGAGAAATCCCAGGTACATGAGGGCTATTTTGTAACCCGGCATGCTCCCGCCCGTGGCGGCGGAGGTAGCGAAACCCAGGGTTGTGGGAAATATGTAGATGAACATGGTCTTGATCCGGAAAAGTATGAAGTATTTATGCAGGAACGCTTCCAGGCGGGCCCTTCTATCCATCTTCTCTCCTTCTGCCCCTCTCCGTTGCATCAAGTAAAACAGATTACGGGAAAGCGTTCAACAAGCCCCTCAAGGCAATGACGCGCGCGCAGATACACCTCGCCCAACGTGACATCGGAGAGATGATAAGGCAAGCGGGAATTTCCAAATCCAGCCACGATGAAGCTATGGGCCGCCTGGCGAGAGGCGCTGCGGAGGCGAAGAAGCTTATGCCAGCCATATCGCTTTACTCTACAGTTGATACCGACAACCCCCCCACGTGCCCGGTTGTACTCATCAAACGGCTTGCTCGGCCTTCTACCTCGCTTCACGGGTTTTCAAACCTCTCCGCCGTGCAACACATCGCAACGGTGCAGGCATCTTAACCGTGCCTGGCATCCAGGCCCGCATCAAGGCCTTCCGCCTGGCGCAGGATATGCCAGAACGTCCTGGCGACATCGTCTCTCTCCCCTATCCTGGCGATGTCCAGATCGAAGAGGAAACGGGTGGAAAAAAGCTCGCACGTATCGCCGGCCCTGGGATTTCCCGGTATCCCCTCCCCCAGGGCCTCGCGCAGTGCGACCGTGGCCACTTTTCCGGATACGACCACCAGGCGCGGACCCACGGTGAAGAATTCATCCGCCAGGAAAGGGGCGCAGCGCCTTATCTCCCGCCGCGTCACCTTGCGCAGCGGGCAGCGCAGGGCGGTAGAGAAGTAAACACCGTCCGGCTCCCAGGCCCATTCCCTGGATACCTTATCCAGAAGCTCTTTCCGCCAGCTCCCCCAGGGGTTGCCTGCAGCAGCCCCGGGACCAGGCCTGCCGGCAAGCAGGAAGAGTGCGGCCCCTGCATCCCCGTCTCCGGGTATCCCCCCGCCCCCGCCCGGGCAACGGCTGCAGGCGGTTATAGCCGAGCTCAGGGCGTCCAGGTCGGCATGCAGCTTCCCGCGTATCGAAAGAGCAACGTCGTATTCCCCCGCGGAATAAGACCCGGCACCTTTTTCCTCCACCAGTCAACCCTCCTTGAAAGCGGCAAGTGGATCTCCAGCAAGATTATAACCCCACGTGACCACGGACACCCGCCAGCAGCGAAAGCACACATCATGTTGTGTATATTTTATGTTTCAGTCCACAAGATATTGACATCAACTATATATATGTATTATCATATCTGAAAATATACCAGATGTGGGCTGTTAGCTAAGGAGGGGATGGCTTGCCGGTCAGGGAAAAAACCAGGCCCGTGTATTGCCTCGAGGTCTCCTATGGCGAGATGAGCGACGAGGACCTGATATCCTGCACCCGGCGAGGTGACTCGCTTGCGGAGGCGTTTCTTCTCAACAAATACCAGTACCTGGTTCACGTCAAGGCGAAGTCGTATTTCCTGGACGGTGCGGAGCACGACGATACCATTCAGGAAGGCATGATAGGGCTTTACAAGGCGATACGGGATTACAAATTCAATGATATCTGTTCCTTCCGATCCTTTGCCGTCCTGTGCATCACCCGACAGATCATCACGGCGGTGAAGACCCACACCCGCAAGAAACACAATCCCTTGAGCTGCTACCGCTCCCTGGAAACCAACGTCTTCGATGAAAGCGGCGATAATGTGTACTATGCCGGCGGAGGCGTGAGCACCAAGGCCGAGGATCCGCTGGAGCAATACATCTTCGAGGACGAGGTGTCCCGTATCATCTGCATCCTGAAGGAAAAACTGAGCGGGCTGGAATGGAATGTGCTCGTCTCATATCTCGAGGGAAAGAGCTACAAGGAGATCGCCGACGAGATCAAACGCGACACCAAGGTGGTGGATAACGCCCTCTGCCGCATCAAGGTGAAGATCAAGAACCACGTCGAGCCGCTTCTGAACTAGTACGGACGAACTCCGGGGCCTGCCGGGCGCAACCTGTCACTCTTTCAATTAATGTATATGGCCTCGAGTTAAACACAACCGCCGCATGGCCCGTCTTCGCTTGCTTTCCCAGGGATATCCCGAGCGATGAAGATCGCCTGTTTATTGCAAGATCCCCCGCATCCCGCGAGCCTGACGCTCCCGCATGACCCGCCTGCCGGTAAAAGTCCGGGAAGCCGTATGGCTATCTCTTCCGCACCTGCTTCCTGGCGGGCGCTTTGGCGGAAGGTTGTTTCCTCGCGGGCTGCCTGGTAGTCGGCTTTTTCCCCTTCCCGGCCTTTTTCTTTTTCTCTTCTTCTAGTATCTGGTAATAAAAGCGGTTGAATGCGGCGGCCACGAAGACCGTCTTACCTCCCTCCAGCAGGGCGACCAATAACAGGAGCACGGGCGTGATATATGCTCCCAGCGACAGCTCACCCTCCAGTAGAGCCGCTCCCAGGTAAAACGTTCCCGCTATCAGATCGGGGATGATCAGAAGCATGAGGGCATCGCGGTATCTGTCCCTGACCAGGCGGTAGCTGGTCCGCAGCACCTCCTCTACCTTCCTTCCCCCCTCCAGGCACAGCATCTGGGGGATGAGGACGATCAACACGATGATGAGGTCCGCGACGACGAAGTTGAGATAGAAATAGACGTAGTATAGGATCTGTAGGCTCGTGTCCGATGTCTCACCCCCGATGAGAAAGCTCATTACGAAACTGAGGGCTATCTGCGCCGCCATGATCGCGAACACCCTTACCAGTCCGGACACAAGGCCCGCCCATAGCGATGGTAGAGACCAGCCTTTCATCCTCGCGTAAGCCCCACCATAGGATAGCTTGCCTTTGCCCCTTACCTGGTCATCGAAATAAAAGCAAGCCATGCACCAGAAGAGAAACAGAAGGGAGAAACACACGCAGTACCCGGCCAGTTGCAGGCCCATGTAAGTGGTCTGCGAGAAAGCGGGGATGGTGAAAAGGCTGGGAAGGAAGAAATTAACCAGGAAGACAAGGGGAATAGAGGAAGCTGCCAGGATCACCCACATGGCGGGCCGATTCCATACATCCTTCCAGGCATCGACCGCGATCTCCCGCACCCGGCTGTTTTTCTTCTCTGACAACCTTCCTCCTCGCTTTACTTGCGCTCAAATGCGCTACTCCAAGATAAGCAGCCTGAAATGCCGCGTCAACCGCTGCTCCTTCCATCGGACCCGACGGACATGAACCGCTGTTCCCCGAAGGGCCGGGTGTATGCTGCATAAGCCATACAGGGGGTATAATATCTCTATTGCCCGTTCACAAGCAGGCCCGAGAGAGGAGGCTTTTAAAATGAGTGAGTTTGGCGGAGACAATCAGATGCAAAAAATCGGCACCGCGGTAAGCGTACTGGCGGCCCTTCTCGTCCTGCGCCGGTTAAGAAAACGCCGCAAGGAGAAGAAGCTAGTTAAGGAGCGAGCGAAAGCGAAGGTCCGCGCCGCTGAAAAGCGCGTTAAAGAGGAGAAAGCCCGCGGGAAAGCCGGCAAGGCGGACAAGGGCGACAAGAAAAGCAAGAAGGAGCGCTCCATCCTGGAACAGCTCGTTCGCTTCACCATCCTGGCCGCGGCGAAGAAATTCATCTCCAAGCAGATAGAGATGGCGGGAAAAGACCTTGGGGGCAGCAAACTGGGCAAAAAGGTGGTCGAGGTCTCCAAAACCCGATCTAACCCAGCCCTCCCGTGAATACACGGCGGATACACCTGCGCGCTTATTGGCGCATCTGCCCTTAATCCGCGCCGTCCGAAGGGCGCCCGGGCATATTAGCAGTTAAAAGTGAGAGACCGCGCCTGGGTGTCGCCTATATAAAAAACACTTCCCGAGACCCGGTCACGGTCCTGAGCCATTCGTCTGCGCTGCCACAGGCCCGAGAACTACCGGGTCGGTCGCAGCGCATCCGGGCATAGTGGTTGCTAATTGGTAGAAATCACGCTCGGGTGTCGCCTA
>CAYWXM010000044.1:0-16461 GCA_964462595.1 uncultured Actinomycetota bacterium
GGAAGACTATACGGCAGGAGACCCTGGAGGGACGGTGCTGCAGGTGGCCAGCTATGCGGGTTCCACGGCCAGCGTCACCTTCACGGGCAGGAGGGTGAGGGTGTATTCCGCTCGTTACTGGAGCTGCGGCACCGTCAGGTACCGCGTCTACGACGCCTACGGCAGCCTGGAATACGAGGGCACGGCAGACCTCTACTACGATGGCGGCTACTACACCGAGGAATACGGCCAGGGCACCTATGTGCCTCCCCTGTGGCAGGAGAGGACGCTGCAGGTGACCGGCCTTTCCAAGGGCCAGCATACCCTGGTCATCGAGGACGCCGGTATCGCCGGGGCAGGCGGTGACACCTTCGTGAATTTCGACTACGCCGAGGTACGCTAGTCCTCCCTCGGGATGAGCGTTCCCATGCCTGCATAACTGGATCGTTTACGCACGCTGCTCGATTCATCCTGCCCTCAACAGGCAACTACCCGTACCGGCATTTAAAATGCTCGTAACGCAGGCTTTTCAATAACTCCATCTTGTGTGGCGAAGTGATCAAACGGTAACCGATAGCAGCGGAAAGCAGGTCCCTAACTGACATCCCATCCACCCCCAAAAATGCGCCGCCCGCACCCCGTATAATCCGAATCCCGGTTTTTTGTGTTAAATATCCGGGCCGTGGCCGTTAATAGAGGTGAGATGCAAAACAGTTAGACGCAAAAGATTGAGGCACAAAAAAGCAGACAAAGGCATACAAACAGACAAAGGCACACAAAAGTTTCTCGCAATCACGTAGGAGGCGAGGAAAGCCGGCAAAAACGTAGCTCACAAGGCACCTACAAAAGCGTGGCCGACGAACAGGGGCCGCCCGGCAGGGCGGCCTCGCCATTTACGTCCATCACGGGCAGGTACAGGGCCGATTGCAGGCGCTGCGTATGATACCGTTCAACCGGGGTTTGCCGCCGTTTGCCGAAAATATGTCAAGAAGATCAAATATTATGCCGCTTAATGGAGAGAGAGGAGGACATCTATGCGGAGAAAGTCGCGGACCGTGCTCGGGGGAGTTCTGGCCTTGGCGATCGTATTGGCGATGGCGTTTAGCCCCGCGCTGAGTCCTTCCTCCTGCATGATGAAAGAGGCGGAGGTGGAGGCACTCTCCCTTTCCGAGGTGGGGCAGTTCGCACCCCACCGTTCACCTTTGGGCTACGTGGCCGGGGACGGAGCAGCCTCCCCAAGGCTACCGGCCGCCGCAGTGACGGCAGCGAAACCCGTGCAGGTTCCCGCGCCCGCCGTATCTGGGGATAACGCCCGGAAACCACCGGCCGGGAACACGGAAGCCCCGGCAGAAACCCCCCCCCTGCCCCCCGCGGACCCGCCGGCAACCGCCAGGATAGATCCGCTCCTGGCCGGCCCCACGGACCTGACCGTCACCTACGACCCTAAGGCCCCGGGGAACAGGAAAAACACGCCCTCGTGGACCAATCCCTACCCCGACACCGGCATCCAGGACTACCTCGCGGTGGAATGGGACGATGCAGATTTCGCTTCCATGTCAGACATATTCGACAGCCTGGTGACCCACGAAGCCTCGGCGGAAGAGGCTGCCGATGACTTCGATGCCCACACGGCCCAGGTGTGGCAGCCGGGGCTTACCTACGCGCAGAGGCTGGAGATCATAGACCTTATCGAAGGTGACCTGGACTCCCTGTTCGATATCTTCAGCGGCAGCACCCAGCAGGAGGTGTGGACGCTGTGGGACGACCTGCTCGCGTTGAGAACGGTATTTAACGACGGCGGCGTCGTAAGCACCAAAGACAGCACCTATAAACGCAAACAGTTGAGCCTGGACAAGTACTATTTCTACGTCGTGCTGGCAAGATATGCGAGCGGCGACACGAGCCCGCCCACCAACAGTTGGGGTATGTTCACGTACTGGGAATCCGCTCCAGCGCCAGCGCAGCCGGCCGGTTTCACCGCCAACGCGTATGACCCTGGCGTGGGTTTGGAGTGGGAACCCAATACCGAGACGTACCTGGCCGGATACAACGTGTACGTCGAAGACTTTGCGGACCCGCTAAACGGAGCTACACCTATCACATTTGAAGCCGAGTACTTCCATATGACCGGCGAGACGGGCGCAACCTACTACGTGGAGGCGGTAAACGTCGCGGAACTCACGAGCACCCAGGCGAGCGCCGTATCGGTCCTCGCCCCGGCGGCCACCATCTACGACGCCGACAGCACTGCGTGGGGGTATTCGGGGTCCTGGGCACGCGAGGATTACAGGACCGGCGACGGCGGCAGACTGCTGCGGGTGGGCCATTGGGGAGACGCTTCCGTTCCGCCCTATGACCCCGCGCCTTCAGAACCCCCGGGAGCGGCTTCCGCGTCCCTCACCTTCACCGGGAGGAGGATACAGGTCTATTCCGCCCGCTACTTCATGTGCGGCAGCGTGAACTTCTATATCGACGACACCCTTAAAGAAACCTTCAACCTCTACTACGACGGCGGCTACTACGATGGGTCTTACGGTACCGGGGCATATACCCCGCCGCTGTGGCAGCAGATGTCCTTCGAGATAACCGGCCTTTCCAAGGGCCAGCATACCCTGGTCATCGAGGCCGTGGGCTCGGGTGGAGAGCAGGGGTCGCATTTCATAAACTTCGAGTACGCGGAGTCGAGAGGCCCTTAGACGCGGATGCGGGAGGACGGAGCGCGCGTAGCGGGATGGACAACGAAGGCGGGGGCCGCTTATGGAGGGCGGCCCCAAATGTTGGAAAAGCCCGGCGTGCAGACGCTGCCCCCGTGGATACGGAGGATGCGGAGCGGACCGTGCTGCTGCCTCAGGAGATGGCGGAACCTGGTAAATAGCAGGTGGGTCAATATATAGTAGGTGCGAACGATCTGCCCGGCTGCGGCGAAAAGAGAAACCGTCCTGCGGGAGAGCGCCGATGCGGATAAGCGGAGGCGATGCTGGAAAGAAGCCGACCCGGGCGGGCCGACGATAAGCGGCATGGACTGTAAAGAAGGAGTAAAACGGCCCCGTGCATAATATGATTTATAGAATATCCTTCGCGGGGACAGGGCCGATATAATGCACATGGAAAAGAATGCATATCACATCGTTACGCGACATGGTGGAGGACTCTTGGGTAGTCTGAAGAGGAAGTTCGGACTGGGCGACAAGCCGGTGAGCCGTAAGGGATTGGGCTGGCCCGCGGTCGCCGTGTTCTGCGTCCTGGGCGTGCTGGTGATAGCCACTTTCTTCCTTTACGTGTCCAGGCTATCGGGCGCTCCCTCCGGCGGCGGTTACGGCACGCAGGACGATACCTTCACCGCGGCCAAGGACGAGCTCACCGCACCCGAGAACGTCACGGTAACCGTTGACAAGGGGGCTACCATAAGCTGGGGAGGCACGGACGATGTGCGCCTCATAGGGTATAACGTCTACCGCTACAAGGCGGGAGACGACCCCGGCAACAAGGTAAACGCGGCCATAATATCCGATACCGTCTACCACGACGACGAGGGGACCATGTTCAACAGCTATGCCGTCGCGCCTGTGGACACCAACGGCAGGGAAGGCATAGTGTCCATCCCCGTGGTGGCGGTGGCCGAACCGGTTTCCCTGAGCGGGCTCACGCCCACCCAGAAGCCGGAGAAGGTCGAGGACATCACCTACAGAGACCCGCCCGAGCAGGACCTGCCCGCGAGCCTTGTCGGCAGCACTTCACCCGGCATGAGTTACTATGGCGTGTGGTACAAGGAACACTACGCGGAGGTGACGGGCGGGGTGATCATGGTCACCCCGTACTACGGCGACAGCGCCAGCTACACTTTCAGCGGAGACGGCATCGCGGTCATCGCCACCCGCCACTGGAACTACGGCATCATGGACATCTATATCGACGGCGAACTTCGCCAGCAGGTGGACCTGTACTCGCCGGAGATAAAGGTCAGGGACACCGTGTTCAGCGCTTCCGGGCTGGGGCCCGGCGCCCACACCATCAAGGTGGTGTGCACCGGGCGCAAGAGCCAGGAAGCAAACTTCACCTTCATCAACGTGGAGGCCCTGCAGGTGAGGTAACGGTCATGCAGGTTATGACCCCTCGGCTTTCCCCGGGTCATGCCCGTCGGCGTGATTACTTGAGGACAAGGTAATCGACGTTGACTATATGAAGATCTTCCGGGAACGGGGGGGCTTCGAAACCATTCTCCTCGCACCATTCCACGAAGTCCGGGGGCCATTCCGTAATGCTCTGAATGCCGAGGTTTTCAACCCGTATGGTGTACGTCCCGTCCTTGAGGCCGGGAGCCTTGCATACCTCGAAGTCATAATCGGGCTCGTCAGAAAGAAGGTTATCGTAAAAGAGGTCGACCGTCTCGGACAGCACGACTTCCTGCGTGTCTTCGTTTATGATCGTGACCCGGCAGGACCCGCACTGCCAGTAACGGGCGGAATAAAGCGTCAGCTTGCTGCCCTTGGAGGCCACGTTGACGGTCACTTCCAACGCGTCATCCTCGGCGTTGCATGCCCATAGCTGTCCGCCGTGTGCGCCGGGGTAAGTCTCTTCTGACCAGAGCCCATAGAATTCTATTGAGGTAAAGGGATACGCCGGCTGCTCGAATTCCGAGACGTACCTGGTGGCCTCGATCGCGGCCACCGGGTTGGGAGCGCTCTCGTTGCCAGAGGTGTCCACGCTGTTCACGGAGACGGCGTCGCCGGCCTGGCCCTCCTCCCAGTAGAAGAAGTCGTCGACCAGGGGCGTGGGGGTCAGTTTGACGGCAGGCCCCTCGCCGCCAGGGTAGCCGTAGACGTTGAAGCCGGCGAAATCCGGTTCGCTGTTATCGTAATCCCAGTTGATGCTCAGGCTGTCCACGTCCCTTGCCTCGACGTTGAAGGGTGCGGCCGGGGGAGAGGTGTCCGGGACGGTCGGGTTCATGGCCACCGACGCGGAGAGGCCGAGGCTGTTGCCTTTCGCATCTACGGCGGCGACCCAGTAGTATTGCGTCAGCCACCACACTCTGACCGTGCTGTCGAGATAGGAAGTGCCGGTCACCGGCGCCTGGTTCAGTTTTCCCCAGCGGGTGAAAAAGGAAAAATTGAAATAGGTGCGGTAGACGTTGTAGCCGGCCACCGCGGGGTCGTTCACCGGATTCCAGGCGACCAGGAAGGAATCCCCGTACCTGGTTACGGTGACGCCCGAAGGCGCGGTTGCCGCCGCCCGCCTCCTCGGGGCCGCGGCGCCCAGCCAGGGGGCGGCGGTTGCGGCAAGGAGCAGGGCAAGGGCGCAGGCCAGGAAAAGGGAAAGAAGCTTCCTCGGCCTGGCTTTTACGGGGATAGGATCGCGCATCTCTTTACCTCCAACTCGCGTGAGCCGATATATCGTTTTCTTTTGCCCCATCCGAAAGTAATTCCATCTTAACGAAGGCTAACAAATTATGTCAAGACAACAGGGAAAGCAAGCCCGCTTTACGAGGTTACAAGTATCCGTACCCGCACTGGCCCCTGTATTGTCCCGAAACGGGTATCGTGGAGTTTACGGGATGGTTAAGGAGACATGTGTCATTCCTGGATCGCTCAGCGATGCGCGGCCAGCGGGGGGTGTTACATGATGATCGCGGCTCCCTTAGCTTTTCCTGCGCCAGAACCTGCGCTTGCCGCCTTCCTCCTCGGGCTGGGGGGAGTAGTAATAATAGTGGTAGTAACCGTAGCGTGTCGAGGGGGATATGTTGTTGATGACCAGCCCCAGGATGCGCGCTTCGACCTTGCGCAGCAGCTCGCGGGTGCGGCGGGCGTCGTCCCTGACCGCCTTGGAATAGCCGGCCATGATGATAACGCCATCCACCATGGGAGCCAAGGCCATGGAGTCCGAGGCGGCCAGGACGGGTGGAGAATCGACCAGCACGAAGTCGGCGAAGCGCTTCACGTTATCCAGCACGGAGCGCATGGCCTCGGAGGCCACCAGCTCCGCGGGGTTGGGCGGCTTAACCCCTGCCACCATGACGTAGAGGTTGTTGTAGCCGGTGGGTTGAACCGCTTCCTCCAGGGGTACGTTACCCGCCAGCACCCCGCTGATGCCCTTGCCGTGGGAGACCTTGAAGTACCTGTCCAGCACGGGTTTGCGCAGGTCGGCCTCGATCAGCAGCACCTTCTTCCCCATCTCCGATAGCGCGGCCCCCAGGTTGACCATCACCGTGGACTTGCCCTCCTCCGGGCCCGCCGAGGTGAAGAGTATGGTGCGGGTCTTGCCCTCCAGGTTGAGGAACTGCAGGTTGGTGCGCAGGGTGCGGTAGCCCTCTACCGCGGGGTGCTGCGGCATCTCGAAGTAGATGATGTGGTTCAGGGGCAGGCTTTCCTCCGCGATGTGCGGTATCTCACCGATGATGGAGGTGTCGTAGTACTTCTCGAAATCCTCCCGCGTGTGCAGCGTGTCGTCCAGGTATTCCACCAGGAAGGCCAATCCCACCCCCAGGATGAGCCCGAGGAAAATGGCCAGGATGGCGTTGCGCGTGGGGCGAGGGCTGGTCTTGGCGCCGGGCTTTGCCGGCTGCACGATCTCCAGGCCGCGCTGCTCCAGCGATTCCGCTATCCTCAGGGTGATGTATTTCTCGTATAGGGACACCCACAGGTTCACCGCGCGCTGGGCCTCGTTCAGGATCTCCGTGGGGACTTCCCCGGCCGTGTACTGCTTCGCCTGCTCCGTGGCCTGGTTTATCTCCTCCTCCACTTCCTGGATGCGGTTCCACACCTCGCGGCGGGCCTCGCTTATCTCGCGTATGGCGGCGAGCTGGCGGCTGGCGATATATTCCTCCGCGTATGCCTGCGCGACGTCCCGGGACAGCAGGGGGTCGGTGTTGGTGATAATGATGTCAAAGATGTTGGTGCGCTCGAGCTGCTGTACCTCCACCATAGAGGCGAGTTCGGAGGAGGTGGGTATTTCCTCGGGAATATATACGTCCTCACCCTCCTGGCGCAACATCTCGTTTTCCTCGTACTGGATCTGCAGAGCGCTCTCCACCGCCAGCGCCATGATGTCGGTCTTGATGATCTCGGTCTGGGTTTGGATGTAGCGGTCGGGGTCGAAGAGGGCGGAGGTGAAGAAGCTCCCCAGCACCGACTCCGAGGCCGAGCTGACCTCGCTCAGTATCTCCACCTTGGACTGGTAAACGGGCGCCTGCAGGAAGGTGAAGATAAGGGTGAGGGCGAGAACCGCGGCGACCGTGCCGGCGATGATCCAGCGGCGGTTGATAATGACGTTTATATAATCCTTTAGCTCCAAATCTCCTCCCGGCGCTGCCGCTCCCGCTCGCGGCGGTCCTCGCTCGCGTCCGTGCGTGTTGCAGGCGGACCCGCCCTTCCGCCCCCGCTGCTTAGGCCGGACGTTACCGTTTTCTAACCAGGTATATCGTCCGGCGCGAGATTCTATTTAATGTTAGTTGGTTTACCTGTAATGTACAATGACCATGGCCGCGTTTAGCTCCTCGGCTAACCTATCTCTGCGAGGAGGCTAAGCGACCCCTTTCAGGAGGAAGCAGGGGTATGTATCTGCGGGGCTGGCCTCGCTTCGCTGGCGATGACAACAGCGGCGACTGCGGCCAGGCCGATTTCCGGGCGTGACCCCCAGGCTTTCCTGGGCTTCAGTCGCCGCGCACGCCGATGGATACGTGGCCGATGTCCTGGCCCTGGGCGTACATGGCGCGCTCGCAGATCACCGGCCGGTCGGAGAGCACCGAGACGGAGACGTCGCTGTCCTCGATGACGCCGTTTACCAGCAGCGTGTAGCGGGAGTTGCCCGCGATGGGCAGGGAGCGGAACTCCGTGGTCGCGTCGGACCTCATGAAGGTGAAGGAGACCACGGCGGCCTCCGGGTTGGGGTTCTGCACCAGAACATACTCGTCGTAGCCCCACGCCGTGGTGCCCTCGGCAAGGTACCAGCGCGTGGAGGGCAGGGGAGTGCCTATGGTGTCGTGCCCGCCGGGGGAGGTGGCGCCCTGCCAGTACATGGCGCGCTCGCAGATCACCGGCTGGTCGGAGGTGACGAAGGTGGAGAGGTCGGTGTCCTCGCACCCCGTTACCTCGTCCACGTGGATGGTCTGGCGCGATTGCCCCGGCACGACGATGCCGTAGGAGACGATGCTGCCGTCGGGGAGCATGAACTGCACGCCCACCGCCGCCTGCTCTGTCCCAGGATTCTGCACCAGCACGTACTCGTCGTAGCCCCACGCCGTGGTGCCCTCGGCCAGGTACCAGGTGAGGCTGGTGGAGGGGGTGCCGATGGAGTCGTGGCCCAGGGCCTTCGAGTAACGGTACATGGCCCTCTCGCAGATGACCGGGCCGGTGGCCTCCACCCGGGTGGATACGTCGCTGTTGCTCACGATATCCGCCACGTTTACGGTGTGCCGGGCCTCCCCGGCGAGGGAGAACCCGTGCGTCTGCACCGCGCCGCCCGGCTTCATGAAGGTCATAGTCACGTCCACCGCCTCGGGGTTGGGGTTCTGCACCAACACGTAGGTCTCGAAGCCCCAGGCCGTGGTGCCCTCGGCCAGGTACCAGGTGGGGGAGGCCTCCGTCACCCCGATGGAATCGTGGCCCAGGACGTGCCGCGAACCTCCGGGGGGAGTGTAGTACATGGCCCGCTCGCAGATTATGGGCTGGCTCCCCTGCACCCGGGTGGACATGTCGCCGGACTCCACCAGCGAGTTCACGAAGACGGTCGAACGCGAGTTGGCGGCCATGGGGAACCCGTGGGTCTGCACCGCGCCCCCCGGCTTCATGAAGGTCATGGTCACGTCGGTGGGGGAGGGGTTGGGGTTCTGCACCAGCACGTAGGTCTCGAAGCCCCAGGCCGTGGTGCCCTCGGCAAGGTACCAGGTGTCGGCCAGGGGAGGTATGGTGTTGTTGATGCTGACCCCGCGCGAGTCGGAGGCGCCGTTGCCCTCGGGGTCGAAGGCGCGCGCCTCGAGCGTGTAAGGCCCGCCGTCCGGCCGGTCGCGCGTGTCCCAGTCCCAGCGCCAGGGGGCGGCTGTATCCGTGTATTCTAGCTCCCCGTCTACGCGGAACTCCACCCTCTCTATGCCGTGCGCGTCCTGCGCGTCAACCTCCACCCCTACCGTCCCCTCCAGGACCGCACCCTCGGCCACGTTGGTGATGGCGCAGGTGGGAGGGGTGTAATCGTAGCCCAGGAAGACGAAATGCTCGCCGCAGTAGGGCCGGGCGTTGCCGGGGCCGGCGCCGTTGGCGTCGCTTACGACCAGGTCTTCGAAACCGCCGGGGTCGCCGTCCAGGTTGGCCGAGGCCAGGCAGAACCCGAAGCCGTCGTTGGTCTCCGCGCCGTAGAAGACCATGGCCGCCGCGGTGGCCAGGTCCACCTGCGCGGGCCAGGGGTCCGAGCCCGGCGCCAGCCAGGCCACTCCGCAGTTGGGACGCCCGGCCATGCTGGTGTTGGGCGCCCCCGCGGCCAGGTCCGTGATGCCGTCGGCGTCGAAGTCCAGGACGCTCACGTCGCGCCCCGCCCCCGCCCCGGCGGACGGGCCGTAGAGCATGACGTCGGGCGGGCGCGTGGCCAGGTCTATGGTGGTTGGAAGGCTGCCGCCGTAGAGAACGACCACCTCGCCGCAGCCGGGGCGCGCGTCTCCGGGCCCGCCTGCCCAGATGTCCCCAAAGACGAGGTCGCAGGTGCCGTCGCCGTCGAGGTCCTCCAGAGGCCGGGTGACCGATGTGGGGAAACCGTCCATGGCAGAGCCGCCGTATATGGTGCAGTCAGCATCCGTGGAGAGGTCGATGCTGTCGGGGAAGGAGGCCCATTCGCGCCCGTTGACTACGTAGGCCTCGCCGCAATACCAGCGCGCGTTGCCGGGGCCGGCGGCATCGAAAGAGCCGACGACGATGTCGTCGTAGCCGTCGCCGTCGAGGTCGCCGGCGGAGACGGGAACCCCGCAGTAGTCGAAGGGATCGATGCCGTTGATGGCCAGGTCAGGGGGAATGGGGTTGTCGTGGTCTGACGGGGGGAAGGTGCTGGAGCCCATGACTGCGTACGCCCTGCCGGTGGCCGCCTCACCGACGGTCCAGATGGCGGCGGTATTGAAGGCGTCCACACCGTTGAGATGCTGGCTGAAGGTGACGGAGGTATCTCGCGTCCAGGTGTCGCCGCCGTCCGTTGTCTCGAGCACCGTGCCGTTATCTCCCACTACCCAGGCGTTGCTCGCGTCCACGGCGCAGACGCCGCGCAGTGCCACCGTCGTGTTGCTGGCCTGTGGTGCCCAGGTGTCGCCGCCATTGCCGGTCTTGCGGATGACCCCGCCGTCGCCCACCGCCCACACGTTGGAGTCGTCGATCGCCCACACGTCGCGCAGGGCGGTGGTGACCCCACTGGTCTGTGGAGACCAGCTATTGGTAGTATCGCCGGTCCACTTGATGATGGCTCCCTGGGAGCCGACTGCCCAGACGTTACTGTCGTCGTAAGCGGAAACGCCATACCAGTCACGGGCAAGATTATCTACCCCGGTTTCCTTACAGCTCCAGGACGTCCCGTTGGTGGTGCGGTATATGGTCGAGTATACACTTACATACTTACCTACCGCCCATCCGTTTGTTGCGTTGGCCATCGCTATGTCGTAGATGGAATCCTGGTTTAGCTTTCCTCCCTGTGCCGACCAGTCAGTGCCGTCGTTGAAGTTAACCCCCCCGTTTGCCGAGGGTGCCCCGAACAGGATGTCGTCGTAGCCGTTGCCGTCGATGTCCCCCGAGGCCACGCTCATACCGCACTTCTCCCCTGGATTTCCGCTGGAGACGTAGAGATCCGGGCTTTTTACATCGAAATCCCATGGTAACTTGGTTTCAAGATCGCTTCTTCCATAGATGACCGCAACGCCTCCCTTGTAACTGCTCAAAGCAAAATTGTCTTGATAGTTGCCGATGAGGATGTCATCGATGCCGTCGCCGTTTATGTCCCCGCAAGCTACGGAGTTACCTATCGTGCTGAAATCCCAGCCGATGATGGTCACGTCCGCTTCGGTACCCAGGTCCACCTCAGTGTCGATATCGCTGCGGCCGTAATATACGTAGACTTTGCCGGAATAGGAATCGTCTCCCTTGTTGTGCCCTACGACGAGGTCGGGAGTGCCGTCTCCGTTCACGTCGCCGGTAGCTGAACTGATCTCGGGATATCCACCTATTATCTCATTCGCATTGCCCCCGTACATGTAGGAGTCCTCGTCGCCCGCCGCGGTGTCCTTCACCACCGGCGCCGCCAGTGCCGGCATGACGGACAGGGCGAGCAGCAGTACGGCGGCAAGCGTTATTGTAAGCGTGTGGTTTCCCGGCGGTCTCTTCACCTTCATCCCCCTCCGAAGCCTTGGAAGGCCTTGGGGTCACGCCCGGAAATCGGCCGGGTACTGGCCCTACTTCCCCAGCCACTTCCTCCAGCCGCGCGACGCCTTGGGCCTGCCGCCCTCTCCCTCGCCCTCCCCGTAATGGTATTGGTAGGGGGAGTAATAGCCGTAGCCGTAGCGGCCCGTCATCTCCACGTTGTTGATGACCACGCCCAGGATGCGCGTATCCACCTTGCCCAGCATCTCCACCGTGTGCCTGGCCCCGTCCGGGGTGGCGATGTTATGGCTGGCCACCACCAGCACGCCGTCCATCATGGCGGCCATGGCGATGGCGTCGGACACCGCCAGCACCGGCGGGGCGTCCACGATCACATAGTCGAAGTCCTCGCGCAGCCGCAGCAGCAGTCCCTGCATGGCCTGCGACGAGACCAGCTCCGCGGGGTTGGGGGGCTTGGCTCCCGACATGAGCACGTGGAGGTTCTCGCTGCCCGTTTTCACCACCACTTCGTCCAGCCGCGCGGTGCCCATGATCACATCGCTCAGGCCGCTCTCGGCCTTTTCCAGCAGGAATTTTCCGATTACGGGGTGGCGCAGGTCGGCCTCCACCACCAGCACCTTCTTCCCCATCTCCGAGAGGGCGGCGCCCAGGTTCACCGCCACCGAGGTCTTTCCCTCCTCGGGGCTGGACGAGGTGACCATGAGCAGTCGGGTACTGCCGTCCAGGTTGAGGAACTGCACGTTAGTGCGCAGGTTGCGGAAGCCCTCCGCAGCCGGGCTGTCCGGCCGGGCAAAATATATGACCTCGCGCTCCTCCTCTCCCATTGGGGTCGCTCTGGCTATCTCGCCGATGATACTCACGCCGTAGTAGCGCGCGAAGTCCTCGCGGGTCTTCAGCGTGTCGTCCAGGTAATCCACCAGGAAGGCCAGGCCTACGCCCAGGATGAGCCCGAGGAAGAGGGCCAGGACGGTATTGCGGGTCACGCGCGGGCTGACCTTCACGCCGGCCTCCGCCACCTCGATGACCTCCAGGCCGCGTTGTTCCAGGGCCTCGGCGATGCGCAGGCTCATGTACTTCTCGTACAGTGTCGCCCACAGGCTCACCGCCTGACTGGCCTGGGCCTCCAGCTCGGGGGGGATGTTCTCCTGCGTGTACTGCTTGACCTCCTGGGCGATGTCCGAGATCTGGGTCTCCAGTTCGGTGATGCGGTTCCAGACCTCCTTGCGCGCCTCGCTTATCTGCTTGATGGACGCGAGCTGACGGTCGAGGATGTATTCGTCGGCGTATGCCTGGGCGATGTCCCGCGCCAGCAGGGGGTCGTTGTCGGTGAAGGCGATCTCGAAGACGTTGGTGTTCTGCGAGCGCTCCACCTTTACGTTGGCCTTGAGCTCCTCGGAGGAGGGTATGGAGGCCGGGATGAACACTTCCTCGCCCTCTTCGCGCGCGTAGGCCAGCTCTTCGTAGTTGTACTCCAGGCGGTCGTAGACCGCGCGGGCCGTGGTCCTGGTGCCGATGATCTCCGCCTGGGTCTGTATGAAGGTGTCGGGGTCGTTGAAGGCCATGGAGAGAAAGCTGTCGGTGGCGGATTCCCCGGCATCGTTGATGTCGGCCAGTATCATCACCCGCGATTCGTACACCGGGTCCTGCAGAAGGGAGAAGACGAGTGCCGCCACCACCACCAGGACGGTGATCCCGATGATGACCCACTTGCGGGCGGCGATTACGTTTATGTAGTCCCTTAGCTCCATAGTTTCCTAATTATATACGATGAGGCTTCACGTTTGGCAGTCGCCTCGGCCGGTACCTGTTCCGGGCTACCCTTCTCTATCCTCTACTCCCGCTCTGATGCTATCGCCGCCTACGGAGGCTTGGCGGATTTCCGGGGCTGGCAACATCTCTATCGCCATGTAAAGAGGGGGCGCCCAACTCCGGGGCACCCCCTGTGGCCTCTTATATGTGTATCCTCGTCTTCGCGACTACCCGGTCTCTACCATCCCGCTATTATTACCAACCGAGAATATTGGGGACACCGATGGAGTCATGCCCCCCCTGCCAGTGATAGCCCTGCGTGTTGACGTAATCGAAGTACTCGGCCCTCTCGGCCACCACCGGCATGTCGGATGTCACCCTGGTCGACACGTCGTAGGTGATGACGGTATCGCCTACGAACCAGGTGTGGCGCGAGTTGGGGGCCAGGGTCTCCGTGGGCCCCGGCAGCTCCCCCTGATCGGTCATGAAGGTGAGGGTGACGTCGGCCGGCACGTCGTTGGGGTTCTGTACCAGCACCCAGGTTTCGAACCCGCCCGCGGTGGCACCCTCGGCCAGGTACCAGGTATCGGCGGGGGTTGTCGTGCCGATGGAGTCATGCCCCCCTTTTATACCGTTGTAGTAGGTGAAGTACTCGGCCCTCTCGGCCACCACCGGCATGTTTGACGTCACCTTGGTCGACACGTCGTAGGTGGTGACGGTATCGCCTACGAACCAGGTGTGGCGCGAATTGGGGGCCAAGGTCATCGAGGGTCCCGGCACCTCCCCCTGATCGGTCATGTAGGTGAGGACGACTTCGGCCTCGAAGTCGTTGGGGTTCTGCACCAGCACCCAGGTTTCGAACCCGCCGGCGGTGGCACCCTCGGCCAGGTACCAGGAGAAGGTCTGGAACTCGTAGACGACCGCGTCGCCGTCTGCGTCGTACCAGGTCACGTTATATACCTCGGTGCCGGTGGCGGTGAACGCCGCCCCCAGCGCTACCTCGATGTTCCCGGTATTTTCTCCCCCGGCGATCTGGTAAATAACCGGATCTCCGTACGGGTCCATGGTCAGGCGCACGTCCGTGCCGGCCGGAGCGGTGATGCCGGCCTTGTTCGTTGCTGGGTCGCACTTTGCCGTCACGTCACGCACGATGACCTCGCGGGCGCCGCCCATGTTGCAGGATACCTTGGTGCCGTCGGCGATGTCGTAGTTCTGGAACCAGGCCTCGAAGAAGCCGTCCTTCATGGAGGTGACGTTCTTGGTGGCGGTCCCCGCTTTCACCTGCAGGGCGGTATATGGGGTATAGTATCCCATCACGTCGTCATATTGCGGATATACCACTAGGCCGTCGCCGGACCCCACGGCCCCGCCGAGCACCCGGTGTCCCTTGGCGTCGGTGGAGATCACGTAGGCGGCGTCTCCGAGGCGCACGTCGAGGTCCGCGATGGGGGCGTTGAAACCGCCGCTGCCCAGCGCGGTTGTCTGAGCGTGAGCCGCGCCTGGCGGGATGTCGGCGTAATAGGTGGACGGGGCGACGATGTAGACGTCGACGGTGTTGCCCCCCACGGTAGTCCCCGTCACCCGGTTGTTGCCGAAATCGATGTTGGCGTTAAGCGTGCAGTCGATATCGACCGAGGATGCGTCGCCTAAATCGGTGACCCTCACGACGTCTCCGGACTGGATGCCGCCGGCGATCGCCGAGAGGTCGGCCTTGAACCACCCGCTGGCCAGGGCCTTCTCGACCACGTTGCCCTGCGGGGCGCCGCCTCGCCACAGCTCCACTTTAACGTTTGCTCCGCCATGGGTGATGAACCCTTCCACGCTGTCGTACAGCAGGGCCACCCTAACTCCGGACTGCACGCCCTCGATCACCGCTGCGGCTTCATATTCGTCGCCCGCCGTGCTTTCCGGCCAGGCGATATCGCGCTCCTCGAGGCGCTGCTGCGCCTCCTCGGGTGAGGAAGGGAGCCGTCCCAGGGGGTCTTTCTGCGACGAGGACTCCGAAACCGCTTCGGTCACCGCTTCGCCGGCCGCTGTCGTGGCGACGATGGGCACCGCAATCAGGAAGGCCAGCACCAGGACAGAGCAGCAGAGATGTATTCCGAAGGTCTTCTTCCAGTTAGCCATATTATTCACCTCCGACATCTTTCCGCATTATTGGCACACGATGTTGGTGAGGTGCCAGATGCAGTAGTCTTTGTGCAGCGCCATGGTTGCGTCCTCTACTCTGCCACCTATGCCAACAACGCGGCCGGTAAGGATGACCTCGGTGTCGGAGACCCGGTTGTAGTTATCGACGATCATGTAATCTAACCGTCCCTCGGCCACCTTGGACAGAAATTCCTGCAGCTCGCCTATCTCGCGCGCCAGGTCCGCCTCGAACGAGGCGGGGACCACGTAATCCGTGCCTCCTCCCAGGCTGCCCGTGAGCTGCCTTACGGCGGCGATACGCCACATTCCACCCTCGAGCTTGAGTACCATGGTGCCGTCATGCTTGGCCCCGTCTGACGTGGTCAGGGCGAAATAGAGGTAGGAGGTATTAGGGTCGCCCGCGGGCTGGTAATCCGTTGCCACGGCGTCCAGCCTCTTCACCTGGCCCTCGGCGAGCGCGACGAAGAAGTTCTGATGGCGCTGCGTCTCGGTGACGTAGCGCTGGTCAGGGTCGTCGTATGAGAAGTCCTCGCCCGAAGGAAGGGCTGCGGCTTCCAGGTCGGCCGCGCTTGCCTCCTCCCCTTCCCCGGTGCCCGCACCCGGCGATTCCGTCGCTTCCGCGCTGCCTCCCTCCACCACGGAAGATGCCTCCATGCCGGAAGAGCCCCCGTCCTCTTCCTGCACCAGGTCAACGATCTTCCATGCGGCGAGTGCAAAGGTAGTGGAAGCCAGCACTGCGATTACGACGATGATGATTACCCTTCGCACATCTCTCACCTCTTCCCGGTTCTCGTAACGGACATTAGCATTCGTTATAAAGCTTGCATTGCTATAGTAAGCATTATAAATTGTCTTTCCGAGCTTCAACAGCTCGAAGAGGATTTTAAAGTCCCAATAACCCCATAAGAAAAATCTTCACAGGCTGATGCTTTTAAAATGCTACTCTATCTGTCCCATGAGATCGCTTGCTACCGGCTAAAGTGCAAGCAACAACAATTATATACCTATAGAAATGGCATTTCAAACCTTGAATAACATATATGGCAATGGTCCAGCCTGGGCGCCCCCCCCGGCCTTGGGGTCACGCCCGGAAATCGGCCTGGCGGTTATCATCAATGCCGGGAGGCTGGGGGAGTCAGGACTTGTCATGCCGGTAGTTGCGCCCTTCTTCTCTCGCGCGGTGTTCCCCGGCACGCAAGTCGCTGACCCCCAGGCCAGGCAGAGGGGTCACGCCCGGGAATCGGCC
>CAYWXM010000045.1:0-3323 GCA_964462595.1 uncultured Actinomycetota bacterium
GGACAGGCTGCCCCCGCAGCAGTCGGTCTTGTATGACCATTTCTTTACCTCTGCCCCCAGGGTTCCCAGGAGGCTGTCCATGAGGCGGGGGTTATCGGGATCGTCATTTACGATCATGCCCTTGGGGCGCACCATGAGACATCCGTAATAGGAGACGGGCTTGAGCCCCTGCAGTGGACGCCTCACCTTCTCGGCGAGCTCCTCCAGCCCGACCTCCTCGGCGATAACGTCCAGGAGGTGGACTATCCTGCCCCTGAAGCGCGGGTCGGCGCCCACAATGCTCTCCACTCGGGACGCAAGCTCTTCGTCCTGCAGTATCTCCATCTGCGCCGTCTTCAGGTTGTGGTAGCAGGCCGCGCAGACTATCACCAGGTCGCCGCCTTTTTTCTTCGCCTTGGCCAGGTCGCGCCCGGGCAGGGCGACGGAGAGGAGGTGATTGGTCATGTGCGCGGATGAAGCCCCGCAGCAGTTCCAGTCCTCCAGCTCTTCGAGGCGGAAGCCGAGGGCCTCCGAGACCTCGCAGGACGAAAGGCCGTACTCCTCCGCCGAGGATATCTGGGAGCAGCCGGGAAAGAAAGAATATTCCTTCATCTCCGCCACTCCCCGCAGCAGAGCGGGCATGGCCGCGAGAGCGCGCCTGCTGTTTCACGGACCCGACCCGGAGAACTCTTGACCTTCTTCATCGCTTCGACTCCTTGAAAATACGCCTGACCTCGCGCCTGCCTCTGACCACGCTGGGGATGAGCTTTATCTTGCCCTTTCCGAGCATCTTCGCGGCAAGGCCGATGTCGCTGAACAGGTCGCCGGAGATGGTCTTGTAGGAGCCCATGAGGATGGGCTCGCTGATGCGCCCGGTGGCCTGGATGTTGCCCAGAAAACAGGAGTGAAAAATGGGGACCTTTTTCTCGGCCGGCTCGACGCCCTCCTCCAGCGCCATGGCGCGCAGGGTATCCATTACCCTGGCCACGTCGATGCCGTTGGGGCAGCGTGCGGTGCAGGTCTCGCATGCGGCGCATATCCAGATGGTATGGCTCGACAGCAGCCGTTCCTTCTGGCCATACTGGATCAGCTTCATGACCTGGTGGGGAAGGATGTCCATGGCGAAACTGAAGAGGCACCCGGTGCTGCACTTGCCGCACTGGTAGCAAAGGCGCACCTTCTCCCCGCTCCGCTCCTCCACCTCCCTCTCCAGGGTCGGACTCAAAGCGTTGATCATCTCATTCCCTCCCACAGAACAGAGACGTAACGGGCCTTGCAGATTCTATAAAGCAATCGCTTAAAATGCCATAATCAACGTCAATGCCTCATAACGAACATCGTATATGACCAATAGGTATTAGTTAATGTCCGTTAACCTGGGACCAGTCATATTGTAACCTTTTCTCGCTCCGTCATCCAGAGGCGATCTGGATTCGGTCCTGGGTGTCGCGGCCTTATCCGGACATTGAAGACATCGCGGTGCGTGATCTTGTTGCCTGGAAACACGCCGTCAGGCAGATCGTGGGGATAAGCCAGCTTCACGGCCAGGCCCTTACGCGAAGCCTGGAAGCCGGCTTACTTTTCCAGCTCTTCTATGGGGGGTTTTACGGGAAGATGGACGGGACCGCTGTCAACGATCTTGCGGGATATCGCCTGTTTTGAGTACCTGCCGCGTCCCTTCCAGAAATCGGGCTCCAGCATCTGCATATCCTTCTCCTTTTGTTTATCCCGAATCTCAACAAGATTATAATATCTTTAACTTCTGCAATCAATACTATAATCTTCTTAACGAAACCAACAAGCAAGCTCACCATAGCCATTATCTCATGACGGGACGACAGGTTATGCGGGTCCGTTGAGTTGGGCTGGCCCCCCGCGCTGACCTTGAAAACACGGGTTTCTCCCTGCGCCCGAGCCGCTCAAGTATTACCAGCATGTGGCCGTATAGAAGATATGTAACGGCGTGGCTCCAGCCGGGTGGCTTTTTCCGCCGTTTCAGATACTGTTCGCCTATCGCCGGGACGAGGAAGCGTCGACCGCTTCGTCAAGACCTGGCCGGATTCCGAAAGGGTGTACGCATGGGTATTTTCAAACGGGAGATCTCTTTCGACATGGACGAGGGCGAGGGGAACATGCTGTCGATAACCGGCACCATGCGCGATACGAGGCTCGAGGAGCCCCTCCACCTCATAGTGGTACGGGCGGAGGTGGGACTGGAGGACGGGCGTATCCACTCCATGGAGGGGGAGATGCGCTGCGTCCCCTACTCCGACTGCCAGCACGCCCTGCTTACCTTGCAGAAACTGGTGGGGGAGCGCATTGTGCCCGGCTTCACCCAGATGGTGCGCGACATCGTCGGGTCCCCACAGGGGTGTACCCACCTCTCCGTGCTGGTCACCAACCTGGGACACGCCAGCGTGCAGGGGCGGGGAGCGCTGGCCGTGTCGAAGATGGGCGGAGGCGGCGAGGCGATCGATTTCATGCGCAGGCAGGCGGTCGAGCTGGAGATAATAGGCAACTGCTACTCCTGGCGCGAGGACGGGCCGCTGATGAAGATGATGCGCGCCAGGTTGCAGGCTTCCGGAGAGGAGACGGAGGAATAAAGGGGATGCGATGCGGGACGAGCCGATCTGGCGGATCAGCGTGCGCGTATATGCTCTCTGTCGGTATATCACGCGCGGGAAGTGATGCGATGCCGCACGAGGGGATAAGGCGGATGTGCATCCGTTCATGCTTCCGGGGTTTTTGCAGAGAGAGGGGACGCGATGCTGGGTAAGGTCTATTTTTCCGTGGTGGTCTTTCTCTTCGGGCTGGTGATAGGAAGTTTCGATAACGTGGCCATCTACCGCATCCCCGAGGGTAAATCCCTGTGGGCGCCGCGCTCCTTCTGCCCGGGCTGCGGCACCACCATCGCCTGGTACGACAACATCCCACTCCTGAGCTACCTGATTTTGCGGGGGCGCTGCCGCCATTGCGGCATGCATATATCCCCGCGCTATCCGCTGGTCGAGCTTCTCAGCGGCCTGCTCTTCTTCGCCGTCTTCGCCAGGGTGGGATTTCAGTGGGAGGCGGAGCTGCTTCCCTACCTGTTCATGGTGACCGTGCTCATCATCGTCGCCGCCATCGACCTGGAGAGGCAGATCATCCCCAACAAGGTGATGTACCTGGCCATACCGGTGGCGCTGGCCGCCATGGGCATGGTGGCCCTGGTGCGGGGGGATTACCATATCATCACGGACAGCCTCATCGGCGCGGCGGTCATCGCCGTCCCCTGGGCCCTGTTCGCCATCATCTTCCCCAAGGGTTTCGGCATGGGGGACGCCAAGCTGGCCGCCTTCACCGGC
>CAYWXM010000046.1:0-109819 GCA_964462595.1 uncultured Actinomycetota bacterium
TGGTTCCTTCTCGGTCTCTTCGCCATTCTTACTGCTCCTTTCGTCTCTCGGGAGCAGTTTACCACTTAAGCACCTGTCCAGTTTTCCCCGGCCAGCTCTATAGAAGAAAAAGGCAACGAAGACTCACGCAGCCGATTTCCAGTCATTCGGGGCTTAACGCCCGCCACGGACACCCCTAAGGCACCCTTTCTCGTGAGTCCAGAGGTGGACTAACCCACCAAGCACAAGCCCAGAAGGCAGTGGGCAAAGTACAATCCGGCGCAGCTCTTGCGGGACATAAATGCCATACAGAGAAAGTTCTTCAAGATTGGCGAGGTCCATGACCACAAACACAATCTATGGAAGCCAAGCAAAAAGCTATGCGTTTTGCTTGGCTTCAATTATGAGGCAACGAATGGACTTTGGGAAAATTCTAAAGCAACAGGTTAGAGGAGAGCTGGCCGGGGAAAACTGGACAGGTGCTTAAGTGGTAAGGATCAGGAAAACCTGTCCAACGAACCCCGGCCACCTCTAGGGGATTCACAATGCCTGAGGGTTGATATAGATTTGACCATGAATTGGTAGCATAGGAATAGGGGTGGTATATATGAAGGACGGGCAGCTGACTTCCGAAGAGGAGGTTGGGAAGTCCATGCTCAAGGTTGTCAGGGGCGGCATATTAATCTTTGTCGCTATAGCCCTCTCCCAGCTTCTGGGCTTTTTGCGCCAACTTTCCATAATCCGGCTTCTCTCCCCTGAAGAATACGGCTTGATCTCATTGGGGATGATTGTAACCGAAATCTTCATAATAATTGCCACCCTGGGCCTCAATCTCGGATCACAACGCTACATTGCCTTCTCTATGGGAAAAGGAGACGAACGGAGAACCCGAGGAGTCATATTTTCAACCAACGGCATCCTCATCATCAGTGTAACCATGATCACTATCGCAGCGCCTCTATTGGCCTCACCGCTGTCCAGGTTTTTCGACATGGAGGAGATGAGCGGAGTCATTATGTGGTTAGCGTTGCTGATCGCACCCTACGTGACCATCGATATCCTGGCGTCCTATTTCCTTGGTTTCCATCGGGCGGGTCCCAAGGCGGTTTTTCAGAGGATTTTCCTCGGCATCGCTTCCCTGGTCTGTACAATCGCCTTTCTTATGGTAAGAAAGGATCTTGCCTCGGCTCTTCTCGCTATGGCGGTGTCATATATCATCGTCGCAGTTATTGTGCTCTTCTACTCCACAAGAAACTTCCCCATAAAGCTGCGAGGAGGTGAGAGAATACCTATGGCACGAACCATGCTCGTATTCTCCATCCCTCTTTTTGCTACCGCCGCCCTAGGATATCTCATCTTTCAAATCGATACGTTGATACTGGGTTATTACGTGTCGGCGGAAATGGTGGGCATCTACAACGGCGCGTTTATATTTTCCCAATTTCTGGCGGCCCCACTCAATGCCGTGGCCCTAATCTACATGCCTATTATATCGTCGATGGCGGCGCGGGATCGGCACGAAGAACTCAAAGCGGTCTACCGCAGTGCCACAAAATGGCTTTTTATCGCCACCCTACCGCTATTTCTAGTTCTCTTCATGTTCCCCAGGAATGTCCTAAGCTTGTTTCTGGGCGCCGATTACATTGAGGCTGCCGTGGCCCTGCAGCTACTGTGTGCGGGAGAATTCGTAAATACCCTGGTCGGTCCTCTAGGAATGACCCTCTTGGCATATGGCCGTACGAACCTGATGATGATTAACTCCATCATTGCTGTGACGGCTTCCATCATCCTTAACGTTATCTTGATACCTAGGTTTGGGATAGAAGGAGCCGCTTTCGGCTTAATGATCTCCCTTACCATGGCAAACGCTCTCTCACTGGGTTTTCTCTACTTTATCTACCACATACATCCATTCTACTCTAATTATGTCAAGCCAGTTCTGATAATATCAGCAATTTCGGGAGTTCTCTACTTGCCGATGAAAAGCCTGCTCGCCGTATCGGATTGGTTCGTTATCGGATATTATCCCTTTTTGTTAGGGCTGGGAATCGCGGTTCTGGTGCTCAGCCACAACCTTGAGCCATGGGACCGCTTTCTAATTCGGGCCGTGTGGGGAAAACTTAAAGGCGGTGAAGGATAGCGGGCGATGCGATTACGTCTTGCCGGTGTCGCGCAGTTTTCTGATCCTAGGGTCAAGGATATACGCGAAGCCCTATTTCTCATGCAAGTCACTCTCACGCGCGCGCGGGATGTAACTACCCCGAACACCCCCGTTAATGTCCTTCTGTAATATGGTGCCCCGGGCTCCAGGTTGAAAAGTCTTAAGATGGTTGGCACAACGTCCAGGTCAATTACTGCCAGCTTTCCCATGAGCCTCCATTTCTTCGTAGTTTACAATCATTGTCTTTCGAGATACGATGCGGACAATTATCATTAAAAGCCGAATGAAAATGCAGGAGATCGTATTCGAGGTTAAGCGCAAGAGATCCGGTTGACATATGCTGTTCGTGAGTGGTTATTATTGTGGGATGCATTGCGGCTGAGACGGATCAAGTACCAGGATGTCTGCAAGAAAAGCTCTGGATTTGATTAATCCGTGCTGGGGTCTATACAGCCCTTATGAAGAATAGGGATTTGTCGTGAAAGAAGAACTAATAAACATCGTGGTCGGGACAAGGCCGGAGATTATCAAGATGGCTCCAGTTATCCATGAGTGTGCGGCCCGCGGCCTCGATTTTATCGTAGTGCACACCGGGCAGCACTATTCCTATGAGATGGACGGTATCTTTTTTGATGATCTAGGAATGGCAGATCCCAATATAAACCTGAATACAGGATCGGGAAGCCAGGCTGAGGAGATCGGAAGGATACTTCTGGGCATGGAGAGGGTGATTGGCGAGAGAAAACCACGCCTTGTCCTTTGCCAGGGGGATACGAACACGGTTCTGGCAGCCTCCATAGCCACATCGCGGGCTGGTGTAATGCTCGGACATGTTGAAGCCGGCCTTAGGAGTGAAGACCTCTCCATGCCCGAGGAGGTAAATCGTATCATAGCCGACAAGCTATCGGACTTACTCTTTGCTCCCGCCGAAAGGGCCAGGGCTAATCTCTTGAAGGAGGGCATAGACGGGGACAAGGTTTTCGTGACGGGGAACACAATTGTTGATGCGGTGCTCTCCAACATCGATGAGGAGAGAGCCGGGCAGCTGTTGGAACGCTATGGTTTGAAGGAAGGGGAGTATTTCTTACTTACCCTGCATCGCCAGGAAAACGTGGACGAACCATCTGTTTTGCTTTCGATAATGGAGGGCTTGAGAGAGGTTAATAATGAGTTTCCTCTAGAGATGATTTTCCCTTCCCACCCGAGAACCGTGAAAAATATGCGCAAAATGTCGATAGAACCCGATTTCTTACGCGTGGTGGAGCCAGTCGGTTACAAGGATTTCTTACAGCTTCTTTCTAAATCGAGATTGGTACTAACCGATTCAGGTGGGATTCAGGAAGAGGCATGCGTCCTGAGAGTGCCATGTGTAACGGTTAGGACGAGTACTGAGAGACCTGAAACGGTGGAAATAGGGTCCAATGTTGTAGCAGGTGTAGAGGCCGAAGGCATCCTCATGGGGGCAAGGCGAATGCTGTCGGTTGAGAGGGATTGGAATAACCCATTCGGAGACGGCAAGGCAGCCAAACGGATTGTGGACATTGTGATCGATAATATGATGTGATCAAGTGCGGGACATTATCTATTGCGCGAATATAGATTATTATAGAATCTGGCAGAGACCCCAACATCTCGCTACTGGACTTGCGGGAAAACGTAAGGTCCTCTATGTGTCTCCACCTTTCCCTATGACCGAGCCTTTGATATGGGCTCTCTTTCAGCGTGAAAAAAAAGGAAGATACTCTGTCAGGTCAAGAATAATCAAGGAAAGAGGGGGGCTTCACGTCTTTGCGCCCCCGCTCTTATTCCCTAAGTATATTGATCTATTCACGGCGATTAATTGGCGAATAGTCGCAAGGATTATTAGTAGATACATTGATGAGCTGGAAATGGAGGAACCGATAATATGGCTATCTAATCCCTTGCAGGCTGGGATTGCCGAATATCTCGGTGGAAACCGGCTGGTATACGATATCATGGATGCTTATAGGTTTTTTTACCCCAGTGTGGCGCGGAAGTCTGTTTCTCGCTTTGAACGGAAAATACTGCAGAAGGCTAATGCCGTATTTGTGAGTTCAGAGGCTTTGGCACCCGAACTCCCGGAAAACAAAGGTTGTATTACCTTGGTGCCCAACGCAGCGGAAACGAAGCATTTCAATCCTGCCCTGGTAGGAAACGAGATAGAGAGCGACATAATGGTTCTTCCACGGCCGAGAATAGGTTTTGTGGGGTATATTGGAAGGTGGCTGGACATAGATGCTATCGAGTATGCCGCATGTAATCATCCAGAATGGCAATTCGTGATGGTGGGCCCCGTGCATATCTCACTAGATAGGCTGGAGAGATTGCGGAATGTGCATATACTCGGTCTGCGGCCATACGAAATCCTGCCTCGCATCATCCAGGGGTTCGATGTCTGCCTTGTTCCATTCAGAGAAGATAGGCTGCTGAAATATATCGATGCTATCAAGGTGTATGAGTATCTTGCCATGGGGAAGCCAGTCGTTGCCTACAATTACGAAGGTACGGCCGGGCTCGTAGGTCTATGCGCTCTCTTCAGCAGCAAGGAAGAGATGGTACAGGCCATCGAGAGAGAGTTGGCTGCAGGAGATGATACCGAGAAACGCCTTGCAAGGAGGGAATTCGCTGTCGCTAACAGCTGGGATAAGAGGTGTGAGAAAATCGAGGAAGCTTTGCTTGCCCTTGAGTAAAGGCCTACACAAGAATCTTCGGCATGGATATACAGTCCACTTGACTCACATCTGCTCAAGTTTTTGCAAGCCCCCTGTAATGAGGATGGGGTTATTCTGATGGATCAGCCTGCTCCGGACCGGGCTTCTTATAACCGCGCCGCGATTGCATCGCCTCCGAAATCGTGAAGACTACTCCCGATACGAAGCTGATGAAAAGCAGGCTATTGATGATGTCCTCAACATACCCTCTCGCCGCGCCCCAGATCAGAAAGAAGATGCTTGTGGCAAGGTAGAGGAAGAAGGAGACAAAGAAGAGTGGGTAGGCTATATTGACCCTCAGCACTACCCTAAATCCTATTGGTTTGAGGGTGACAACCGGCAGGCCGACCAACAATACACCCGTGGCAAAAAGCAAATGTGGAAAACCGGTCCCGGGTGTGCCCATCAAGGGCTGATCGAGGTAGAGGATACGTGCAAGCAAATCCGAGCCAAGGTGGGAAAGCAACAGCAGGGCGCCTCCTATTACGAGAGGTATAAGGCGATTAGCCGGATTGATCGAATCTCTACACAAGTACAAAGGAATGTCTGACTTAGCTGTTTCTCCCCAGAGAGTGGACAGCATTAAATAGAGAAGTAAGAAAGTGAGACAAGCGAAAACGATGGGGTCCTCGTAATCTGTTTTACCGAGGGTGAGCCCTACCGCAATCGCTCCAGACAAGCTTGTTAGTATGACGGCAAGTCCTCCAAACCCCGCAAAAGAGAAGCGTCTCCTGATTGCGGAAGGTGGAGTACCGCGGTTGAGATCACTATCCATCAAAGGCCTCCCTCTATAGGACCTCTATCGATCATGTCAAGTGAGCTGCGCAGTGGATCGTGGAAGTAAACCCTGTATATCTTGTCGTTCGCGGCGGGGATCTTGCCTGTCTCCTCGAGTCCTATATCTGGTTCGTTCTTAAGTATATATACTGCCACATTCTGGTATGAGGAACTATGCCAGGAAGACTCCATCAGGTATACGGAGTATCCGATCGAAAGAAGCACCCTGATGTATCTAACCGTTGCAGCAGCCTTGCCCTTGTCCATAATAAGGTCGTAATTCAGTACATATCTGCTCATTATAGCCTTGGTGTATATGGTCCCCACAATAATCGCATCCTCGGGAAGCTGCTGAGATAGCTCTTCGATTCCTTTAAATTGCTCCTTTTGCTTGGTGGTGTCTACGAGATCGAAGGTGCTGCTAAGCAGAATCGAAAACTGCATCACCAGGAAGGCGATTAAAAAGAGAGCTAGTAGAGCCCTGAACACTTTGCCTCCAAGTATGTCTCCCATGCGCTCGATAAAAACCGGCGCGAAGATGATAATAACCGTATATACGACTAGGAAGTAACGGATGTATGTCGAACCCACCAGAAACCGGTCTTCGCCCCAATGAAAGCCCCCACACGTGTCAAAGGTCCACAGCGTGATGATTAGAAAGAGACAGAGAGCCAACACCCGATTCTTGTTGGGAAAGAGCAACGTGAGAAACAGACCCAAAACTCCAATGATAATAAGTATGGGGAATAGTTTGAAGACATAGGCATTAACGTTCTTAAATATACGAGAGAAGTCAGGGTTAATGTCCTGGGCGAAAAACCTACGGAAGATTTTTTCAAGATTACTAATGGGTTTTGGTTCCACCGTGTTTTGCGTCGCATCCTTCTGAGAAGCTTGGGCTGAAATGGTATAGCCCACATCGAATGGATTGCCATAAACTGCCTGGTTCAATGCCAGTATAGGCGAAAGCAATATAAGGAACACGAGGAGGCTAATTATCAGAAACTTGGGCCTGAAGGAACGCCTGTAGCGGATCAGCAATGGAAGCAACAGTAGGAGAAAGAGGGCCTGCTCATATCTCATCCATATAGCCAATGCAAAGCACGTAACGCTCAAGATGTAATATATAAGCCGATTGCTCCGTCCATAGGAGATCTTCACCAGGAAATACAAGCCCATAATTAGGAAGGTCAGCCCCGGTATATTTGAGTAGAGCATGTTGTTCCAGTAGATGATAGGAACCGAAAAGGCTAACAGAAAAAGAGCGAGTAGGGCTTTTTTTTCATCAAAGATCATACTCATTAATTTGTAGAAGAAGACCATCCCAAGAAGACCCATAATGGGTATCATGAAGAATGGGAGCCAATCGCTGACGAGAAATCCGAGGGCGTTTAGGAAATAGAGGCCGTAAGCTCGGACGGGGACCACTTTCCTACCGTCCCATTTTGCACCGCTTGGGGTAAAGACAGGATCGTTGAATAAATAGTTCAACGGCTCTTCTATCGTCAGGTGGCCGCTTTCACTCAGATTCTTGCCGATCAAGAAGGCCTCGTGGTCGTCGGGATGGACGACCCAGTTGGATGTTGCAATATTGGTATAGTTGAAGAGGATGAAGGAGAAGATGAGAATCGCAACCAGTGCGATGTTTGCAGGTGTTATCTCCCTCTTGGCCTTCTCCATATTCACTATCCTGAAGTCTCCTTACCGGTACATGCCGGACAATCTTATGCTATTTACAGGAAGCTCCTATATTACTAGACACTCTCTCTATTGAAGATTCTCTTTACAGCTCGCTGGAGGATTTCGACGAACTTCCGGCAACATATACACTGAGCTTGCAGCTTGCATGAGCTATTTACGCTAGTCGGTGTCAACAACGCGAGGCTCCCCCGAAGCAGCCCTTATCCCATCTTTTAAGCCACGGACATAGTATAAAAAGCAGACTGGTCGTGACATAAGTAGGGTATTATAAGCCAGCCTCAAGGTGAATTGAGAGAGAAGAAAAAAGCCCTTTTTCCAGCCGTCAAGATTCTTGTGGCTGAAGATAATCGCATTGCGGGCGAAATAATAGGACTGGATCTCGCTTAACCGGTTCTCCCCCCTGATGCCGGCAGTTGAGGATTTTTTATGTGCGATTGAGGTGGTTGGAACAACATAATTGGTCAGCCCAGCCCGCATGGTTCTGAAACTCAGGTCCGTATCCTCGTAATAAAGGAAATAGGCCGGATCAAAGAGGCCCACCTCCTCTAGCAGCCCTCTCCCGGCCAGCATACAGCAGCCTGAAATATAATCAACTGCATAGGGCTCTCTCGCGGCAAAGCTCCCGTCGCGTACGCCTTTGCTTATATGTCTGCAGAACCCGCTTATAGTGCTTACCCTTCCTCCAGCGAACCATATCCTATCGGAACCGTGATAGAATATTTTGGGTCCTACCAAGCCGATGCTGTCTCCGTCCTCTGCGAAACTAGCCAGTTTTAGAATTAAATCGGGGTCCGTCACGGTTGTGTCATTGTTCATAATCAGCACGTAATCAGCCCCCCCCGCCAGCGCGAATTCTATTCCCCTGTTATTTCCTAAGCAAAAACCGAGGTTACGCTCGTTTTCGATCACCGTTATTTCTGGGAACATAGCCTTTATTGCGGGCACAGATCCATCGCTCGAACCGTTATCGACTACTATGGTTTCGTATCGGGGGTAATTCAATTCCCTCAGGGAATGGAGGCACTCGAGAGTGTCTTCCTTGCCGTTCCAGTTCAAGATGACCATAAAAATCAAGGGTAATGGGGCGTTTTCCGGCATTCAGCACCTCTCTATTACTGAGTGACCCCCATGGGAACCATACTCCGATTCGAGCGGCGATCTTCTTTGGCGTTCGCGCTAACAGTATAAACAATATCGATGATAATGGATATAATCGTTTAAGGCGAGACACAGCATTTATTTTAAAGGTCGATAAATCAATTCTATCACTCCATCACGGCTTCCTGTAGTCTCAGTATGATCCCTAACTAGTACTCTGTCTAGCTTGACATGATAGGTTCCTAATCGTATACTCTCCTGTAGGAGATACTCTTCTACAGGAGGGGATGATGAACAAGAAATATGTCGTTGACCTGACCGAGGAGGAGCGGGACGAGCTGAAAGAGATTGTCAGCACCGGGAAGCATTCGGCAAGAAGGATACGATGGGCACACGTACTGCTCAAAGCTGATGCCGGGTGGACAGACGAGAGGATCTGTGAGACGTTTCTTGTCAGTCTCCCGACGGTGCAGCGTATCCGCCAGCGGTTTGTGGAGGATGGAATGGACGTTGCCCTGGGTGCCCGCAGCATCAGGCCGAGACCCTATGCCCGGAAACTTGACGGTGAGCAGGAGGCGCGGCTGATCGCGCTCGCGTGCAGCGAGGCGCCGGAGGGCTGCACGCGCTGGACCCTGCGTATGCTGGCCGGGAAGATGGTTGCGCTTGAGTATGTGGACAGCCTCTCCCATGAGACGGTCCGTCAGGTCTTAAAAAAAACGAAATCAAACCGTGGCTTGCCAAAGAGTGGTGCATAGCACCGGAGGCCAGCGCCGAGTTCGTGTGGAAGATGGAGGACGTGCTCGAGGTGTACACGCGCCCCTTTGACGCGGAGCGCCCCCTTGTCTGCATGGACGAGATTAGAAAGCAGCAGATCATGGAGGTGCGTCGGCCTCATGCCATGAAGCAGGGCCGAGGCCGCCGCTACGATTCCGAGTACAAGCGCAACGGAGTCAGCAACCTGTTCATGTTCTTTGCGCCCCTGGAGGGCTGGCGGCATGTTAAGGTAACCGACCGCCGAACGAAGATCGACTGAGCTCTTGTCGTGAGCGAGCTTGTGGACGAGCACTTCCCAGGTGCGAAAAGGATCACGGTGGTCATGGACAACCTTAACACGCACTGCCCCTCCTCGCTGTACGAGGCGTTCGCTCCCGAAGAGGCGAGGAGGATACTGAGCCGCGCTTCACTACACCCCGAAGCACGGCAGCTGGCTGAACGTGGCGGAGATCGAGTTGAGCATCCTTGCCCGCCAGTGCCCCTCGCGCAGGATTCCCGATCAGCAGAAATTACGATATGAGGTCGCAGCATGGGAGAAGGCGTGCAACGCCAAGAGTTCATCCATCGACTGGCGCTTCACCACCGACGACGCAAGGATTAAACTGAAGAAACTCTACCCATCATTTGGTGAATGACAGAGTACTAGGCTCTTTGCTTACTTCGAAATGTCCTGCTACTACAATCTCAACTTCAATCCCAAGATGATCCCACTGTAGGCCGTCGTAGCGTTCCCTCGATTCCTATCAATGCCTGTTTGAGCGATGCGGCAAGGTAACCCAGAAGAACAATTGCCCCTTCCGCTTGCCGAAGACATGGAGACCCTAATGATCACTCCGGAATGCCTAGCCGTCTGCCTGAATACGGCTCTTATCCTGATCGCTGGAGTAACCGGTAATCCCCTCTGCGAGGATCTTATAATGGGAATCCTCGACGATGTGTATGCGGTCGCCTTCCGGGAGTTCAAGATGGCGTGTGCTCATGACGTTACACCCCATGGCAAGGGCCAGGGACGCGGAATCACTGGAAGAATGGAGCTCCTTGAAGGGAAAGACCGCGAGGTCGGAGGCTCTCAGATACAAAGAAAGTTCCTGGAAGGGGATGAAATACGGCCGTGTGATCAGGTATGGCTCGAGCCGTTTCTCCCGGATTATCCTTTCGTATTTACCCCACTCTTCCCACGGCTGTCCTGCAATGATCAGGCGTATTTCCGGAAGATCCTCTCTTATCTTGTCCAGGGCCAGCAGGAGGTCGTCGAGCCCTTTGTATTCTCTGATGTTTCCGAAGAAGCACAATACCTTATTCTCGCTGGGTATCCCGAGCTTCTCTCTCGCCCCGTCCCTGCTCTCGATAGTTCGTATGCTGCTGAAGCGGTCACGCTTAAGCGCATAGTGCGGGATAACCTCGATCCTGTCAGGACTCCAGCCCAATTCGACCAGTTCCTTTTTGTTTTTCTCCGAGTGGACGAGCAGTGTATGTGCCAGAGGCAGGACAGACGCGTTCAGGAAGCGCTTAAGCCTCCCTCCCTCGTGCGGATATACGTTGTGGACGGTGAGCACGATCTTTTTCCGGCGCAACCTCGCTATCGATAGCATCGTGAGAAAGATAGGAGCCAGCGGATAAGACCACCACTGAGCATGGATAACATCACCCTTCATGACAATGCCCGCCTTGATCCAACTAAAGGGGTTATACCAGGTGAGCAGGTCTCTTACCTCAAGGTTGGGATGGGATATATCAAACGGGTACAGGTCTTCACAAGAGGTACCCCCAGGATATAATCTCTCCGGATATAGCTTCCGGAAATTAATGAATTCCACCCGTACCGTCTCTGCGATGGAAAGAGCATAATCGGCGCAGTAAGGGCTGATACCCTTGAGCGGGGGCAGGGTGCCGATAACGGATATTGCTATATCGTTGCTGCATTTTGCCACTATCCCACTCCTCTTTCGCTTACTCCTCCGGTTCGGCCCGCATCGGCTATAGAGATTAACACATCACTTGGCGCTGTAGAAGCGGTGAATCCGCCTCATAATTCCACCTTATTATACGTTTAATCCGGTATTTCCCATATGTACCTCTTGATGCCAATATTCTACCATCATGCGGGCAGACTGACACGTCCAAACCCCGGTTTCCTCCTTCCCCCTCGAGTATCGTTAGAGTCCCCGGTAGTGGTGTATAAGTCCAAGACCCCCTAGCAAAGCAAGGACCACCGTGTCATCCTTTTCTCAAGGTGTAAAGGAGAGACAAAGGAGGAACACGATGGCCAATATCAATATGGACCTTGGGGACTGGTTGCGCAAGCAGCTGGAGGATGCGGATGCGGATATGCTGCGGGAGATGGTGAACACCATGGCGGAGATGCTCATGGCGGCGGAGGTGACCGCCATCTGTGGAGCGGAATACGGAGATAGGACAGAAGGCAGGACCAACAGCCGCAACGGCAACCGGCCGAGGGCCTGGGACACCCGGGTGGGCACCATCGATCTCGCCATCCCCAAGCTTCGCCAGGGCTCATATTTCCCCAGCTGGCTGCTAGAGCCCCGCCGCCGGGCCGAGCAGGCGCTGGTGAACGTCATCGCCGACTGCTACCTGGCCGGCGTCTCCACCCGCCGGGTGGACAAGCTGGTGAAGACCCTGGGGATAGACGGCATATCCAAATCCCAGGTGTCCCGCATGGCCAAGAGCTTAGACGAGATGGGGGAGGCGAAGGCGGCGTCTCCTCGGGAGTAGAGCTTCTTGCCTAAGGCCCGGTATCTGTCCACGATGGGCTCCAGCAGGTCCCGCCACCCGTCGGCGGAGTGGACGTTTCCCGGCCGCAAGTGAGCCCCCTCACAGTCGCCATGCTGGTTGAAGACTTATGTTGAGTCTTCATTAATGTTGAGTCCCGCCCGATATACTGGCGATAGAAGCCAAATCTCTCAACATTAATGAACGACGTCCAGAATCTTGGCGATTTCATTCTTTGGCTATCACTCACGGTGTTTATTTGTGAGTACTCTTCTCGCGAATGGAAGCCCAAATCTACCACCCGAAGGAGGCCAGCATGATCTCAGAAGTGCGTCCCGTGGCATACCAGGATTATTTGTCACTTCCCGTTCTAGGCCCTGTCCTCGATGAATTTACGACATGGCTGTTTCAACAAGGGTACAGCCTGAAAACAGTTGAACATAAGCTCGCGCATTCACGACAGATTGATGTTTTCTTCAGGGAGCTAGGTATTCAATGCTTGGGCGACCTGGCTCACAGCGATTTCGAAGCAGCCTGGCATCGTTATCGCAATCGCCGTCCCCGTATTGGTGGCACGGCTCACCTGATTGAGCGTTTCCTCGAAGGGACCCTCAGGCTGGCCCCCAAGTTGACACCACCGAGAACTCCGACTGATAAGGAGTTGGATAACTTCGCGAAGCATTTGAAAAGAGAGCGTGGGCTCGGCAACTCAACCGTTTATCATTACATGAGAGATCTTCGGAACTTTCTCGAATACATCTGCTATGACGATGACACAGAAGTGCTGGCAACACTCACATTAAAGAGCATCGAGGAGTTCCTCTGCGCCTGTTCCAAGAGATTTTCCCACTATTCTATGCAACAGGTCGTTGCCCACCTGCGGGCCTTTCTCCGGTTTCAGCACGAGATGGACGTGATTGAATCCCCACTCCATACCATGATCGACAGGCCGAGAATCTACCGGCTCGAAAGTCTTCCCCGCTCCCTTCCATGGGAAACCATCGAATCGTTGCTTTCCTCGATAGATCGAGGTAATGCCAAAGGTATCCGCGACTACACCATGCTGTTCCTTATTGCCGCCTACGGCCTTCGCCCCTGTGAGGTTGTCTCCCTTGCCCTGGATGATATCGACTGGCGGGCGGGATCGATCACCATCCCCCAGAGGAAAACAGGCAACAACCTCATCCTTCCCATTACCGATTCCGTTGGAGAGGTACTGGTGGATTACCTGAAACGAGGGAGGCCCGATCTTCCCTTCCGCGAACTGTTTCTTCGTATTCACGCACCTCACGGACCCTTGAAACCGGGTGCCGTTAAGGATGTATTCCAGCTTCGAGCTCGCATGAGCGGCCTTGATATCCCATATCAGGGACCCTACTGCATCAGGCACTCCTATGCGGTGCATCTTCTGCGTCAGGGAATACCCCTCAAGGCCATTGGGGATCT
Source organism: uncultured Actinomycetota bacterium (assembly GCA_964462595.1). Lineage (GTDB taxonomy): Bacteria > Actinomycetota > Geothermincolia > Geothermincolales > RBG-13-55-18 > SURF-21. The sequence goes on from CAYWXM010000046.1 coordinate 13,399, forward strand.
GCTGGGGCACAGGAGCGCCGAAAGCACCTGCGTCTACCTGAGGCTTGCCACCGAGGACTTGAGGAGTGTGGCATTGCCCGTGCCGGACGAAGCCTGCATCGACGATCCCCCGATAATCGCCTCACAGAGTCCGCGGCCGAATACCGGGGGCCAAAAAAGCCCTGTAAAACCACCTGCCAGCCAAACGGGTCCCTTGATGAGTTTCCTTGCGAGTGACATCGAGGATTACATCAACCTCAAGCGCTCGCTCGGCAGAAAGTACCGAAAGGAAGCCGACGTGCTTCGATCCTTCAATTCCTTTCTCGCAACCAGGTATCCGCAGGCAGACGACTTAACGGGCGACATGTTCGACCGTTGGTCTGTTACTCTGCATTATCTCTCACCACTTGTCCGGTACAACTGCATGCGGGTGGTACGGAATCTCTGCCTGTACCGCAAGAGATCACGGCCAAGCTCGTTCGTCCCGGATCCACAGACCTTTCCGGCGAATCATCAGCCAGAGAAGCCATACATCTTTTCAGAGTCCGATGTCTCCCGCATCTTGCGTGCCACTCAATCCCTGGCCCCCTGCTCTCGATCTCCGTTGCGCGCCCAGACATTTCGCATCGCCATCATTCTCCTGTACACTTCCGGGCTTCGTCGGGGAGAGCTATTGAGCTTGGCTCTGGGGGATTTCAACTTAAAGGATGAAACCCTGCACATCAAGGCCACCAAGTTCCGTAAATCCAGGATCATCCCACTTTCTCGTTCCGCCGCTGAAGAGTTAAAAGCCTTCATCGACCTGCGCCAGAAGAGGCATTTGCCCATGGAGATTAACTCGCCGCTTATCTGGAACGGATACGGGGCAGCAGAAGGAAGAAGCTACTCGGGTTCTGTGATTGTCTGCATACTGCATACCCTTTGCGCCTCGCAGGGCATCTTCGTAAAAGAAGACAGACCCCCGCGTGTACACGACTTGAGACACTCGTTTGCGGTCAATGTCCTCAAGCGCTGGTACGAGGCTGGGGAGGACGTGAATTCAAAGCTTCCGATTCTTTCCACCTACATGGGTCACGTCTCCGTAGTCTATACCCACCACTACCTGTCATTTGTCGAGGGGATTCGATTGCAGGCGAGCGCTCGCTTCGAGCTGAGTTTCGGTTCGGCTGTTACTGCTGAAACTTCCAAACCCGAGCAGTGATGAACGCGCATCGAGAAGAGAGGAGTCGCCCGATGAAGAAAGATAAGCCCAATACACTCGGAGCAACACTGTGGGATTTCTTTTCCAACTACTTGCCAAAGCTGCGTGGGATGCGCCCCCACACCATCCTCAGTTACCGGGACAGTCTGAAGCTTATTCTTCTGTTTGTCTCCGAGCAGGAGTGCGTATCGGTTTCTGATCTGGCGGTTGAGGACATAGGAGTTCCAGAGGTCATCGCGTTCCTTGAGTACCTTGAGAAGGACCGATCAAACGGAGTTGGCACCCGCAACATCCGTCTTTCCGCGATCCATAGCTTCTTCCGGTACCTCGCGGCGGTTCACCCAGAGCATCTCGGCCAATCTCAGCGCATCTTGAGCATCCCTTTCAAGCGCGCTTCGACAACAAGCGTTGAATATCTGGAGTTCGATGAGATCATTGCCCTTCTGAGCTCCATAGACCGTTGCAAGCCTGATGGCCGGCGCGATTACGCACTTCTAGCGCTCATGTTCAACACCGGTGCCAGGGTTACGGAGATCGTTGATCTGAAGGCAAACGACCTCAAACTCACAAGGCCCTACAGCGTCCGCATCTACGGGAAGGGTAGGAAGGAGAGGATATGCCCCATCTGGGAGCAGACAGCCCAGGTTCTTCGCGAACACTTGGAGGAACGGGGGATCGATCCCAGAGAACCCGTAACCGTGTTCACCAATCACGCCGGAGGCCCTCTTACCAGATTCGGTGTGGGGTACATCATTAAGAAGCACCTCGAGAAAGCAGCCGAGGCACAGCCGTCTCTTGCAAAGAAGAATCTCCATCCCCACAGCATAAGGCACAGCACGGCCGTTCACCTTCTGAAATCGGGAGTCGATCTCATCACAATTGCCAATTGGTTGGGGCACTCGAGCGTCAATACCACGAACAAGTACGCGGTGATGGACCTGGAGATGAAGAGAGAGGCCCTCGCTAGGGCGAAGCCTATCGATAGTAGAGCGGGCAAACCCTCGTGGAGGAAGGATCCCGACATCCTTGCGTGGCTTGAATCGCTATGAATTGAGCATCGCACATAGCGATTCATTAATGTTGAGAGATTTGGCTTCTATCACGAGTATATCGGGCGGGACTCAACATTAATGAAGACTCAACATAAGAAGACAAACAGGGGGTGATAGCAGCGGGAGCAGAAGTGGCCGTTGTAGGCCGATCCCTCCTGATTCCCGTGCACCGGGGACTCCGACGAGTCCATGTCTAAGATGACCTTCTTGCCCTTGGTAACGCGCATCGCCCTAGCCACCCAGGCGTGGTTGATGGCGGCAAGCGCGCCTATGTTCTCCTCCGTGGCCAGGGTCTCGGTCTCGAAGCGGGATACGGTCTGTTGGCTCGCTGCGTTGTGCTCGAGTGCCTTCTTGCCAATCACCGCCCGCATGGCGGGATCCCGGAACAGTCGCTCATGGTCGTTGACGTCCTCATAGCCGGCCAGCCTGGCGTAGCTTACTATGATAGAGCACATTGTCGTACCGCTTCTTGATAGCGAAAAAAGGAAGCAGCAACTTCTCTGGTATAAAGTCTTATTGACGAAAACAGACCCGACCAGGAGGAGGTTGCTGCTATGTGCAAGGTATCACCGGTAGACAGAGGCGGTCAACGAGGAGATGAGCCAATCTTATTTGTAGGATGTGATATCGGGTCGATGTATCACGCCGCTGCGATCATGGACCCTTCGGGCAGGATCCTCGAGAAGCTGCCCAAGGTGTTTAACTCCCTCAAGGGCTTCGAGTTCATCGAAGGGAAGATCGATTACTGGGCAAAAAGAACCGGGGCAAAAACTGTCAGGCTGGGCTTCGAGCCGACCGGGCACTACTGGAAGCCGCTTATTCACTTCATGTGCAACAGGGGTGTTGAGGTGTCCTTCATAAAGACTACGGCGGTCAAGGCCATGAGGGAGCTTACCGACAGCACACAATCAAAGAACGATAGAAGAGACGCTGTCACGCTGGCCCATCTTCTAAGGGAAGGAAAGGTCCTGAAAAGCGTGCCACCTGAAGGCGTCTGGCGTGAACTGCGCGACCTGGTCAAGTACCACCGCAGGCTTACGGAAGAAAACGGTTCCCTTCTCCTGAGGCTCCGGGCCATCATAGACACGTTCTTCCCGGAGTTAGCCGACGTGTTTTACTCCGCCAAGGCGGTGGGGCTCTGGAGGCTTCTGGAAGAAGCCCCGTTCCCTGAGGATCTCGTGGCCAAGGGATCCGAGTGGCTCGCACCCCATCTCAAGAAGTGGACCAAGAGGGGCATAAGCGCCCAGAAGAAGGCCGAGTATCTGATGCAAGCGGCTCAGAAAAGCGTGGGCTTACCCGTACGCCAGGGAGATAGAATGAGGCTCAAGAGCCTGCTGGGACTACTCGAATGCTATAGAAGAGACCTTCACCTGGTGGAGCGGGAGATGGAGCGGGCGCTTATGGCGACCGGGTACGGGGAGATCCTCCTGTCGTTCCCCGGGATGGGTGTTGTTACATCCGCCACTTTCCTTGGAGAACTTGGAGACCCGGCTAACTTCGAGAATGCGAACCAGGTGGTGAGCTTCGCCGGCATAGACCCTTCCGAAAAAAGCTCTGGAAAGAAAAGCAGCCGCAGGAGGATAAGCAAGAAGGGCGGGCCCATCATGCGGGCCAACGTCTACCACATGGCTCTAAGTGCCGTCCAGCATTGCCCCGAGTTAAGGGCCTACTACATGACGAGAAAGAAGGACATAGAATCCGGCAAACTTGATCTCAAACCGCAGCAGCTCATTTTCGCGGTGGCGATAAAGGAAGTTAGGATTTTGTTTGCGATGTGCCGTGAGAGGAGGCCATACATTCCGAACTACCTGGAGATGAAGAGAGCGGCCTAATGTACGATGTCTGTGGTGGAGCTGATCTCGTAGTCTGTGTGAGCCCCTTGGAGCTCGTCGAGGCGTAGCTTGAGACGGCTCTGCCACCTTCTCATCTCGGATAGGGGTAAGCTGGGCTAGAAAGCTCGGAAAGCACATAGAGATTGAGAGAGAAGGACTCTAAGGGCGGAGCAAGCCACCACAGATCTTCTGATGAAAGGAGTAAGGGAATAACAAGGGAAGTCATGACGCCTTGACAGCTTTATCAAAAGAGACGGACTGCCTCAGAAGCCCCGTGAGATCATGCCTGATGTTCCTGTCCGTCCTTCCCTCCTTTATCATCGCCCCCGCCATCTCGGTTAGCCCCAGTGCCCCGTCCAACTCCCTTACCGCCAGAAGCCCGGCGTCGGTGGTGACCTTCGCCCCCCTGAATTCCAGCCTCAGATGGCCGTCGAAATCGAGTCTCAAACCCCCGTTTTCCGCTTCACCCGCAAGGTTCCCCATGTTTTCCCTCCTGCATCACTGCTAATGTTGTTCTAATGCATATTTCAGCAATGCAAGCGAGGAATCCTTGCTATTTGAAATGAGAAATCCGGGTTAATCATAGGGTATAGCTTCCCTTGCATGCGGGTCGCCAAGCATGTTCCATTTACGTGTTTCCTGTATGGCGGACCGTGCTCTTATCGGTTTCATTGACATCAAACACGGGCTGCCCGGAACACCTTGATTATGAGGATTTCAGTACAGCCCTTTCGGAAATCAGAAGAGTTTGCGGAAGAACAGCGATAGTATCTTTACCAGATGCAAACAGGGCTGCAAGGTTGCTGGTGAGCGTACCTTACGCCAGGGAATTGAGATGCATGTTTTCCGCGCCCATGAAGAAGAGCCCGCCTATGACCAGCGCACATTATTGGGAAATCGGGAGAAAAGGTTATCCGCTCAAGAGAATAGTCTCCAACGTGCTCAGGGTGGGATTCAAATTATCCAGGACCTACAGGGTCTTCGAGTATCCTTATCACAGATTTTTCATCTTGGATAAGGTCAGATCGATAGAAGCCGTTCAACCAGATAAGGATGGATGAAAGACCTAAAACGGGCCAGGCAGTGTGATATCATTATCGGTCTGGCTGGAGGGGATAAGGCGGAATAGCCGTGACTGGAGACACGCAAGAAAGCGATATTCTTTTGACCGGGATAATGTCCATTCATTAGAATGTTACGTGCCACGAACGATCGACCGATTCCTGTTTACTGTGTCGGGACTGGAGGTGGGTTTTGAAAGTCAGCCTGGTTCTGCCGGTGTACAACGAGGAGGAAGCCCTGGAGGGCGGCCTGCGCATGGCCATTGATACCCTGAAGGCCACGGATTGGGAATGGGAGATAATCGTGGTGGATGACGGCTCTTCCGACCGTACCGCCGAGATCGCCACGTCTTTTCCCGAAGTCACCCTGGTGCGGCACCCCTACAATATAGGGGGTGGGCAGGCGCGCAGCACCGGTATGATGAAGGCCGAGGGAGATATCGTGGTGATCTCCGACGGAGACGGGACTTATCCGCTCCAGGACATGCCGCGCCTGGTGGAGGAGCTGGACGACTGCGAGATGGTGGTGGGAGCGCGCTCGAAGGAGGCGGGGACGCTGAAAGTACTGCGAGTACCGGCCAAGTTCTTCATCCGCAAGCTGGCCGAATTCGTCAGCGGGGCGAAGATCCCAGATCTGAACTCGGGGATGAGGGCGATCCGCAAGGAGACGGCCTTGCCGTATCTGCACATGCTTCCCAACGGGCATCCCTGGGTGAGCACCATCACCCTGGCTTTCCTCAACAACGGACACCCGGTGAAGTACGTGCCCATCGATTATTATCCCCGCAAGGGCAAGTCCACCTTCCATCCCATCAGGGACACCAGCAGCTACATCATGACCATTTTCCGCACCGTAACCTGGTTCAGTCCCCTGAAGATATTCCTGCCGCTGGGCATGATTCTGTTGCTCGGCGGTTTCGGTAAACTTATCGCGGATGTCGCACGCTACAACTGGCGGGTAACCCCCAGCACGATGATGCTGCTCCTGGGCGGCCTGCAGATACTGGTCCTCGGGCTCATCGCGGATATGATCGCCAAGAGGAGCGGTATATGACCGGGCGAGTCCTCATCACGGGGGCGGACGGCTTCGTGGGCCGCCACCTGGCGTCTTTTCTCGCTCGGGAGAGCGGCGTGGAGGTGCTGGGCCTGGACCTGCGCCCACCGCGGAAAGACCCCCCCTGGGATCGCTGCGAATACGGGGAGTGCGACATACTCGATCGCGCAAGGCGGAGGATGCTCGATTTCTGCAATCCCTATACGTGGTTCAAGGCCGGTTTCGGCATGCGGGGGCGCGTCGTCCACAATGATCAGCTCGAGATCCGAGTAGTCCTGCTCCAGGACGCTGTTGGCGGCCCTCGGCAGCAGGTAAGCCCGGTTGTATGTACTGAGGACGACGCTTACCTTTGGTGTTCCCACAAGATCATTCATGCGAGCCATCTTCCGCGTCGCTCACATTCTTACACAAACGGTAATGGCCACGTGGCTTCCCCCCGTCACTGCCTTCACGTACTCATGATGCCTGTATTCTACCAGCCCGTGGGCAAGTTGAAACGCTCATACGCCACTTCCCCCGCCCGCGATCCGCGTGATTCCGCACGTGCGCGGCACCGTCCATTCAAGGGCGAGAGATCGGTAATCGCCACGTCAGCCTCTTGCTATGAGGGTGATGCCGGAAAGCGCATGAGATCGATTCCGAGTAGAATAGTGTAGTCATCGGGAGGTGGCAGCATTGGGAAGGACCGCCTGCAAGCAAGGAGCGATAAAGCTCATAAAACGTGGATTTCGTGGCGCTTTCGTTTTCTGTCAGAGGTTGGGATTGAACGTAACGCCCAGGCACTATGAATCACCCATCCCCTACATCCATGGGCTTTCAGAGGAAGTATGGAAAAGGAGATCCGAGATGATAGGGGTCGATCTAAGAGCGCAAGAACAAGTCGATATGGTTCGCGGATTCGCCGACATATACAGGAGTGAGTTTAATGAGTTCCCCGTGCAAGATCCAGGTATTCCCGGCCAATACTACGTCAACAACAGGTATTTCGAAAGCGTGGATGGGGAAGTCCTGTACTGTTTCGTGCGCCATTTCAAACCAAAGACGGTGATAGAGATCGGAGGCGGCAATTCCACGCTCCTGTTCGCCCAGGCGATGAACAAGAACAAGGAGGAGGATCCAGGCTACAACGGCGAACTGACTGTAATAGATCCGCACCCTAGACAAGATATAAGAGACAGTATTTCCCATCTTGGGACTTTCATGAAGATGAGGGTTCAGGATGTAAGCCTGGAGGAGTTCGAGGTTCTAGGGCCCGATGATATACTTTTCATAGATTCCAGCCACGTGCTCAGAATCGGCAGTGATGTACAGTACGAGATACTGGAGATCATCCCGAGATTAAAGCAAGGCGCCATCATCCACTTCCACGATATTTTCCTACCCGCCGATTATCCGAGAAGCTGGGTAATAGACAATCTCAGGTTCCTTAACGAGCAGTACGTGCTGCAAGCGTTCCTTACGTTCAACCGGCAATTCGAGGTATTATTTGCGGCCAGCTACATGCACCTCAATCATCCGGCCGTATTGGAGGAGGCGTTTAATACATATCGGAGGGACAGGGCCTGGCCGGGAAGCCTGTGGTTGCGCAGGAAGGCCGATCCATGGCGAGAGCCGCTGAAGCCCTGATCACGTCCCCCCTCGAGGGCGAAAACGGACTGGCTCTGGGATAATATAATGGGGACTAGATAATGATATGGGGGCTGAAGCGAATAGCCTAGTTTAACATGCCGGTAAAATGGATAGCCTGAATATGGTGGGAAAACGGCCTGAAAGGCCTGGCAGATATGTGGGGGGATAGATGAACAAGGCCGGGGCGAGGATAGATGTGACCATGATAGGGACGTTGCCGCCCGTAAAGGGGATCAGCCCTTACTGCGCCGAGCTCACCAGCATGCTCGGAGAACGTGTGAAGGTCGAGTTCCTCGACTTCAAGCGGCTGTACCCGGAAAGGTTCTATCCGGGCAAGACCGAGGAAGATGACCTGTACCCCATCTATATCGAGAAAAGTAATATATCGCGCCGAAGGATCCTGGACATATGCAACCCTTTCACCTGGCTCAAGGCTGGCTTTACCGCACGCGGCCGCATCGTTCACGCGCAATGGTGGAGTGGGATTCTGTTCCCCGTGTACCTCGTTATCCTGGTCATAGCGAGGCTGAGGAAGAAAAAGGTCATCATAACCGTACATAACGTCGACCCCCATGAAGGCAGCTTCCTTTTACGCTTCCTGAACCGGAGCATCTTGCCCCTGGGCAACGAGTTCATCGTCCACGGTGATACGGGCAAAGCCAAGCTCCAGAGCCGGGTGGGTGCGAAGAAAAAAGTGCACGTAGTGCCGCACCCACCGTTCAATTCTGCCCTGGGAGGAGACGACTGCGGCATCGACAAGACGCTCGTACGAAATGAGCTGGGAGTCGATGACCTGAAACCGCTGCTTATCTTTTTCGGAAACATCCGCGGCTATAAGGGCCTGGACGTCCTGCTCAGAGCCATGCCGATGGTCAGGGAAGCTAATCCGGAAGCGCGGCTGCTGGTGACCGGGCAGTTATGGGAAGATTGGGGCAGGTATGAACATATCATCCGTGAGGAAGGGATCGGGCAACAACTCATAACGCGTCTCGAGCACCAGCCCTTCAGCGACCTGAAAAAATTCATCGTTTCAAGCGATCTCGCCGTTTTTCCTTTCACTCATCTGGATTCGGCGAGCGGATCGGTAATACTCGCCCGGTCTCTCGGCAAGCCGATCGTGGCAAGCGATATAGGGGATATGAGAGATCTGGATGGATTGGGAGTCTGGCTCGCCGAGCCCGGCAGCCCTAATTCCCTGGCGGAGGCGATAAATGAGGCCTTGAGATATAGCGGCGAAAACAAGGAAGGCCGATCAATAGGGGACGAGATATCTCCCGATATGGCCAGCAGAGAGATCGTCGAAAAACACATGTTGATCTATAAGGGATTGGCCTGATCCTTGACAGGACATGAATGCCTGTACCTACATATCGGCTGCAACCTTCATCCATTCCCACCCCAGGCGTTTTTAACCATCCTGGTCCTATCCGAGAAAGCTCCCTTATGTGTATGGGAGATCCCTGCCGCCGAAAATACATGACATCCGGAACCTGTGCTGGAAGGTTGTTATCCCCCTGTCACGGGTAAGTCCTGATCGCCGATCTCACGTTCGCCGATGAAGATCGTCCATATATGTCAAATTGTTTTTTTGACCAGCACTATACGCTGTCATTAGAATATGACTTGTTGGAAAGCGGACTGTCGATAAATATTGGGTCCCAAATCGTAATATGCGGGGGGCAAATTGAGAGTAAGCCTGGTTCTGCCGGTATACAACGAGGAGGCCGCCCTGGAGGGCGACCTGCGCACGGCTATAGAGACCCTGAAGGCCACGGACTGGGAGTGGGAGATAATCGTGGTCGATGACGGCTCGTCCGACCGCACGCCCGAGATAGCCGGAACATTCCCCGAAGTGACCCTGGTGCGTCACCCTTACAACATGGGCGGGGGGCGTGCCCGCAGCACCGGCATGAAGAAGGCCGGGGGTGATATCGTGGTTATTTCCGACGGCGACGGCACCTATCCCCTGCAGGACATCCCGCGCCTGGTGGAAGGCCTCGACAGCTGCGAGATGGTGGTGGGCGCGCGCACCAGGGAGGCGGGGACACTTAAGGTGCTGCGCATCCCGGCGAAGTTCCTGATCCGCAAGCTGGCGGAGTTCATAAGCGGGGCCAAGATACCGGACCTCAACTCGGGGATGAGGGCCATCCGCAAGGAGACCGCCATGCCCTACCTGCACATGCTGCCATCGGGCCATTCCTGGGTAAGCACCATCACTCTGGCCTTCCTCAATAACGGGCATCCCGTAAAGTACGTGCCTATCGATTACTACCCCCGCAAGGGCAAGTCAACCTTTCACCCCGTCAGGGACACGAGCAGCTATATCATGACCATCTTCCGCACCGTCACCTGGTTCAGCCCCCTGAAGATCTTCCTGCCTCTGGGGCTGCTGCTGCTGCTCACCGGCCTGGGCAAGATGGTGGCGGATATCTTCCGTTACAGCTGGCATATAGCACCCAGCACCGTGATCCTCCTCCTGGGTGGGCTGCAGATCCTGGTCCTGGGGCTCATCGCGGACATGATAGCCAAGAGGAGCGGTTTATGACCGAGCGTGTCCTCATCACGGGGGCAGACGGCTTCGTGGGCCGCTACCTAGCATCTTTCCTGACCGACGAGGGCGGCATGGAGGTCATGGGGCTGGACCTGCGGCCCCCGCGCGGCGGCGGCCCCTGGGACCGTTGTGGATACCGGGAATGTAACTTGCTCGACCGCGACAGCGTGTTCGCGCGCGTCGGCGAGTTCCGGCCGGGCTACGTCTTTCACCTCGCCGCCCAGAGTTCGGTGCGGCGTTCCTGGGAGGACCCGAGGCTGACCTACGACATCGCCCTCACCGGGCAGGCCAACCTCTTCGACGCCCTGCGCGAGGCGGGGCTGGACGCGAGGATTCACGTTGCCTGCTCCTCCGAGGAGTACGGAAAGGTGAGCGAGGACGAGCTGCCCATCACGGAGGACCATCCGCTGCGCCCGGCCAGCCCTTATGCCCTGAGCAAGGTGATGCAGGATTACCACGCCGTCTTCTGCCACCAGGCCTACGGCGCCAGGCCCGTGGTGACCCGCGCTTTCAACATGATCGGCCCGGGGCAGTCGCCCGAGTTCGTGGTCTCCGACTTCGCCCGCCAGATAGCCGAAGCCGAGGCGGGAAAAAGAGAGGCCGTGATAAGGGTGGGGAACCTCGAGGCGAGGCGGGACTTCTCGGACGTGCGCGACCTGGTGGGGGCCTACTGGATGCTGGTGCGCCGGGGCACTCCCGGCGAAGCCTACAACGTGTGCGGCGGCCGCGACCACTCCATCGCGCAGGTCCTGGAGATGCTCCTTTCCATGGCTGACGCGGATATCCGGGTGGAGGTGGACCAGGCAAGGTTGCGCAAGTCGGACATCCCGGTACTGCGCGGCGATAACGGCAAGATGCGTGAGCTGGTAGGCTGGGTTCCCGACCGCCCCCTGGAAGAGACCCTGAAAGACGTCCTCGACTGGTGGAGGGAGGAAGCGGTCCGTTAAGAGACGGCACGAAGCAAGGACTTGCTTGCGTGCGGGCCCGGGAGAGCGCAGGTTTGATTATTTACCACGTTGATCTTAATATAGCCAGGAATCCGGGAACCGGGGTCTCGATATGCAGGCGGGAGGTAGAGCGATGCAGGCGGTGATACTGGTAGGAGGCGAGGGCACGCGGCTGCGCCCCCTCACGCTGACCGTCCCCAAACCCATGCTCCCCCTCATGAACAGGCCTTTCCTGGAATTCCAGATCGACCTCTGCCGGCGCCACGGCATCGAGGAGATCGTGCTCTCCACGGCCTACAAGCCCGAGGTGTTCGAGGAGCATTTCGGGGACGGCAGCCGTCTCGGGGTCAAGCTGACCTGCGTTACCGAGGAGGAGCCGCTGGATACCTGCGGCGCGGTGAAGAACGTGGAAAAACATATAGACGACACCTTCCTGGTCTTCAACGGAGACGTCCTCTCCGACCTCGATATCACCAACCTCATCGCCTTCCACCGCGAGAAGGGCGGCAAGGCGACCCTTTACCTCACGCGGGTGGAGGACCCCACGGCATACGGGCTGGTGCCCCTGGACCGCAGGGGGTGCATAACGGAGTTCCTGGAGAAGCCGGACTGGGAGCAGGTGGTGACCGATCTCATCAACGCCGGCACCTACGTGCTGGAACCGGAGCTCCTGGACCGCGTGCCGGCCGGGGAACGTTTCTCCTTCGAGCGCCAGCTCTTTCCGGGTCTCCTGGAGGACGGCATCGCCATGTACGGTTTTCCCAGCGACGCGTACTGGATGGACATAGGAACGCCCGCGAAGTACCTGCAGGCGCATTACGACATCCTGGCCCGACGCATGCCCTTCGACCTCCAGGGCGAGGAGGTAAAGCCTTCGGTGTGGGCGGGCGAGGGGGTGGAGATAGCGCCCGAGGCGTCCGTCTTCGGTCCCACGCTCATCGGCCCCGGGTGCCGCATCTCCCCCCATGCCGTCGTCTCCAGCAACTGCGTGCTGGGACCCGGCTGCGTGGTGGGGGAAGGCGCACACCTGGAGGGAGCTGTGCTGCACGAGGGGTGCCGCGTCGGCGCCGAGAGCGTGCTGCGGCAATGCGTCCTGGCCAGTGGGGTAAGCGTGGGCGAGAAGGTGCATGTCTCGGATAGGGCGGTGCTGGGCGGGGACGTGACGGTGGGAGACGATAACCACCTCGAGCACGGCATGAAGGTGTGGCCGGGGGCGAATATCCCGCCTTCAACGCTCCGCTTCTGAAGATCTGCCACCCGCGAGAGGCGCAGGCATCAATTCTCGTGAAGCCATGAGGGAGGGAACCTGGAAAAGAAGCCCCTCTACGGGCATAATGGACGGATGAAGAGAAGCCGCCCGCCGGGAAGGGGCGCACTCCGAGGCGATAAGGAGGAAAGGACTTGCGCATATTCATAACCGGCATCACCGGCTTTGTCGGCAGCCACTTGGCCGAGTTCGCACTGGACAGGGAGGGGGTCGAGGTCTACGGCGCCGTGCGCTGGCGCTCGCGCATGGACAACGTGGAGCATATCGAGGACCGCATCCATCTTCTGGATTGCGACCTGCGCGATAACGTGGCGGTGAGGAACGCCCTGAAAAGCGTAAAGCCGGACTACATCTTCCACCTGGCGGCGCAGAGCTTCGTCCCTACTTCCTGGAAAGCCCCGGCCGAGACCCTGACCACCAATATCCTCTCGGAATTGAACCTTCTGGAATCCATCCGCGACCTCGAACTGGATACGCGCATGCAGGTAGCGGGGTCCAGCGAGGAGTACGGGCTGGTCCACGAGGACGAGGCGCCGATCAAGGAGGACAATCCCCTGCGGCCCCTCTCCCCTTACGGCGTGAGCAAGGTGGCGCAGGACTACCTGGCCTACCAGTACAACCAGAGCTACGGCATCTTCACCGTGCGCACGCGCGCCTTCAACCATACCGGACCCAGGCGGGGGCAGGTCTTCGTCACCAGCAATTTCTGCCGCCAGGTGGCCCTGATCGAGAAGGGCAAGAAGGACCCGGTGATAGAGGTGGGGAACATGGAGGCGAGGCGCGACTTCAGCGACGTCAGGGACATCGTGCGCGGCTACTGGCTGAGCCTGGAGAAGGGGGAGCCGGGGGATGTCTATAATCTCGGCTCCGGCAAGGCCATCACCATACAGCAGCTGCTGGACCTCATCCTCACCATGAGCGATGTCCGGATCGAGGTGAGGCAGATGCCCGAGCGCATGCGCCCCTCGGACGTGCAGCTGCTCCTGTGCGACTTCAGCAAGTTCAACCGCGTAACGGGTTGGAAGCCGGAGATACCGTTGGAAAAGACCGTAAAGGACCTTCTCGACTACTGGCGCGAGCGCGTCTGAGAAAGCGCACGCGGCAAGGACGATCAGTGACGACCCGATAAGGAGCGTGAAATGGACTACGACGTAAAGGACCTATCCCTCGCGGACGAGGGGCGCCTGAGGATAGAGTGGGCGGAGCGCGACATGCCCGTCCTGCGCGCGATCAGGGAGCGTTTCGGCAAGGATAAGCCACTCGCCGGGATCCGGGTGGGGGCTTGCCTGCACGTGACCACGGAGACCGCGAACCTCATGATCACCCTGAAGGCTGGAGGGGCGGAGGTGGCCCTGTGCGCCTCGAACCCGCTCTCCACCCAGGACGATGCGGCCGCTTCCCTGGTGCAGCATCATGGCATTCCGGTCTTCGCCGTGCGCGGCGAGGACAACGAGACATACTATTCCCACATCGCGGCGGTGCTGGACACCAAACCCCACATGACCATGGACGACGGGGCGGACCTCATCTCCACCCTGCACTCGGAGCGCCCCGAACAGGCTGGTGAGGTGTGGGCGGGGGCTGAGGAGACGACCACCGGGGTCATACGCCTGCGCGCCATGGCGGAGGACGGCGTGCTCCTCTACCCGGTGATCGCGGTTAACAACGCCATGACCAAGCACCTTTTCGACAACCGCTTCGGCACCGGCCAGTCCACGCTGGACGGTATCCTGCGCGCCACCAACCTGCTCCTGGCGGGGCGCAAGGTGGCGGTGTTCGGGTACGGCATGTGCGGCCGCGGCGTGGCCTCGCGCGCCCGGGGCCTGGGCTCCTCCGTATGCGTGGTGGAGACCGATCCCCTGCGGGCGCTGGAGGCGGTGATGGAGGGTTTTACGGTTTCATCTTCCGGCCAGGCGGCTTCTACCTGCGATCTCTTCATAACCGTATCCGGGGACATCCACGTGCTGCGCAAGGAACATTTCGAGGCCATGCGCGACGGCTCGATCGTCTGCAACTCCGGCCACTTCAACGTGGAGATAGACATACCCGCCCTGGAGGAGATGTCTTCGTCACGCCGCAGGGTGAGGGAGAACGTGGAGGAGTTCGCGCTCCCCGACGGCAGGAAGCTGTACCTCCTCGCCGAGGGCAGGCTGGTAAACCTGGCGGCGGCAGAAGGCCACCCTGCCTCGGTGATGGACATGTCCTTCGCCAACCAGGCGCTGGTGGCGGAGTACGTAAAGGACGCCCATAGCGACCTGGACAAGGTGGTCTACGACGTACCCGAGGAACTCGACCGCGAGATCGCGCGCCTCAAGCTTGCCTCCATGGGCATAGAGATCGACAGCCTCACACCCGAGCAGGAGAAGTACCTCAGCTCATGGGACATGGGCACCTAGGGGTCCCCGAGCCCGGGGGTAACGATCCTCGCTCAGCACTCGCAGGGTGCATATCCCGGGTAATTCATCCTCACGAGCACTGAAAAGAGAAGGCCGGTGATGGAAGAAAAGCGATTCAGGGCGGTGGACTGGAGGGACGGCAGGGTCATCCTGCTGGACCAGACGCGTTTGCCCGCCGAGGAGGTCTATCTCGAGCTGTCAGACTGGCGGGAGGTGGCCCACGCCATCGCCGCCATGCAGGTGCGCGGCGCCCCGGCCATAGGCATAGCGGCCGCCTACGGGGCCGTGCTGGCAACATCGGCGGCGGACCCCGCGGCGGAGGTGGCGCTGGCCTGCGATGATCTGGCGCGCACGCGCCCCACTGCCGTGAACCTCTCCTGGGCCGCCGAACGCATGCGCGACCTGGCATCGAGGACGCCGGTGGGAGAATTGAGCGGCGCGCTGCTGGCCGAGGCCGGACGCATCGCCGCGGAACAGGACGCCGCCGACCGCGCCATCGGGGAGCTGGGGGCGGACCTTCTGCCTGACGCCTGCCGCGTCCTCACCCACTGCAACGCCGGGGGGCTCGCCACCTATTCCTATGGCACAGCCCTCGGGGTGATAAGGAGCGCACACGCGCGCGGCAGGATCTCCCACGTGTGGGTGGACGAGACGCGGCCGCTGCTGCAGGGAGCGCGCCTTACCGCGTGGGAGCTGCAGCGCGAGCACATACCCATGGCGGTGATCTGCGACGACATGGCGGGACACCTCATGTCACGGGGCGAGGTGGACGCGGTGGTCACCGGCGCCGACCGCATTGCCGCCAACGGCGACAGCGCCAACAAGATAGGCACCTACACCCTGGCGGTGCTGGCCGCCTACCATCACCTGCCGTTCTATATCGCCGCCCCCCTGTCCACCATAGATCTCGATGCGCCGGACGGTTCAGCCATCCCCATCGAGGAGAGAGACGTCTCCGAGGTGACGGCTTGCGGCGGCCAAACGGTGGTGCCCGCGGGCGCCGCGGCACGCAATTTCGCCTTCGACGTAACACCGTCGCAGCTGATATCGGCTATCATTACGGAGAGGGGGGTGGCAAGGCCCCCTTACGGGACGGCATTGCGAGAGCTCAAGGAGGGCTGAGAGGGATGAAGGCGATGATCCTGGCCGCCGGTCTGGGCACGCGCCTGCGGCCGCTCACCGAGGAGATCTCCAAGCCCATGGTCCCCATTGTAAACCGGCCGGTGATGGAGCACATAGTGGATTTGCTGGCCGCGCACGGTTTCGACGAGCTCTATGTCAACCTGCACTACCACCCCGACGTCATCACCCGCCATTTCGGGGACGGCGAGCACTGGGGCCTTTCCATCACCTACTCCTACGAGGAGCAGCTCCAGGGAACCGCGGGAGGGGTGAAGAAACTGGAGAGGGAACTCGAAGGGGAGACGTTCCTGGTGATAAGCGGCGACGCCCTCACCGACCTCGACCTCACTTCCCTTCTCGCTTTCCATAAATCGCACGGGCGCCTGGCCACCCTGGTCGTGACCACGGTCAGGGACCCCTCCAAGTACGGAGTGGTGATCACCGAGAATGACGGGCGCATCACCGGTTTCCAGGAGAAGCCCAGCCGCGAGGAGGCCAAGAGCTTCGTGGCCAACAGCGGCATCTACGTCTTCGAGCCCGGGGTGCTGGAGATGATACCCGAGGGTTTTTACGATTTCGGCTCCCAGCTCTTCCCGCGTTTCCTGGAGGAGGGCATCGAGTTCTTCGCTTACCGCCATGGCGATTACTGGAACGACGTGGGAAGCATCGAGGAGTACAAGGCGGGAAACTTCGACGCCCTCACCGGCAAAGTGAAGGTGAAAATACCCGGGGTGCACATCGGCGAAGATGTCTGGATAGGGGACGAGACGGTCATCGAGGAAGAGGTGATCATGGTGGGTCCCATCTGCATAGGCGCCCGGTGCCAGGTAAAGAAGGGCGCCAGGCTGTTCGGCCCCCTGGTGGTGGGGGACCGCACCATCATCGACAGGGGGGCCATCCTTTACCGCGGCATCAAATGGGGGGACGGCTACATCGGCAAGGACGCCCACCTGCTGGACTCCATCGTGGGCCGGGAGGCCGAGATAGGCAGGGGCGCCGCCCTGCTCCCGGACACGGTGATAGGGCACCGCACGGTGATCGGCGAGGGGAGCATCATCCACCCCAGCGTGAGCATCATGCCCGGCTCGGTGATCGAGAAGGACCTTCATTACAAGGGCGAGCCTGCCGGTGACGAGTAGCCCGCCGACTCGAAGAGAAGCGGGAATCCGGCGGAAAGCCTGAAAACAACCGGCGGAGACGAGAAAACCCGGACCCGTAATAAACGCGGCGCCATAACCTGAAGCCCGCCTGCCGTAACCGCCTGGGAGACGGTTTTTACCAACACCTCGACCCGCCGCACCCGGAAACCGGCAGCCCACAAATGCCGCGCGAACAGACACACGCCGAGAACGCCTTATCCGCAGAATCCCTGTTGACAGATAACTTATTTTATATAATATATATAACATGATTAATATAAATATATTTAATCGCAATGCCCTGCTCGAGCTGATGTTTCCTACCCGGTGCGCGGGATGCGGAGCCCATGCCGGCTTGCCTGTATGCCCGCGTTGCAATGCCGCAGTGCCCCTGATCAGGGGACCGGCATGCCGCCGATGCGGTGCACCGACGCCCCACGCGGTGGATACGTGCATGGAATGCGCCGGGCGCAGCAGCCGTCTCGATTCCACCATAGCCATGGCCACTTACGAGGAGCCGTTGCGCTCGGTTATCCACAAGCTGAAATACGATAACGGCTGGAGGCTGGCACCGCTCCTGGGAGCCATGGCCGCCGCCCGTCTCGCGCCCGGGTTGCTTACGCCCCGGCCGCTCCTTACCTTCGTTCCCATGCATCCCCGCAAGAAGCGGGCGCGTGGCTACGATCATGCCGAGAAGCTCGCGCGGGGAGTAGGGATCGCGCTCGGACTGGAATGCGAGCAACTTCTGCGGCGCGTGCGCCCGACTCCCGCCCAGAGCTCTTTGAGCCAGGAGGAAAGGCGGCACAACGTCAGGGGGGCTTTTAGGGCCGTTGGCGAGCGGCTTCACGGGGAGGAGGTCATCCTGGTGGACGACGTCCTCACCACTGGGTCCACGCTCTCGGAGTGCGCGGAGGCCCTGAAGTCCAACGGTGCCGGCAGGGTCGTAGCCTGCGTCCTGGCGAGGGACCTGCTCGCCGCGCTGCCTGTCGCCACGAACGCGGCGCGCGCGGCCCGCCCCTTTAAAACCGCTTGAACCGTGTTTCCACTGCATGCTGTAAATCCGTGACGCGGCTTTGTCGATAGAACATGTAGGTTTGGAGGAAGAGAGGTCTCAAATGCGAGGACGCGATATACGAGGAAGAACGCGGTCCAGCCCAGGACCACCGCACAGGGTGTGCCGCTCGAGTTCGCGGCGAGATAAAACGAGCTGCAGGATATTGTCAGCACGTGAAAAAACTCCCGAAGCACGCAAAGAACTGGTCCGTTTTCTGCGCCAGGCCATCAGCGAGAACAGGTATTGCGTACCTGAGGCTGAGGTGGCGGAAAGCATAATAAGCTACTGCCTCTCAGGGCGATTGAACTGATGGCAAGCCGTGCCGCCGCTCATCCCCCCCTCGCGGGATTTCAGCCGGAGATGCAGCCAAAGGCTTAAGGGCTCACCCATGCTTTGCCTCTTGAAAGGAAGCCTCACCGAAACGACCGCCGCCGATATGCATGAGCGTGCCGAGAGCGTTTCCAAAATAGTCTATAATGAAACCGGAAGGCTTCAGCCCGGGTCTGTGGTTGAAAGTCGATGCTAGCCGCAGGCGAAACGACCCACGTAAGCCAACTCTTGGTTGGTGAGCATGGTGCGGCTTAGGGGTAAGACCTGCCCGGCATTTAAGCTGGAGAAGCGCATTAGTGGTGGTCGGGTAAAGCCCGCAAGGGATCCCGCCCGCTGCGAGCCGCTCAGCAGGCGAGTGTGGGGTCAAAGACCAGGTCAGCCGGGTCTTGAAGCCTTCTTGAAAAGACATATTTGTTGGCAGGCGATTGAACGTATGCTAGGCTTATGCGAGTCAAGCGTGAAAGCGCCGGGTTAAGGCCCGGGGCCAGGGTTTATCATAAAATAAGGGATTTGAAGACGCCCCATACCGCCCTTGAACCTGGTATGGGTTTTTTAGCGGAGGAGAAGGGAGCAGGCGTGATGCAGATAATCGTCAAGGGAAAAAACCTGGAGGTCACCGAGGCGCTGCGTGGATACGCTCTGGAAAAGGTGAGCAGGGTCGAGAAATACCTCGACCGTATCATGAAGACGGAGATCGAGATGAGCGTGGAAAGGAATCCCAAGATCCAGGACAACCAGGTGGTCGAGGTAACCATATTCTCGGGTGGCCCCATCATCCGGGCCAAGGAATCCGCGGTGGATATGTACCAGGCCATCGATCTCGTAACCAGCAAGCTGGAGCGACAGGCGCGCAGGGTGAAGACGAAGATGATCGACCGCTCCCATCACGCCAGAAACCCGTTCAAGGAATCCTCGACGAACGAGCGCGAGGAGGAAGCGGAGCCGGTCATCGTCAAGACCAAGAGCTTTCCCTTGAAGCCCATGACCCCGGAGGAAGCATGCCTGCAGATGGATTTCCTGGGCCACGACTTCTTCGTTTTCATCAACGCCGAAACGGAGGAGACCAACGTGGTTTATAGAAGAAAAGATGGAGACTTCGGTTTGATCGAACCGGGAGGATGAGATGCGCAAGTTCATGGACATGGTCCGCCAGATCCTGGACTACGTTATCAGGCGCGGGGCTTCCATGCGCATTTGAAGGTGGGCTGTGAGGAAGGATGGTCATGGATAAAAGGGTTATGGTCCTGGCTTCCCTGGGGCTGGCGGGATCATTAGGAGTCATACTCTTTCTCACGCTGGTGGGCGATCAGCCGGTATTCTGGTTCTCGGTGTTCCTGCTGGGAGTGCTGGCGGTCGTCTGCGAGACCCTGGGCGAGAGGATGTACAGCGGCGGCAGATCGACATACGGCATCATCGCCCTCTTCGCCGCTATTGCCGCCCTCAACACGCCCTCGGCAATGATCGTGGCCCTGGCCGCCGCTTTTCACCTGCAACTCCTGAAGCGCAAGGACAATCCCTGGGAACTGGCCACCAGCGCATCCATTTACGCCCTGAGCACCTGGGCCGCATCGGGCGTCTACCACGCCCTGGGAGGCGCCTCGCGCTCCTTTACCACCTCGAATTCCCTGCGCTCCCTGGCGCCGCTGCTGGTAGCGGCAGCCGTGTTCTGGGCCCTCAACGCCGCCTTCGTGGCCGTGGCCCTGCGCTGGTCCAAGGGCGTCGACTCCGTGGATTTCCTGAAGAGCGATGCCTTGCGGCTGTTGCCGAATCAGCTGATTTACGCGCTGGTGGGGTTGGCCATGGGCGTGATCTACGCCCAGAACGCCTTCCACGTGCTCGAGGTGAGCGGCGTCGCGGCCCTGGACGCTAATGGCGATCTGGTGATACTGGGTTCGGTGGCTGAATCCCTTCGCGGCATCTTCGCCGTGTTCTCCCTGACCGCCCTGCTCGGCGTAGCCTGGTATTTCAGCGGCAGGAACATCGAGCTGCTGGAGGCATACGACCACAGCCTGGAAGTGCTGGTGACCCACCTGGAAAAGCGCGAGCCCTATCTCGACGGTCACGCGGAAAGGGTGGCCGGTTATGCCGCCCTCATCGCCGGGCAGATGCGGTTTCCGCTCTATGAGGTCAACCGCCTGCGTCATGCCGCGCTCCTGCACGATCTGGGGAGGCCCGTCATCCCTCGCGATATCCTCCTGCAGACTGCACCCCTGAGCGAGGAGGAATTCGAGAAGATCAAGGCGCACCCACTGGAAGGGGCCTCCCGCCTGGAGGAGGTGGGGTACCTCGCGGACGTGGCCGAGGCGGTGCGGCACCACCACGAGTATTACGACGGCGGTGGATACATCGATCACCTTGCGGGGGACACCATACCCCTTACCGCCCGCATCATCGCCGTCGCGGACGCTTACGATTCCATGCTTCACGACAGACCCTGGCGTGAGGCTAAGGGACACGAGAGGGCGTTGGCCGAGCTGCGGCAGAACAGCGGCAGGCAGTTCGATCCGGAAGTCGTGGACAATTTCATCGCCGCCCTGGAAGCGCGGGCCGCCAAAGAGGCGGTTCCCGCCCTCGAGGCCCAAGCGGAGGCCGGAGAAAAGGCGCCCAGAAAGGAAAGGCAGGCGGCGAAAAAAACCGGACACAAGCCGAAGCGTCGCGAGGAACTGCTGCGCGAGCGCAGGGAGGCTCGGGAACGCCTGGAGAGAGAGGCCCTGAGCGAGCTGGAAACGGAGGGCGGCTTCGAGCCAGGACCTCAAGGGGGCGAAGCGGGCGGGGAGCTGCCCGCGAGCGGGGTGGAGCCCGTGGGAGGAGAAGGACAGGGGGGTGACGCGCGGTGAACGAAAAACGGCTGAAGACGCTGCGCTACGTATCCATCGCCCTCTTCCTGGTCGTGCTCGGGGTATGCGCGCCCTTTGTCAAGTGGGGAGACCTGGACCCCGCGCGTACCCTGGGGCTGGTGGGCATCCTGGCCGTGTGCGAGACCTGGAGGGTGCAGTTCCCCTGGGGGAGGCCACTGCGCCTGGGCATGGCGGCCGTCCTGTGTATAATCGCCATCCGGCCCGTGCCGGAGGTGGTGTTCATCTTCCTGCTGGGCAGCCTTGTCGGCAGGGCGTTCTCGCGCATACAGCGTTCCGGAGATGTTGATTTCCTGCATATAGTGCAGCGCACCTATATCGTGGCCCTGGCAGGGGTCGTCTACCAGTTTGTCGCCAACCTGGGCTGGGATTTCGCCTGGAACGCCTATCCTCCCAATCTTTTCGGCCCGGGTCCCGCCACGACCACGGAATTTTTCACCTATTTCAACCCGGTGGTGCTGCATCGCGCCCTGATCTTTCCGGCTGCCTTCCTGGTGATGGCCCTCGTGTTCTATATCGGGGAGATGCTGACCTCTTCTCTGGAGACGGCGATGCAACTGGGAGGCAACTGGCGCGTGGTGCTGCCGCAACACATGCGGCAGACTTTTCCCATCTATCTGGCCATAACCGGCGCCGGCGCCCTCATGGCCCTGTACTTCCCACGCGTGCCCTGGCTGAACTTCCTCGTCTTCTTCATCCCCCTCCTGCTGGTGCGCGCGGAATCCAACCGGGACAAGGAGCTTGACGAAAGGTATTTCCAGACCATGCGCATCGTGGGCGACGCATTCGACCTGGCTCGCGGGGTGCCGGGGCACTCGGGACGCGTGAGCAATCTCGCGGCGGAGGTAGCGCGGGAGATGGGCATATCGGCCGAGGAGACGCGCAACATACGCTATGCGGCCGCGCTGCACGATATAGGGAGCATAGAATACGAAGGTAGCATAGATGCGCCGGGACATGCGGAGAGGGGAGCGGAGGTGCTGGAGCAGGTACCGCGCCTGAGGCCCATCGCCCATATAATCCGTTACAGCCACCCGGCCTCGGAAGAGGAGGCGGTGGCGCAACGCTTGCCGCTGGGGTCAAAGATAATCGGTGTGGCTTGCGATTACGACCTGCTGACGAGCCATCCCGAGAAAAAGCTTTCCTCCCGGGAGGCGTTGGAGGAGATGGGCATCGAGCGCGGTAAGCTGTACGATTCCATCGTGCTGCGTACCCTGTCGCAGGTGGTGGAGTCCCAGTCCCGGGCGCGCCGCAGGCCGGAGAGAGAGATAATGCAGAGGGCCAAGGTACTGGAGGAGGAGGAACTCAAGGAGAGTTTCGAGGAGATCTTCAGGGAAGAAGAATAGAATCAGACTTTTAGGGTCAGGGCTCATTATTTGCAGACCGGATACGCAAGTGATGAGCTCCGGCCCTTAAATCCGGTATAGTTGGAAATGCGTATAGTCTCGTCAGGCATGGCGGAAAAGGAGTAACGGCGCATGCTCAAGACCTTCGGAAAAGTGCTGCGCATGGGCGAGCGCAAGAGGCTCGAACAGCTCGCCGAGGTAGTGCGGGCGGTGAACGCGCTGGAACCCGAGAAGCAGCGCCTCAGCGATGCCGAGCTTCGCGCGGAAACGGTGCGGTTGAGGGAACGCCTCCAGCGCGGGGCGACCCTGGACGAGCTGCTGTCCGAGGCCTTCGCCGTGGTGAGGGAGGCGGCCGTGCGTACCCTGGGGCAACGCCATTTCGACGTGCAGGTGATGGGGGGCGTCGTCCTGCATCAGGGCAAGATCGCGGAGATGAAGACCGGCGAAGGCAAGACCCTGGTGGCCACCCTGGCGGTTTACCTGAACGCCCTGGACGGCAAAGGGGTGCACGTGGTCACGGTCAACGACTACCTGGCCCGACGCGACAGCGAGTGGATGGGGGCCATCTATGATTTCCTGGGGCTCAGCGTGGGGCTCGTTCAGGCCCAGATGCCGAAGGAAGAGCGCCTGCGGGCTTACGCGGCGGACATCACCTACGGGACCAATAACGAGTTCGGGTTCGATCACCTGCGGGACAACCTGGAGATACGGCCGGACCGCATGGTGCAGCGAGGCCATAGCTACGCCATAGTGGACGAGGTGGACTCCATCCTCGTCGACGAAGCCCGCACTCCCCTGATCATCTCCGGCGCCGCCGAGGAATCGGCGCGCCTGTACCGCCAATTCGCCGGCGTGGCGCCCCGCCTCAAGCTGGGCGAGGATTACGAGATAGAGGAAAAGTCACGCACTGTATCCATCACCGAGGAGGGCATCCACAAGGTGGAGACCATCCTGGGGCTGGAGAACCTGTACGATCACATCAACACCCCCCTGGTCCACCACATGCAGAACGCCCTCAAGGCCAAGGAGCATTACCGCCGCGACGTGGACTACGTGGTGACGGAGGGACAGGTGATGATAGTGGACGAGTTCACCGGCCGCCTCATGCCGGGGCGCAGGTGGAGCGACGGCCTGCACCAGGCGGTCGAGGCCAAGGAAGGCCTGAAGGTGCGGCAGGAGAACCAGACCCTGGCCACGATCACCCTGCAGAACTACTTCCGCATGTACGACAAGCTGGCGGGCATGACCGGCACCGCGGCCACCGAGGCCGGCGAGTTCGAGGAGATATACGGGCTGGAAGTGGTGGAGATACCCACCAACCTGCCCATGATACGCGAGGACTCGAACGACACCATCTACAAGGGGGAGGAGGCCAAGTTCGAAGCGGTGGTGGAGGACATCGTCTCCTGCCACGAACGTGGCCAGCCGGTCCTCGTGGGTACCATATCCATCGAGAAGTCGGAGCGGCTCTCCGGCCTGCTCAAGAAGAGGGGCATACCCCACCAGGTCCTCAACGCCAAGCACCACGCCCGCGAGGCGGAGATAGTGGCCCAGGCAGGACGCCTGGGGGCGGTCACCATCGCCACCAACATGGCAGGCCGCGGCACCGACATCATGCTGGGCGGGAACCCCGAGATGCTGGCGAAACAGAAGCTCGCCGGCAAGGAAGAGGAAAGCGAGGAGGAATACAGGAAAGTACTGGAGGTAACGCGCCGCGAGTGCGAGGAGGAGAAGAAAAAGGTCATCGCGGCCGGCGGCCTCTACGTCCTGGGGACGGAACGACACGAGGCCAGGCGCATAGACAACCAGCTGCGGGGCCGCTCCGGTCGCCAGGGCGACCCCGGGCTTTCGCGTTTCTACCTCTCCCTGGAGGACGACCTCATGCGTATCTTCGCCTCGGGCACGGTGGCTTCGATCATGGACAGGCTGCGGCTGCCCGAGGACCATCCCATCGAGAACAAGATGGTGACCAGGTCCATAGAGACGGCCCAGAAAAACGTGGAGGCCAACAACTTCGAGGTGCGCAAGAACCTCCTCAAGTACGACGACGTGATGAACACGCAGAGAGAGGTGATCTATTCCGAGCGTGACCGGCTCTTGCGGGGGGAGGACCTGCATGCGCGGGTGGATGAGATGATACGGGAGGCTATCGCGGCCGCGCTGCAGGAACACATCGATCCGCAGGATCACCCCACGGACTGGGACCTGGAAGGGCTGTTCCGTTACCTGCGGGCCCTGTATCCGGTGAGTTTCGAGCCCGGGAGCATAGACCTGGAAGCGGTGACCTGTCAGGGGCTGGAGGACGCCCTGATCGAGGACGCCCTGGACGCTTATGCGGCGAGGGAGGCGGAGTTCGCGGAGTCGGGCCGGGACATCCACGAGCTCGAACGCCTGGTCATGCTGCGGGTCATCGATAACCGCTGGCGCGACCATCTCTACGATATGGACCACCTGCGCGACAGCGTGGGGCTGCGCTCCTTCGCGGGCCGCGATCCGCTGGTGGAATATCAGAACGAGGCCTTCGCGACCTTCCAGGAGCTCATCTCCGGCATACAGCAGGAGTTCCTGCGCTACATGTTCCACGTCAAGGTGGTTAAAGCGGAGGAAAAACCCGGTCTCCGGGTGGTCGAGGAAGGCGGCAAGGATGGCGGGAAAAAGAAGGCGGCAACCGTGCATGCCCAGAAAGTGGGGAGGAACGCCCCCTGCCCCTGCGGAAGCGGCAAGAAGTACAAAAACTGCTGCGGCAGGAACGTATAGAGAAAAGAACACATGTCAGACGGTTAGGAGCGGGAAGTGCTGAGCGATTACCGGAGCGAGCTGGAGGAGATAGCCGGAAGGCTGGACAAGATAAAGGAGTATCTTTGACATAGAGGGCAAACGGGCCCGGGCGGATGAGCTGGAGAAACAGTCCGCCAGGCCCGATCTCTGGGACGACCAGGATAACGCCCGGCGCATCCTGGGGGAACTCTCGACCCTCAAGGACACGGTCGATACCTGGGAGAGGCTGGCGGCCCAGCGGAGGGAACTGGAGGAGCTGTCTCAGCTGGCCCAGGAGGAAGACGACGCCAGCCTCACCGGGGACATCGGCCGGGGCGTCGCGAAGTTGCACCGCGAGGTGGACCGCCTGGAGGAGGAGAGCCTGCTCTCGGGCGAATTAGATACGAGCGATGCCATCGTCAGCATCCACCCCGGGGCCGGCGGGCTGGAGTCGCAGGACTGGGCCGAGATGCTGCTGCGCATGTACCTGCGCTGGGCCGAGGCGCGCGGCTTCAAGGCCGACCTCAACGAACTGCAACCGGGGGAGGGCGGCGGAATCAAGAGCGCGACCTTCACCGTGCACGGCCGCTTCGCGTACGGGCTCTTCCTCTCCGAGATGGGCGTCCACCGCCTGGTGCGCATATCGCCTTACGACGCTTCCAGCCGCCGTCACACCTCCTTTGCGTCCCTGGACGTCATCCCCATGCTGGAGGCCGAGGGGGAGATAGAGATAGACCCCAAGGATCTGCGCGTCGAGACCTACCGCTCCAGCGGGGCTGGCGGGCAGCACGTGAACGTCACCGACTCCGCGGTGCGCATCACCCACGTGCCCACCGGAACCGTGGTATCGTGCCAGAACGAGCGCTCGCAGATCTCCAACCGCGCGACGGCCATGCGCATCCTGGAGTCGCGGCTCGCCGACAGGGCCCGCCGCGAGCGCGAGAAGGAGATCGAGAAGTTGCGGGGCGAGAAGATGGGCATAGGGTTCGGGAGCCAGATCCGCTCCTACGTGCTGCATCCATACCGCATGGCCAAGGACCACCGTACCGGCATGGAGATAGGAAACGTGGACGCGGTCCTGGATGGGGACCTCGACGATTTTATCGACGCCTACCTGCGCTGGAAAGCCGCACAATAAAGGATTAGGCATGACAGCATGTATCGCGAAAGCGACAGCGCCGTCTTCGGCGCGACGGTGCCTGTGCCAGTCCTGGCGAAGCCAGGCCTGGCCTGGCACGTGTACGCCCTCGAGATGCCCTTTGGCACAAGCCCGATGAACGAAAGGAAAACTTGTGGCTAGAGAGACGACTTACGACATCAAGGTCGACCTGCACGTGCACAGCATCACCAGCGGCCACGCCTATTCCACGGTGGAGGAATGCGCGCGCGCCGTGGCCGAGAAAGGGCTGCAGGGATTCGCGGTAACCGACCACGGACCCTCCATGCCCGGCTCCGGCAACGTCTATCATTTCTGGAACCTCAAGGTGCTGCCGCGGCGTTGGCACGGAGTGATAGTGCTGCGCTCCGCGGAGGTCAACATCCTGGACAAGGGCGGGAGCCTGGATCTGCCGGACCAGGTGATGGAAAAGCTGGATATAGTGCATGCCGGGCTGCACCCCTATACGGGCTACGAGTGGGAGAGCGTGGAAGACAACACGGCAGCCCTCCTGGCCGCGATCTCCCATCCCCTGGTGGACGTCATCGTGCACCCCGACAACCCGGCCTACCCCGTGGACATGGGGAGGGTGGTGGAGGCTGCGGTGCGCGAGGGTAAGGCGCTGGAGGTCAACAACAGCTCGTTCGTCTATACCCGTAAGGGCAGCGAGGGGAACTGTCGGGAGATGGTGAGCATGATGAAGGGCCGGGGCGGGCTTTTGACGGTGGGAAGCGACGCACACGTGTCCACCTTTGCAGGAGAATTCTCCCGCGCGGTCGAAATATTGGTGGAAACCGACATAGCTCCTCAGAGCGTGATAAACTACTCCATCGAGAGGCTGGAGGTCTTTCTCGCGTCCAGGGGGAAAAAGCTGAGCCTGGATTGAGGGGCGGGCCGCCGGCGAGGAAGGAAGGCAGGCATGGCCATCCCCGTAAAGAGATCGGAAGGTGCGGTCTTGCGGCAGGTAGAGGGCGAGGAACTCAGGAGCGAACTGACAGATATTGCCAGGGAAGTGCGCAGCGACATCGTGCGCATGATAGGTCTGGCCCAGAGCGGGCACCCCGGTGGTTCGCTCTCCTGCGCGGATATCCTGGTCTGCCTGTATTTTCACGCCATGAACCACGACCCCAAGCAGCCCCGGTGGCGCTATCGCGACCGCTTCGTGCTCTCCAAGGGCCATGCCGCCCCCGCGCTCTACGCGGTGTTGGCCAGGAGCGGCTACTTCGACCGCGACGAGCTGTGGCGGCTGCGCCAGCTGGGCTCAATATTGCAGGGCCACCCCGACCGCCTCAAGACCCCGGGGATCGAGATATCCACCGGGTCCCTGGGACAGGGGCTCTCGGCGGCCTGCGGCATAGCCCTTGGCCTGCGTATAGACGGAAACCCTGCCCGCGTCTACGCCCTCATCGGGGACGGGGAAAGCCAGGAGGGGGAGATCTGGGAGGCCGCCATGCTGGCTGCCCACCAGAACCTCGATAAGCTGACAGCCATCCTGGACAATAACGGCCTGCAGATCGACGGCAGCTGCTGCGACGTGGTAGGCCTCGGCGACATAGCCGCGAAATGGCGCGCCTTCGGCTGGGAGGTCGAGGAGATAGACGGGCACGACGTGCTGGAGATATGCGGGGCCATGGAACGGGCGGCCTCGGTCGACCGGCCGGTCATGATAGTCGCCCATACTGTCAAGGGCAAAGGGGTGTCTTTTATGGAGAACAACGTAGATTTTCACGGCAAGGCCCCCACGCCCGAGGAGATGGAAAGAGCGATAAAGGAGATCGAGGGCTCTTGACGGCAGCACAGGAGACTAAGAGCACCCGGGACGGCTATGCCGCCGCCCTGCTCGAGCTGGGGGAGAAAGACGAGCGCGTCGTGGTCCTCGACGCCGACCTGGCCAAATCGACCCAGACGGAGAAGTTCAAGAAGAGATTTCCCGAACGCTTCATCGATTGCGGCGTGGCGGAGCAGAACCTCATGGCCACCGCGGCCGGCCTGTCCACCACGGGAAAGATCGTCTTCGCCTCCACCTTCGCCATCTTCGCCACCGGGCGCGCATACGACCAGGTGCGCAATACCATCGCCTATTCCTATCTCAACGTGAAGATATGCGCCAGCCACGGCGGCATAACCGTGGGGGAGGACGGCTCCTCCCACCAGGCACTCGAGGACATAGCTCTCATGCGGGTGATCCCGCGCATGAAGGTGGTGGTGCCCGCCGATTATTACGAGGCGCGCGAGGCGGTCAAGGCGGTCGCCTACATAGAGGGGCCTTTTTACGTGCGCATGGGGCGCCCCAAGATCCCCGTGCTCTTCGGCGACGATTACCGCTACGAGTTCGGCAAGGCTCTGACTATGCGCCCCGGCCGGGACGTGACCGTGCTGGCCTGCGGCTTCATGGTGCACAGGGCCCTGCAGGCGGCCGAGGAGCTGGCGCGGGGGGGGATAGAGGCGGAAGTAATAAACCTGCACACTATAAAACCCCTGGACCGGGAGGGTATCCTGGCTTCGGCATCGCGCACGGGCCGCGTGGTGACCTGCGAGGAGCACTCGATCCTGGGAGGTCTAGGCAGCGCGGTTGCCGAACTCCTGGGAGAGGAGATGCCGCTGCCCATGCGCAGGGTGGGTATAAGGGACAGCTTCGGGACCTCCGGCACGGCGGATGAGCTGGTGGAACATTTCGGACTCGGCTCCCGTCACATCGCCGAGGTGGTTCGCGGCGCGTGCGAGTAGTAAAATCGTGCAGTCGGCTTGGAGAACGAGCGAGTGGGAGATGATGCGGATTGATCCGGATGAGAAGGGTCACCAAGGTTTACAAAGGAAACGTCTATGCCCTTGAAGACGTCACGCTGGATATAGAGAGGGGCGAGTTCGCCTTCCTGGTGGGGCCGTCGGGGTCGGGCAAGAGCACCTTTATCAAGCTGCTGATAAAGGAGGAGGAGCCCACCGGGGGGCAGATATACATCGCCGACACCAACATCAACCAGATGCGCAAGTGGAAGGTGCCCTACCTGCGCCGCAAGATCGGATGCGTGTTCCAGGATTTCAAGCTTCTGCCCCACAAGACCGTCTATCAGAACGTGGCCTACGCCATGGAGGTGACCGGCAAATCCCACCGCATCGCGGAGCAGCATGTGCCGGAAGTGCTCAAGCTGGTAGGCCTGGGCCACAAGCTCGATGCCTTCCCGGACGAGCTCTCCGGCGGCGAGCAGCAGCGCGTGGCCATCGCTCGGGCCTTCATCAACCGCCCCCCCATCCTGCTCGCCGACGAGCCGACGGGAAACGTCGACCCCTCCCTGGCCGACGGCGTGGTGCGCCTGCTGGAGAAGATCAATTCCGCGGGCACCACGGTGATCATGGCCACGCACGACAAGCAGATCGTGAACGCCTTCCGCAAGAGGGTGATCGCCCTGGAGAACGGGCGCATAATACGCGACCAGGACAGGGGCGTGTACGGGTATGAATAAGATAGCCTACTTCGCCTCAGAGACCTGGGGTTCGCTGCGCAAGAACCTGATCCTGGCCGTGGCGGCAATCGCCGTGGTGGCGGTATCCCTGGGCATCCTGGGCCTGGTGGTCATGGGCTGGAACATGTTCAGCAATATGATCAAGAATGCCGAGCGCAAGGTGGGCGAGGTCGATATCTACCTCTCCGACCTCACCACGGAGGAGGAGCGCCAGGCTATAGAGGCATTCCTGGTCAGCATACCGGAGGTGGACCCGCTCGAGGTCATATACAAGGACAAGGATACCGCCCTGCAGGAGTTCAAGGAGAGGTTCAAGGACCAGCCGGAGCTGTGGGAATATATAGACGAGAACCCGCTGCCCAACTCCTACGAGCTTTCGACCAAGGACCCCAAGGACGTGGGCAAGGTGGTGGGGGAAATAAGCAACAGCGCGCCATACCGCGAGCGCATCGAGGATATCAAGTCGGCCAGCTCGGCCATAGAGAAGCTGGAGAACATCTTCGACAAGTTCCGCCAGATCGGCATCATCGGAGTCATCGCCCTGGCCATCATCGCCATACTGCTGGTCTCGGTCACCATCCAGGTAGCCATCTTCGCGCGTCGCAGGGAGATAGGCATCATGAAGCTGGTGGGCGCCACCAACTGGTTTATCCGCTGGCCTTTTATCATGGAGGGCATACTGGAGGGCCTGGTGGGTTCGCTGATAGCCATCCTGGTGGCCCTGGCGGTCAAGGTCTGGATACTGGACAAACTCATCGATAACCTGCAATTCCTGCGCCTGTCCCTTTCCCCGGGGCTGCTGCCGGTGCTCATCCCTTGCATGATCGTGGGAGGGATAGTCATCGGAGCCCTGGGCAGCGCCTATGCCCTGGGGCGCTTCCTGGAGGTATAGACGCGACGCGAGGCGGCGTGCAGAAAGCTGTAAGACATGGCTTATCCAATACAAGACCCCAGGAGACGCCGGGATCGCGCCGTCATAGCCGTCACCATCGTGCTGACCCTGCTCCTGGTGGGCTCCTGCTTTGCCATACCGTACCTGCTCTCCTCCGGCGATGAGACCACTTCCGGAGACAGGGACTCGGCGGGAGCCCCGGCTCCTGACGGGGAAACCAGCGAACTCGAGAAGTTCCTCGCCGACAGCGATTCATACTCCGACGCCCAGGATATCGTGGAGTCCAACTACGTCGACGAGGTGAATGAAGCCGACCTGCTCTTCGCGGGGGCGCGGGGCATACGCAGGATGGCCGGCGAGGGAGCGGGCGACGATATCCTGGTGGACCGGGGCATCACGGCCATGATCGATTCCCTGGATGACCCCCATTCTTCCTATATGAGCGCGGAGGAGCTCGCCATACTGGACACGCAACTCTCGGGCCGCCTCTCCGGCATCGGGGTGGCCATGGAAACCCTGAAAAGTGAGATCAGGGTGGTGAGGGTGCTGGAGGGGACACCGGCCCAGGAGGTCGGTCTGCAGGATGGGGATATCGTCAAGGTGGTTGACGGCAAGGACATCTCGGGAATGGATATCAACGAGGTGGTATCACTCATCAGGGGCCCGGAAGGGACCGCGGTAAGGCTGGGGATAACGAGACCCCCATCCTCCGAGATCATATATTTCGATATCCTGAGGCGCGAGATAGAGATCCCCGTGCTGGAAGTGGAGATGAAAGAAGGGGGGGTGGGATATCTGCGACTTACCGACTGGACGCAGGACGCGGACGTGAAGATATCCGAAGCCCTCGCCGAACTTGGCGCAAAAGGAGCGAAATCGCTGGTCATAGACCTGAGGTCGAATCCGGGAGGTTACATGGATCCCGCCATCGAGGCGGCTGACCTGTTCCTGCGCGACGGGGTTATCGTCTCCTCGCGGGGCCGTATCGTGGGCGCAAGCGAGGAATATAAGGCCGACGAAGAGTTGGAGTGGGACTTGCCGGTAACCATACTGGTCGACCGCGGCAGCGCCAGCTCGTCCGAGATCTTCGCGGCCGCATTGCGGGAGAACGAGCGTTGCATCCTGGTGGGCGAGACGACATTCGGCAAGGGGTCCATCCAGAAGATATTCAGGCAGGATGACGGAACCGGCGTCCGCCTCACCATCGCCCGGTACTATACGCCCAGCGGCGCCAGCATAGACGACGAAGGCATTACCCCGGACGTGCTGGTCAAGAACCCGGTCGTTGGAGACGAGGACCTGCAGCTGCAAAAGGCCCTGGAGCTCGCCTTGAGCGAGCTGTGAGACTTGTATCCCGAGCCCGGGGGTAATACGTATGTGTGCCACCTTACCTTAGCTGCGCTCGGCACAGGCACAGGCACCGTCGCGCCGTCCTTTTCTAAGGTGATGGTTCCACGGCAACTTTGATGACGACCTGGAACTCTTTTATCTTGCCCTCGCGCACCGATCCCCTCTCCTCGACTATCTGGAAGAAGTGCACTACCTCGCCCGAGGCGATCAGGCTTTCCACCGCTTCCCTCACGGCCTCCGAGTAGCCCAGGGGGGAACTTCCGACGACCTCGATGAATTTCAGCAAGCCGGCTCCTTTCCGTCTATGGTTATCGGCCTTTCGTTCTCGGCCTGGTCCTTTTTGCTGGTTCTGATCGTAAGCAATGGGAACCGGGGCCGGGTTAAACCCGGCCCCGTTAGCTTCGCGACGCGTTCTATCCCTTGCCGAGAATCGGCCGGGCCTTGTCGTTTCTCGCCTCCGGCTCGCAAAGCAGGACACGGCCTTTCCCTCGCTGGGATCGGTGCCAGGATGAATCCTGACCCCTTGAATGGTGGAGGCGGGGGGAGTCGAACCCCCGTCCAGAAACCCGGCCAGGTGGGCTCTACGAGCGTATTCGCCGCTTGATTTTCGCCACCGCCCCGCCCGGCGAAAGGCCTGGCGGAGACTATCCCGAAAAAATGTCCCTAAGCCTTAACGGGAATGGGGCCTCGGTGATCCCGCTTGATGACGCCCCTTCTCCGGCCGCGGGCCTTCCAGAGAGGAACGGACTGCTTACGCAGCCAGTGCTAACTCACTGTCAGCTTTTATTTTATTTTCCCGATTGCTGACGAGGCTCGGGCCCCCGGCTCGCTCCCGCGCTGCCCGCCGATCCCTGTCGAAACCGTTTCGCCCCCAGGTTTTCAAGGTGCTTCCATATTCTCCACATAACTATTCTATCACTCTTCTCTCGCCCTGCCGCCGGATTTCATCATGCGCTCCATGTCGCGGCGGGCCTCTCTATCC
Organism: uncultured Actinomycetota bacterium; assembly: GCA_964462595.1. Taxonomy (GTDB): domain Bacteria; phylum Actinomycetota; class Geothermincolia; order Geothermincolales; family RBG-13-55-18; genus SURF-21. The sequence goes on from CAYWXM010000046.1 coordinate 46,812, forward strand.
ATGATATCGCGGCGGCGGTCGGCCTTGGCCTTGCCCCGGGCAAGTCCCAGCTCGACCTTTATCTTCCCCCTGTCGCTGAGGAAAAGGCGCAGGGGGACCAGGGTGTAGCCCTTTTCGTTCACCTTGCCCTCCAGCCGCCGTATCTCCTCCTTGTGCATGAGGACCTTCCTCACGCGCAGGGGCTCATGGTTGAAGGCGCCGCCGTGGCTGTAGGGCGCGATGTGGACGTTCTCCAGGAAGAGCTCGCCGCCCTTCACCCTGGCGAAGCTGTCGCGCAGGTTGGCCCTTCCCTCGCGGATGGATTTCACCTCAGACCCGAGCAGGGCCAGCCCGGCCTCGTATTTCTCCTCTATGTGGTAGTCATGCCTGGCCTTGCGGTTCTCGGCCAGGGTTTTAACCATCGCCATGACGTCCTCCCTTTAAACGGCATGGAATATCATACCGCAAGCCCCGAGTGCGGAGGAAATGAGAGGTTTTTGTTCCCGAGCCCGGGGGTAATACGTATACGTGCCAGGCCTGACACAAGTTCTGTGAAGCCCACTAAAAAATCAAACGCGACCCTGAACTTGTCCAGGCACAGGCACCGTCGCGCCGCCCTCCAGGCGTCGCTGTCGCTTTCGCGATGCAAACCACGGAGGTTTGTGCGCATACAGACGTGTTACGTAACGGAAGTGGCAGCGAAGACGCAGCGCTTCAGATCGACCCCCGGTTCTCGGGAACCTTCGAGGGCGAGGTGAAGGTTGTCGAGGAGAGCGATTACGCCGACATCCAGCGCCTGCTGCAGAGCGGCAAGGTGCTCATGGACAAGATGGGTGATGAAGGCGGCGGCGCCTGAAGCTGCAGGCGCGTGGGGGGCGCGGCCGTCCGCGCCCCTCTTTTATGTGCCGGGAGTGTTATGCTATACGCCAGAGCGAAATCGGTTTCAACACAAGGGGAGACCCGCATGCTGGCCAGGATTTCCGAGGACCTCTACCGCATCAGGGGCTCCTTCGGCAGCAATATTTACCTTATAACCGAGGGCGGGCTGACGCTCGTGGACGGGGGTTTCCCCATGGACCTCCCGGTTATCCACCTGGGCTTGAGAGAGCTGGGCGCCGCGCCGGGCGATATCGATCTGGTCATCGCCACCCACTACCACGGCGACCACACGGGCACGGTGGCCGGCTTGCGCAGGCGGTACGGGGTGCGCGCGGCCATACACAGGGAAGACGGAGCCTTTGCCAGTGGAGAGCGTCCCCAGGAGACCACGGAGGTGGCCTTCGCCAAGCTTCTGTTCTATACGGCATTGTGGCCTCTCTTCCGTTACCGCCACTTTCAGCCCGACCGCCTTCTCGAGGAAGGGGAGGTGATAGACCTCCTGGGTGGCCTGGAAGTGATGCACACCCCGGGCCATTCCCCGGGCAGCATATGCCTCTATGGCGGCAGGCGGGGTATACTTTTTAGCGGCGACCTGCTGCGCAACGAAAGGGGCGTGCTCGCAGGCCCTCCACCGCATTTCACTCCGGACGAACACGCGGCCCGCAGGTCCCTGGAGAGGTTGTCGGACCTGGACTTCGATATATTGCTGCCGGGACACGGCGCGGTGATCCTGGAGGGAGCGGGGGACCGTTACCGGGCTTACCTGGGGGAAGGCAGGATCTGGCCCCTGCAATAGCCTGGGGTCACCCCTCCATTTTCCACACCTGGGGCCAGGCCTACACGCTTCGGCAGATAGTCCGGCGCGTTGGGTGGGGGTGCGCAGGGGGAGGCTCCATGCTGTCTCAGCCGCGCCGCGCAGCGGACTCCTTCTCGGCGCGCAGGCGGGCCCGCAACCTCTCTAGCCGGCTGGAACGTTTCCCCTCGAAAGAGCCTTCGCCGAGGCGGTCGTCGATGAAGCCCGCGGTGCGCATGGCCAGGGCCATGATGGTCAGCTGGGGATTGACCCCGAGCGAGGTCGGCAGCACGCTGGCGTCGCATATAAATAGGTTTTCCACTTCCCAGGCCTCGCCGGTGCTCTTGACCACGGAGTTGTAGGGGTCGGACCCCATGGCGCAGGTGCCCATGGGGTGATAGGCGCTGAGGCCGAGGACACTGGCTTTCTTGAGGCTTGTGCGGGCCAGACGGCTTAAGTCGCGCGAGCCGAACAGCTCTTTGAAGCCCTCGATGGGGGTGTAGACGCGCCTGGCCCCAGCCGCGAACCAGATCTCCGCCATGAGCAACACCGAGCGCTTCATTCTCTCCAGGTCACCTCGCCCGAGATTGTAAAACGTGAGCGGCTGGCGCGCGGACGGTCCCGCGACCACCTTGCCCGTCGAGTCGTGCTCGCTGATCATGGAGCCGAAGCTGCCGATGTAGGGGTATTTCCACATGGTCTCGGCATGCCGCCTCCCTCCCCAGGGGAGTGTTATGGCCATCACCGCAGGTGGGAGGGTGACCCCCTCCAGCATTATCCCTTCGGGGGCGAACTCGTCCACGTATGCGCTCTGGGGGATACCCTTGGGGTTACCGAGCGGCTCGTCCATGAGGGCCAGAGCCGCGCCGCAGGGATGGATGGACAGGTTCTCGCCCACCCGGCCCGACTCGAGGCAGAGGCGGTTGTGCATAAGCAGGGAGGGGGTCTGCATGGCGCCGCCAGCCAGCACGACCACCGAGGCCTTGACCTCGATGTGGCTGGTTTTTTTCCCGCTTAAGGGGTCGAGGAAGCGGCCGCGCACGCCCGTGGCCTTGCCGCCATGCACCAGGATACGCTCGACGCGGCACCTGGTATAGATATCCGCGCCCGCCCTTACCGCGTCGGGTATATAGGAGACGTTGACGCTCTGCTTGGCGCCGGATGGGCAGCCGTACGCGCATACGCCGTAACCCTCGCAATCCTTGGCGTTGCGGGGCAGGAAACCGCCGCAATACCCGAGCTTCTCGGCCGAGTGCAGGAAAAGTATGTTGTTTACGCCGGCTACCTCGGGGTCGGCGCGCTTTACGAAGAGGTACTCCTCTATCGCCCCGTAGAGGAGGTTGAGCTCGTCCTCGGTGAGGTCCTTGAGCCCGCATTCGAGGTGCCAGCGCTTGAGCACGTGGCGGGGCAGGCGCAGGCAGGTCCCGGAATTTATGGTGGTGGTGCCGCCCACCGTCTTGCCCTGGGGGACGATGATAGTGGGAAGGCCCAGGGTAACGGACTGGCTCGCGTCTCGGTAAAGGCGGGTGAAAGCCTGTCCGGGCCGGAAATCGAAGTCCTCACGCTGGAAGTACCCGCCCTCTTCCAGGACGGCGACGCTGTACCCCGCTTCCGCGAGCTCCTTGGCGATGGGGCCGCCCCCCGCCCCCGAGCCGATAATGGCCACGTCCGCCTCGCGCCTGACGTTTCCCGTCAACTCCTCGGGTTTGACGATCATCTCTGTACCCCTCTCAGCGAAGCTTCCTCTCGCATGGCCGCGATGTCGAAACCCAGCGGTGCCTGCAAATCGTCGCGGTTGTAATGGGACATGTATATGGGGGTGCCGAGCACGGTCGGTATCGCGCTGAGAACGGAGATGCGGTGTGAATACAGGGACTGTATAAAATCGTCCGCCTCGTCGGGGGGCAGGGCATATACGGATTTCCCCCGCGTCACCAGGCAGAGGGCCTGCAGGGCCAGCATCATGCCGTAGAACAGGAAGCGGAAGGCGGGGGTACCCGCGCGCAGGAATTCACGGCTGAACTCGACCATGCCGTCGGGGTCGGAGGCCGGTAGCCCCTCGACCGGCTCTATGAAAACGGGCGCGAGGCGCCTGAGCCTGCGCGCGAAATAATCTCTCATCTCCTCACCCCTTGCAGTATGCCGTTCAGCTTCGTATCGTATTACGGTTAAATGGCTTATACACCTCTAATCGAACATATTAAGCGTATAGTGTATAAGGGTCAACGCGCCCCTCCTCGCGTGACTGGCGCGGGATGGACAGCGGAACACGTGTGCTAGAATCTAATGGCGCTTCGGACGCGAGGTGCCGGTAAAGGATATGGTTCCCGCCGGGCAAACAGGATCAAGGGAGGTCGAGGCCTTGAACGAGGCTCCCATAGGGATGTTCGACTCCGGGGTCGGGGGGCTCACGGTCATGAAGGCCGTGATGCGCAGGCTTCCCGGCGAGTCCATCTGCTATTTCGGGGATAACGCCCGCGGCCCTTACGGCCCCCGGGACGCGAAAGAGATACGCGATTTCGCCATCGAGATAGCCTGTTATCTGGAGAACCAGGGGGTCAAGCTCATCGTTATCGCCTGCAATTCCGCTACCTCCGCCGGCCTGCTGGAAGTGCAACGCAGATGCCGGATACCCGTTCTGGGCGTGGTGGAGCCCGGCGCACGCGGTGCGGTACAGGCCACGGTCAACCGCCGCATCGGGGTCATAGGCACCCGGGCCACCATAGCCAGCCGCGCCTATCTCAAGGCCATTCACGCCCTGGACGCGGGGGCGGAGGTACACTCCCGTGCCTGCCCCTCGCTGGTGGATTTCGTGGAGAGGGGAGAGGTATCGGGAAGGCAGGTTGAAGAAGAGGTAAGCCGCTACCTGGCCCCTCTGGTCAGGCGTGGGGTGGATACCCTGGTCCTGGGGTGCACCCACTATCCCCTGATCAGCGAGGTTATAGGCGAAGTGGCGGGAGAGGGCGTGAGCCTGATCAGCTCCGACCAGGAGGTGGCGAGGGAAGTGGAGGAGAACCTCGCCCGCAGGGGGTATTTGCGCGGCGCCGCCTCCCCGCCGAGCTATCGTTTTATCTGTTCCGGCGACGTCGAACGGGCCGTCGAGCTGGGTCGCGTCTTTCTGGGGCCCGAAGTGGATAACGTGGAAAAGGTCGAACTGCCGCTGATGGGGAGGACATCTTGAGGCTCAAAGTGCTCGGTGCATCCGGCACCTACCCGCGCCCCGGCGCCGCCACCAACGGATTCCTGATAATCGAAAAGGATTTCAAACTGGTGCTGGACCTGGGTAACGGGTGCCTGTCCAACCTCCTTTTAGAGATCGATTACGTGGACCTGGACGCGGTGGTCATCACCCATATGCACATAGACCATTTCGGGGACCTCTACCCGCTCTTCTACGCCTTGCGTTTCGACCCCGACGAGCCCTGGGGCCTGCGGACGTTCATGCCCGAAGGTGGCCTCGAGCTCATGGGCTGTATACTTGGCGAGGACTCCCGGGAATACCTTCCGCGCGTTTTCGAGAGCGAGCCCATAGAGGCGGGACGGGAATACGCGGTGGGAAAGATGGCCATGTCCTTCTTCCCCACCCGCCACCCCGTGGAGGGCTACAGCGTACGCCTGCAGGGAGAGGGCTGGACCATGGCCTATTCGTCGGATTCCTCGCCCTGCCCCGGCCTGGAGGCGGCGGCGGCGGGTGTGGACCTGTTCATATGCGAGGCTACGCTGCCGGCGTCCTACACGGAGGAGGCGTCTCACGGCCACCTTACCTCGCTGCAGGCGGGGGAAACGGCGTCGCGAGCCGGCGCCGGGAGCCTTCTCCTCACCCACATATGGCCCACGTTTGAAAGGAAGGATATCCTGGAAGAGGTAAAGCAGGTTTACGCGGGAGAGGTTTCCCTCGCCCTCGAGGGCATGGAGGTTCACCTGGGAGGTGGCATGGATGTCTAGGCGTGACGGCAGAAAGCCCGATGAGCTGCGCCGCATGAAGATAATACGCAACTATATCTCGCACGCCGAGGGTTCGGCGTGCGTGGAGATGGGGAAGACCAGGGTGATCTGCACGGCCACCCTGGAGTTCAAGGTGCCGCAGTTCCTGCGGGGGTCCGGTCGGGGTTGGGTGACCGCGGAATACGGCATGCTGCCGCGTTCAACCCAGGAAAGGATGAACCGCGAATCCGTCTCCGGCAGGCAGGGGGGGAGGACGCTGGAGATACAGAGGCTCATCGGCAGGTCGCTGCGGGCGGTGACGGACCTGCAGGCCCTGAAAGAATACACCATCTGGCTGGACTGCGACGTCATTGAGGCCGACGGGGGCACGCGCACCGCGGCCATCAACGGCGCTTATGTCGCTTTGTATGATGCCTTCCGCCGCATGGTGGGGGACAAGAGGCTTCCGGAAGTGCCGCTCACCGACTCGGTGGCCGCCATGAGCGTGGGCATAGTCGAAGGCGTCCCGCTCCTGGACCTTGATTTCGAGGAGGACTCGGGGGCCGAGGTGGATATGAACGTGGTCATGACCGGGGGCGGCGCCATGGTCGAGCTGCAGGGAACGGCGGAGAAGAGGGCTTTCAGCCGGGTGGAACTGGATGCCGTTCTCGACCTCGCCTGTAAAGGCATCGAGCAGGTGACCTGGCTGCAGAACAAGGCCCTCTTCGCCGAGGACGGCATCGCGGTCCTGGGGGAGGGAACTTGAGCGCAGGGCGCCTGGCCCTGGCCACGGGCAACCGCGGAAAGATAAGGGAGATACGCAGCCTCCTCTCCGGCCTGGGTATCGACATCGTGACCTGCGATGACTTCGAGGGCTGGCCTGCCCTGGAGGAAACGGGCGATACCTTCGAGGACAACGCCGCCAGCAAGGCGCTGGAGCTTTCCCGCTGGGCGGGAATGCCCGCGCTCGCGGACGATTCCGGCCTGGAGGTGAAAGCCCTGGGGGGAGAGCCGGGCGTCATGAGCGCGCGCTATGCCGGCAAGCAGGGGGACGATGCGGCGAACATAGCCCGGCTGCTGCGCGAGATGGAGGACGTCCCCGTGGGACAAAGGGGGGCGCGCTTCGTCTGCGTACTGGTCCTGGCCTCGCCTCGAGGAGAAAGAGTCGAGATCAGGGAGACCTGCGGGGGGGATATAACCATAGCCCCCAAGGGCGAACTGGGCTTCGGCTACGACCCGGTATTTATCCCCGGCGGTATGGAAAAAACCATGGCCGAACTGTCCCTGGATGACAAGAGCGCGGTAAGCCACCGCGGCAAGGCCCTGCGCCGCCTGCGAGCCATGTTCGAGAACGCCGAACCGGCGTGGTTTTTCAACTTCCCGGGGTCAGAGGTAAAAAGTTGAATCCGGCAAAACTCCTTGGGGTCAGAGCCGAAAAGTGAAGATCGAATACGAGCTGACCCCAGAGGACGGCGGCACGCGCTGGGAGAGGAAGATGACCTTCTACCTGCCGAAGTGGTTCAAGTTCCTGGACGCGCTGTTCTTCGGAAATATGTTGTGGAGGAACTTCGAGACGGCGGTGCGGCAGTTGAAGGAACTGCTGGAGTCGTCTTGATATAAGAAGAAATGGAGCGGGAGACGGGCCTCGAACCCGCGACCTAGAGCTTGGAAGGCTCTCGCTCTTCCAACTGAGCTACTCCCGCTCGCCACGAAAATATATTAGCATACAACGCCACCCGCTATGGCGATGCTATAATCGTGGCGACGGGGTGTAGCGCAGCTTGGTTAGCGCGCATGCTTTGGGAGCATGAGGTCGGCGGTTCAAATCCGCCCACCCCGACCAGTTATAAAGGCCGGGAGGAATCCTGGCCTTCAATAAATGAGGCATGGAGCGTGCCGGTTTACGCGATCGGAACTGTAAGGGGAGGAACATGTTAACGGAGAAGGGATGGTTCATACCCACGCTGCAATTTGGGCCTCACGACGTCTTCCTCATCGAGGACTGGGAAGACACGCCCGCAGGCCCCTACCGCGCTATCTTCCACTTCAGCCCCGAGGATTACCGCACCCTCTATGTCTCGGGCGAAAAAGGCAGGGACCTCGTCTCCACCATCCACCGCTTCGACGAGATGATAGTGACCGGTATCGATTCGCGGCGCCTGGGCGGGTGCTGGAGCATCGAGTTGGATACGGGGGAAAAAGGGGGGCTGCGCATGGAGGTGGATTATGAGGAGACCGCTCTGCTCAAGGCGGTAAACCCCATCGCAAGCCATACGCCGGATGTAATAGCACGCAACCCCTTCTATTGCAGGCTGCTCCCGCGCCTGGCCGCCCCCCTCATGGGCACCGACCCCGAGCAGAAGATAATGGGGGTCACGGAGACGGGCCGGAATACCCGCTTCCGCTTGGAGCGCATCTACAAGGTCACCTCCGCCCGCTGTACCTGGGGCGGTAAAGACGTGGGGCTGCTCACCGACTGCTGTTTCCAGCACGATATGGGCGCCTACAAGACGATATCCAAGCCAATGGTCAGCTACCTCTCGCTGATCGTGGACTAGATGAGCGGGTTTGCATGTACTTCGGATGCGTGGAGCACGGTTTGTCCCGCGCGAGCTGCGCGGATATCATAGTGTACTGTAGATGAACAGGCACGTGCTGCTGGCCGTGTATGGATACCGGCGGCAAGGTCGCTGAAGAGGAGCTGGCAGGATGTTCAAGCCCTTACGCAGGGACCTGGAGAATATATTCCGCTACGTGGGCGTGGTGCTCATAGCGCTCGGCATATGCATGCTCATCCCCCTGGGTATAAGCATGGTAGCGGGCGAATGGCCGTCGGTCCTGGACCTGGCCATATCCGCCTTCGTGACCGCGGGGGTGGGGAACATACTCTATTTCAACCTGCATTCTCGCGGCCGCATCACCTGGAACCAGGGCCTGGTCATCGTGGCCCTATCCTGGTTCCTCGCCATGCTCTTCTCCGCGCTGCCCCTCTACCTGAGCGGTCACTACCACTCCTTTCTCGACGCTTGTTTCGAATCCATGTCCGGGCTGGCCACCACGGGGCTGACCTTGGTGCACGACCTGGACCATATGTCCTACGGCATCAACTTCTGGCGCCATCTCCTCATGTTTCTGGGAGGCCAGGGGATCGTAGTCCTGGTCATCACCTATTTCATGGCCGGCACCAGCACGGCCGCGCAGATGTACACGGGGGAGGGACGGGAGAGCATCATGCCCAACGTCATCGAGAGCTCCCGCTTTATCTGGAAGGTAAGCGTGGTGTATCTCGCCCTGGGTACCCTTGGTCTGGGGCTGTGCCTGCTCGCCCAAGGCATAGCGCCGGTGCGTTCCTTTTTCCAGTCCTCGTGCCTGTTCATGGCGGGGTTCGACACCGGGGGTTTCACGACCCAGGCCTTGAGCGTCGGTTACTATCACAGCCTGCCGGTCGAGCTGATAACCGTGGTCTTCATGATCCTGGGCACGATCAACTTCGCGGTGCAGTACGAGGTCTGGAGGCGGCGCCCCGGTGAGCTGGTGAGAAACATGGAGGTGAGGGTGCTGGCCGTAAGCGTAATCGTCACCCTGGGACTGGTGCTGGCGGGCATAGCGCTGTCCGGCACCTTCGGTTCGTTCGGAGCGGATCTGCGGCGCGGCGGCTACCAGCTCATCTCCGGTCACAGCGGCACCGGGTTCATGACCGTTTACGGTAAGCAGTTGGGCCAGCGCTGGGGCGACCTCGCCCTCCTCGGCCTCCTCCTGGCCATGGGGCTCGGAGGATGTGCCTGCGCCACATCCGGCGCCATAAAGGCCTTCCGGGTAGGGGTCCTCGCCAAGGAGTTCAAGGTGAAGACGAAGCAGGCCCTGTCTCCGGCCTCGGCGGTGATCGTGGAGCGTTTCCACCACATAAGGGAAATGACCTTGACGGAGGGCATGGTGAGGGCGGCGCTGTTCACCACCGCCCTCTACGTACTGCTCTATCTGCTGGGAACGATCGTCGGCCTTTTCTACGGCCACGGCCTTACGGCTTCCGCTTTCGAGTCGGTATCCGCCGCTGGAAACGTCGGCCTGACCACGGGGGTTACCAACTACACCATGCCGACGTTGATGAAGCTTTTATACATCTTCCAGATGTGGGCCGGGAGGCTGGAAGTGCTGGCGGTGGTGGTCATGTTCGCGTATTTCCTTAGCATGCTGAGGAGGGGGCGGAAGTGAAAAAGCTGCTCGTCTGCCTCCTGGTCGCCGCCGCGGTCTTTCTCTTTCCCGCGTTCTTGATGCCCTGCGCTGCGGCTGGTGAGGAGGCGGTCGAGGTGAGCACCGCGGATCTCCTGGAGGACTGGGAGGAGTTGGACGGCAGGGAGGTTATCTTCCGGGGTGAGGCGATCGGGGATGTCATGCGCCGTGGCGATAAGGCCTGGATCACCATAAACGACGATTTCTACAGCCGGGAAGCAAGGCTCGAGGCAGGCGAGCTGCGGGGAGGCAACAGCGGCATCGGCGTGTGGCTTCCCGTCAGCGAGGCGGAGAAGATAGGGATGCTGGGAAGATATGGGACCGTAGGTGATTTCGTGGAGGTAAGGGGGGTTTTCAACGCCAACTGCCTTGAGCATGGGGGTGATTTCGACATCCACGCCCATTCACTCACGGTCATCGACCCGGGAAGAGCCTTTGAAGACAGCCCTGATTCAGGCAAATACCTTGCCGCCCTCTTCGCATTTATCTTCCTGAGCGGCACCCTTACACCCTTTCTGAGGCGGAGGGCGCGGGAGATGAGGAATGCACGAGCGCTCCTCAAGGTCGAGGAACAGGAGCAAAAAGGGCGGTGACCGCGAACAGGGCCTGGGGGTCACCCCCGGAAATCGGCCGCAGGCAATGAATTGGCGGGGTGAATGGTCCCCTTGGTTTGAAAACGAAGCGGAGGCCTACACCTCCGCTTGCTATACTTGGGGTGAGTGACGGGACTTGAACCCGCGACCTCTGGGGCCACAACCCAGTGCTCTTCCGGCTGAGCTACACCCACCATGTATTTACCTGGCACGCCTGGGAGGACTCGAACCTCCAACCTGCGGATTAGAAGTCCGCCGCTCTATCCATTGAGCTACAGGCGCACATATCGCAAAGCAAATTATAGCATCCCCTCATTTCACTATAAACGGTAACGGAAGCGCCCGCCCCCGATTAAACCGGCAATCCACGGGATCTGTTGGGGTCGGCCCGGGTAACGAAGCGTGCATGGCAGTGGCTGTAGGAGCACATCCGGGTATCCGCCTGAATAATAAATAGCCAGCCCGGCGAGACGGATATTCGGACAAAGCCTCCATCCGTGCTGCCACCAGCCCGAGGAACTACCTTACACTGACCTTCGTAGATTGCATCGCGAAAGCGACAGCGACGCCCGGAGGGCGGCGCGACGGTGTCCCAGTGCCTGGACAAGTTCAGAACGACACTGGCTGTTTCAACACGCTTCACAGAACTTGTCTCAGGCCTGGCACGTATACATCAGGTCGTGAAGCCTTACCCCCGGATCTCGGGCCACAAGAACCTCCTGCGAGTACGGACCGCCACCCCCGGGCTCGGGCATCCTCACATTGCCACGCAAAGGTGCCCGTAGTAGTATATTTATCGTTCATGCACCTCAGATAATCGGGCGAGAGTGGCGGAACCGGCAGACGCGCTGGGTTTAGGACCCAGTGGTTATTAACCGTGGGGGTTCGAGTCCCCCCTCTCGCACCAGGAGCTCCCGCACCCGCACGGGGGTGGGATTTTTTTCGACCGGTAAGAGCCAGTGATAACAGGCGACGGGAAGGAGCACGTGAGGTGGCCGTGAAAGCTGAAATAGAGGAAGTAGACAAGAACAAGGTGCGTATGAAGGTGGAAGTCCCGGCCGAGGACGTAGGCAAGGCCGTGGGCCGCGCTTTTCGCGATATCGCCAGGGAAGTGACCATACCCGGTTTTCGCAAGGGTAAGGTCCCGCGCCGGGTGTTGCAGGCCAGGCTGGGCCTCGATGCCATATACCAGGAGGTCAAGCAGGCAAATCTACCGGATTACTATGCTGAAGCGCTGGAGCAGCTGGGCATCGAGCCCATCGACGAGCCGGAGATAGACTTCGACGAGATCGAGATCGAGGAGGGCAAGCCGCTTTACTTCGAAGCCACGGTGGAGATAAAGCCCAGGGTCGAGTTGACCTCGTACAAGGGCGTCGAGGTGGATCGCCCTGACGAAGAGGTAACCGAAGAGGACGTGACCCGGGTGCTGGACAACATGCGCGATAAATTCGCCACGCTGGACGTGGTTTCCGGAAAGACCCTGGCCGACGGCGACTACGCCATCATAGACTTCGAGGGCAAGGTAAACGGCGTCGAGTTCGAGGGCGGCTCCTCGCAGGACTTCATGCTGGAGGTGGGCACGGAGAATATCTGGCCCGAGTTCAACGAAGAGCTGAAGGGCAAGCGCAAGGGGGACATCCTGGACATAAAGGTGAATATGCCGGAGCAGTTCCCCGACGAGGAACTGGCGGGCAAGGTAGCAGCCTTCAAGGTTATGGTGAAGGAGGTCAAGGTAAAGAAGCTCCCGGAACCGGACGACGATTTCGCCAAGGAGTCGAGCAAGTTCGACACTATCGCGGAGCTCGAGGAGGATATCCGGGGCAAGCTGGCGGAAGCCAAAAAGGCCCAGGCGCAGGAGTCGGTGCGCATGCAGGTTCTGGAGAAACTGGCCGGCGGGCTGGAGGTCGAGATACCGGGGAAGATGGTCGAGGAATACGCGCAGCACCGGCGCCGGGAACTCGAGGTGCGCCTCTCGACGAGCGGCGTTACCCTGGACGATTACCTCAAGGCGGTGGACTACACCGCCGAGCGCATGGACGAGGAGTTCGAGGTGGAGGCCCGGAAACTCATCCGCAACGAGCTGGTGCTGGACGCGGTGATACGCGCGGAGAAGCTCGAGGCGAGCGACGAAGAGCTGCAGGAGGAGATAAGGGAGAGGTCCGAGATGTTCGGAGTAAACCCGGATACCTTCCGCAGGGTCATGGAAGAGAGGGGCGGGCTCGAGGAGATGAGGGAGGACCTGCTGCGCAGAAAAGCCCTCAAGTTTTTAGGTGACAATGCCGTATTTGCCGGTGAAGGAGGCAAGGCGACTTCCGAACATTCGGCTTCGGATACGGAGGCGGCTGTAGAGGGTGAGCAGGAAAGCGAACCCGCGCCCGCAGAGGCCGAGAAGGCGGCGGCGGGGGATACGGCTGAGGAAGGGGAGAAGCCCGATCGGGAAGACGCATAATATCATGCAGGAGGATGTCTTCGCGCGGGTATAATCTACTCGAAGAGAGCTTATAGTTTACGAGAAGGGTGATATGAAATGGCGACCAGCCTTATACCTATAGTTATCGAACAGACGAACCGCGGCGAGAGGTCGTTCGATATATACTCGCGCCTCCTCAAAGACCGCATCATCTTCCTGGGGACCGAGATAGACGACCACGTGGCCAACCTGGTCATGGCCCAGCTCCTGCACCTGGAGTCCGAGGACCCGGAAAAGGACATACATCTCTACATCAACAGCCCCGGGGGCGTGGTCACCTCGACCCTGGCCATCTACGACACCATGCAATACGTAAAGGCCGACGTCTCCACCATATGCATCGGGCAGGCGGCATCGGGTGCGGCGTTGCTGCTTTGCGCGGGGGCGGAGGCGAAGAGGTTCGCACTCCCGCATGCCCGCGTTCTTCTGCATCAGCCGGCGGGAGGCACCAGTGGGCAGGCGGTGGATATAGACATCCATGCCCGGGAGATACTGCGCCTGCGAGACCTCCTGGACCAGATACTCTCACAGCATACAGGCCAGTCGCTGGACCGCATCAGGAGCGATACGGACCGCGATTTCATCATGACCGCGCAAGAAGCCCTGGACTACGGGGTCATCGACTCCGTCATCGAGAGAAAAGACGAAGAGGAAGCGAAGCTGAAATAGGCCCGGGCCCTGCAGGCTGGTTTCGCAGCCAGCGGGCGGGCAAAGAAAAGGGCTGCAATAAAAGCATATCCTGGCCGATAATAGAGATAGGTCAAACGGAGGTAAGGCTTAATGGCGAAGTTTGGTGAGGGCGGCGATCTGCTCAAGTGTTCCTTCTGCGGCAAGAGCCAGCGGCAGGTAAAGAAGCTCATTGCCGGGCCCGGCGTATACATATGCGACGAGTGCATCGACCTCTGCAACGAGATAATCGAGGAGGAGCTCTCCGAGACCCCCGAGTTGCGCCTGGAGGAACTGCCCAAGCCCAGCGAGATCTACGATTTTCTGAACGATTACGTCATCGGTCAGGAAAAGGCGAAGAAGATCCTCTCCGTTGCCGTGTATAACCATTACAAGCGCATACAGGTGGGTTCCTATTCCGACGACGACGTGGAGTTGCAGAAGAGCAACATCGTCCTCATAGGCCCCACCGGCTGCGGCAAGACCCTGCTGGCCCAGACGCTTGCCAGGGTGCTCAACGTGCCCTTCTGCATCGCGGACGCCACCACGCTTACCGAGGCAGGTTACGTGGGGGAGGACGTGGAGAACATCCTGCTCAAGCTGATACAGGCGGCGGACTACGACGTCAAGCGGGCGGAGACGGGGATAATCTACATCGACGAGGTGGATAAGATCGCCCGCAAGTCGGAGAACCCCTCCATCACCCGCGACGTGTCCGGAGAGGGCGTGCAGCAGGCCCTGCTCAAGATCCTGGAGGGCACGGTGGCCAGCGTGCCGCCGCAAGGCGGGCGCAAGCATCCCCACCAGGAATTCATCCAGATCGACACCACTAACGTGCTCTTTATCTGCGGGGGAGCTTTCGCGGGGCTGGAGAACATCGTGGAGAACCGCATCGGCAAGAAAGGCGTGGGTTTCGGGGCGGACGTACGCAAGAGGGAGGAGAAGGAGATCGGCGAGATCCTGGAGCAGGTCATGCCGGAAGACCTGCTCAAGTACGGGCTCATCCCCGAGTTCGTGGGGCGCCTGCCGGTCATCGCGGCTTTCCACGGCCTCAAGGAGGATGACCTGGTAAGTATACTCACCCAGCCCAAGAACGCCCTGGTGAAACAGTATAAAAAATTCTTCGAGTTTGACGGGGTGGAGCTGCGCTTCACCGACGGAGCCCTGCGCGCCGTGGCGCACAAGGCCACCCAGAGGACCACCGGCGCCCGTGGCCTGCGGGCGATCATGGAGGAGAGCCTGCTCAACGTGATGTACGAGCTGCCCTCCCGCAACGACATCATCCGCTGCGTGGTGACCAAGGATACGGTGGACAAAGGCATAGAGCCCACCCTGGTGACCTCGGCCAGCGACTACAAGGACGAGGAGAGCGCCTAGCGGCGCAGGCGGCCGGCGATGCGGACGGCGCGCAGCAAGGGGTTGGAACGCATTTCCTCGACGGCGTCATGGATGTCATCCACCGCCTCGCGCATCTCCCTCCCGGTTTCGGTGATCGCCTGGACGCGTTCCTCCATGATCCCCACGGTGCCCATCATGGTCTCGTAGTATTCCTGGAACGACTCCATCCAGGGTTGGGAATCCTTGTAGGCATACCGGGCGGTGCGGTATATGCGCAGCCCAGAGTAGGCGAGGGTCGCCAGGCACAGCATGCCTATGCCCAGTGAGCCCAGGAAGATAATGAGAGCGGTCGTGCCCAAAAACTCCCTCCTCTTCTCGAAACACCGTCCGCAAGATCGCTAATTCAACGCATAAGGCCACGCCGTAGCGGATCGCGGACGATCCCCGTCCTCCCGAGAGAACATTCTATCATGCCGGGTCCCCGGAGGCTTCAAGAGCGGGCATGCCGGGGCCGCTGCGCCGGCGGGCGCCTTTATCGTGGAAAGGGCCACGGACTATAATTACTTGATCGATGATTACTTGATCGATGGATCGATTGCTGCAGCCTGGATCACGGCCGCGCACGGGCTGGTCACCGGGGCGCCAGGTTTGACAAAGCAACGGCCGCTTCTTACCATGCATGGAAGTGCCCGTTATGAATTCGCAGGTAGAAGAGGAGAAAACGATTTGGGAGAGGGAGCAGGCGGCAACGGCGGCAAGGTGCAAGACAGGGATATAGCGAAAGCGTACGAGCCGGCCGAGGTGGAGAGAAAATGGTATGCCTTCTGGGAGGAGAAGGGCTATTTCCACGCCGAGGTCAACCCGGAGAAGGAGCCCTTCACCATCGTCATCCCCCCGCCTAACGTGACCGGCTCGCTGCATCTCGGGCACGCCTTGAACAATTCCCTGCAGGATTTCATCATCCGCCGCAGGCGCATGCAGGGCTACGAGACCTTGTGGCTCCCGGGCACGGACCATGCCGCCATCGCTACCCATGCGGTGGTCGAGCGCGCCCTGGCCGAGGAGGGAACCAACAGGCACGAGATAGGGCGCGAGGCCTTCCTGGAGCGGGTGTGGCAATGGGTGGATAAGTACGGGGGCACCATTATAGACCAGCTCAAGCGCATGGGCTGTTCCTGCGACTGGGAGCGAGAGCGCTTCACCATGGACGAGGGGTGCTCGCGCGCGGTGCGCGAGGTCTTCGTGCGCTTCTTCGAGGAGGGGCTGATCTACCGTGGCTATTACATCGTCAACTGGTGCCCGCGCTGCCTGACAGCCATCTCCGACATCGAGGTGGAGCACGAGGATACCGAGGGCAAACTGTGGTTCATCCGCTACGACCTCAAGGACGCCGGAGACCCCATACACGTCGCCACCACCCGACCAGAGACCATGCTGGGGGACACCGCGGTGGCGGTGAACCCCCGCGACCACCGTTACCGCCACCTGGTGGGCAAGACGGCGATCCTGCCTCTGCTGGGAAGGGAGATACCGGTCATAGCCGACGAATTCGTGGACCCCGAGTTCGGGACGGGAATGGTCAAGGTAACCCCGGCGCACGATCCCAACGACTTCGAGATGGGCAGGCGCCACGGGTTGGAGGAGATAAACATCTTCACCCCCGAGGCGGTGGTCAACGAAAACGGCGGTCCCTACGCCGGCCTCGACCGCTACGAGGCGAGAAACGCCGTGGTGCGTGACCTGGAGAAGATGCATTATATCCAGAAAGTGGAAACCCACCAGCACGCCGTCGGGCACTGCTACCGTTGCCACACCGTAATCGAGCCCTACCTCTCGAAGCAATGGTTCGTGAGCATGCGGGAGCTGGCGCAACCGGCCATCGCGGCGGTGGAGGAGGGGAGGACGAAGTTCCTCCCCGCACGTTGGGAGAAGACCTATTTCGAGTGGATGTACAACATCCGCGACTGGTGCATCTCGCGCCAGCTGTGGTTCGGGCACCGCATACCCGCCTGGTACTGCAAGCGATGCGGGGAGATGATAGTGTCGCGCGAGGATCCGCAGGCTTGCCCCTGCGGGGGGGAGCTGGAGCAAGACCCGGACGTGCTCGATACCTGGTTCTCGTCCGGTCTGTGGCCGTTCTCCACCCTGGGCTGGCCGGACGACGCTCCCGAGCTGTCGTATTTCTACCCTACCTCGGTGCTGGTCACCGCATTCGATATCATCTTCTTCTGGGTGGCGCGCATGATGTTTCTGGGCATCCATTTCATGGGAGACGTGCCGTTCCACGAGGTGTTCGTGACCGCGCTCATCCGCGACGAATCGGGCAAGAAGATGAGCAAGTCCTCCGGCAACGTTATCGACCCCCTGGATGTCATCGAGAGGTATGGGGCGGACGCCCTGCGCTTCACCCTGGGGCACATCGCCGTGCCCGGGCGCGACGTCTTTCTCTCGGAGGAACGCATCGCGGGAAGCCGCAACTTCTGCAACAAGATATGGAACGCCTCGCGCTTCACGCTCATGAACCTGGAGGATTTCGACCCCGCTGCTATAGACGAGGGCGAGTTGGAACACACCCTGGCGGACCGCTGGATCCTCTCGGCCTTGAGCGCCCTGGTCGCCACCATGGACGATTACTGCGAGGCGTATAATTTCAGCGAGGCTTGCCGGGCGCTATACGAGTTCTTCTGGAACGACTTCTGCGACTGGTACGTGGAACTGGCCAAGCTGCGCCTTTACGGCGAAGACGGGGCGCCCAGGCGTACGGCCCAGTTCGTGCTGTGGACGGTGCTGGAGCAGGCCTTGCGCCTTCTCCACCCTTTCATGCCCTTCATCACCGAGGAGCTGTGGCAGCGTTTGCCGGGGAGCGGGGAGTCTATCGCCGTGGCGACATGGCCGCAGCCACGGCTGCAGGCGCACGATGCCCGTGCCGAGGAGGATATGCGTGCGCTGCGGGAGATAATAACCTGCATGCGCCGCCTGCGCTCGGAGATGGGGGTGCGCCCGGACGTGCGGCTGGATGCGCTGGTGGTGCCGCTCGAGGGGGGCCGTGGCGGGCTGCTCGAGGAGCATGCAGAATACGTGACCTCGCAGGCGCGCCTGTCTTCCCTGGAGATAGCGCAAGAGGTGGCGGACCCGACCCTCTACGCACGCGGCCTGGCGGCCGGCGTGGAGGTGTTCATACCGCTCGCGGCCGGGGGCTTCTCCGAGGAGACCGCCAGGATCGAGCGCGAGATAGCCAGGCTCGAGGAGGAGTCCAAGCGCTTCCAGGCCAAGCTGTCCAACGACCAGTTCCTTTCCAAGGCTCCCGCGGAGGTGGTGCAGAAAGAGCGGCGCAAGCTGGCCGACAACCGCCTCAAGATAGAGAAGATGCAGGAACAGCTGAAGCTGCTCGGAGAAAAATGAGGGGCCGGGCCTTGTTACGTGCATGGCTTGGTGTGCCTGGGGGGAAGGAAGGATATCGGCAGGTCGCAACGATGCCCCAGGCCATCGGCTCGCGCGTTTGAGTGCGAAAAACAGGGTCAGACCCGACAGGAGAGGTAAAGCGTGGATTTCAGGGCGGCGGAGGGATACCTGGAGAAATCGGCCCGGCACGGCATAAAGCCCAGCCTGGACCGCATCCGCGTCCTCTGCTCCAAGCTCGGCGATCCTCAACTAAAGTTCCCATCCATCCATATCACCGGGACCAACGGCAAGACCTCCACGGCGCGCATGATCTCCTCCATCCTCGAGGTGGGGGGCAGAAAAGTAGCCCGCTACACGTCGCCTCACCTGCAGTCCGTGACCGAGCGCACGTGCATCAACGGGAGGCCGGTGTCGGAGAGGGATTTCGCCTCCCTGCTGGAGGGGATTATCCCGCTGGTGGAGGAGACGGACAGGGAAAGCGGCGATCCATTAAGCTATTTCGAGATCACCACGGCCATGGCATTCGTACATTTCGCGAAGCGCAAGGTGGACGTGGGGGTGATCGAGGTCGGCCTGGGTGGGAGATGGGATGCCACCACGCTGGTCGACTCGCACTTGCAGGTGATAACGGGGGTGGCCCTGGACCACGTGGCCGAACTGGGGGGGACGGTGGAGAAGATCGCCTTCGAGAAGGCGGGCATCATCAAGGAAGACAGCTACGTCATCTCCGCCGTCAGCGACGCGAGCGCCCTGGAGATAATCTCGCGCACCTGCGACGAGAAAGGGAGCAGCCTCAAGCTTTTTGGCCGGGATTTTCAGCTGCTGTATAACCTGACCTACGGGATAGACACGGGCCAGGTGGGACAGGCCGTGGGCATAAAGGGCCTGCTGCGGGAATACCCGCAGGTCTTCCTGCCCCTCCTGGGTGAGCACCAGGCCGTCAACGCCGCCTGCGCCGTGGCGGCTTGCGAGACCTACGCCGGGTCTCTCTCCGCCCTTTCCTCCAGCGAGGTGGAGGCCGGGATGAGGCGGGTCAAGTCGCCGGGGCGCCTGGAGGTGGTTTCGCTCGATCCCCTGGTCCTCCTGGACGGTGCGCATAACCCGGACGGCGCAAGCCGGCTCGCGCACGTCATCCGCAACGACCTCGATTACGATCACCTCATACTGGTAGTGGGCATACTGGCGGACAAGGACGCGCGACAGATGCTGGAGCTGCTCCTGCCGCTGGCCACCACGATAGTGGCGACCCAGAGCGGTGACGAAAGGGCGACGCCGGCACATGCACTCGCAGCCCTGGTGAAGGAGATGGGATATGACTGCGTGGTGGTGGAGGAGGTCGCGGAGGCGGTGAAGTTCGCTCGCACCCTGGCAGCGGTCTCGGACATGGTATGCGTTACGGGATCGCTGTATACGGTGGGCGAGGCACGCGTATCCATCGGGTTGCGGCCGGAGTAAAGCCCCGAGGCCTCCGGGTATCGGACCGGGCCCGGGGGTAACGGCCCTCGCTCCGCACTCGCAGGTCTTACAGGTCCAGCGATAAGCCTTCTACCGGACATACTGCTCGCGAAGGTCGCTTCGGACCGACCCCCGGTTCCAGGGCTGGTGGCAGCGCAGACGAGCGTTTGTCCGTCTGCGCACTTCCCTACGTTGATTGCATCGCGTAAGCGATTGCGCCGCCGGCAGGGCGGCGCAACGGTGCCTGTGCCAGTCCTGGCGAAGCCAGGCCTGGCACAGGCACGTGTACGTGCGGGCGGTGAACCAGCAGACATCCCTTCGGTGGTGCCTCTTGTTAGGTGGGATGTAGGGTGCGACAATGTAGTCTGGTTTAGCGGAGGAGCGATAGCTAAGATACGGAGGTCTGGATGGCAAAAGAGAGGACGCTGGTGCTGGTAAAGCCGGACGGCGTGAGAAGGGGGTTGGTCGGAGAGGTGATCTCCCGTTTCGAGCGCCTGGGCTTGAAGATAGTCGCCGCGAGGCTGTTGCGGGTGGACGAGGGGCTGGCCTCCCGCCATTATGCTGAGCACGTGGACAAGCCGTTCTATCCGGAGCTGGTTTCCTTCATCACTTCCGGCGAGGTGATGGCGATGGTCCTGGAGGGGGAATCGGCGATCGGCGCGGTTAGAAAGACCATGGGGCCCACGGATCCGTCGGATGCGCCGCCTGGCACCATCAGGGGAGACTACGGCATGGAGATAACCGAGAACATCGTGCACGGTTCCGATGGACCGGAAAGCGCGGCCCGCGAGGTCGAGCTGTTCTTTCCCGGGATATGACTCCGTTGCGTTATCCCGGATCGCTCGGGTCAGGCGTGCCGGCTTGAAGCCTGGAGCCGAAGCCGCCCGGAACCAGCTGTCGCTTACGCGGCGCAAGCCACGAAGGTTATGGCCGTGGGAACAACGACGAGGCGAGTCCCGTCTATGTTCTCTGGTTGCCGAACGGCGGTAAAGCAACAGCACTTAAAACAAGGTAAAGGAGAGCGAGCTGGCGAATAGTATTGCAGGTAAAGCGGCATTTCGAGCTTGTATGATAGAATGATTTGAAGCACAAAGGCGGCCTTCGGGCCGTCTAAAATGTGATGGAAAGGTGAGCTGCATGTTCTCTTCGTGGGAGATGCTCGGAAGGGACATGGCTATAGATCTGGGGACGGCAAACACGCTGGTATACGTGCGTGGCAAGGGCATAGTCCTCAACGAGCCTTCGGTGGTGGCCATCAACACCTCCAACGGGGCTATCCTGGCCGTGGGAGCGGAGGCCAAACGCATGATCGGCCGCACGCCGGGCCATATCGTGGCCGTGCGGCCGCTGCGGGACGGGGTCATCGCGGATTTCGACGTCACCGAGAAGATGCTGCGCTATTTCATCCAGAAGGTACACAAGAGAAGGCTTTTCGCGCGGCCGCGCGTCGTGGTCTGCGTGCCGTCCGGGACCACCGGGGTGGAGCAGCGGGCGGTGGAGGAGGCCTGTATCCAGGCCGGGGCCAGGGCTGCCTACATCATCGAGGAGCCCATGGCGGCGGCCATCGGGGCGGGGCTCCCCATCCACGAGCCCACCGGGAACATGGTGGTGGATATCGGGGGCGGGACCACCGAGGTGGCGGTCATATCCCTGGGCGGTATAGTGACCAGCGAGTCTATACGTATCGGGGGAGACGAGCTGGACGAATCGGTGATCAGCTACATAAAAAGAGAGTATAACCTGATGATAGGGGAGAGGACGTCCGAGGAACTGAAGATACAGATCGGGTCGGCATTTCCCATGGAGGACGAGATAAACGCCGAGATAAGGGGGAGGGACCTGGTCACCGGCCTCCCCAAGACCATCGTGGTCCTGGCCGAGGAGATTCGGGAGGCCATCGAGGAGCCTATCTCCTCTATCGTGGACGCGGTCAAGACCACGCTGGATAAGACTCCACCGGAACTGGCGTCGGACATCATGGACCGGGGGATAATGCTTACGGGAGGGGGAGCCTTGCTTACCGGGCTGGACGAGAGACTAAAGCACGAGACGGCCATGCCGGTGGAGGTAACCGGCTCGCCTCTCTCGGACGTGGCGATCGGGTCCGGGAAGTGCCTCGAGGAGTTCGAGATCATGAAGAAGGTGTTGATCTCCTCGTCCCGGCATTGAACCGGGGCTGAGATATCATGGTCGAAAGACAGAACCGCAGACAGCGCGCATTAATCATCACACTGGTCGTAATATGTGTGCTCCTGGTCACCGTTTACTCGAGGGAGAGCAAGGACGGGTTGTTCCACCGCCTGCAGCGTTTCTCTCTCGACATCGTATCCCCTCTGCAGAGAGGGATGAGCAAGGTCTTGAGCCCGGTGAAAGACGGTGTCGGTTTCCTGGTCGACCTGGGAGACGCGAGGAGCGAGCGCGACCGCCTGGAGGTGAAGGTCGAGGAGCTGCAGGAGAAGGTGGACGAACTGGAGGAACTCAAGCTGGAGAACGAGACTCTTAAGAACATGATCGCGGTGAAGGAAAGCCGCCCCGATCTTGAGTTCCTGGTGGTGGACGTTATCGGGGCCAACCCCGACGTCTGGGAGCAGACCGTCCAGATCGGAGCCGGGTATTCGGACGGCCTTCAGGAATATATGGCCATATTGAGCGAGGACGGGAGCCTGATAGGGCGCATCATCCTCTGCACCTCCGGGGCGTCGGTGGTGCAGCTGATCACCGACGACAAGAGCTCGGTGGGAGCCAAGCTGCAGAGCAACGCGGAGATGGGCGTGGTGAAGGGCGAAGGCCCGGGAGACGTACGCCTGGAGCTCTTGAACCAGGACGCTGACGTGAAGACGGGAGACATCGTGGTAACATCGGGGCTGGGGGGGACATGCCCGGCGGATATCCCCATCGGCACCGTTTCCGAGATAAGCGAACGCCGTGCCGACCTCTCGGTGGGCATCGTCATCGCTCCCAGGGCATCGCTCACCCGCCTGGACCGGGTGATGGTGGTAGTCTCCCCGCCCCCGAGGACCTCGCCCGTCGAGGCCGGAGAGGGAGGGTGATGCCGCATGAACCGCAGGCTTACCTTCTTCGCGGTGCTGGTGGTGGCATTGCTGATCCAGCTCACGGTAAGCCCGGAGATAGGGATCGGCTCAGTGAAGCCCGACATCCTGCTCGTGGCCACCGTATGCTGGGCGCTTTTCGAGGGTCCCGGCCAAGGGGTCCTGTTCGGTTTCTTCGCGGGGATCCTGGAGGACATCTTTTCCACCGCCGTGCTGGGGGTGTCGGCCTTCGCCAAGATCATAGTCGGCTATTTCGCGGGGGAGCTGCGCCAGAGGGTGATATCCAAGTCCATCGTCTGGCCCATAGTAATCGTCTTCTTCGGCTCGATCCTGCACGAATTGATAAAGTTCGCGGCCTGGGCCATGGTGGGCCTGGAGCAGCGGCCCCCCTTCAGCTTCGGTATCATCGCCGGCCTGGCCCTTTACAATGCCCTCATCACCCTGGTGGTGTACCCGGTGATCGGGCGTTTCACGGGCCAGGAAGACCGTGCGTTGATGTTCCAGTGAGTCGGGTGAGGTGAGGTAGAGATGGCGATAAACCCACAGCAGAAAGGGGCCATGGTCCACCGCTTCACGATCTTCGTGATGTTTATGGGAGCCCTCATGGCTATACTGCTGGTGCGGTTGTGGTTCCTGCAGGTGGTACAGGGCGATCATTACAGCGCGATGGCCGAGGGCAACCGCATACGAGAGGTATCGCTGGAGGCGTCGAGGGGCAAGATCCTGGACAGGAACAAGAACGTGGACGAACCGCTGGTGAGCAACCGCCAGGCCCTCTCCGTCTTCGTGCTTCCCACCGAGTTCGAGAAACTGGAGGACAAGGAGGGGGAGACGGCACGCCTGGCGGAGATGCTGGATATGGACGCGCAGGAGATCATGGAGAAGGTTCAGGGGGAAGAGGTCCAGCCTCACGAGCCGGTGCTGATTAAAAAAGACGTTGTCCCGGAGGTCTATCTCTATATCGCGGAGAGACAGGTGGATTTCCCCTGGGTGCAGGCGGACGAGATGCCGGTGCGGGAGTACCAGGAGGGCGAGGAAACCCTGGCGGCGCACGTGCTCGGTTACCTGGGAGAGATCTCCGAGGAGCAGCTGGAGTCCCTCAAGGAGAAAGGTTACAAGGCGGGGGATATCGTGGGCACTTCAGGTGTGGAGGCTTACTACGAGGATACCCTGCGCGGGGTGGACGGCAAGGAGATCTGGGAGGTGGATTCATCGGGGATACCCCTGCAGAAACTGGGGGAGGAGGAGCGCAACCCAGGCAAGACCGTTGTGCTGACCATCGACAAGGAGATGCAGAAAGCGGTGGAACAGGCCTTGCGCGAGGGCATGGAGAGGGCGCGCACGTACTATGATAAGGAGCGGGATAAGAATTATACCGCACCGGCAGGCGCAGCGGTGGTGCTCGACCCGCACAACGGAGAGATACTGGCCATGGCCAGCGAGCCCACCTTCAACCTGGAAGGATTCGTGGGGGGCATCGAGGAGGGGGAATGGGAGCAACTGAACGATCCCGCCAACAACGCTCCCCTGAACAACAGGGCCATAGTAGGGCAGTATCCTCCCGGCTCCACCTTCAAGGTGATAACCGCCCTGGCGTCGCTGCAGGTCGGATACGTGTCCGCCTACTCACCCTTCTACTGCAACCACGTCTTCAACCAGGGCGAGTTCAAGGACTTTCCCAAGACCTGCTGGGGCACCCACGGGAACATAGATTTCACGAACGCCATAATCCAGTCCTGCGACGTGGTTTTCTACCAGCTCGGGTACCAGTTCTACCTGGACCGTGAGAAAGAGGGATGGGTAACCCGCCTGCAGGACTACTCCGTGCTGGCGGGACTGGGGTCGCAGACCGGGGTGGACCTGCCCAACGAGTTCGAGGGCAGGGTGCCGACACCGCAGTGGAAATGGGAATTCAACCAGGGCAACCCGGACTATCAGCGCTGGTACCCCGGAGACACGGTGAACATGGCGGTGGGCCAGGGTGACATCCTGGTCACGCCCCTGCAGCTGGCCAACGCCTATGCCGCCATAGCCAACGGCGGGCCTTTCTTCCGGCCTCACGTGGGCAAGGAGATACTCACCTGGCAGGGGGAGACGGCGGAGGTCATCGAGCCCGAGCAGATCGGCGATATAACCAGCGGGGACAACCCCATGGGAATATACGTGGACGCCGCCAAGCTCCAGGTAGTCCGCTCCGCTCTCGCCGGGGTAACATCGGGCAAGGGGACCGCGGCGGGCGCCTTCTCTGGTTTCCCCCTGCAGCAGTTCCCGGTAGCGGGCAAGACCGGTACGGCGGAGGTGCAGGAGAGGCAGCCCTGCGCGTGGTTCGCATGCTACGCGCCGGCGAACGATCCGCAGTACGTGGTGGTGGTGATGATCGAGGAGGGCGGATTCGGCGGCACTATGGCGGCGCCCGTCGCCCGCCGCATCCTCGAGCACGTATTCGGCATACCGCCGGGACAGGTGCAGGTAGACATAGTAGGGGATTAAGGGGGGTCAGATGCCGGAACGGCTGGGAAGGGTGCTCGCGCCCAAGGTCGCGGAGAGGAAACAGACCGACGAGGTGGCCCGCCGCCTCAGCGGGCTGCCCCTGCGGCATATCGACTGGACCCTCCTGGCCATAACCCTCTTCCTCATCGGCTTCGGGATGCTCATGCAGTACAGCGCGACCCGCAACGATTCCCCCGATAACCCCACCTATTACGTGCTCAGGACGTCGATCAGCCTGCTCATCGGCCTTATCTTCATGGGCCTCCTGCTCAGCTTCGATTACCGCAGGCTCAAGGTGGCCACGCCCTTCATCTACGGGGCTTTCCTGCTTTTTCTCTTGATCGTGCTGTTCCTCGAGAGGGTGATGGGCTCCGCGCGCTGGATAGCGCTCGGCCCCATCGATTTCCAGCCCTCTGAATACTGCAAGCTGGTGCTTATCCTGGCATTGGCGAATTTCTTCTCCGACAACAAGGCCGATCCGGATTCGTTGCGCAGTTTCCTGGTGCCCCTGGCGTGGGCGGCGCCGTACATGCTGCTCATCTTCCTGGAGCCGGACCTGGGCACCACGCTGGTCCTGGCCGCCATCCTGCTGGGCATGCTCTTCCTCGTCGGGTGCCGCATGCGCTACTGGGTGGGCCTGGTAGCCACAGGGACCGTCGCTTTCACATTTGGCTTCGTCTTCCACATCTTCAAGCCGTACCAGGTGGAGCGCTTCGCGGCCTTCCTCAGGCAGGGCTCGAACATACAGGAGGCGGGTTACCACCTCCTGCAGTCGAAGATAGCCGTGGGCTCCGGCCAGCTGGTAGGCAAGGGGCTTATGCAGGGGACGCAGACCAACCTCGACTTCCTGCCCGCCCACCACACGGATTTCATTTTCGCGGTCGTCGGCGAGGAACTGGGTCTCCTCGGCGCCCTCATCCTCGTCGGCGCTTTCTGCCTGTTGCTGTGGAGAGGGGTTCGCATCGCCAATAACGCGCGCGATTTTTACGGCACCATGATCGCTTTTGGTATAGTCACCATGCTGGGATTCCAGGTGATCGTGAACATCGGCATGACCATGGGGATCATGCCCATAACCGGCATCCCGCTGTCCTTCGTCAGCTTCGGCGGCAACAGCCTGATAGTAAGCCTGGCCGCAATAGGGCTGCTCAGCAATATCCATATGCGTCGTTTTTCCCAGATATAGGAATAAATGTCATATTAGAACATAATAATTTTACTGGCCGGCGGTGAAGCCAGAAAAGCGGCGCCATGTGGAGGAGGTCCTGGTTCGAAAGGTGGCCGCCGCGAAAAGCGCCGCGCGGAAGGGCCGGTTGATATGAGAAGGGGGTCGGCTTGGAACCCGAAAACGCTTACCGCTCTGGCTTCGCCGGCATTGTGGGGAGGCCTAACGTAGGCAAATCCACGCTCCTCAACAACCTCATGCACCGTAAGATGGCCATTATCTCGGAGAAGCCCCAGACCACCAGGAACAAAATACGCTGCGTGCTTACCCGCGAAGACGCCCAGGTGATATTCGTGGACACCCCCGGGTTTCACAAGCCGAGAAACGCGCTCGGCGAACGCCTTAACAGGGCTGTGCGCGAGACCTTTTCCGAGGTGGATAGCATAATCTTCATCCTTGACGGCACCAAGGCCATAGGCAGGGGGGACCTGTTCATCGCCTCGGAGCTGGCGGAGCTGGACACCCCGGTGGTGGCGGTGCTCAACAAGATAGACCGCCTCACCCCGGAACAGGTGGAGGCGCAAGTGACGGTAGTGGAGAAGCTGGGCGATTTCAAGGAGATAATACCTATCTCGGCCAAGACGGGGGAGAACGTGCATGCGGTCATAGAGCGCATCGTGGAGACGCTCCCCGAGGGGCCGAGGTACTATCCCGAGGACGTGTTCACGGACCAACCCGTATCCTTTATAGTCGCCGAGATCATCCGCGAGAAGGCGTTGCAGCTCACCCGCGAGGAGGTCCCCCACAGCGTAGCGGTGATCGTGGAGGGGATCGAGAAGAGGGAGGACCGCGACCTGGTGGATATCCCGGCCGTGATCTACGTAGAGCGCGAATCCCAGAAGGGCATCATCATCGGCAAGGGCGGGCGGATGCTCAAGGAGATAGGCACCAGGGCGCGTGCGGAGATCGAGCCCCTGCTGGGGGAGAGGGTGTATCTCGAGCTGCGGGTGGCGGTGGAGAAGGACTGGGCGAAGAGGCCCGATATGCTCAAGAGGCTCGGATACTGACTGCTGCTGAAGGAGCGCGAGCGCATGGACGAAAGAAACCGGGTGCTGGGAGAGAGCCTGAGCGATCTCCTGGAGCAGGGTAAGATGCGGGCGGCGCTGGCCCTGCTCGACGGACTGCAGCCCGCGGACGCGGCCGAGGTTTTGGAGGGCGTGCCATACGATGAGCGGCTGCGTATATTCAAAGTCTGGGACGTAGAGGAGTCGTCCGATACCCTCCTGGAGATGTCCGAGGACGGCCAGGTGGAGGTGATGCAGGGGCTCGCGCGCGGGCTGGCCACGCGCATCATAGCGGAGATGCCCCCCGACGACGCCGTGGACCTGCTGGCGGACCTGCCGGAAAAGACCTCCGAAGGCCTGCTCGCCGCGATGAGCCCCACCAAGGCGGGGCAACTGCGCCGCCTGCTCGCGCACGGCGAGGATACGGCGGGAGGTCTGATGACACCCGAGGCCATGCGCCTCAGCGAGGAGCTGACGGTGGCCGAGGTGATGGAAAGGCTGCGGGAGACCCCGGAAAACGTGGAGATGATATATTACCTCTATTTTCACGACGAGAAGAACCGCCTTACCGGTGTCTGCTCCCTGCGGGAGCTGATCATCGCGGATCCGGAGATACAGGTAAGGGAGATCATGCACCGCAACCTCAAGACGGTGGAACCCCCGGAGGACCAGGAGAAGGTAGCTTCCCTCATCGACCGTTACGATCTCCTCGCTCTTCCAGTGGTTGATGGAGAGGGCAGGCTTCTGGGTATCGTGACCGTGGACGACGTCATGGACGTCATGGAGGAAGAGGCCAGGGAGGATATATACAGCCTGGCGGGAAGTTGGGAGGCAGAGGAGAGCAGGGAGCGCAGGCCTTTCCTTGCCGCTTTCCTGGGGCGCCTGCCCTGGGTGCTTATCGCCCTGGCCCTTGAACTCTTTGTCGCGGGGGGGATCCTGCGCGCCTTTTCCAGTACCATGCAGGAGCATATCGCGCTGGTGTTTTTTATCCCCGCCATCCTCGCCATGGGAAGCACGATCTCGCTGCAGAGCGCGACGCGCATGTCGCTGGATTTGCTGGGCGAGGGTGGGGGAAGGCGAAGGCTGGCAAGGAGCGTCGCGGGAGAATTGCTCATCGGCATAGCGATAGCCGCCTTCAGCGGCACCGTGATCTCTCTTTTCGCCTGGTCGATGCGGGAGGACACCCGGCTGGGCCTGGTGGTGGGGGTGGCCATGGCCTGCACGGTGGTCTTCGCCGCCGCTATCGGCTCCATGCTGCCGCTTATCCTCAAAGCCTCGGGCAGAGACCCCTCCAAGGCTTCTCAACCCTTCCTGGCCACGGCCATGGATATCCTGGGCCTGGCGGTATATTTTCTGGTAGGCACGGCAATTATCTGAAGAGGGATCAGTGATGGCAGAGCCGGCTTTAGACATGTTCCCCACCGTGGCCCATCTCTCCTACCTCATTGACGCCACCATGCTGCGCCCGGAGGCTACGGAGAGGGAATATCTGGAGTTCCTGCGGGAGGTGGCGGACGCCCGGTTCAGGAGCGCTTTCGTGCCGCCGTATTATCTGCCCATGGCACGGCAGGAACTGGAGGGCAGCGGCGTGACCTTGGGGGCTCCTATCGGTTTTCCTTTAGGTTATGGGTCCAGTGATGACAAGAGGGCCGAGGCGGTGTTCGCGCTGCAGCAGGGGGCAGGAGAGCTGGACATGGTGTTGAACGTGTCCTCCTTGCGCTCGCGCAGGTACGACAGGGTCCGCGAGGATATCGGCGCGGTTGTAGGGCTTGCCCGGCGTTATGACAGCGGCAAGGGCGAGGGCCATATAGTGGTGAAGGTCATACTGGAGACATGCTACCTGAACAGGGAGGAAATGCGGCAGGGAGCGCTAATTTCCAGGGAGTCGGGCGCAGACTTCGTGAAGACATCGACAGGATTCGGTCCCGCGGGAGCGAATACCGAAGACGTCGCCTTCCTGCGCGGGGTATTGGGGCCGGGCTTCGGGATCAAGGCCAGCGGCGGCATCAGGGACCTGGGCGCCGTGATGGAGATGGTGCGCGCCGGAGCGAACCGTATCGAGACCAGCTCCGCCACCGAGATCCTCCACGAATACCTGCGCCTTCTCCCCTGGAACAAAGCCTGACTCCGCGGCAATTAAGGTCTTTAGTCTTTCTCGCCAGCCTATTTGTGGCATCAGTTTGGGATGTGGCGGCAACGTCATCGGAAGCTCGAAATCCTAAAACCTTAATTGCCTGGTGCCGGTCTTCAACGGGATATAAGGAAATGGTTACGGTGAGGATAAAGGCGGCCGGTTAGGGCTGATCCCGACGTGGGTCGTCCGGCGCTGGGGGGGGTAGGGTATTGGAGCGTCAAAGTCAGCGCATAAGAAGTGACCCCAAGTAACCTTTGGCACTTCCTTCGGGACTTTCCTAGAGCCTACCCTTCCGGCTTTCGCCTTCCGGCTCTTCTCTCTGTCCGCCCCGCCGACCTTACCTCCAGCTCCTTGGGGTCAACTCCTACAGTACTCCTTTGGGATTAGTACGTCAATAGCGATTTACGTGGGAATTTATAAAAGAAGGAGGTAGAAAAGCTATTTCGTTTCCAGGTAACGCAGGACGACTTGCTGGGACCTGAGCGGCCTTTCCAGGAAGCTCTCGGAGAAACGGGAAGCTGTTATCAGGACTTCCCTGCAGGTGACCGGGCTCTCCTTGCGGCAGGCTATGGAAGTCATGTCCTCGCGCAGCAGGAAACGCAGGATAGACAGGTTATGGGGCGAGATGGCCATGCGGTTCTGCAGGCCGCCCGAGCAGGCGGAGCAGGCTAGGCCCCCACCCGTGAGGTCGATGTATGCGAGTTCGTCCCCTATCTCTTTCCCGCAGTGAAGGCAGCAATCCAGGTGAGGGTGGTATCCTATCAGGGCGCATACCTTGAGTTCGAAGGCGGCCAGCAGGAGCGACGGGTTCGCGACTTCCCCCTCCAGGATATCCAGGGTGATGCACAGGGCCTCGAAAAGTCGTGGGATGCTCTGGTTATCCTGCAGGGATTTCTCGATCATCTCGAGCATGGCCTCTCCAAAAAGGAACTTGTCGAAATCGGAGCGCACGGAAGAATATGAACGCATGATATCCACCTGCACCACCGTGTCCAGGTTCCTTCCCTCGTGGAGCACCGCGTTCACGTGAGTAAAGGGCTCCAGGCGTCCGCCGAACTTGCTCTTGGTACGCTTGACGCCCTTGGCCACGGCGCGGCGCAGGCCACGTCCTTCCGTTAAAAGGGTCAGAATGCGGTCGGCCTCACCCAGGTCGTAAGCGCGAAGGACGACTGCTTCCTGCTTGTAAGTGGACAAGCGGGTCCTATCCCTTCTGGATAATCCCGAAACGGCGTTCCCTGGACTGGAACTCCCTGATGGCGTCGGCGAGGTCCTTGCCACGGAAATCGGGCCACAGGGCTTCGGTGACGCAAATCTCCGTATATGCCAACTCCCATACCAGGAAATTGCTGATGCGCATCTCTCCCGCCGTGCGCACCAACAGGTCGGGGTCCGGTACCTCGGGCACGTAGAGATAGGAACGGAACCTGTCCTCGTCCACCTCGTCCGGCGCCAGCCTGCCCGAGGAGATGTCTTCGCAGAGGGAACGGGTGGCGTCGATTATCTCCGCCCTGCCGCCGTAATTGAAGGCTATGTTCAGGTTCATGCCGGTATTGTTACGTGTCAGCTCGACCGCGTTGTCGATCGCCTCCAGGGTGGACCGGGGTATTTTTTCCCTCCGCCCCATATGGCGGATGTGTATGTTGCGCTCATGGAACTCCTGCACGCGGTTGTTTAGCAGGTTGCGGTTGAAGCTCATGAGGAAATCGACCTCGTTGTCGGGACGGTTCCAGTTCTCGGTGGAGAAGGCGAATAGCGTGAGCGCCCTTATTTCCCATTGCGAGGCTACGCGCACCACCTCCGTTATCGACTTCTCCCCGGCTTTATGCCCGGCGATGCGCGGCAGGTTGCGGCGCTCGGCCCATCTGCCGTTGCCGTCCATGATGATGGCAATATGGCCGGGGATGATGCCCTCGGGCCTGGAGGCCGTTTCTTTATCAGCCATGCTCAGCCCACCTCGTCTTATTCCCTTTTAGACTTCTTCCGGCTTTTGCGGCGGTATTTCAACGTCCCTCGCCGCCTCCTCCTGCTGCTTGAAGATGATCCTCTGCAGGGCATATACGCCCAGCAGGGAGATGGCGCAGCTCTTCTGTGGGGGCATCTTCGATGTGGGTATGTAGAGGGCGCAATCGTCGTTACAGGGCGACAGGGCTCCCGGGATGGCCGATACGCGGAAGGGACAATATGCGCCGGGCACGTTCGCCATTTCTACCTCCTGATCAAGACCTTTTAGGGCAATGCTAACATAATATCGTATCGTAGTACCTGATCGCTTGCGCAGCGCTTTTCCGCGAGCTGGTCTCAGGTAATGGGAGTTGGGAGTCAGGTCTTGGCATTTCGCGCGCAGACGCGCAAAACGCAAGACCGGACCCCACCCTACGGGGAAAAGACGAGACGCGGGCCCCGCTGCCGGCCTTGATCGCTTGCGCAGCGCTTTTCCGCGAGCTGGTCTCAGGTAATGGGCGGGGGTAACCACGGGGTTCAACTTGTGTTTATAATTACTGATGATAGGCGCAAACGGCGGAAAAGGGGATAGAAGATTGTCGGGCGGAGGTTCGGGAGAGAAGACTCATCACGAGGACGGTGCCCTGGTGCGCCGGGCCAAGGAAGACCGCGAGGCCTTCGAAGCCCTTTACTTGAAGTACCTCAAGAAAGTCTACACTTACGTCTATTACCGAGTGGGCAACAAGGATGACGCAGAGGATATAACCGAGAGCGTTTTTCTCCATGCCCTCATCCATCTCGACCGTTACCAGGACCGCGGCATACCCTTCTCGGCCTGGCTGCTGCGCATCGCCCACAACCTGGTCGCCAACTGGCATCGCAACTCGAGGCGCCGCCGCTCCGTGGACCTTGATTCCGTGGGGCCGCTGCAGGACAGCTCGCCAACGCCCGAGGAAGCCCTGGAGGGAGCCGAGGAAAGGAACGAGATACGCGCGCTCCTGGAAAGCATGCCCGAGGAACGCCAGCAGGCCCTCATCCTGCGCTATGCCGAGGACATGAAGCATAAAGAGATCGGAGAGGTGATGGGAAAGAGCGCCGGAGCGGTAAAGGTGCTGATTCACCGCTCCCTGATAAGCCTGCACCGAGGCCTTTCCGAAAAGGAGGACGGGCAATGAAAGACAGGTGGACAAAGAAAAAGGAAGAGGGCAGGGAGAAAGCCGGAAGCAGGATGCACTACCGGGACACCTTGAAGCAGCTCAAGGGATACCTGCGTCCCGTGGAGCCCGATCCCGATTTTTCCAGCCGCCTGGAAGAGATGTGCGAGAGCATGGGAGCACTGGAGCTCTTCGTATGCGACCGCGACAGCGTGGAGGAAGGGGGCCACCGGGGTGTGATCATCGGGGGGGCCATATTTTCGGCGCTTCCCTTTGTGGGAGTAGCGGCATATGCTATAAGCAAACATCTGCTGCGGCGACGCGTAGTACCAATCGGCGCATAACGATCGAAGAACAGCGAGGAAGCATGGACCGGGCAGAAGTATTCGAGTCGGTCAGGGCGGCGCTGGCGGAGGCGCTGGAGCTGCCGGTGAAGGACATCTCGGAGGATTCGCGCCTCGAGGGAGACCTGGAGGCCGATTCCCTGGACCTGGTGGAGCTGCTCCTGGAGATGGAGCAGCGCTACGGGTTTAAAGTCTCGGACGAGGAAGCGGCGGAGATCGAGACCGTGGGGGACGCGGTAGATCTTATCCTGCGCAAGGCCGCCGCCTGAGCCGATGAACAAGGTTTAAGATGAAAGTTGGCATCCCGGGCGGGTTGCTCTATTACCGCTATGGAAGGCTGTGGAACTCCTTTCTGCAGGCCCTGGGAGCCGAGGTGGTCGAGTCCGGGGAAACCACCCGCTCCATACTCACATCGGGCGTGAGCAAGGCGGAAAACGAGAGTTGCCTGCCGGTCAAGGTCTTCTACGGGCACGTCCTGGCGCTGAAGGACAAGGTGGACGCCTTGTTCGTGCCGCGCCTGGTGAGCGTGAAAAAAAGGACGCATACCTGCCCCAAGATGTTGGGGCTCCCGGATATGGCGCGGGCGGCGGTCGGCAAGTACCCGCCGGTCATATCGCCTACTATAGATTTCCAGTCGGGGCTCTGGCATAATTACCGCGCCGTATATTCGCTGGGGCGTATCTTTTCCTCCAACCCGCTGCGCATCATCGGTGCGGGGATCAGGGCCTGGCACGAGCACCGGCTCTATCTCGAGCGCCTGACCCTGGGCCTGGACCACAAGGGAGCCATGCGGGGCGAATCGGGCCGCCAGCTCTGCGAGGGCCGGGAACTGCGTATCGGGGTCATCGGGCATCACTACAACGTGTACGATACCTTTACCACTATGTCCCTGCTCGAGCGGCTGGGATCGATGGGCGTCGACGTGGTGACCGCGGAAATGGTGCCCGAGAAAATGCGCAAGGAGGAAGTGAAGCGACTGCCCAAGGACATCTACTGGAGCTACGAGCAGGAGGTTGCGGGGGCTATCCTGGCCTGCACGAGGAGAAAACTGGTGGACGGCGTCATCTTCCTGATCTCCTTTCCCTGCGGCCCGGACTCCATTATCCGCGTTCTCTGCGAGCAGGAGAACAGGGCTGCGGGAGACGTCCCCATGCTCACGCTGGTCATGGACGAGCACACCGGCGAGGGAGGATTCCTCACGCGCATCGAGGCCTTCGTGGACATGTTGTGGCGCAAGAAGAACCGGGCCGGTGAGCCGGAGCTGCGGGAGGCGTTAGCGGTATGAAGATAAGCTGGCCGCATATGGGCAGCCTGGAATTCGTGA
Source organism: uncultured Actinomycetota bacterium (assembly GCA_964462595.1). Lineage (GTDB taxonomy): Bacteria > Actinomycetota > Geothermincolia > Geothermincolales > RBG-13-55-18 > SURF-21. Next base: position 81,207 of record CAYWXM010000046.1, read on the forward strand.
TGGGCGGCATCTTCGAGGAGCTGGGACTGGACTACGTGTTGCCTCCCCCCAACTCGCAGCGCACCCTGGAGCTCGGGACCCGCTACGGGCCGGAGTTCGCCTGCTTCCCCCTCAAGACGACCCTGGGCAACTTCATAGAGGCCATCGAAAGCGGCGCGGACACGCTGATCATGGTGGCCGGCCGCGGCCCCTGCCGCTTCGGTTTCTACGCCGAGACGCAGCGCCGCATCCTGGAAGACGCCGGTTATGAGTTCGAGATGGTCCCCCTGGAGTTCGAGCCCGCGAGGATACCGGCGACCCTGCGCAGGCTGCATCGTCTCAAGCAGGGGAAGTCCTGGATATCGCTCTTCCGGGCGATAAAGTTCGCCCTCAACAAGGCCTACCTCATCGACCGCCTGGAGCAGCAGGCACTGCACCAGCGTTACCTGGACCGCGACCGGGGAGCGACTACGGCGGCCATGAAAAAATGCTACGGCATGGTCTGGGACGTGGGTTCCTATGCCTCCCTTTCCAGGGCGGAGGAGGACGCCTTCGCGATTCTGCGCTCCGTCCCCCGCACCGAGCGGGAGGAGATAAAGATCGGCATCGTGGGGGAGTTCTACCTGGTGCTCGAGCCCTTCTTCAACCTCAACGTGGAGGAGCAGCTCGGCGAGCTCGGCGCATTCGTGGAGCGCAACATCTACCTCACCGACTGGCTGCGCCCTTCGGGGGAGAGGCCCATCCTCGGCTACCACGACCGCGAATCCGAACACGCGGCGCAGCCTTACCTTACCCATACGGTGGGTGGGGAGGGAATACACAGCATAGGTAACACGGTCATCTTCAACCGCATCGGCTTCGACGGCGTGGTCCACCTCATGCCCTTCACATGCATGCCGGAGACCATAGCCAAGAGCATCCTACCCCTGGTGTCGAGCGACTTGGGGATACCCGTTATCTCGCTGGTCATAGACGAGATGACCGGCCATGCCGGCGTGGCCACGCGCCTGGAGGCCTTCACCGACCTGGCGCGCTTCCGGCGCCGGGCGACGGCTACCCCGGACATAGACCTCACCCTGCAGCCCGCCTTCTGATGATTGGCCGCACCTGAACTTCCTTGACACCCGCCACTCTCGCCATTAACCTCCATGTTTAACTGAGGTTTTACGGCTACGGCGCGGTCGGGTTGCCCGGGCGGTGAATACTACGCCACGATTGCGAGGTCGGCAATGCGGGATATCGCGGACTTACATAGAGTAAATGTCGACGAGGTCTACCGGTTGCTGGAGTCATCACCTCAAGGACTGGGCGCGGATGAGGCCCGCAGGCGACTCGAGGAATACGGACCCAACGAGATATCCAAGGTAAAGGGCGTCCCGCTCTGGAAAAAGTTCGTATCCCACTTCACGCATTTCTTCGCCTTACTCCTCTGGGTCGGTGGCGTTCTCTCCTTCGTCGCTGACCAAGCCGCGCTGGGTTATGCCATCATCGGGGTTATCTTCGTTAACGCCATCTTCACCTTCGTTCAGGAATACAAGGCGGAAAAAGCCACCGAGGCGCTGCAGAAACTGCTGCCCCCCATGGTCACGGTCATCCGGGACGGCGAGGAGACGGAGATAGAGGCCGTGCGCCTGGTGCCGGGCGATCTCATGATCCTCAGGGAAGGGGACCACATATCGGCGGACGCGCGCCTGATCAGCAGCGCGGAATTGCGCACCAACAACTCCGCCCTCACCGGGGAATCGGAACCCGTGCGGCGCAGCGCCGCGCCGGTCCTAGAGGAGGATGTCGCGCTCACCGATAGGTTGAACCTGGTATTCACGGGCACCACGGTGGCCATCGGTTCCGGCCGGGCCGTGGCCTACGCAACCGGTATGAACACCGAGTTCGGGAAGATAGCCGCTATGACCCAGGCGGTGGAGGACGAGGAATCTCCCATCCAGCTGCAGATGAAGAGGATCACCAGGTTCGTGGCCGTCATCGCCCTGGGGCTGGGCGTTCTCTTCTTTCTCCTGGGCCAGTACGTGGTGAAACTGCCTTTTGCGGACAACCTTATCTTCGCCATCGGCATCATCGTGGCCAACGTGCCGGAGGGATTGCTGCCCACGGTCACCCTCTCGCTGGCAATGGCCACACAGCGCATGGCCCGGCGCAACGCGCTGGTTAAGAAGCTCTCCAGCGTGGAGACCCTCGGTTCCACCACGGTTATCTGCACCGACAAGACCGGCACCCTGACCCAGAACGAGATGACCGTGCGCAGCCTGTGGACGCCCTGGGTCGAGGTATCCGTTAGCGGCGTAGGTTATACCCCGGAGGGGGAATTCCTCTATGCGGGAAACGGAAGCAGTGGTAAGAAGAGGAAGCTTCCCGCGGAGGAAGTGAGAAAGCTGAGGACGGCGTTGAAAACGGCCGTGCTCTGCAACGGCTCGCGCCTCGTAGAGGGGGAGCAGAAAGGAACGTACAAGGTCATCGGAGACCCCACCGAGGGCGCCCTATTGGTGCTGGGAGAGAAGGGTGGTATGGGGCCAGCCGCCGCCGAGGCTGAGGTCAGGCGGATATCCGAGCTGCCCTTCGATTCCTCGCGCAAGATGATGAGCGTGGTATGCGAAGAAGCCGGCGCGATGATCGCATACTGCAAGGGTGCTCCCAACGTAGTCCTGGAGCGCTGTTCGCATATCATGACCGCTGAAGGCGCTAGGGAGATGCGGCCGGAGGATAGAGACCGCATCAAAGGGGTCAACGATCGCTACGCCCGCTCCGCCCTGCGCGTCCTGGCCCTGGCCTTCCGCGAGGTACCTCCGGAGCTGAAACGCTACGAAATCGACAATATAGAGACGGACCTGGTCTTCGCCGGGCTCGCCGCCATGATGGACCCGCCGCGTCTCGAGGTAGAGGAGGCCATCGAGAAATGCCGCACTGCGGGGATCAGGGTGATCATGATCACCGGGGATTACGGCCTCACCGCCGAATCGATCGCCAGGCGCATAGGGCTGGTCCAGGAGCAGGCCCGTATAATAACGGGCCCAGATCTTGAGAGCATGCCGGATGAGGAACTGGCCTCTCACCTGAAAGGCGAGGAAGTCCTCTTCGCGCGCGTCTCCCCGGAGCACAAGATGCGCATAGCCCAGGCACTCAAGGGCATGGGCGAGGTGGTGGCCATGACCGGCGACGGAGTCAACGATGCTCCCGCCCTCAAGGCCGCCGACATCGGCGTGGCCATGGGTATCACCGGAACCGACGTGGCCCGTGAAGCGGCGGAGATGATCCTGGTGGACGATAACTTCGCCTCTATCGTGGCGGCGGTCGAGGAAGGCAGGGCCATCTTCGACAATATCCGCAGGTTCATCACCTACATACTGGCGTCCAATATCCCCGAGATCGTGCCCTTCATCCTCTTCGTCATGTTCAAGATACCGCTGCCCCTGACCATCATCCAGATCCTTGCGGTGGACCTGGGCACGGACCTGTTGCCGGCCCTGGCCCTGGGCACGGAGAGGCCGGAGCCGGGCATCATGGCGCGCCCGCCACGCGCCAGGGAGGAAAAGCTCCTGAACATAAGGGTGCTGTTGCGCGCCTATGGTTTTCTGGGCCCGCTCGAGGCCCTGGTGAGCATGCTCGGCTACCTCTACATGTTCAACTGGAGATGGGGGGATGAACTGAGGGCTTTCTCGGAAGCTAATCCGCTCGTCTACGCCAAAGCGACGACCATGTCCCTGACCGCGATCATGATGACCCAGATAGGGAACGGGTTCGCGTGCCGGACAAACGTGGAATCGATCTTCAAAGTGGGCTTTCTCACCAACCGCCTCTACCTCCTGGGCATAGCTACCGAGCTCTCGCTGCAGGTGCTGATCGTATACGTGCCTTTTCTTAACAAAGCCTTCGAGACCGCGCCCATAGCCTGGGCGGACTGGCTTTTCCTGGTGCCCTTCATACCCATATGCCTGGTGGCGGACGAGATCCGCAAGCTCATACTGCGCAGCTACCTGAGGCGGCGTAAAACCGGCAGGGAGGGGTGATGGCGATAGGCTTGATCTCCCTGGGGTTTGAAAGCTGTTGGTGCTACTATCGTCTTAAGGAGCTGTGCGTCTATGGCGGGTGTGCTTATGAAGGAGTACTGGCGGAGATGTTTCCCACGACTTTGGGGGTGAGGATATGCACGTGGTCGTAGGCGGGTGCGGCAGGGTCGGCTCCTATCTGGCCTACATGCTCGAGCGTGAGGGCCATTCGGTGGCCATCATAGACAAGAATCCCGAGTCATTCGAAAAACTCTGGGAGGGGTTCTCGGGCAGGAAGATCAAGGGTATTGTTTTTGACCGCGACGCTCTCGTGGAGGCGGGGATCGAAAGGGCGGACGCGTTCGTCTCCGTGACCAGCGGCGATAACAGCAACATAGTAAGCGCGCGCCTGGCCAAGGAGCATTTCCGCGTTCCCAGGGTCATAACCCGCATTTACGACCCGCGCCGGGCGGAGATATACCGGCGCCTGAACATCCCCACCATCACCAGCGTAGCCTGGGCGGGGCACCGTATGCTCAGCTATATATCCCATGCCGAGCTGGAGAGCGTGTACCAGTTCGGGAACGGAGAGGTGGACCTCATACGGCTGGAGTTGCCGCCCCAGTTGGTGGGGAGGAGCGCGGCTGATCTCAACGTGCCCATGGAGGTGCAGGTGGTATGCGTGGTGCGCGGAGCCAGCGCACACCTGGCGACGCAGGGCACCACGCTAAAAGAAGGGGACATCCTGTGCATAGCGGTGGCGAAGGAAAGCCAGGGGAAGCTCGAGCGGCTCTTGGGGCTGAAGTGAGGGGATGAACATGCGCATCATAGTGCTGGGCGGAGGCATGGTCGGTCTCCACATGCTCGCCTCGCTGGGAGACGAACACCAGTTGATCGTGGTGGAGAAGCGCAGGGAAAGGGTGGAAGAGCTCAGGGAGAAGTCCCCGGGTGCTGATATCCTGCACGGTGACGCTTGCGAGCCGGCCGTGCTGGATGCCGCGAGGGCAGCCGGCGCCGACGTAGTCGCCGCTGTAACCGGGGACGACGAGGACAACCTGGTTATTTCCTACCTGGCCAAGTTCGAATACGGAGTGCCACTGGTATTCGCCAGGGTCAACAACCCCAAGAACGAATGGTTGTTCACTTCCGAATGGGGAGTCGACGAGGCCGTCTGCAGCGCCTCCATAATCGTGCACCTGGTGCAGGAGGAGCTGACCTTGGGAGATATGGTCACCCTGCTCAAGCTGCGGCGCGAGAACCTGGTGGTGAAGGAGGTGCAACTGGAGGAGCAGACCCCTATAGTCGGCAAGCTGATAAGGGAAATCCCCCTCCCGCCCAGGACGCTCGTGGCCACGGTCCTGCGCGACCGCCACATACTCATACCCCGCGGCGATATGGCGCTTCTTGCCGGAGATAAGATACTTTTTATATCCGAGCCGGACAAGGCCGAGGAACTCGGAAAGCTGCTGGGGCTGGACTGAAGACGGGGATGCCATGCAGGTTATTATCGCAGGTTGTGGCCGGGTAGGCTCGCAATTAGCACTTCTGCTGTCTCAGGAAGGGCACAACGTGGTGGTCATCGACCGCGATCCAGACGCCTTCAAACGGCTGGAGTTTTCGTTCAACGGGTTGACTTTACCGGGGATGGCCTTCGATGAAGCCCTGCTCAAGGAGGCGGGCATCGAGAGGGCCGACGCTTTCGCTGCCCTCACCAACTACGACAACACCAACCTCATGGCGGCGGAGATAGCCTCCGATATCTTCGGGGTTCCGCGGGTCACCGCCAGGGTTTACAACCCCGATAAGGAATTGACCTACCGCACCATGGGCATGGATTACATCTGCGGAAGCTCCGTGATGGCCGAGATCTTTCATCGCGCGGTCACGGCGGAGGGAGCGATGTTACTCGGGGATTGGGGCGCGGGCATGCAGGTGCTGGAGGTGGAAGTCGGGGCGGAAAAGGAGGGTCTGGCGGTATGCGATCTGAGGACCCCGGGGAGCGGCAGGTTGCTGGCCTTGTTCAGGGGGAATAAACTGGTCTTTTTCTCCCGGGACACGCGCCTGGAAAAAGGGGATCGCCTGGTACTGGCGGCCGCGACCAGCGACCCCTCTTTCATGGAGAAGGTGATGCCCTCGGAGCCTATGTACGCACGGCCTCGAGGAGACGCGCGCAAAGGCGCGCTTGGAAGCCGCGCCAGTAGAGGGGAGTGGAAGGTCATAGTGGCGGGATGCGGCCGTGTCGGGGCGCAGCTCTCCGAGATGCTCTCCCTGGATGGCTTCCAGGTTACGGTGGTCGACCAGGATAGCAAGGCCTTTGAGAGGCTGAGCAAGACCTTCCAGGGCCAGGCCGTTACCGGCCTGGCCTTCGATCTGGATACGCTGGAAAAAGCGGGTATCGAGGAAGCGGACGTCTTCGCGTCCACCACCAATTACGATAATGCAAACCTGATGGCCGCGGAGGTGGCGAGGAGCATTTACGGCACCGGGAAGACCTTCGCCCGCCTTTATAACCCCGACAAGGAGCAGACCTTCCAGGCTCTGGGTATCGATTATTTTTGCGGCACCACCATCCTGGCCGAGATGTTCATGCAGGGGTTGGTGAAGAAAAGGGTGAAGATACTGTCCTGGGCGGCCAACAACCGCGTCCTGCTGGTGGAGTTTGAGTGCCCGGACCGTTTTGCGGGAAAGCAAGTGAGTAAGCTGGAGCGCGAGGAACTGTTGAGGGTCGGCCTAGTTACGCACGATGGTAGGACGGTGGTGGCGACCAAGCAGACAAAAATGCATCGCGGGGACAGGATAATCGCGGCCGTGATCGCGGGCCGGCTGAACCGTGTGAGGAGGATGGTGGAGACGAACTGGACCCTGGGCGTTAAGACAAGGCGCAGGAAAGAGGCGATTCCCCGGTCCTCGTGATGTATCATAGGTTCTGCTTGGATTTGCTGTTGGACGCATGGATTGGAAAGCGGGTGAGCGGGTATCAGGATCGTAATCGTGGGCGGCGGTAAGGTGGGAGCCTTCCTGGCCGAAGCACTGGGCGCGAAGGGGCACCGCGTGGCGGTGATAGAGCGCGACCAGAAGCTTTGCGAGCGCCTGGCGGCGAGCACCAGCGCCGTGGTTATCCATGGGGACGGATGCGACGTGCGCTATCAGGAGGAGGCGGATGTCGGCGACTCCGCCGTTTTCGCCGCGGTCACCGGTGACGATGACGACAACCTCGTGGCCTGCCAGTTGGCAAAAACCTACTTCCAGGTCCAGCGCACTGTTGCGCGGGTCAATAACCCCAAGAACGAGCGCATCTTCAACAAGCTGGGCGTCGATGCTATCTCCAGTACCACGGTCATCGCCGAGCTTATAGAGGAGAGCACCACGGTAGGCGATATCATCACCCTGCATACCATGAAAAAAGGCAAGCTCGCGGTGGTGGAACTCAACCTTCCCGTTGACCGCTGCCATTCCTGCGATGTCCCCCTGCGGGACCTGGGGCTCCCCCGTGGATGCGTGCTGGTCTCCATAATCAGGGGTGAGGAAGTGGTGATCCCACAGGGTGGATCGACGCTGAATCCTGGAGACACGGTGATAGCGGTTACCGAGCCCGAAAAGGAAGGGGAATTGAAACGCATCCTGATGGGATGAGGCGATCCGGTCCGGGCACGGGCATTATCCGCTAACGCAACTCGTGACAATCGATGTGGCCAGCATAAGCTTCACCCGTGCGCGAAAGCCCTCTATGCATAACCGCCATGATATAATAAGCCGACGTAAGGGTGGCTGATCCGTCCGGCGCATGCTCCAGTACGGGCGCTTGAAATCAGTCTGGATAAAATATATTATTACCGAGGCCAAAATATATTTTTCAATGTCCGAAATCTGATCACATTAAGGGATAAAGCAGGTCAGAAAGCCGAGCGGACAGGGAAAGCCGCACCGGACCCTGGTATTGTGGACCCGCAGGACCCAGGGAGAGGATTGCCGGTTCTTCAGGACGGAAGGACGGACGGGATGAGCGAGATAGCGGACAAGCTGGGCAGTGTGAAGGACGCCGAGGACAAGGCCGAGCGTACCCTGGAAGAATACCGCGCCAGGGCGGAGGCGATCGTCTCCAGCGCGCGGGACGGATCGGAGACGGCGAAGGGGGAAGCGGAGGAAAAGGCGCGCTCCGAGGGTGAGGACGAGATGGCCGCAATCCTGCGTGAGGCCGAGAAGAGCGCCGGTGAGCTTAGAAAGCGTTACGAGGAGGACGGAGCCAGGCTTCGCAAGACAGTTGCGGTGAAACAGGCGGCGGCCGTGGGCTTCATCGTCGAGAGGCTCGAACAAGGTGATTGAAAGCAAACGACCCGACCACGGGGGTCAGGCATGCCCGTAGCGAGAATGAGCAAGGTCTCAGTGTTGGCTCCCGCCGATGCGAGAGATGAACTGGTAGAGAGGCTCCATAGCCTGGGAGCCGTTCACGTAGTTGATTTCGATCCCGGAAACCAGGAAGAAGAACCCCCTCCGGGCACTTACCTCGAGCCGGACACCAGGCAACTGCGTCTTGCCCTGGCGAGGGCTGAGTTCATACTCCAGCTGTTCGAGAGGCTGGAGACCGCGAAGAAAGGCCTGCTGGCGAGCTTTATCCAGGAGAAAGTACACCTTACGATGGAGGAGTTCCTCGCGGTCGAGGGGGGAACAGACCTCGAGGGCATCTACCGCGAAATGGAGAGCATAGATATAGAGATAAGGCGCGTGGACTCCGACATATCCAAGCTGAGGGGAGAGCTGGAGAGCCTGCGGCCGTGGAGAGATTTTGACTATCCCCTGGGGGAGGCGAAGGCCCTGCGTGAGGTGGAATTCCACCTGGTCGTGATCCCTAACCAGAACCTTCCCGGCTGGGAAAAAGAGATGGATACGCTTTGCCCCCTCGCTGTCTGGGAGGCGATCGAAAGGGAGGGCGAGCGGCTTTACCTGGCGGTGGCGGTCCACCGCTCGAGCGCGGAAGATTTCTCCTCCCTTGCTTCGGAATACGACCTGGAGCAGGTGGAACTGGAGGGAAAAGAGGGGACCGTCCAGGAGGAGATCTCTCTGGTGGAGGGGAGGCTCACGGCACACGACGAGGAGAAAGAAGGCCTGGAGAAAAGGATAAGAGAAAAATCGCACCTCAAACCGAGCGTGCTTGCCCTGAAGGAATGCCTGGAAAACCACTTGATGAAGGAGGAGGTCAAGGGCAAGTTCCTGCACACCCGCAAGGTCGTGGGGCTGCAGGGATGGATAGAGGAAAGCCGGATTGAGGAGATGAGGGAGGGGCTGGGCGAACTGGGGGAAACCATGGACGTGGGTTTCAGTTCCCCCGCCGAGCAGGATTCACCCCCCACCCTCATGGTCAACAGGCCGCGTATCCGCCCCGCAGAGACCCTGGTGCAGCTGTTCGGCGTTCCCAGCCATGCCGAGACCGACCCCACGCCGTTCGTGGCGCCGTTTTTTATCCTTTTCTTCGGCATGTGTATCGGGGATGTCGGCTATGGCGCGATCCTCGCGCTGGCCTTCTGGCTGGGACTGAAAAAACTGGACGTGAGTGAAAACACCAGGAAGTTTCTGCGCCTCTTTATGTACTGCGGTATAGTCTCCATCGTGGTAGGGATATTGACCGCCGGTTATTTCGGCATCGACAGCTATCTTGTCGCGATCAACGGGGAGGCGTCGGGGCTTCCGGGCTTTTTCAAGTTTCCGGGCACCATGGACCTCCTGTACGAGCCCATACCGTTTATGCTCATCTGCCTCGCCCTGGGGCTGATCCATATCTCCATCGGGGTGGCCATCGAGATGCGAGACAACATGCGCCATAACTCGGTATGGTTGGGAATCTGCGAACAGGGCACCACCCTCCTGTCCTGGCTCGGGCTGGCCATACTGGCCATCGGTTTCGGCGCGGGGCTCGAGATCGTCTCCACGATAGGGATGGTCGTGCTCATAGCCGGAGTGGCGGGGGTCATATTCCTCTCCAATATCTCCAGCAAGAGTATCGCCGGCAAGTTCTTCGGCGGGCTCTACAACCTCTATGGCCTTTTCGCCAGTACCATCGGAGACGTGGCATCTTACCTGCGCCTCTACGCTTTGGGGCTGGCCACCATCGCCATAGCCACGGTTATAAACATCATGGCCGGGCTGGTCTGGGGTCTCCCCATCCTGGGCATCGTATTATTGGCGCTCGTTCTTCTCGGCGGCCATCTCTTCAACCTGGCGGTGAGTTTCCTGAGCGCGTTCGTGCATCCATTGAGGCTGCAGTACGTGGAGTTTTTCGGCAAGTTTTACGAGGACGGGGGCGAGCCTTTCGACCCCCTGGCATTGCGGACAAACAGAATAGTGATAGAGGACCGGTAGAGGAGGTTGATATGATTGAATCTTTTGCTGGGTTGACCGGCCTGCAGTGGGCCCTGCTGGGCGCTGCGATGGCGGTCATCGGGGGTGGCGCCGGCTCCGCCATGGGCATCACCTACGTGGCCAACGTGGCCGGCGGCATACTCACCGAGATGCCCGAGCGCTTCGGGCCCCTGCTGCCCCTGGTGGTCATCCCGGGCACGCAGGGGATCTATGGGTTTATCACCGGCGTGCTGGTCGTCTTCGTCATGAAGCCCTCCGGAGGTTGGGAGGTTCTTAGCGGCGGCCTGGGCTTCCAGATCTTCTTGGCCTGCCTGCCGGTGGCTTTCGTCTGTTTCGTCTCCGGCGCCTACCAGGGACTGACCGCCGCGGGAGCGGCGGGGATGGTCGCCAAACGCCGGGAGGAGATGGGCCGTTCCCTGGTGCTGCCGGCACTTGTGGAAACCTACGCCGTGCTCTCGCTCATCGTCACCATCCTCATGTTCTTCGTGGTGATCAGGGCCGCTTATCCCGGCTAAACGGAGAAGGAGAGGAAATGTCGCTGCAGAGCTTGCTGGAGAAGATCGAGCACGACGCCCGGGCGGAAGGTGAGCGTATCGTCTCCGGGGCCGAGGAAGAGGCCGCGAGTATCAAGGAAACCGGGGAAGAGGAAGCCCGCCGCTCCGCGGAGGCTATCCGCGCATCCTTCCGGGAGCGCGGCGAGAGGGAGCGCACCAGGATAATGAGCGAGGCGCTCACTGAGAGCCGCGCCGCCCTCCTCACCACCCGGGAGGAGCTGTTCGAGGAGACGTTCGCCGCGGGCATGCGGGAGTTCGGCTCCCTTCCAGAAGAGAGGCAGCGCGCCTGGCTCAAGCGCTTGATCGTGGATAACGCGGGCGAGGGAGAAGAGGAGATAATCGCGGCGCCTTACGACCGGCGCCTGCTGGCCGGTGGGCTGATGGAGGAGATAAACGCGGCCTTGCGCGAGAGAGGGCACAAGGGGAAGCTTATCCTTTCCGGGGACGAGGCGGATTTCGAGCGCGGGATAATCCTGCGCGGGGAGAAGTTCGCCAACAACCTCTCGCTGCAGACACTCGTACGCGAGGCAAGGGAGAGGCACGAAGAGGAAGTGCTCAAGATATTGTTCGGCACGGCGGAAGAGCGAGGTAGCGGCGTATGAGCTTTGCCGGTTTGGCGGACCTCAACCCCTTGAAGAAGGGAGTATCCCCTCATTTCAGGGAGGGTAAGACGAAAGAACTCCCCTCCTTCCTGACCGTAAGCCTGAAGCGCATAACCCCCTTCCGTGACGTTACGCGCTATGGCTATGCCGTGGGGATGACCAGGGTCCTGGAAACGAACATGCTTTCCTCGCAGCACATAGAACGGCTGGTCGGAGCGGAATTCGAGGAAGCGCTGCATATCCTGGACGAGACGGATATAGGCGAGTACCTGCAGGATGCGCGGCTGGCCAAGGGGGTGGACTCGGGTCTCACCGCCTTTCTGCGCGACCTGTACGGATCGCTGTCCAGGGCCCTGCCCAAGGATTCCTTCCTCATGGAGTTCTTCCTCTGCCGCTATGATTTTCACAACCTCAAGGCCCTGGTCAAGGCGGAGAGGGCGGGGAAAGAGCCGGAGGGCTTACTGCGGGGCCTGGGGGTTTATGATATTGAGACTCTCGAAAAAGGCCTCGAGGACACGGCCGCCCTTCCCTCACCCTACAAGGAAACGGTGGCGGAGTTGGCCGCGGTGCCGGATTTGCCGCAGCAGCTGGACACCATCGTGGACAAGCATTACCTGGAGCATCGACTTTTCCTGGCCACGCGCGAGGGAAACGACTTCATGGTCGACTTCGCCCGGGCTTCCATAGACCTGGCAAACCTCAAGCTCCTGATCAGGGGACGCATCCTGTCCAAGGAAAGGGATTTCATGCAGGCCATGCTGGCCAGGGGAGGATTCATCGATACCGCCAATCTGCTCGATATCTTTGGAGATGCCCCGGAGGCGATGGTAAAAAAACTGGAGAGCGTGCCCTATTATTCCAGGCTCATGGAGTTGGTGGAGGACGAGGAGGGAATCGTGAGGTTGACCGAGTTCGACCGCAGGAGCGACGATCACCTCATGGAGATGGTGCGGGGGACGAAGAGGATCTCGGTCGGCGTGGAGCCGGTCTTCGCCTACATCAGGGCGAGGGAGAACGAGGTACTCATGGTGCGCCTGATACTGGTGGCAAAGTTGCACAACATATCACCCGATGCCATCGATAAGATGCTGAGGAAGTTATACATCGATTGAGAGAGGCCGGTGTTTGTTTTGGGCGGTGACGGTCTGAAAGTGGCGATGATCGGGGGCATGACCTCGGTGATCGGATTCAAAGCGGTAGGCGTGGAGACCTATATAGCCGCCGTTCCCGGGGATGGCCCCGCTATCTGGAAGTCGCTCCCGCGCGACAGGTACGCGCTGGTCATGATCACCGAGCCCGTCTACCGGGTCCTGCTGGACGAGGTAACCGGTTTCCCCGACGTGGAGGAGCTGCCGGTGGTGCTGGTCGTGCCGGCCGTCAGCGGTTCGCTGGGCCTGGGAAAGGAAGGTATCAGGGAAAAGATAGTCAAAGCCCTGGGATCGGTGATCGACTGAGATGGAAGGATCATGGACGCTGCATGGGTGCCTGTTTTGCGGGGGCCGTGGTAGTGGATACGTCGAGATGAGGAGCTGTAAATGAAAGAGGGGTACGTGGTCAAGGTTGCGGGGCCCCTGGTGGTGGCCAGGGGTTTGCCCGATCCCAAGATGTATGACCTGGTAAAGGTGGGAAGAGATCGCCTGATGGGGGAGATAATCGAGCTGCGCGGGGACCGCGCCTCCATACAGGTTTACGAGGAGACCTCGGGCATCGGCCCGGGGGACGAGGTGGCGAGCACCGGCGAACCCTTGAGCGTGGAACTGGGTCCGGGGTTGCTCACCTCCATTTACGACGGAGTGCAGAGGCCCCTCGACGCTATCAGGGAAAAGTACGGCAATTACGTCCCCCGGGGAGTGGAAGAGCCTGGCCTGGCGCGCGACCGCAAGTGGGACTTCCAGCCCACGGCCAAGGTCGGTGACGAGGTGGGGCCGGGGGACATCCTGGGCACGGTGCAGGAGACCAAGGTCATCACCCACCGTATCATGGTACCGCCGGATGTGCGGGGAAAGCTGTCCCATATTGCCGAGGGCAGCTTCACCGTGGAGGACGACGTGGCGGCGGTGGAGACGCCCGGCGGCGAGGTGGCGGTGGGTATGATGCAGAGATGGCCCGTGAGGAGGGGACGGCCCTACGGCGAGAAAAAACCGCCATTCGAGCCCCTGATAACCGGGCAGCGTATAGTGGATACTTTCTTCCCTATAGCCAAGGGAGGCACGGCATGCGTGCCGGGGCCCTTCGGGTCGGGCAAGACGGTGCTGCAGCACGCCATCGCCAAGTGGGCCAATTCGGAGATAGTCATCTTCGTGGGCTGCGGCGAGCGGGGCAACGAGATGACCGACGTGCTGCTGGAGTTCCCGGAGTTACTCGACCCCTACTCGGGGGAGCCCCTCATGTTGCGCACGGTGCTTATCGCCAATACCTCCAACATGCCGGTGGCGGCACGGGAGGCCTCCGTGTACACGGGCATCACCCTGGCCGAGTACTACCGCGACATGGGATACGACGTCGCACTGCAGGCCGACTCCACCTCCCGCTGGGCTGAGGCGCTGAGGGAGATATCGGGGCGCCTGGAGGAGATGCCCGGAGAGGAGGGCTACCCCGCCTATCTGGGCACGCGCCTGGCGGCCTTCTACGAGAGGTCGGGACGCGTGGTGTGCCTGGGGAAGGACGGCAGGGAGGGTTCCATCTGCGCTATTGGGTCCGTCTCGCCTCCGGGAGGCGACCTCTCGGAGCCGGTAACCCAGGCGACCCTGCGCGTGGTCAAGGTCTTCTGGGCCCTGGAGGACCGCCTGGCCTTCGCGCGCCATTTCCCCGCCATAAGTTGGCTGAACAGCTACAGCCTCTACCTGGACCAGACGGAGGAGTACTGGAACGGCGAAGTCGATAAGGAATACGCAAGGCTGCGCGAGGAGGCCATGGGCATCCTGCAGCGGGAAGCTGAGCTGCAGGAGATCGTGCGCCTCATCGGGGTTGAGGCCCTCTCCGACCAGGAGAGGTTGATCATGGAGACGGCGAAGTCGCTGCGCGAGGATTTCCTGCAGCAGAACGCGTTCGACGACGCGGACGCCTTTACCTCGCTGCGCAAGCAGTTCCTGCTGCTGAAGCTGATAATGAAGTTCAACGCCGTGGCCAACCGCGAGCTCGAGAAAGGAAGGGACATCCAGGAGCTGATGGACCTGCCGGTGCAGGACAGCATCGCGCGGGCCAAGTTCATCCCCGAGGATGAGTTGGATAGATTTGCCAGGTTGGAGGAGGAGGTCGAGGAGCAGCTCTCGGGTGCGGCCTCCGAGGTGAAACAGGCATGACGCATAATGACCGCCTGTAAGCAAGGTGGATCGGAAGGAGCCTAGGCATGGCCAAAGAGTATTTTACGGTAAGGGAGATAGTGGGACCCTTGATCCTCATGGAGGGCGTGGAGGGGGCGAAGTATAACGAGCTGGTGGAGGTAGAGTTCCCGGACGGGTCCGTGGGTTACGGTAACGTGCTCGAGGTCGAGGGGGACACGGTGCTGCTGCAGTCCTTCGAGACCACCAGCGGCCTCAACGTGACCCAGACCAGGGTGCGTTTCACCGGAAAGAGCCTGGAGCTGTCCGTGAGCCGGGATATACTGGGCAGGGTCTTCGACGGGCTGGGAAGGCCCCTGGATAAAGGGCCGCGCGTCATCCCCGAGAAGAAGCTGGACATCAACGGCAACCCCATCAACCCCTACGCCCGAGATTTTCCCACCGACTTCATCCAGACCGGGATATCGTCCATAGACGGCCTCAACCCACTGGTAAGGGGGCAGAAACTCCCCATCTTTTCCGGGGCCGGCCTTCCCCATAACCGCGTCGCCGCGCAGATCGCGCGCCAGTCCGGGGTGCTGGGACAACGGGAGGAATTCGCGGTGGTCTTCGCCGCCATGGGTATTACCTTCGAGGAAGCGGATTTCTTCGTGCGCGAGTTCAGGGACCAGGCGGCGCTGGAGCGTTCGGTCCTCTTTATCAACCTGGCCGACGACCCGGCCATCGAGCGTATAGCCACCCCGCGCATGGCCCTGACCGCCGCCGAATACCTGGCCTTCGAGCTTAACATGCAGGTGCTGGTGATACTCACCGACATGACCTACTACTGCGAGGCGCTGCGCGAGATATCTGCGGCACGCAAAGAGGTCCCTGGGCGCAGGGGATACCCGGGTTATCTTTATACGGACCTCGCCAGCATCTACGAGCGGGCGGGCAGGATCAAGGGAGCTACGGGATCGATCACCCAGATCCCGGTCCTCTCCATGCCCGACGACGACAAAACGCACCCTATACCCGACCTCACGGGCTATATAACCGAGGGGCAGATCATCCTTTCGCGCGATCTGCAGCGTCGCGGCATCTACCCGCCCGTGGACGTCCTGCCCTCGCTCTCCCGCCTCAAGGAGAAGGGCATCGGCGAGGGAAAGACCAGGGAGGACCACTCGGGGCTTTCCAACCAGCTATTCTCCGCCTACGCACGCGGCAAGGAGGCACGGGAACTCTCCATCATCCTGGGTGAGGCCGCCCTCTCGGAGGAGGATAAGCTTTTCGTCAGGTACTCAGACGAGTTCGAGGAGCGCTTTATCCGGCAGGGTGAGTATGAGAACCGCACCATCGGGGAGACCCTGTCTATCGGGTGGGATCTGCTCCGCATCCTGCCGCGTTCGGAGCTGAAGCGGGTCAAGGACGAGCAGATAAAAAGGTACCTGGATGTGGAGGTGAGCGGCTAGTTGGCTCGCATCAACGTCAACCCTAACCGCATGGAGCTTCTCAAGCTCCGCAAACGCACGGCCATCGCCAAGCGCGGGCACAAGTTGCTCAAGGACAAACTGGACGAGCTGATGAAGCAATTCCTCGCCCTTTACAAGCAGAGTGGGGACATGAGAGACAGGTTAGAGGCGAGGCTCGTCGATGCCTACACCATTTTCTCCATCGCCCGTTCCGAGGTCATCACCGAAGAGGTCAGGGAGGCCCTGGCCGTGAGCGCCGCTTCCCTCGATATCTTCGTAGGCAAAGAGCGTATAGTGGGGGTGAAAGTCCCGCATTTCGAGATCCGCCAGAGCGGCGGATACGACTGCTACAGCCTTTCCACCACACCTATGGCCTTCGATGCCGCCCTGCAGTATTACCGCGAGCTTATGCCGCAACTGGTGGAGCTGGCGGAGCTTGAGAACAACATCAAGCTACTCTCGGCGGAGATCGAGAAGACACGCCGGCGCGTAAACGCCCTCGAATACGTGCTCATCCCCTCTCTGGAGGAGACGGTTGTCTACATCACCATGAAGCTGGACGAGATGGAGCGCTCCTACCGCACCCAGCTGATGAAGATAAAGTCCATGCAGGAGGAGGCGACCCGGGCTGCCGGGTAGCGGTCTCTTCCCTTCCATTTAAGTGCCCGGCGACAAGGCTGGTCGTCGTCGCAAGCTCCTCCGAGCACCTTGCTCGCCGGGCTGGCGACGGTCAAGCAGATGAGGGCTCGCCCGCTACCAGGTCAGCCCGGGCCGGTGTTTTATTAGGGCGACACCCGGGCGGGGTTTCAACAAATCAGCCACTCTTATGCATGCATGCGCTTCGGAACGATCCATAGTTCTCGGGCAGGTGGCAGCGCATACGAGGCCTCGCCCGAGCACATAATCCCGGGCCGTTTTTTATTAAGGAGACACCCGGGCGTGAACCCTTCTATCCAAGTGTTTCTATGCCCGGACGCGCTTCGGACCGAGTATGTCCGCAATCATCGTGAGTATTAACGTCTGCACCCATGTCTAAAAGTAGCTTTGCTATTTCTACATTCCCAGCTTATGCTGATATTTGAAGTGCAGCACTTTCTACCACAGAACGTGCATTTACATCGGCCCCTCTATCTTTGTGGCCTTCATTTGCAGCCCATTGAAGAGCGGTCCGGCCATTTTCATCTCTCACTTCTGCCCTATTTTATTAAAAGCATTTTTATATGCACGTCTCTCCGTACTTTAATCCACATCTTGGCTCGGGCATGCACTCTTGAACGTGCAGAGCCTTTGGACGGAGATTTCGGCGATGGCGGATGAGTTCTAGGCTCACTCAAATCTCGGCGAGCCACCACCTGATGCGCGGCACAGCCGTTGACAATCCGCCGGATGCCACAACTCATCACCGCGTCATCAGCGCGAATACACCCCAACCTAGGTATTCACGTGTGTAAGCGGCATAGCGCTCGGGTTCCGAGGTCAGTTTGGCTCGAACATCTTTCGCAAACTCGTCGTCGGGATTAGCTTCAAGCCATCGGCGCATAGTGAGCCATTTAGCCGCCTCGTATCTGTCCCAGTCGTCTTGGTCTGCCAGAACCATTTCCACGACGTCGTAGTCAAGGTGGCCGAAAGACGCGAGAAGTTCTGGAAGCGTGAGAAAGTCGGAGATTGAGCCGGCAAGACACCCCCTGGCAACATCTTCCGTCGGCGGTAACTGCCGCCAGTAGGGCTCGCCGATGAGGATGATCCCTCCGGAACGGAGGCTCTGCGCCAGAAGCTCGATAGTGCCGATGACTCCCCCAGCGATCCATGTAGCACCGAGACAGGCTGCCACATCGGTCTTGTCGTCCGAGACGTAGCCGGTAGCATCGCCATGGATGAACTTGACTTGATCGGCGACGCCGAGTTCTTCAGCGCGGAGTTTCGCTTGCTCGGTGAACAACTGGCTCATGTCGATGCCGGTGCCGATGACTCCGTAATCGCGTGCCCAGGTGCACAGCATCTCCCCCGACCCGCTGCCGAGGTCGAGCACTCGGGTCCCCGTTTCCAGACGCAGCGCCGCGCCGAGAGTGGCGAGCTTTTCGGGTGTGAACGGGTTATGGATGCGGTGAGCACTTTCGGTGACGTTGAAGATCCGTGGAATGTCCATTTCGGGAAATCTCCTTATGGGTGTGAATAGATTCGGTCACGGCCTAACCAGAAGATATACGCTTTTCTGGCTTCCTTGGGATCGTACCCGCCCTGGTCCACCAGCATTCGGGCCAACAACAGGGCCATCTCGGAATCGTCGGTCGGTTGCCCGGCAATCGTGTTACAGGTGCCCCAGTCGGCAAGCTCCCGGACGCCGTTAGGGTATTCCCGCCGGATGTCCTCCTGAGAACGAAACTCGACCAGGCTGCCAAGGGAGTCTCCGGCAAGCTGGCCAAGCAGACACCCCTGTGCCCTTGACAGGGGTTCACGCTTCTTCATATAGAACGATATTCTTCATATGAACCCGATGCCCTTTCCTTGCAAGGGTAGTTTAGCATAATCCCGCCATTCGGCCGCACTCCGGCCCGCCGATCGGCCGCTCCATCCGCTGATCGGCAGCAAGAACCATCCCGAAGAGGGTTTTCGCCCGGTTCGGGCATGCCTCGACTGATGCATGCATACTCATGCCGGTGGCAAGACGGGTCAAGGGCGTCCAGCACGGATTCCGTCTACGCGAAGAAGAAGAGGGAATCATCGAGTTGAGCGATATATTTGCGTTGGATAAGGATAATGTGTGGTTGGCAGGGTCAGCCGGAATCTTTCGCTTGAGCGGTAAATAGAAGCACTGCAATATAGCCCAAACAGCAATATATAACAAGGAACCAAGAAGATACGAGATTTAGATTAGCTGCTTTTACCCACATTAATATCTTCGGATCGACCCCCGGTTCTCGGGTTAATGGCAGCTTCGGCTGGGCGCCGAGGGCAAGAAGCCACCCGGATGTTATATACTTTAATCAGGCAAGTTTTCTCTCCCAAGGTGGTTCAGGGTGATGTTCAAACAACTGTCAGATACCATATCCGCGCATCTCGATGAACTGGTTGAGGAGATGCAGGTCACCTTCGAGGCCAACCTTCCCACCTACGCCGGCCTTTCGCCGGATGCCAAGAGGGACATCAGGGAACTTATAAAGAAGCTTGCCCTGCGCACCACGCAGTTCATGGCGGGAAAAGGAATGGAGCGCGAGGACCTCTATGCCTTCGCCCGCACCATAGGCAGGAACCGCTCCCTGCAGAGCATCCCCTTCACCGACCTGGTGAGGGCGGTTTACCTCGTGGAATCGATCATCTGGAAATGGGTCGTACCGGACGTAAAACAGATGGATCTGGAGCCGGAGGACTTGCGCAGGATGCTGGATACGCAGAGCGAGCTCAATGCCAACCTCGTAGCAGCCCTCTCCGCCGCCTATTCCGAGACCAAGGACGAGATGGTCAACAGGCAGATAAGGGAGCTGCACGGCCTTCTGGAGGTCGGCCTTACCATCTCCTCCACCATGGACCTGGACCGCGTGTTCCTGCAGATCCTGGATGTAGCCGCGGGCATCATGCAAACCCCCATGGGTGCCGTATACCTGCTGGACGAGGAAAAGGACGAACTGCGCCTGGTGGCCCAGGTGGGCTTGAGCGCTCCCTGGGTGAAAGGGCGGCGCGTGTATCTCGCCCGCTCGCTGCTTTCCCAGGCGATGGAGGAGAACGAGCCCGTTACCGCGGCTGATACCCGCCTGCGTGGATTGAACCTGCCCACCGCGGTGAAAGGCGGCAGGGTGCGTTCCGTGCTCTCGTGCCCCATTCTCAAGGACGAGAAGCCGATCGGTGGGCTGGAGCTGTACGACGTGGAGCCCCGGAGCTACAACCGGCTGGATATGGCCCTGCTGGCCGCGTTCGCTCCCCAGGCGGGGGTGGCCATAGAAAATGCCAGGCTCTTCGAGCTGGAGAGAAGGAGGCGGCGCCAGACGCTGGAGCTCAAGGAGCTGGCCGAGGCTATAGCCGGGGCGATGTCCTTCAAACAGGCCATGGGCATACTCGTACGCAGCCTGGTGATGATCGCGGGAGCGGACAAGTGCCTGCTCTTTTTCTACGACTCGGCCGCGGGGAAGCTGGAGTGCGCGCGAGGCTATGGCCTGACCTCCGCCATGGCCAAGTATCTCAGGAACATGAGCTGGGAAATCGAGAGCCTGGACGAGGCCACGACCACGGTCATCGAGAAACAGGAGGTGGTCACCAGCGAGGATGCGCTCGAAGACCCCAGGATCGACCCGGAATACGCCCGTTTCCTCAAGATAAGGACATGTATAATAGCCCCGCTCATTTACGGAGGAAAGGTGAACGGCGTGCTGGTGATCGGCAGCAATACCAGAACCCGGCTCTTCGAAGGCGAGGACAAAGAGATGATCATGGTCATCCTGGACCAGGTGACCATCGCCATCGAACAGGTAAGGCTGCGCGAGCGCGTGCGCGAGCGGGAGCGGAGGCTGCGGGAGCTGGAGGCGAGCGAACGCGTCTTTATCGAAAGGGAACGCAGCGAGGCTATAATCTCTGCCAGCCCCGAGGCCATATTCCTGGTCGACAGGGAGCGTAACGTAACCCTTTTCAACCCGGCGGCCGCCGAGCTCTTCGGCTGGGGCGAAGACGAGGCGGTGGGAAGGCACGTGCACGAGATACTGTACGGCGAGCTGGGCATGGAACCTGGGACCTGCCCGCATGATGATTGCCCCGTGGACGCCGCTTTTCGCGGCGAAAAGATAAAGATCAAAGAGATGGAATACGAACGCCGTGATGGCAGCGCGGTGTGGGTTTCCGGATCCCTGTCCGTTATCCGGAATCAGAAACGGCAGATACAGAACGTGGTATGTGTATTCCACGACATCAGCGAAGAGAAGAGGCTGCAACACCTGGCGCTGGTGGACAAGGAACTGGATATCGCCTCCCATATCCAGAGCGCCCTGCTGCCGGAAGGGCCCCTGGAAAACAGCAGGGCGAGGGTGCTGGTCCACCAGGAACAGGCGCGAATCGTGGGTGGGGACTGGTACGATTACTGGGGAGATGGCAACCGCCTGGTGCTGGTGATCGGAGATGCTACCGGCAGCGGGATCCCCGCCGCGCTTCTGGCCACCCTGGCCATGAGCGCGATCCGGACCGAGGCGAAATACCCCGGAGACATCCTGGATGTGGCCACCAGGGCCAACAGGGCCATCGTGCCCAACCGGCTCGACGATCGCTTTGTAACCGTTTTCTACAGCGAATTGGACCTGGATACGCTGATCCTGCGCTACGTAAACGCGGGTCATAACGATCCCCTGCTCATCCGGGGAGGCTCCGAACTCATCGTCCTGGGTTCCGCAAGACGTTCGATACTGGGTGCTTTCGAGGACCCCGATCTGGAAGAGGTGAATATCCAGCTCGAGCCGGGAGACCGCATCTTCCTGTATACCGATGGCGTAACGGAATGCAGGGATTCCCGCAGGCGCATGTACGGCGAGAACCGCTTGAGGCGCTATCTCAAGAAAGCCGGGTCCAGGGCCCCGAAAGCCTTTATCGAAGGCCTTGTCGACTCCGTTAAGGGTTTCAGCGGCGGCAAGATAGAGGACGACTTTACCATCCTGATGTGCGATGTAAAGAAACGTTGATGGCCCTTCCGGCCCGGTGCCTCGAAAGGCACACCTGCCAGGCCATGGCTTCGATCCGCCTTGGCACGGGCACGCCGCCACCGCCCTTCTTGCAACGCGGTCGCTTGCGAGTTGCAGATGGTCGGGCGTGCCCGCAGGGTCCGTGGCTTACGGCCTATCGTTTATAATTGGATTATCGAATTTTCTCGGGCCCGATGGAAAGGTCGCGAAATAGATGAGGATAGGTGATATAACGCCGCAGGGGGCGAGGGATTTCGTTGCCTCACGGCCCGTGTATTCCCACGACAAGGGAAACCCTTTGTGGATGGACGGCGGAGAGCTGAAAGCGCTGCAGGAGCGCAATCTGCGCAAACAACTGGAGCTGGCGGCGGCCTTCAGCCCTTATTACCGCGAGCTGTTCAGGCGCGAGAAGGTGGTGGTGGAGAATATCCGCACCCTGCAGGACCTGGAGCGTATCCCCGTTACCTCCAAGGAGTCTTATCTCACCAACCCGCTGGCCTTTCTGCTGGTAGTGGATCATCCGCAACCCCTCGATGTGACCTACGAGATAACCTACACCTCGGGGACCACCACGGGCACGCCCGTGCCTTTCTTCAATACCGCCTACGACATGTTCAATATAAGCCTGCAGATGCGCCGCATGGCGGAGATAAGCTGGATGACGCCGGAGGACACGATCGTCAACCTCTTCCCTTACGGCACCCTGCCCCATATCGGTTACTACCGCACCATACACCTGGCGTCCATGGTGGGGATGAGACTGATCAACGCCATGGCGGGAAAGGACGAGCCCGGTTTCACCCTGCATCGCACCGTGGACGAGGTGCTCGAGTTGGCGGAGATGCATGGCGCCAGCGTGCTGGCGGGGACGGGACGTTATATGCGCAGGCTGATCCTGCGCGGTGAGCATCTGGGCAGCGACCTCTCGTCGCTGCGCACCATCATGGCCCTGGGTGACACGGTCCCGGAGGGCATGCGCGACGAGATGAGAGAGCACCTGCATGGCGCGGGAGCGGGAGAGGTATCGGTAAACAATGGCTATATCCTCACGGAATGCCAGGGCTCCTTCGTGGAATGTTGCGAGTTCGGGGGCAACCACAACCCGGCACCCAATATCTACCATATCGAGATCCTGGACCCCGAGACTTACAGGCCGCTCCCGGATGGGGAAGTCGGCCTGCTAGCTGTGACCCATATCGATCGCCGGGGCACGGTGCTGCTGCGCTACGTGGTGGGGGACCTGGCGGCGCGCGAGTCGGGGGTCTGCCCGCACTGCGGCCGCAGCGGCGGACGTCTTGTGGCGCGCATGGGCTCTACCTACGCGGTACGCGCCGAGGATGTCATACGCGTCGGCGGCAAACTGGTCAACCCCGAGGCGGTGCATAACCAGCTGGTGGGGGTGAAGGGGATGGTCGAATACCAACTGGTGGTGGAGAAGGAGGAGCCGGATAACCCCTTCAGCCACGACCGCCTGATCATCCGGCTCTCCGTGGCGGGAAGGATGCGCAAGGACCTGGAGCAAGAGGTGGTCGGCCGCGTGCGCGAGGCCACGGGAATCGATCCCGGGGTGGAATTCGTGCAATCGCCGGAGATCTACGACCCCACCCTGGCCCTCAAGGCCACCCGTTTCGTCGACAATCGCTAAAGAAACATTAAGGGGTCAATAGGGCGAGCGCTGCAGGTTTCCCGGTAGCAGGCGCGGGTTGAGCGTTTCCTGCAGGTTGCCGCCGGCGTCGAAGACGAGCACCGGTATGCGTTCGTACCTGTGCGCGGTGACCGCGGTATGCCTTGCTATGGATATGCACCCTGCGAGTGCTGAGCGAGGATCGTTACCCCCGGTTCTCGGGCCTGTAAAGCACCCGTAGCTCAGACCACTCACCCCGGTCTCGGGAACAAAGACCATTTACTCGATGGCGCCGATGGAGCAATGGCCGCCTGAACGATCCTTGAAATACATGGCCCTCTCTCCCACCACCGGCAGGTCGGAGGACAGCTTGATGCTGACCTCCGTGGCTCCTATGGTCGCGCCCACGTCGATGGTGAAGCGGGAATGCCCGGCAACTTCCACCGTGGTGCTCTCAGTGCCTCCTCCTGGAAGCATGAAGTCCAGTCTTACGATGGCCTTGTCGTCCCAGGGGTTCTGGATGAGCAGCCACTCTTCATAGCCCTCCGCCGTGTACCCTTCGGCGAAGAACCAGGTGTACTCGGGCGTGGAAGTGCCCAGGGTGGCGTGTCCATCGCTGCGGGTTTTCCAGTACATGGCCCGCTCGGCGATCACCGGTATCTTTGACGATACCTCTATTGAGACCTGGGAGTCCGGGAGTTCCTGGTGCACGGGGACCGTATAGCGGCTGCGCGCGGGCACCGTGAACCGCATGGTGGTGTTAGTCCCATCCAGCTCCATGAAGGTCAGGTCCACGAGCGCGGACTCGTCCCAGGGGTTCTGGATGAGCAGCCACTCCTCGAACCCGTCCGCCGTGTAACCCTCGGCGAAGAACCAGGTAGAGGAGGGGGAGCGTGCTCCTATGGAACAGGAGCCGCTACGCATGGAGTTGAGGTATTGAGCGCGCTCGACCACAACCGGCTGGCTCGACCCAACGTAAGTGCTCACCTGGCTGTCGGGAAGGATGTTGTCCACGTGGATGGTGAAGCGAGAGCGAGGGGGAAGACTGTAATCGCAGTCCACGACGCCCTGGTCCTGGGTCTGGAACTGGACGTTTATCACGGCGTCGGCGTCACCCGGGTTCTGTATGAGCACCCATTCGTCGAAATCGCCCCCGGTATAGCCTTCGGCCAGGTACCAGGTGTTCGAGGCATGATTCACGCCTACGGTATCGTGTCCCGCCAGCCCGCCGTTGAAATATACCGCCCGCTCCGCCACTACGGGCTGGCTGGATTCCACGTAAGTGGATACCTCCGCCGCGGGCAGGATGTTATCGACGTGGATGGTGAAACGGGAATGGGGAAGCACTGAGTATGATTGCTCTGTGTTCACCCCGCCGGGCTGCATGAAGGTCACCCTTACATCCGCCGGCTGGTCTCCGGGGTTCTGGATGAGTAGCCAGGTGTCGAACTCCCCTCCTGTGGGGTTGCTGCCGGTATATCCCTCCGCCAGGTACCAGGTGGTGGAGGGCGAGGGCAGGTTGGTGTTCACCCCCATCTGCACGGTCGCAGGCGGAGTAAGTACGGCCGGGTTCGCGGACGACGTCTCCAGGTAAAGGGTATAAGATCCATCCGGGGCGGGCTGCCCGTACTCGTCCTTGCCATCCCACGTCAGGCCGGAAGTGCCGGGAACCAGCTCCCTGATGACCTCGGAGTTGTTAAGCACAAGGGCTTTTTCGATGCAGCCGGCCGGTGCAGAGTAGGACACGCTTACCTGCTGTCTGTTGCTTCCGGTGCCGGGAGAGCAGGAGAAGGGCCTTGCTTCAAGGCCGGTTATGGGCTGGTATTGCGAACGGCTTACCGTGGCTGGGATCAGGGATCCGTTTATTTTCTGCTGGATGCCGCCGGAAGCGTTGAAGACGAGCACAGGGATACGCTTGGCGGGGTCGGCCTCCTCCCACTTCGCGAAGGAGAACACGGGCACCCGTCCCGGGGCGTGCGCCGGGTCATAGAGGAGAAAGCCGGCGTCGACATCGAGGCGCAACCGGGCCATGGCGCCGATATAGCTGAAGAAGGCGGTGCCCCTGGGATAATATCCCAGGGACTGCCGGAACGCGGAATCCAGCGAATAGGCGCCACGCTGGCCGTCGGCCTCCAGGTCGGCTTTCTCCACGTAGGATGCGGCCTGTTCCGGGTTCGCGAAACCCAGGCCCGCGGCCTCGCTGGTGCCCAGGAAGAAAAAGTCGCGGTAATCGACCACGTCCCAGAAGCCACCGTTCTTCTTGGTGGCGAAATAGCGCTCCAGGTCCCAGTAGCGCGTCAGCCGCTCCGCCTGTCCCTGTGTCCACCCGGAGACCCCCAGCCAGTAGCCTATGGCGTCCCTCCACAGGTTCTGGGATACCCACTCGTTTTCGTTGCTCACGCTGGTGTGCACGGATCCGTAACGGCGCCCGGTCTTTGCTGCGGCGGAGGCGATGTCCTGCCGGAACCTCTCCAGGTTGTCCGCCGTAAGCCCGGTATCGAGGCCCGACGCGAGCAGGTAGAGCAGGCCGTTGGAGGGGTAGATGGAATACGCCTCACGCTCGGCCCTGGGAACGTCCGGGTCCAGGCACACGGCGAAGTGGTCGCCGAGCCAGAGCTTCTGCTCCAGGGTGAGGTTGATCACCCTCACCTGCGTATCGCAGGAGTCGATGAAGGAGTTGTCCGGAGAGGCCTGAGCCCGCGCCATCTCCGCCGCCGCCCGGTAGGCGGCCAGGGCCTTCACCCCCAGGTAGGTCTGGTTGCGGGCGTTCTGAACCGCCGCCGATCCCTGGTCGATGGTGTTGGCGACGCCCAGGTCCGGCAGCCCGTCCGAATCGGTGTCGCAGTTGATGATGAAGTTGGTGTAGGATTTCGCCTTCCCGAAGAGGCTCTTCATCAGGGCGTCGTCTCCTGTGCTCTTCCAGTAGGAATAGAGGAGCAGGACGTAGTTGGCGTTCTCCTCCACCGGCATGTCGTGGGGGTAGGTCATCCCGGTGACATCATGCATTACCCCCATGTCGTGGGACAGGTACTTGCCCTGCGCGTTGGATTTCTCGAACGCCGGCCACTCCTGCAGCAGCTTGCCCAGGAGATCGGGCCAGAAATACAGGTAGAACCAGGCGTCGTTGTACTCCACGTCGATGGTGGAGTGGAACATGCAGGGCGTGCCCTCCCAGACGCTGAACCACTCCGCTCCCGAACTGTCGTAGACCCACCACGTGTTGATGATGAAGCTCTGCAGGGCGCATGCGGCGAGGTCACGTCCCGACTCGGGCAGGGGGGAGAGATAGGCGTCGGAGAGCACCCCGTCGAAGAAGGCCGTCTTCTGCATGATGGTGTCCCCGTCGTTCAGGGCGTAACTTATCACGTCCTCGATCGTGGTCAGGTTGGGTGCGGGCGCGGGCGTCTTGCGGTAGAGGAAGTAGTGCGGCACGTTGGTCGTCCCTTTGCGGACCCTGAGAACGGTCTCGGTGGTGTGGCTGGCAAGTATGGCGGTGAGGGTGTCGCCGCCGCCGGCGCCGAGGGAGAAGGACCAGCGCAGGCCGGAGTATCCCTTCGGCTCGAAGGTGTAGACGGTGTGGTCATAAGGGAGCGGGTACCCGTCCGGGGAATCCCAGGCTGGAGAGCCCCAGGCCCAGCTCGTATCCGTGATGTCGTCGAAATGGAGTTCCACGCCCGTGGTGTCGTCCACGGTCAGGCTCTCCCAGAAGGTCACGCCGTACGGTGCGCCGGCGTCTCTGCGGCTCTCCTCCGCGTAGGAATACTTCGTCTGATATTTAAATCCGGATCCGGAGAGGGCTCCGCCCAGGTCCTGAGCGGCCGACGCGTCCTTATGGGGCCTGACAAGGATGAGTTCGCCGTCCGTGGGGAGGGCGCCCGCGTTCTTAACATCTATTTTCACATAGAAGAAGGGGGCGGAGGAGAGCTTGGCGTCTTCCGGGTAGAAGGGTGCCGTCAGGGTGACGGTGGCCTCGAAGGCGAGCGCCGGGTCGCGGCATTCGTAAGACACCCCGGTGAGGGTCAGCTCCTGGTCGATCTCGGAGAATGCGGGATAGCGGTCGGTGAAGGGGAGGCAGCGGATGTCCCCTTCCGCGTCCTTGAAGGCCAGCACCAGCTCGGAAAGGTCCTCGGTCCAGGTGCCCAGCGGCGACTGGCGCCAGGCCAGCAGTTGAGGTACGGGGTTGATCATGAAACGCGAGCCCAGGCGTCCCAGGATGACCTCGTGCACGTCCTGTCCCTCGCCGTTTACGAAACGTATGGGGAAGGCGCTCCAGTGGCGAGTCTCCATGACGTTTATCTCCGTCGCCGTCTTGCCGCCGGTTATAAGCCTGATGTTACAGATGGTGGCCGCGTTCTTGGAGGCCTTGAAGCGAAGGTCCATCCTCCGCTTTCCCGTCGTGGCGTCCTTGACGGTGGACACGGGCACCGTCACCTGGTAGGCGTGGTTGAGGCCCACCTTGGAGGCGATGTCCAGGTTGGTCAGCCTGGAATCGATGAGGGATCCGTTGGCGTAAACGGAAAAAATCCTGGATTTCACCGGATAGACCGGCTCAAAAAAGCTGAATTCCACGTAGTAGTTGGAGAGTGAGAGCCCGTTCAGGAGGTAATGGAAATCCGTGCCCCAGCGTTCCTGCCTGAACTTGTAGTCCTGCCGGGTTACGTTGTTGGTCCCGCCGATAGTGCGGTCCGCGAGGGAGGTGGTCGAGGTCGCGCCCTGCAACTCGACGACGATGCGGTCCTCTCCGGCGCTAGCCTCCGCCGTGGACAGGAGGAATAATAGGACTACCATGACCAGGAGGAGCGCCAACGACCATTTACCCATTCGCCGGTTTCTCTCTTTGCCGCTTGCTTTTTCCTCCCGCGATAACGCCTCTATACCAGCCATTCGCTGCTTTCTCATCCCGTCCATACTCCGGCATCTCCCATCAGATAGTATATTTGCGGATCAGAAGGCGCCGTTCATGGCGTCGTAACCGATCTCACAACTACCGCCGCCCCATGACACGGCTCCGTAGTGGAAGTACATGGGCCTCTCGGCCACTATGGCCTGGTCCGAGGTGACGTGCATGGACACGTCCTTGTCCGGGCCCACCTGCTCGTTCACGCTCGCGGTCACC